>NZ_RHOM01000009.1 GCF_003946515.1 Companilactobacillus zhongbaensis | reverse complement strand
TGTAAAATAGACATGGACATGAATACTCCTTTGTAATTGGTTTCGACGCCTTAATTATAATGATATGAGTAAGCTCATGTCTATTTTTATACAATAAAATCCCGGTATGCCGGGGTTATTTTGTTATATTCATCTTTCAACCTTTAGTCCCCTAAATAAACGATACATAATTGATCAACACTCACATTCAGTGAGTGTTTTTTTTGTTTTGTTTGGGGGGAGGTTCACTGCCGGTTCTGCGGGAGGTTCCGGGAATTGCGCCGTGGCTTCCATAGTCGTTCGGTGGCGTAGCCACCACCAAGAACCAGTTGCACAAGTGCCTTAGCACTTACGTTCCTTCATTTCGCGGCTGACGGCGAATTCCCTCCACCTCCCGCAGAACCTAGAGTGGTGGCACACTGAAGTTTTGGTGGATGCTTAACTATATATTCTCATTTATGTTTTTTTATGGTGCGATTTCACTGCAATGATAATTTTGATTTACCAAAGACAATTAACATTCGACCGTCATGCAGTTATCTTTTAAAGTTTTTCTAGAAGGTTCATAATTAAATTGAGATATTGATTTAAGGAAGGGTGAGTGTATGTCTAAAGTATTTATTGCAGGGCAGATCCCTGATGCTGCTAGTGAATTGCTTCAAAAAGCTGGCTTGGAGATCGATACTTTTTCTGTTGAGGGATTGATCGATCAAGCGACTTTGAAAAAAGGTGTTGCTGAGGCTGATTTTTTGATCACGCCTTTGTCGACTAAGGTTGATGCGGAGATTATTGACGCTGCGCCAAAATTGAAGTTGATTGCTAATTTTGGAGCGGGATTTAATAATATTGATGTTGAATACGCCAAGAAGAAGGGTATCCCCGTTACGAATACGCCGTTTGTTTCAGCTACTTCTACTGCTGAGGTTACGACTGGTTTGATCATCAGCTTGTCCCATCTAATCGTTGAAGGAGATCAGTTGATGCGAGGAGCCGGCTTTAACGGCTGGGCACCACTGTTTTTCCTCGGACACGAGTTAAGTGGCAAGACTTTAGGAATCATCGGTATGGGTCAGATCGGCCAACAAGTTGCTAAGAGAATGCACGCTTTTGACATGCCCATCCTCTATACGCAGCGCCATCAATTGCCGAAGGCTCGAGAAGTTGAATTAGGCGCAAGGTTCGTTACGAAAGACGAGCTAGTCAAAAATTCTGATATCATCACATTGCACATTCCAGACACTCCCTCCACGCATCATTATTTGGGAGCGGCTGAGTTTAAGGCCATGAAAAAATCTGCATTGTTGATCAATGCTGCCAGAGGCGCTGTGATCGATGAGCTAGGATTACTCAAAGCTTTGCAGGATAAAGAGTTAGCTGGAGCAGCGTTAGACGTTTATGAAAAAGAACCAAAGGTCGACGATGGCTTCAAGCAATTGAAGAATGTCATCTTAACTCCCCACATTGGCAATGCGACTGTGGAAGCTCGTAATGCGATGGCAACGATCGTTGCTACCAACTGTATCGCTGCCGATCAAGGTGAAGAGATCAAGTACATCGTTAACAAGTAAGTACTATCGCAAAAAAGCGTAAGGAACAGGAAAAAATCCTATTCTTTACGCTTTTTTTTCAGCTAAACGTTCTCCTAGTTCTTGCAATCGAGCTTCGTTCATTCGTGCCACATTGAAGCGGAAACTGAAGCGGTCGGCTCCGTATATGCCACCAGGTTTGACGAGGATATTTTTTTCGAGCAATTGATTGAAGATGTCGCCCTCTGACTGCGTCACCCACAAGTAAAAACCGCCGGCAGGGATGGCAAACTGCCAATCAGGTCGATATTTGCGGAAAATTTCAGCCACGGCATTACGCCTTTTTTCCAAGGTGGCAGTCAATTCGTTAAGCTCCGGCAAAAAGTTTTTTCGATTAAGAACCATGTTGACCATTTCTTGAGCCAACATGCTAGGGATCATGTCGAGTTTGCTCTGGACTTGCAGTAAATGTTGACCGATTGCTTGTGGGGCAATGATCCAGCCGATCCGCGTTCCTTTACCGAGCAATTTTGACATGGAACTGATGTAAATGACGTTAGTCGGTGCTAACTCTTTTAACGTCGGCACGTCGGCCTTGGTTGTCGAAAGCCAACCGAAGACATCGTCTTCAACGACGGCTACTTGATATTGTTGGCAGACACTCAAAATTCGCTTTCGCTGTGATAAGGTCAAAGTTTCACCGGTCGGATTTTCAAAAGTAGGATTCATTATTAAGAGTTTGATCCGATGTTTGATGATGGTGTCCTCCAACTGGTCGATATCGAAATTACTATTATTCAGTGGGACACCGAATGTCCTGATATTTAACGTCTGAAAAACGGCAGTGGCATTGAAATATGACGGAGTAGTGAAAGCCACAGCATCGCCGGTACTGAGCAGACTACTCAACACCAACAAAAGCGACTGAGCCGCACCACCGGAAACCATGATAGTCTGCTGAGCGAGGTCGATATTTTGTTTCATCTGGGGATGCTGGCCTAAGGTATCGATCAGTGGTTGATAACCTGTGGAAGCATACTTGTGGTTTTCGAGGTGTTTCTCCCAGTCAAACTCAAAAGTTCCGATGTCGGGGATCAAGTCAGCGGGCAATTCGTCGGCTGCTCCATCGATCAACTCACCCTTATTCAAGATCCGAGCTTGCATTAGTTGATCTTCGATATTATCGGCTTGAGTCGTAACTGGCTCTAAAAGTGATTGCCAATTGATACTAATAGTTTGAGGTTTCAATGTCGGTGTTTCCGCAATAAAAGTGCCACTACCCATTTTTTTAAAAATTATTCCTTGAGCAGCTAATTCACTGAGTGCTCGATTGACGGTCGAACGGTCGACGGAAAACCAGCGGGCTAAGCTACGTTCTGAAGGCAAACGTTGACCGGGGATGAGTTCGTTGTTTTGGATCAAAGTCTTGATCAATTGAATGATAGCCAAATATTTCGGCTTAATGTCGGGTAGATTATTGGACCAATTTATCATAAATATTCTCCTCGTTTAATGTAAGTATACAAATTGGTTGGGTCAAAAACAAACCAATTGGTGGTTGTTAATATGAGCCATTCACGAAATAATAGAAAAATTAGGAGGTAGTTTTATGGAAAACGTCTTAACGATCTCCGGATCTGACAGTCTAGCTGGCGGTGGCTTGCAAGCTGACCTCAAGACTTTTGAAGAATTCAACATCTTTGGGGTCAGTGCCATTACGAGCATCGCCAGTATTTTTAAAGATAGCGTCAAAATCGAAACGCTTGATGAGACAACTTTGAGAAATCAATTAGACTCGATCATCTCGCAAATGAAACTATCGGCCATAAAAATCGGTTTAGTCGGCGATATCAACAACGTCCATTTGATTGCTGAAACCTTGGCAGAAAATCCCGCACCACTGATTTTGGACCCAGTTTTGGTTTTTAAAGAAGGCAGTACTGATTGCGACAAACCGTATTTGACGGCAGTGAAAGAACTGTTGCCAAAAGCACTCATCACGACGCCTAACTTGGTGGAAGCGGAAAAACTCAGTGGCGTTAAGATCAACAGCCTCGAAGATATGAAAAAAGCCGCCCAAGCCATTCAAAAGTTAGGCTGTCAAAACGTCGTCATCAAAGGTGGCAGTCGCCTTAGCGGTGCAAAAGCTGTGGATTATTTGTTAACTCCCAATTCAGAGTATACTTTTGAAGATACTAAGGCTAACATCTCGATGACAAATGGCGCAGGTTGTACTTTTTCGGCTGCCGTAACAGCTAACATCGCTCTTGGACAATCGGTGGAAACAGCTGTTGAAAAAGCTAAATCATTCGTCTATGCCGCTATTGTCCACGGCAACTCTGTTGGAAGCGTCTGGCAAGGAGCTAGTCGCAACTTTCCGTCATAAATATTTTTTATAAATTGGAGGATCATGATGCAAAAAACTAGGATCAGGCAAGAAGTTCTTGCCGCAATTTTAACAGCTTTGACCGTCGCACTTTCAATATTAGTCGTCATTCCGGTTCCCGGAACGCACGGTTTAGTTACACTTTGCGAGGTCGGCATTTATACTAGCGCAATTTTATTTGGTAACCCAGTCGGCTTGATCGTCGGAGGTGCCAGCGGCTTTTTGATCGATATTATTTCTGGCTATCCTGTCTGGTGCTTGTTCTCGCTAGTAATCCACGGATTGCAAGGATTCACCGTCGGCTTCATGACCAAAAATAAAAAACTGACTCTGCTAAACATCTTACTACCACTAATAGCAGGAAGTGCCATCATGGTCGTCGGCTACTATTTCGCTACAAGTCTCTTATTCGGCTGGCCAGCAGGTCTAGCATCGATCCCAAGTAACTTAGCACAAGTAGGCTTTGGAATCGCCGTAAGTGTCTTAGTAGTTGGCAGTTTAATCAAAATAAAACCAAATTGGGTAAAGGGGTAATCAGTAATGGAGTTGGATACTTTAGAAAATAATTTGAATACCATAGTACAAGATGTATTGGATGCAGCTAAATTAAGACCAAACGACTTATTCGTATTAGGCTGTTCCACAAGTGAGGTAGTTGGAGGCCACATCGGAAAAGATTCAAACCCAGAAGTAGGCCAAAGAATCATCTACACACTATTAAAAAAATTACGACCACTAAACATCAACTTAGCAGTCCAAGGCTGTGAACATATCAACCGAAGTTTAGTAGTAGAAAGAGCTGTAGCCGAAGCAAAAGGCTTTGAAATAGTCTCAGTAGTACCAGCAATGCACGCCGGAGGAGCCTGCTCAGTAGCAGCCTTCGAGCAATTCGAAGACCCAGTAGAAGTTGAACACATAGTAGCTCAAGCAGGCCTAGACATCGGCGACACCTCGATCGGCATGCACGTAAAATTCGTACAAGTACCAGTTCGACCATCGATCAAAGAACTAGGAGGAGCCCACGTAACAGCCTTGCGCTCCAGACCAAAATACGTAGGAGGCCAAAGAGCCAACTACGAGCCAATAGAACATCGTGAGTATGTTCCAGAATAATATAAAAAAATCTCAACCGTGTGATTGTGCGGTTGAGATTTTTTTGTTTGAGGTTCACTGCCGGTTCTGCGGGAGGGTTCCGGGAATTGCGCCGTGGAACGCTGCGGACCCACTTTGAGCTATCCAAGGAAACCTGCCTTGGACATCTCAAAGCTGGGTCTTTTCGTAAGCACGGCCCATGCCGTGTAAACGAAAATTTCGCGGCTGACGGCGAATTCCCTCCACCCTCCCGCAGAACCTAAGGTAGTGGAAAACTCCCTTTGTGTGTGGGAGTACGGTACTTAGTTTTATCTCAGTAGACTGTTTTGGTTGATTTAGTAGTACTTAGATTTATTTCTTCCTACGAGTTTTGATTGGTTTTATCTATCTTTTGAATTTTTGTTGTGGAAAGAGAAATTAGGAGAAAATTTCGTAATATTATATGAGCCAGTTAGATTGGGGGTGAAGAGTGAGAAGGCATGATAAAAAATGTAGCGATTTCATACAAAAAGTCCCAAGATTTGTATGAAATCGCTACAAAAAATAAGCCATGTCAAAGAATCTGAAACAGCTTATTTCAATGGTTTAAAAGCACTAACAAGGATCAACAAGATAGAAACCGAAACAACAATCCTAGGAACGAAAAAAGGATAGAAACACAAAACTAATCAAAACAGTTTTGAGAAGTAAAAATAAGTACCGTACCCCACGAAAAAATTGAGTTTTTGCCAAACCTAGGTTCTGTGGGGGATGGAGGAAATTCGCTGTCAGCCATGAAATTTCACTTAGCGGTTTACCGCTTAGTGAAAGACCCAGCTTTGAGATGTCCGGGTTGGTTTCCCGGATAGCTCAAAGTGGCGTCCATGGCGTTCCACAGCGCAATTTCCGGAATCCCCCACAGAACCGGCAATGAACCTCTACCCAAACTACAACCACAAAAAAACTATCAAACCTAAAAAGGTTTGATAGCCTATATTAATACTTCTTAGCCTGCTCATCACTGCAATAAAGAAAATGCCCAGGCTGAACCTCTTGCAGCCTCTGATCATCAGAAAAATGCTTCTTATGATCAAAATCGATCCGTTCCCGAGTCTTCTCGACCTCAGGATCAGGCACAGGGATAGCTGAAAGCAAACTCTGTGTATAAGGGTGCAAAGGATTATTGTAGATCTCATCAGCCGAAGCCAATTCGACAATTTTGCCGCTGTACATAACCGCAATCCGGTCACTGATGTACTTAACCATGGAAAGGTCATGGGCAATGAACATGTAAGTTAAGTTTCTTTGTTTTTGAATGTCTTGTAACAAGTTAACGACTTGAGCTTGGATGGAAACGTCCAAGGCTGAGATCGGTTCATCGGCAATGATGAATTGAGGATCAACAGCTAAAGCTCGGGCGATCCCGATACGTTGTCTTTGTCCACCGGAGAACTCATAAGGGTAACGTGACATGTGTTCTGGATTCAAGTGGACCATGTTTAGAAGCTCTTCAACTCTTTGAGTCCGTTCATCATCATTTTTTGACAAGTTGTTGATGTCTAAACCTTCGGCGATGATGTCTTTGACTTTCATACGAGGATTCAATGAAGCGTAAGGATCTTGGAAGATCATTTGCATTTGTTGACGGAATTGCTTCATTCGTGGCGAACGATTTTTGATCTTACTAATATCGTCACCCTCGAATAAAATTTGTCCCGAAGTTGGATTGTACAAACGGATAATACTTCTTCCGGTCGTACTCTTTCCTGAACCAGATTCACCAACTAATCCAAACGTTTCACCCTTGTAAATATCGAAGGAAATGTCGTCGACAGCTTTGACTTCGTTAGCTTTGCCGATGTTGAAATACTGTTTCAAATGTTTAACTTGTACGATCGGTGTTTTTTCGTCAGCCATTATTTAACACTGCCTCCTAACATTTGTTGATATTTTTCAAAACGTTGTTGGATCGACTTAGGTGGTTCAACTTTGGGAGCATCTGGATGCAATAGCCAAGTTGCAGCGTAATGCGTTTTCGATACTTTGAAAAATGGCGGTTGTTCCTCTTCGTCGATTTCCATCGCATAAGCGTTTCTAGGTGCGAAGGCGTCTCCCTTTGGTGGGTTCAACAAGTTTGGTGGGGTACCAGGTATCGAGTTGAGTCGATTTTGGTCGTCGGTATCAAGCGTTGGCATTGAATCCAACAAGCCCCAAGTATAAGGGTGTTGAGGATCGTAAAAAATCTCATCAACGTTTCCATATTCGACTAGTTTGCCGGCATACATAACGGCAACTCGATCGGCGATACCAGCTACGACACCAAGGTCGTGGGTGATGAAGATGATCGAAGTACCGATTTTTTGTTGAAGTTCTTTTAAGAGATCAATGATCTGAGCTTGAACAGTCACGTCTAGCGCTGTGGTGGGCTCGTCAGCGATCAAGATCTCAGGATAATTGACGATGGCAATGGCGATGACGATCCGTTGTCTTTGACCACCGGAAAATTGGTGAGGATAGTCTTTCATTCTCGCTTTTGGATTAGGGATACCAACTAAGCGAAGTACTTCTTCAGCACGTTTTAAAGCATCAGCTTTGGACACTTTGTTGTGGATCAAAAGTGGTTCAGCCACTTGTTTGCCGATCGTCATGGTTGGATCAAGTGAGGTCATTGGATCTTGGAAGATCATCGAGATCTTATTGCCTCGAATATCATCCATTTGTTTTTCGGATTTTTTCAAGAGATCTTCGTCATGATAACGGATCTCTCCTTGAGTGATTTTGGCGTTTTTGGCCATTAATTGTAGAACTGTACGAACTGTAACTGATTTACCTGAACCAGATTCACCAACTATAGCTAGGGTCTCACCACTGTTTAAGTGGAAGTCGACACCTCGAATAGCATGGACGGTACCGTTATAGGTTGAAAAGTCTACGTTTAAGTTTTTAACGTCTAGTATTTTTTCCATTACTATTCTCCTTAGTCTGATGATTGTGGATCAAAGGCATCACGTAGGCCGTCACCGAGTAAGTTAGTTGCGATCATGATGATCGACAAGATCAAGGCTGGAGCCCACATTTGGTAAGGCAAAAATCTGAACGCTTTTTGACCGTCAGATAGTAGTGTACCTAGTGATGCGTTTGGTGCGGGGATCCCGATACCGATGAAACTTAAGAAAGCTTCGAAGAAGATGGCGTTCGGGATCGTGAACATTGTTTGAATGATGATTGTTGAAGATAAATTAGGGATCAAGTGCTTTGTCGCAATTTTAGTGGAGGATTCTCCTAACGTTCTAGCTGCCAAGATGTACTCTTGCTCCTTGAGCTGGAACGTTTGCGCCCGGATCAGTCGAGCCATCGTGACCCAGTCGGTCAGGGCAATCGCAATGACGATCGAGACCAGACCTGGTTTTAAGATGATCATCATTAAAATTACGACAACTAAGTTAGGAACGGACGATACGATTTCGATGATACGTTGTAAGAAGGTATCGACCTTTCCACCTTTCCATCCGGAGACGATACCATACGGTAGCCCGATGATCAGATCGACCAAGGTTGCTAGAACAGCAACGATCAAGGATAGTCTAGTTCCATAAATGATTCTGGAAAGCAAGTCACGACCGAGATAGTCGGTTCCTAAGATGTAGTAAGTATCTTTAGGAGCGTTGACAGCTTTATAAGCATCGACACTCTTACCGTCCATGTTTTGCATACCGTTGAAACCAGGAATGTCTAAGTTACCGATCTTAGGTGGTAAGTTAGAATATTCAACCCGTTGGGTATTCGGATTGTGTGGTGCAACTACGGGAGCGAAAACGGAGATCAAGACCATGATCCCGAGCAAGATCAAACAAACAGTAGCGACTTTATTGGAAAAAAGCCGACGTCTAACATCTTGCAAATAAGTCAATGAAGGTGTGCCAAGACTTTCTTGAGCTTGATTGTCTTTTTTATGAAGTAATTTGAATTTTTCTTTTGGAATCTTTGGAACTTGCTCCATTATTCTTTCCCCCCATTTCCTAATCTAATTCGTGGATCGATCAAACCGTAAAGAATATCGACGATCAAAATAACTAAGATCAATAGGAATGAATAGAAGATCGTTAGTCCCATAATCGTTGGGTAGTCATTTGTGGTGATCGATTTAACGAATTGTTCACCGATACCAGGGATCGAGAAGATGTTCTCGACAACCATGGAACCAGTCATAACTGAAACTGCCATTGGTCCGATGATGGTAACTACGGGGATCAAGGAGTTTCTCAAGGCGTGTTTAGTAACGACTTGCCAGTTCGAATTACCTTTTGATTTGGCTAATTCGATGTAGTCACTACTCATAACGTCCACCATTTCCGTTCGCATGAACCGGGCAACATTACCTAGAGGTAACGCCGCTAAAGCGAGTGTTGGCAAGACACTTGATTGGAAGTTGTCCCAAAGGGCAACTGGATAAATTTGCCATTTGTAAGCCAAGTAAAATTGTAATAACACAGCTAAAACGAAAGATGGGATCGATAGTCCTAAGATGGAGATGAAAGTTGCTAGTGTGTCGACCCAAGTGTTTTTTCTGATGGCAGCAACGGCACCTAAGAGGATACCGAGCACTGTACCGACGATCATAGCTTGAGCACCAATTTGCATTGATGGAGCAAGTCTTTGACCGATCAATTGTGTAACAGGTTCGTTATTGAATTGGAAAGAAGTTCCGAGGTTTCCTTGGAACAAGCCTCCCATGTAACGTAGATATTGAATAAAGACTGGTTGATCTAGTCCATATTGAGCTTTAACGATAGCTAATTGTTCTGGTGAGAGCCGATTTTGGTTAGTGAACGGTGTACCAGGCAACATCTTCATTAAGAAGAAGGTGATCGAAGCAATAATGAACAGAGTCAAGAAGAGATACAAAATTCTTCTGAGTATATATTTAGTCATTTTCCCCCAACTCCCTAATTATTTTTTGTAAGCCGTAACTATGTTGTACATACCGTTTGGTGAGACGACATAATTTTTGACATTTTTTCTAGTTAAGTTTGCTTGATAGTACTGATAAAGCGGAATGACACCTTGCTCTTCAGTTAAGATCTTGTCGGCTTGTAATAAGTCGTCCCAACGTTTCATTTCATCATTGGCATCGGTCGTAGCACTTCTCTTAACTAAGTCGTCAAATTCTTTGTTTGACCACTTACTATTATTTTGAGCGTTATTTGACATGAAGATCTGTAGGAATGAGTAAGGATCAGGATAATCAGCATTCCAAGCGGTAACGACCATATCAAAGTCCCCATTAGTTGACTTAGTCAAACGTGATTTGAATGGTACGTTGCTCAAGGTCAAGTTTAATCCAGGAAGATTTTTTTCCATTTCACCTTGAATATACTCATTTTGTTTCTTGGAAGAATCCGTATCATCACCTAGGAGAGTGAAGTTAAGATTCTTTTGACCTGTTTCTTTGATTCCTTCTTTCCAAAGCTTCTTAGCGAGTTTTGGATTGTAAGAACTGTACTTCTTAACGCCTTCGATTTCCGGTTCTTTCGTGAAATCAACGTTAGTTTGTGGATTGTTCGACATTCCAGAAGGTACGACTGAAGTAGTGAATCCAGTAGTCTTTCCGAGAACGTTATTATTTAATTGATCACGGTTGATCGAGTAAGAGATAGCTTGTCTGATCTTCTTGTTTCTGAAGAAAGCGTATTTCTTTTGATTAGGCTCGATGTAAAAAGTCGAGGCCTCTTTATCAATTGAGAAAGTATCATAGCTGGAAACTTGTCGGGCAGTATCACCACTGATTTTTTCAAGACGATTGATCCGGTTAGCATCATACAAGTTAAGACCAGTGTTAGGGTCCTTAGTTACGTAAAATTCGACCTTGTTGAGTTTAACCTTGTCAGCGTTCCAATAACTCTTGTTCTTGACTTCGGTCCAACTGTTGTCAGAAACGTGCCAATTGACGAGTTTGAAAGGTCCGTTGAAGACCATACCTTTACTGTTAAGACCATATTGTTTGCCGGCTTTTTCGACCGATGGCTTGTAAAGTGGGAAGAAAACCGCGTTGGCAACCAATTTATTGAAGAAAGGAATTGGGTCGTCGAGTGTGACTTGGAGTGTATGGTCATCTAAGGCCTTTACCCCCAAGGAATTAACGGGTTTCTTACCTGCACTGATGTCCGCAGCATTTTTGATTCCTTCATATATATATGCATATTGAGAAGCCGTCTTAGGATCAACGGTCCTTCTCCAAGCATAGACGAAATCTTGTGCTTTAACGGGTTTACCATTTGACCACTTGGCGTGGCGAAGTGGGAATGTGTAAGTTAAACCGTTATTAGTTGGTTTAACGATTTTAGTAGCCATAGCAGGCTGCAATTTGTCCCCATCAAATCGGTAAAGTCCGTCCATGGTGTTAGTGATATTTTGACCCCCGATAACGTCAGTGTTGATCGATGAATCCATTGATGCGATAACATCGCTGGCACTGATGGCTAGGGTAGTCTTACTGTCTTTTTCCGTGGCTGATCCACAGCCAGCTAAAAGGAGCACCATACCAAAAAGCGGTAGGAGCGCCAATAAATACTTCCGAGCTTTCATACTTACCTCCCTATAACATAAAACCTGCAATACTATTAGAATACTCTCCTTAAAATTAATCACAATACTTTCTAATTAAAATATTTCTAATCGCAGTCACTAAATATTGTAGCCAAATATTAAAGAAATTACAAAACAAAAAAAGCCCCTTATTTGGGGGCTTTTTCTTGGACGTATTCGTTATAGCGGTCAAATTGATCAGGACTTAATTTAGCCTGAATGATTGACCCGTCATTTGTGAAATCTTTGGAAATTATCTGAGTATTTCTAAGGATTTCCTCAGCAATTTTTTGATCCTTGTAAGGAACTAATAGAGTAACTTCTTGGTAGTTGCCAAAAAGCTTGATCTTGATCAGTTCAACTAGTTTTTCGATCGAAGCCTTATCCAATGCGGAATAGAAGACGTTGTCTCCTTCGATCATTGGGAATTCTTGGCCAGGCTTCAGATCAGCTTTATTGAAAGCATAGATCATTGGCTTGCCTTTAACGCCAACCTCATTCAAGGTTTTCTCCGTCACTGAGATCATGTTGCGCCAGTGTTCATCGGAAACATCGATCACTTGCACGAGTAAGTCAGCATCAGAAGCTTCTTTTAAAGTCGTCTTGAATGACTCGATCAAATTGTGGGGAAGCTTGCTGACGAAACCAACGGTATCTGATAGTAGAAAACTAGTATTATCTTCTAAATCGATTTTTCTAACACTAGTGTCCAAGGTAGCAAAAAGCATATTTTTTTCAAAAACTTTTCGGTCAGTTGAATCGTCTTTGTTGAAGTTCAACAAACCGTTCATCGTCGTCGACTTACCAGCGTTAGTGTATCCAACTAAGGAAACGACAGGTAGGGATGTATTCGTCCGTCTGCGACTTTGCACGTCGATCGTTTTTTCAACTTGAGCTAGTTGCTTTTTCAAGTAGGTGATCCGTTTGCGAATGACACGACGGTCCAATTCGAGTTGCGTTTCACCGGCACCACGGTTAGCCAAACCACCGGATGAAGATTGTTGATCCAGTGGGTTTCCTGATGGATGGATCCGTGGTAATTGATATTGTAATTTAGCGATTTCCACTTGGAGTTTCGCTTGTTTTGTGTGAGCACGATTGGAGAATACTTGCAGGATCAATTCAGTCCGATCCATGAAAGATAACTTCGTGCTTTTTTCCAAGTTGCGGATCTGTGATGGTGTTAGTTCATCATTCAAAACGATCGTCTTCACATCATCAGCATTAGCGATTTGAGCGATCTCGGTAACCTTACCAGCACCAAAATAAGTCGCACCACTAACAGTGTCAGCGTTTTGCGTAATCACATCGGCAACTTCCATATTATTAGCTTCGACAAGAGAGCAAAGCTCGTCCATCGTATATTCAAAGTCAGCCTGTAAATGACTAACTCCAGCAACGATAACTTTTTCTTTAAAATTATTTGTGTCTTCCAAATTGTCCTCCTGGTGGCACCAAACACCCCAGGGTAATTCAATGCCAGTAAATTATTTATATGCAGAAGTAGCTGCTTTCTTCAAGCGCATGAAACGCATGGCAATCAAGACCTTTCTATAAAAAAAGAGAGCGGAGGGAGATGGTCAGCTGCTGAGGATTAACGCGGGTGGTCGCACAAAGGTGCGGCAAAGCCGCGCCGCGACCACACGTGTTAACCGGAGGCCGCTATCTCCCGGAGCTCGTTTCCACTATAAAGCGGGCAACGTTTGGCACCAAAACTAGAACGCTAGGGCTACAAAAGCGGGCAACGTTTGGTAACAAGGTTATAACGCTAGGCCTACAAAACCAGGCAACGGTTTGCCAACAAAGCAAGAACGCCAAAACCAACCCCAAATGCAACAGCACCAACCAGTCAGTACCGAAAAAACTCTCTTTTTCAATTAAAATTTAACAATGAGTCCCTACTATAATAACACGATTTATCACCCCAATATAGTTTCCACTATAATACTATCGCCCAAATTGTTAAAAACATCACAATCAATGGTAAAATAAAACTATCAATAAAAAACAGATGGGGTGAAAATAATGGATAAATTTCTAACGTTTGATGTCTACGGAACGTTATTAAACGAGGACACACTATATAACAAGGTCAAAGCAATCGCCGATGACATTGGAGTAGATAGTGAAACTGCTTTGAAACGATTCGTATCCTACCGAGAAAATCCAGCCAACACGCATCCATACGTCGATTATGACTTGTTAATGCGAAACGACTTAATCCAGTTAGACTATCAATTCGGCTTGGAACACAAGTTTGAAAAATATTACGTGGAAATTCTGGAAGCACATCGCAACTTAAAGCCATTTCCAGAAGTGATCGATACTTTAGAAAAACTCTTATCGTTAAGATACAAATTGATCATCATGTCCAATTCAGCATGGAGCATCATGCCGAAAAATCTTGAAGCGTTAAGAGTGCCATTCGACGTTTGGACAGCCGAAGACGTACACGCCCACAAGCCTAACTTGAATTTCTTCAAAGCAGTCGAGGACAATTATCAATTCACCGCCCAAAATCACATTCACATTGCTCAAGGCTACGGCTACGATATCGTACCGTGCAGCGAGATGAATTGGGACTCGATCTGGGTCAATCGTGACAGCGATAAACCGACTGATCTAGCTCGTCCAACGTATGAAGTCAGCACATTGGATGAAGTACTACCAATTTTGGAAAATAGATAAAAGACGTTGGATCACAAAATTTGCTGTGATCCAGGGTCTTTTTGTTTGGCATATTTTTTACCGTCAAAAAGCTGATATCATGCTATTTTGAAAAAAGATAATTAATTTTTTCTGTGATTTTTTAATAAAAAATGTCTGTCAGACAAAATAAAAGGAATAGTTCAGCAAATTTGCTGATCCCAATTATGGAAGTGATCAGAAAAGGCCGATTTTTTCTCTAATTTTTCTTTACTAATAATTTGTTATCATCCTAGTAAGAGATCAATTGGAGGTCAAAATGGAACAACCAAAACTTGCAGAAGAATATTTAACGACTAATTCGTTTTTTAAAATATTTGATGAAGAAGATTTTTTATTCAGCAATAATCACGTCAAGGATGAAGTAGTGGAAGGACAAAATATCGATCACCCGATGATCGAGCAAAGCTTGTTTGAACACGTGACTTTTAGCGAATGCGATTTTGAGAAATTAGATTTAACAGACGTAATTTTTAAAAACTGCGATTTGTCGAATTGCCATCTGAACAATTCGAGCATTTTCCGAGTGAAATTTGTCGGATGCAAGATGATGGGGACTGATTTTACGGGATCTTACTTTAATAACGTTCAGTTCGAAAATTGCTTGTTGGATTTTGCTAATATGAACGATCTTACTTTTAAGGGCGCATCGTTTGTGGACAGCAGCATGAAAGATGTCAGCTTTAATGACAACAAGTTAGGGCAGGTTAAATTTGACGACTGTGATTTGAACGAAATGATGATTTTGAATACTAAGCTAAAAGGGATCGATTTTAGTAAATGTCATTTTGAAAAAATCGAAATTGATGAATATGGCTTGCGGGGAATCGTTGTTAATCGGGAGCAGGCTGCCTTGTTCGCTGAAACTTTCCTTGGAGTTCGGATCGGATGAGATTTTAATTTTGGTTATTAAAAAAGTAACAACGCTTTTAGGTTTACCTTTTTTGAGGTTACCTTTGGTGTTGTTACTTTTTTTGTTTTATTGATGTTTTGGTTTCAAATCTTTTGCTTTATACCAAACTTCTTTTGTTTATTCGCTAAACGGTTTTTTTTTAACCAAACGTTGTTCGTTTTATAGCTTAAAAGAGTTCAGGTTTTATGTGTATAAAATAGTGGTATCTATAATTGTTCGTTAAACTTGCAGTGGTTTAGATAGTGGTGTTTTTCTTTATCCTCAAGGATGCTGAAACGAGCTCCGGGAGATAGCGGCCTCCGGTTTAGAAACTGTCGGCAGGCACGGCTTCGCCACACCTTGGGTGCCGACAGTCCCTAAATCCTCAGCAGCTGATCATCTCCCTCCGCTCTCTGCGTTTAATCCCAAGGAAAGTTCAATGAGATATGCTTATTCAAAGAAACTTGTTCTTTTAATTTTTCAGCACGATCGATTTTTCTTTGTTGGTAACCAGCACAGACGTATTGTTCTTCGGCACTGACTGGGACTATTTCGGGTAATTCAACGTTTTTGTCGATTAAGACGAAAGTTGAGAAGCAGGTTAGTCCGAGAAATCTTTCGCCAGTTTTTAGATGTTCACCGATGATTTTGGTGAATACTTCAATCGAAGTCTTTCCAATTCCTGTCACATATGATTCAACACAACGTGAATCTTGCAAGACAAAGGGATGCATGAAGTTAACCTGGTCCACGGATGCAGTAACAGTTTCGATCCGAGCAGCTCGAGATGCTGCTATAGAAGAATTATTGTCGATGGCAGACAAAATTTGACCACCAAAAACAGTCTCATGCTCGTTCAAATCTGAAGCAAAAACCCGATGATTAGTAATTGAGAGAGTATCTTTACACTTAATAGAAGTCATAAATAATCAATCCTTTATAAAAAATCCTTTACTTTGATATTACTTCATTAGTAGAAGAATTAATACTAGGGTTTTTATCAATGTTTTTTAAAGAGATACCCTCAAGCTCCAACAAAGCAATTTTGCGAGAAATCCCACCGGCATAACCAGTCAAAGAACCATCAGTAGCAATCACGCGGTGACAAGGAATAATAATAGAAATAGGATTACGACCCACAGCACCACCAACAGCCCGAGGAGAAGAATCCAATTCTCGAGCAATATCACGATAAGTCCAAACTGAACCATAAGGAATAGAACACAAAACATCCAAAACTCGCTTCTGAAAAGCAGTAACCTGAGGATCCAAAGATAAATCAGAAATCGAAGGTCGCTTTCCAGCAAAATAATCATCCAACCAAGAAGCCACAGAAGCAGCAACGGAATCATCAGCAGAATCAACCGAATCCAAGTCAAAGTGACCGCCAAAATGAGTCTGACCATCAAACCAAAGGCCAAGTAGAGAATGAGAATCAGTCAAAATGGTCATATCACCAAGAGGCGAAGAATAAAGTGAACGAGAAAGCATAGAAAAACCTCCAATCAAAGATAATTTGAAGTAATTATAACTCAACAACCTATCCTAATAGAACTAGTCAAGAAATGAAGATGTAGGATGAGGCGAGTTTCACGAAGCGACAAAGGAGCAAAGTGAAAGAGCCAGAGAGGAAAAAGAGAAACAAAAGAACAAAGAAACGATGTAAGAAAAATAAAAATAATAATCGATGATATCCGAAAAATGAATTGAAAAAGATAAGTAGAGAAGTAACAATCCTAGGAACGAAACAAGAATAGAAACATCAAATCAATTCAAAAATATTAGCACTATAAAAATAGAAACCGTACCCCCACCAAAAAAAAAATCCAGCACAAATAAAATCAAAAACAAACAAAAAAAGCTTCAGCTGTAACCAGCTGAAACCCATAAAAAACATTATGCAGACAAATCATTGCGCCTTTGCATCCGAGCAATAACAGGCAAAATAATCCCAATAGCGATCATAATCAAAGGCTCAATAATATTAAGGGCTAGCACATGATACCAAGTACCAGTACCGTAAACCTCATCAACCGGCAAAATACCCATAGTAGCGGCAACGAAAGTAACTAAGAAGCACCAAGCACCGACCATGACAGCCAATTTTTGATTTTTAATATAAGTGAAATCACTCTTGAACTTGTCTGGATGTAGTCTAACTAAAATGAATGAACTGAAGACGAAACAAGTTACGTAAGGTGAAACGATCCCGTTCAAGTTCAGCAATTGATTAAAGATAGAATTCATATTTGGCAACGTAGCACTCAAAACCATGATGACTGTACAAATACCAGTCGTTAGCCAGTAACCGTTGATCGGCAGACCACGATTATCTAACTTGGTCAAACGCTTAGGCAAGTATGCTTTAGCCGTATCGGATAAGAACATTCTCGTACTTGCATCGATCAAGACAGCTAGCTGGGCCATCATGTAAATGGCTTGTGTGATGGCGAATAAGTATAGGAAGAAACGTCCCATTCCGAAGTCGTTACCCATGGCTTGGAAAGCATAGTATGAACCATTCATCTTCAAGTCATGTGGCAAGTTGTGAGCATTGAAAAATACTCCTAGTGAGAATGAACCGAAGACGGTCAAGAATCCAGTCATGATAGCTAACATCCACATAGCTTTAGGGAAGTCACGCTTACCATTTTTCATCTCAGTAACGTAAGGCGAAGCAAGTTCAGCCCCGTTCATGGCAAAAATTACTAAACCAAAAGTAGATAAGTAGTGCAGATCAAACTTAGGTATGAACGATTTGATCGTAAATGGTTCAGTATGTGGTGCATTTCCTTGTGTCAAATAAACGACAGTCATGATCGCATACAAAATTGTAACAACGAACATGGCTCCACCACCAATGATCGATAACCATTGGAGTGAATTTTTTAAATGATGTTGAATAAAAATAAATAGCGTAAAAATTACGGCAGTTAGTAAGGCAAACATACTGTTTGTCATCGTATCTGACATCTTGTTGTTACCATTGATCAACCAACCAAATGAGATCAGCATGGAATTGGCAACATCGACGATGTAAGGAAGTCCTGCGACCCAGTAAGTCCAGGCACAAATATATCCCCAGACATTTCCACCGGTACCACGGACCCAAGAAGTCATACCTCCACCTTCATGACTAAAGGTTGATCCTAGATGACCAACCATCATTTCATAAGGTACAACGAATAAGAAAAGCATTAGGATCCAAGTGAAGACGATCCCGAGACCTTGGTTTTGGAAGTTGTAAATAATGTCGTCAAAACCAATAACGGTCACAAAGTCCATCAATGCAACGACGGGCCAGCTAATGTACGACTTTTTCGAGTCGAGTTCTGGCATTTTTTCCCCCACAGTAAACACCCCTATTAAAAAATTTTATAACTTAAGTATTATAGCGCAAATTGTAAAACGATAAATGGGATAAATCAAATAAAGCTTTGGATTTTTGGTTGAGGTTCACTGCCGGTTCTGCGGGAGGGTTCCGGGAATTGCGCCGTGGAACGCTGCGGGCCAACTTTGAGCTATCCAAGGGAACCCCGTCCTTGGACATCTCAAAGCTTGACCTTTTCGTAAGCACGGCCCATGCCGTGCAAACGAAAATTTCGCGGCTGACGGCGAATTCCCTCCACCCTCCCGCAGGACCTAGGGT
Source organism: Companilactobacillus zhongbaensis (assembly GCF_003946515.1). Taxonomy (GTDB): domain Bacteria; phylum Bacillota; class Bacilli; order Lactobacillales; family Lactobacillaceae; genus Companilactobacillus; species Companilactobacillus zhongbaensis. Next base: position 64,950 of record NZ_RHOM01000009.1, on the reverse strand, counting down.
GGTTGAAAACTTTATTTGGGTTGGGGTTGTGAGGCTTGTTTTTTTGTTGTGGAAATTTATTGTTTTGGTGGGGTGAGGTAAACCCTTCATATATTAATGGATATTTCTTATTTTGTTTATCGGAATCCATTTTTTATCTTGTTTGAGAAGAATATTTTATTTCTAATTTCTATCCTTATCGTGGATTCTTGTTCTATCCATTCTTTGCAGCTAAACTTGCAGTGGTTTGGATAGTGCTATTTTTCTTTATCCTCAAGGATGTGAAAACGAGCTCCGCGAGGTAGCGGCCTCCGGTTAACACAGGTGGTCGCGGTACGGCTTCGCCGCACCTTTGTGCGACCACCCGCGTTAATCCTCAGCAGCTGACCAACCTCGTTGCGCTCTCTGCGTTTCTTACAAAACTGTAAGTTCTTGTAATGTGAATCGAACGACTATTTTTTGCTTTCCCCATAAGATAGATATATCAGATGGAGGTTAAATACATGCAAAATATTGTTGATGTTAAGAATATTGAAAAGATTTATGGGAAGGCTAATGAGAAGCAGTTTAAGGCTTTGTCAGATGTTAACTTTGAGGTTCAACCTGGAGAGTTTGTTGGTATTATGGGGGCTTCTGGTTCTGGTAAGACTACTTTGCTGAATATCTTGTCTACTTTGGACACTCCTACTCGTGGCCAAGTTAAGATTGCTGGGGAAGATATTACTCAGCTTAAAAACAATGAAATGGCCGATTTTCGGGCTAATCAAATCGGATTTATTTTCCAAGATTTCAACTTGTTGGAAAACTTGACGGCTTACGAAAATATTGCACTCCCACTTGCGCTACAAAATCGTAGCAATAAAGAGATCAAGCCAGCTGTGGCTAGGATCTCTGAAAAATTAGGTTTGACGGAAATTTTGAATCACTATCCAACCGAGCTTTCCGGTGGTCAAAAACAAAGAGTTGCGGCTGCTCGTGCTTTGGTACACCAACCAAAAATTATTTTTGGTGATGAACCAACTGGTGCTTTAGATTCAAAAAGTGCTCGTGCTTTGATGGATACGATGACGAAGATCAATCAAGAAGATAACGTTTCGATCTTGCTTGTAACGCATGATCCATTTTCAGCTAGTTTCTGTGACCGAATCTTGTTCATTAAAGACGGTGAAATCGGTCAAGAACTTAAAAACGAGAGTCATTCACGTGGCGAATTTTATCAAGAAATCTTAGATTCATTAGGAACATTTGCGGAATAGGAGGGGACTACATTGTTAAACAAACTAGCAATTGGTGGCATTAAGCATCGGATCCGTGATTACAGTGTGCTATTTTCAGGTCTGATGATTGCAGCTGCCATTTTCTACATGTTCATGTCCTTGGCCATGAATAAAGACTTTTTAAACTCAAATTCACCAGCTGCTGCGACAGTTTTCATCTTCGGTTTTGGAGCAGTTTTACTAGCAATAATTACCGTCGTATATATAAATTACGCGAATAAATTTCTTTTGAGCATGCGTCAAAAAGAATATGGGATGTTCATGATGCTCGGTGCCAAAAGCAGTAAAATTTCAAAAATGATTTTTGTGGAAACATTCATCATTGGTGCCATCGCTTCAGTTATCGGAATCATTTTAGGTATCTTTGCGACTGGTTTTGTCGGTCAATTGTTAATGAAAAATCTCGACATGCCAGTTAAATATTTCAGTAGTTTCTACATGCCGGCATTAATCACTACATTGATTTTTTTCATCGTTATTTTTATTTTTTCAGCTTTAAGAAACTCGATTTCTCTAAGAATGACCAAAGTTTTAACGCTATTGAACAAAGATAGTCAACCAACACGGATCAAAAGAAATACCGTTTGGACAGTTTTTCAAGCAATTATCGGTTTGATCTTTATCGGTATTGGTTACGCTGCCATGATCCACATGGGTTCAAATCCAATTTTTATCTACATCGGTGTCCCCGTTGCCTTAGTAACGATCGTAATTGGAACTTACTTCGTGATGAACTCACTAACTACCACGATCATTTCAGCTTTGAAAAAGAATGGTAAGTTCTCTCAAAAAGGTTTGAACAACTTTACCCTGTCTCAATTGAATTTCCGGATCAAAGATTACACAAAGATTTTATCAATGGTCTCGATCATGTTCTCACTAGCACTTGGTGCAATTACCGTTGGACTAGGTTTTTACCAACAGATCGACACGGTTGTTAATGGTCAAAAATATTATGATTCACAAATTATCAATATTAATAGTAAGGAAAAAGCCTTAGTCGACAAAATGTCAGGCGCTTCAACAAACAGATACGATTATAAGACGACTGATAAAACTGTTTACTATCGCCAAAGCGATTTCAAGTCACAACCATTCACATATAGTCATTTCAACATGGACAGCATGTTCTCAACACAAAAGAAGAGTACTAGTTTAAATAATGATGAAGTGAAGTACGAAATCCAAAGTTCCATGTTGCCAAAGAACCAAACTAAAGAAATCAAAGCAGTGAGTGACCAAGAATATAACAATATTCAAGGAAAAGCTAACTCGATCACATACGTCAAAACTGATTCCTTTAGAAAAAATCTTACACCAATCAAACAAGTTTCTGAAGAACAACAAAGTCGCTTCCCAAGTATGAAAAATGCGATTGCCGACAAATACGTAGTCTACAAAAACATCAACGGATTCTTCTCAGGACTAGAATTCATGGGCTTCTTCCTAGGAATTGCCTTCTTAGCAATGCTAGCAAGTTGTCTAATGTTCAAGATCCTCTCCGGAGCAGCAGGTGACGTGAAGAGATACAATATGTTACACAAAATCGGTGCCAGACAAAAAGCACTAAGAGCATCGATCAACAAAGAAATTGCCGTACTCTTCGCAGTTCCAGCAACACTAGGAATTGTCCACGTATTAGTAGGACTTCAAATGTTTAAGGCGCTATTGATGAAACCTTATAGTAATTTAGCGTTACCATTTATAATTTTCTTTGTTTTATATGGTGGGTATTATTTCTTAACACGACATTTGTATAAAAAAATAGTATTGAAATAAGCATATCAGTCTTCAGATTTTTTATAGTTTGAAGGCTTTTTTTGTTTTATGATTTTGGTTTGAGGTTCACTGCCGGTTCTGCGAACGCTGCGGACCCACTTTGAGCTATCCAAGGAAACCCGCCTTGGACATCTCAAAGCTGGGTCTTTTCGTAAGCACGGCCCATGCCGTGCAAACGAAAATTTCGCGGCTGACGGCGAATTCCCTCCACCCTCCCGCAGAACCTAGGGTTGTTAAAAAATAATTTTTGGGTGGGGGGTACAGTACTTAGTTTTATCTCTCAAAACTGTTTTAGGAGGACTGGTTTAACCATCTATACTTGATTCCTAGGATTTTTGCACCGGTTCCTATCTTGTAAATTTTGTAAGAGTAAAAATTCGTTTTAAGCAGTCTTTATCTTTAAAAGGGTGGCGACCCGCGAAGTGAAGTTGCGATAGAAAAAACATCGAAATTGAAACGGAGCTTGAGAAATTTAAATACGAACCGATGATTTTTCCGAAAAAGGTGGATCAGATAGGGGACGGAGTCGGGATTGATAGTGGGTAATAGCGGGGGAATGGGAGTCCCCCTAAAGGAAATTTGCAGAAAAAAGATAAGTACCGTCCCCACCCACAAAGAGAGAAATTTTGTACTACCTTAGGTTCTGGGAGGGTGGAGGGAATTCGCTGTCAGCCATGAAATAATGGAACGTAAGTGCTAACGCACTTGCGCAACTGGTTCTTGGTGGTGGCTACGCCACCGAACGACTAAGGAAGCCACAGCGCAATTCCCGGAACCCTCCCAGAACCGGGAACAAAACCACCACCAAAAAATTTTTTTCCAACCCCATAAAACCCAGTAAAATTACAGAAAAACCACTTAATTTTACATAAAACCATCATCCAAATAATTGCCAAATTTCTCTAAAACAATTAAAATTTCTTTAATAGTCAATTTTATGCTTGGTTCAGCTTGAACCAAACGAAGGGAGAATAGCTATATGTCGATGATCGAATTTCGTGACGTCCAAAAGTATTATGGAAAATTTCACGCATTGAAAGACATTAACCTGGAGATCGATAAAGGGGAAACGGTTGTTTTGATCGGACCCTCAGGTTCAGGTAAGAGTACCTTAGCTCGGAGCGTTAATGGATTGGAACAGATCCAAGAAGGTCAATTGATCGTCAATGGCCATGATATTGCTGATAAGAAGACTGATATTAACCGTATCAGAACTGATGTGGGGATGGTTTTCCAGCATTTTAATTTATATGCTAACAAAGATGTGCTTGAAAATATCATGATCGCACCACGGATCGTTTTGAAGATGAACGAAGATGAGAATAAGAAGCGGGCTATGGCTTTGCTGGACCAAGTTGGTTTGGCTGATAAAGCTCATAACATGCCTTCACAGATCTCTGGTGGACAAGCTCAACGTGTAGCTATTGCTCGGTCATTAGCTATGAAACCACGTTGTATGCTTTTTGACGAACCTACTAGTGCGCTTGATCCGGAAATGATCGATGATGTGCTGGGCGTTATTAAATACGTTACTAGCCAAAGTGATATGACTTCATTGATTGTTACTCACGAAATGGGCTTCGCCCAAGAAGTTGCCAACCGGGTTATTTTTATGGCTGACGGCCAAATTTTAGAGGATGACAAGACTAGCGAGTTTTTCAAAAACCCTACGAATGAACGTGCTAGACAATTCTTGAGTAAGATCATTAAGCACTAATAAGGGGAGGGACTACCATGAAAAGACTCAAATACTTTTTAGTATTAGTAATGTCTGCACTCCTCGTTGTTGTATCGGTCGGCTGTGGAGCAAAACCTCTTTCTCAACAAGATGTTTTGCAAAACGCCAAAGAAGCTAACACGATCATGTGGGGAGTTAAAGCAGATACGAAATTGATGGGCTTGATCGACGTTAAAGACGGTCAAACTAAAGGATTCGAAGTTGATATTGCCAAGGCTTTGACTAAGAAGATCCTTGGTAAAAATGGTAAAGCTAAATTCGTTACCGTAACTTCGCAATCACGTATCCCATTATTGAAAAACGGTAATATTGACGCCATCATTGCCACAATGACGATCAATGCCGAACGTGAAAAAGTTATTGATTTTTCAAATTCATATTTTGATGCCGGACAATCGTTACTAGTTAAAGACGGTTCGCCAGTTAAAAAAGTTTCCGATCTCAACAATCGCACGGTTATTGGTGTTGTTGGATCAAACTCTGTTGAAAATGTTAAGAAGTACGCTCCAAAGGCTCGAGTATTGCAGCTACAAGATTATGCTCAAGCATTAGTAGCTTTGAAATCAGGTCAAGGGGATGCTTTGACGACAGATAACGTTATTTTAGCCGGTATGGCCGTTGAAAACCCAGGCTACAAGGTCCAAGGTGGTGCCTTCACTACGGAACCTTACGGTATTGGTATCAACAAGAACCAACCAGCTTTCAAAAAAGCTTTGAATAAGGCCATCAAAGAAATTGAAGACGATGGGACTTATAACAAGCTGATCAAGAAGTGGTTCGGTGACGTTCCAGGATTCGATTACAAGGAGGTGCTTCGCTAATGGGTAGTTTACTAGCAAACAACTGGCACAGCTTTTTGACCGGATTTGGTTGGACGATCCTTTCCAGTATCGTCGCTTTAGTGTTCAGTTTGATCATTGGATCACTGTTCGCCATTATGGAAGTTATGCCGAATAAAGTTTTACGTGTTATTGGTAACGTCTATGTGGAAATTTTTAGAAATATCCCGTTACTAGTTATTACAATGTTTTTCTACTTAGTAATTCCTTTGTACTTTGTTAAGATCAATGGATTTACTGCCGGAACTATCGGATTGACGATTTATACTTCAGCTTTCATTGCTGAAACTGTTCGTTCAGGTATTAACTCAGTTGATATCGGCCAGATGGAAGCAGCTCGGGCGATGGGGATGACTTATGGACAAGCTATGCGTTACATCGTCTTGCCACAAGCTTTCAAGCTCGTTATCCCACCACTAGGTAATCAATTTATCAACTTGGTTAAAAACTCATCAGTCCTAGCTTTCGTGGCTGGATTTGACTTGATGTATCAAGGAAATGCGATTGCTTCGCAAACCTTTGATACGGTCAACACATATATAATTGTCGGTCTCTTTTACTTAGTTATTACCTTACCGATCAGTTACTATATGAGACATTTAGAAAAGACTTTGGCTTAGGAGGAATGAATTATGCAAAATTGGATCGACGCTTATTCAGCTGTTAACCTAAAATTCCTTCTCCAAGGTCTTTGGGTAACCGTTGAAATTTCAGCTTTATCAGTTATTTTTAGTATGATCTTTGGTTCGATATTAGGGATCATCCGTTATAGCAAGATCGCTTATGTTTCAAAGATCGTCGGTTTCATCATCGATATTATCCGTAACTTGCCATTACTGTTGATCATCTTTTTCGTCTACTTTGGTCTACCTTCGATCGGGTTCAAACCGGATACGATCCCTGCTGCCATTTTAGCGATGTCAGTCTTCGAATCGATGATGGTCGCCGAGATCATTAGATCAGGTATCCAAGCCGTTGATATTGGCCAAATGGAAGCCGCACGTGCCATGGGGATGCGCTATACACAAGCCATGGTCCACATCGTCTTACCACAAGCTTATAAAAAGATGATTCCAGCTTTAGTTAGTCAATTGATCTCCTTGATCAAGGATACTTCTTTGACAACGATCATCGTGGTACCAGAATTGATGCAACACGCACAAGTAATTTATGGACAAAACGCCAATTATATCGTGCCAATGTACTTAGCACTAGCTATTTTGTACTTCATCGTCTGCTACGCACTGTCACTAATTTCCAAAGTAGTCGACCGTCGTTTAGCTTAATGAAAAATTTTTGTATTGACGATAATTAAAATAGTTGTTATCATTCAAAATATTAATAAGTGTTTGAACAAAGTAATCCTACATCTGGGTGTAAGAAAGCCGGTGGTTGATGCGAACCGGTCAGGGTGCTAGGACTGAAATACCAGACATGACTTGGTTTTCCAAGCGGAAGGTGCCGTTATCGCCAATGAGAGGAGGTCTATTTGCGACCTCAAGTTGGGTGGTACCACGGTTACGTCAATCGTCCCTGTTGCAGGAATGCAGCGGGGACGATTTTTTTATTGGGAGAAAAAATATGAGGGAAAAAGTTAGTTTCAAAGAATCGATCATCATTTTGTTGGTCATGTTAATAGTTTTAGGAACAGCTGTTATTGGTTTTGGTTTGTCGCCACAAACGCCAGTGTTAGTAGTTATCGCTCTTTTGATCTTGTGGGCTAAGATCCGCCACAGCAGTTGGGATGAGATCCACGATGGGATCATGGACGGAGTAAAAAACGGGATCGTGCCGATCTTTATTTTTATCTTGATCGGTGCTCTGATCGGTACTTGGATCGCAGCTGGCGTTATCCCATCAATGATGGTCGCCGGATTCCATATGATTTCGGCTCGTTGGTTCGTTCCATCGGTTTTCTTAGTTTGTGCCTTGATCGGAACTTCCATCGGTTCAGCCTTTACCATCGTTTCAACGATCGGGATTGCCTTGTTCGGAATGGGAACTACGATGGGCGTTGATCCGGCCTTGGTTGCTGGAGCAATTATTTCAGGAGCTATTTTCGGTGATAAATCTTCACCACTTTCTGATTCGACTAATCTAGCTGCTGCTATTGCGGGTTCTGACTTGTTTGCCCATATTAAAAACTTAATGTGGACTACGATCCCAGCTTTCGTGATCTCACTGATCTTGTACTGGATCTTAGGTATCGGTGAATCAGGTGCCAAGTTGACTAATATTCAACCAACTTTGACGACTTTGACTTCACATTTTAGCGTTTCCTGGTGGGCAATTTTACCGATCATCTTGTTATTTGTTTGTGCCATCGCCAAGATCCCAGCTATCGCAACTTTATTACTAAATATTACCGTAGCTATTGTGATGATCTTTGTACAAACTCCTGGTACGACAGTCCAAAAAGTTGCCGGCTACATTGAAAACGGCTTTGTTTCAAAAACTGGTAACGCCAACGTTGATGCTCTGTTGACTCGGGGTGGCATCACGTCGATGATGGGTACAGTTTCCTTGATTTTTCTAACTTTATCTTTAGGTGGCTTGTTGATGAAATACGATATTATCCAAACAGCCATCACACCGTTAGCTAAAAAGTTGAAATCATCTGGCTCGATCGTTACAGCAACTATCTTGTCTGGTATCGGAGTCAATATTTTTGTTGGTGAACAATACTTATCAGTTATTTTACCGGGTAAAGCCTTCAAAGAGACTTACAACAAACGAGGATTGGACAATTTAGCCTTGAGTCGTGTGCTTGAAGATGGTGGTACAGTTATTAACTACTTGATCCCTTGGGGTGTCGCGGGAGCTTTTGCGGCCAACACTTTAGGCGTACCAACCTTGGCCTTTCTACCATTTTGTTTCTTTAGTCTTTTATCACCAGTATTGTCGATCATCAGTGGATTTACTGGGATCGGACTCAAGAAAATGCGTCAACGGGCATAATCTATCAAAAATTTTGTTAATGATGTATAAAAATAGTATTCAAAAAAGCCGAATGAGTTCGGCTTTTTATATTGTCAAAATTGGTTAATTAATTTTTAGAAATTAGCTGTTATTATTAGCTCAAATAGTTCAAAATATGATTGTACGTACGTTATGATATAGTTATACTCAATATTTGATTATATTAAAATTTTTTAGAATGAAGGTGTGCAAGGTGCGTAGTCCCAAACAGCTATCGTATGAGGATCAGCTTAATTTATTTGCTGAGCGCGGGATGACTTTAGATCCGGATATGCGTGATAAAAACCTCAATGCTATTGAAGCAATCGGATATTATACTTTGAAGCAATTTGCTTATCCGTTTGCTTACCGGGATGGCTATAATACCCCGGATTATGACGGACTTTCGTTTGACTTTGTGGTTAAACGTTATTACCAAGATAAGAATTTGCGGATCAACTTGCTACATGCAATCGAAGATATCGAAGTTTCGATGAATAGTTTGATCTCGCATGTGTTAGGTGAAAAATATGGTCCCTTTGGTTATCTAGAATTTACTAATTGGGCCGACAATGATCGGATCTCTAAATATACATTGGAAGAAAAGCAGTTTTATTTTAAAAAGAATTTATTGCGACAAGCATACAATTCCAATATGTTAGATCTTGATTATCGGGAAAATTTGAATGAAGATAATTTCCCAACGGTTTGGTTGATGACTAATTTGTTAACTTTTGAAACGACTTCTAGTTTGATCAGGTTGATGTCAGATGATAATGTTGAATACTTTACTGACTACTTCAACTGTAACCGTGATGAATTAGTTTCTTGGCTTGAGTGTCTTAATTTTGTTCGTAATATTTGTTGCCATAATTCCAATTTGTTAGATATTACTTTGTCTACTAGTGCTTTACCTCCACGCGATTTTAAGGAGTATCTCTGGTTTAAGAATATTAATGGCCGGGTTAGTTATACTAATAAGATTGCTTTGATTATCGTGATTGTGGTTCATATGATGTATGCTATTAATCCTAAGTATCGTTTTGATAATATTAAGAGATCGTTTACTAGTATTACTCGTGATGTTGATGGTTCTATTGAGAAGCTTGGGTTTAAGGATATGGACAGTTTTTATGAGGTTTTTCGTCGGTAGATTTTTTGTTTTTTGTTTTGTTTAGTCGAGGTTGCTCGGCTATTTTTTTGTGCTGGATTTTTGTTGGTGGTGTGATTTTGGGTGGGGGTTCACTGCCGGTCCTGTGGAGGGTTCCGGGAATTGCGCCGTGGAACGCTGCGGACCCACTTTGAGCTATCCAAGGAAGACCGCCTTGGACATCTCAAAGCTGGGTCTTTTCGTAAGCACGGCCCATGCCGTGCAAACGAAAATTTCGCGGCTGACGGCGAATTCCCTCCACCCTCCACAGGACCTAGGGTGGTGCCAATCTAACTTTTTTGGTGGGATACGGTACTTATTCTTATTTGCTTATACTGTTTTGGTTTGTTTTGGATTTCCCTTCCTTTTTTTCTTTTTGATATCCTTGTTTTTTTCTCCCTATCTTGTTTATTTTGCTGCATCTTTTCATCGGTTGCTATTTTGGGTGGGGGGCGACTTCGCTTCGCTGGTCGCTATTTTGGATAAAATATTAAGGACCTCTTATTCCTTTTTTTTTGCAATATCTTGCTTATTTTGTTTACTTAATTTTTAGTTAATCTCGTTTTTGGTTTTAGTAATGTTATTTTCTGGAATTCAGTCATAGAGCCGGTTGTTGGCTCTTTTTTTGTTTGTTTTATCGGTTGAAAGATGTAATTTATGAGTTGTTTATGATTTATATTTTAAAGATTATACCCATATTTTATATGTTGTGATGTATAATTATTTTGACGTGTAAACGATGTCACTAATATATTGACTTTTTATGCTGGCTCATCTTTTTGGGAGGATCAATGGGTTGGTATTTTTGGTTGAGGCTTTTTGGGAGGAGCCGATGTTGGTTTTTTTACATGTTGATTTATCAAAAGGGATCTTTTTTTAATTTTAAAAGGGGATTTTTACGTTATGACATTTAAGAAAATTTTGTTGTCTTCATCTTTAGCTCTTGGTGCTTTGTTGGCCGGATTTGGTTTGGCTGATGGGGCTGTTGAGGCTGATTCTGTTGACTCTGGTTCTAATGCTCGTGTTGAGGCTGTTTCTTCTGCCTCCGCTGAAGATTTGAATTCTGATTCTGTTGAGGTGGCTGGTGTTTCTGGTAATGCTGCTGCTTCTGATAATTCTTCTGCTGATGTTGATGCAGCTTCTTCTGCTGATTCTGGCGAGTATGGGATCGTTTATACTTCTGATAATGATTTAAATAATTCTACAAATAATGTTTCAAATGATTCTACAACTAATGCTTCAAATTCTGTTTCAAATTATACTGTGGATTCTGAAGATGGTGCTGCCGGTCTTAAGGATAAGGTGGTTTCTTCAGTTAAATCTACTGCTAAAAACGCTGCTGCTGACTTTGTTGGTAACGACGTGGTTGCTCCAATCGCTGAAGATGCTTTGGCTAAGGTTAAACCACTTTCAAATGTTTATGCCGGAGCTACTGGTTTTGTAAAACCTACTTCTAATGTTGTAGGTAAGGCTTCTCATGGTTTACAAGACGCCGCTATTGGCGTGGTTGGTGCTTTGCCTGGTGGTAAGATTCCATCATTGTTGATGAAATTAGCTCAACCTTTTGATTTGGTTGATAACACTCTTGGTGGTGTTTATGGCCTTGCTACTGGTCAAAATGATTTGATCCCTAATGCTATTGGAAATAAAGTTTCTTCTGCAATTAAGGGTTCAGATTACACAACTAAGACTACTGCCAAAACTGATTTTTCAGATGGTTATAAAAACACTCGTATCAATGGAACTGTGACAACTTCTGCTCAAGCTCCATTATTCAATGTTATGGAACAACCTGTTAGCCGTTCACTTGGTGCCGGTACTAGCTGGTTTACTGATATTTTGAGACAAAATACTAAATCAGGTGCTCAATATTACCGTGTTTCGACTAACGAATATGTTCGTGCACAAGATGTTCAATTTAGTTAATCAAAAAATAATGAGGTGAGGAAATGAAACATTCTCAGGTGAAACTCATTTCAGTATTGACTAGTTTGATTGCAACATTCATTTTTGGAACGATCGGTTATTCTAGTGATACTGTTAAAGCTGCTGATGTGGAGCAAATGACTACTGAAGTCGAAGCTCCCACAACAACTGATGAAGTTTCCAAGACGACGGATCCTAGTTTGGACGTTGTTTCTGATACAACTGAAGCTGATGTTTCTGACACTTCTGCTGTAGAGCAAATAACGCCTGAGACTAATGTCGTCGCAAATACTCAGGCTGATACTGTTTCCGATGGGCAACCTAATGCTCAAGAAATCGCTAATTCACAATTGTCGACTTCTGCTGCCGAAGACGGTATGGTTTTGCTTCAAAATAAAGATAATTCATTGCCGATCTCGACTGATCAATCGATTGCCCTTTTTGGTGCTGGTGCATACGGTACTGTTAAAGGTGGAACTGGTTCTGGTAATGTTAATCCACGTCAAACAATCAATATTTGGGATGGATTAAAAGATGCTGGTTATACGATCACATCTAATGATTGGTTGAATAATATTGCTGCTGATTACAATCAAAAAGAAGCAGCTTTCAATAAAACTGCCGTTTTATTGAGTACTTTTAATTATTCTGATCCAGCAATTTCTCAAGAAGAATTCGCTGCAGCTCCTGCTGATGTTGGTATTTACGTGGTTTCACGTAATGCTGGTGAAGGCTCGGACCGCAAAAATGCTCAAGGCGATTACTTGTTGTCAGATAATGAAATTGCTAATATCAAAAATATTTCTAACTTATACAACAACAGTGTTTTACTCCTAAATGTCGGTGCTCCGATCGATATGAACTTTTTAAATGAGGTTCCTAACTTGAAGAGTATTTTGCTAGTTTCTCAAGGTGGCCAAAATACAGGCCTTGCTGCAGCTGATTTGATCAGTGGTGCAGTAACTCCTTCTGGTAAATTAGCAGACACTTGGGCCCAAAACTATTCTGACTATCCATCTTCAGCTACCTTTGCTGAGAATGATGGTAATTCAATGACTGAACCTTATTCAGAAGGTATCTATGTAGGTTATCGTTATTTTGATACTTACAATGTGACACCAAAGTATGAATTCGGTTTTGGTGAATCATACACTAACTTCCAAATTCAACCACAACAAGTTTATGTTGATGGCAACAATTTAATTAGTGAAGTTCAAGTTACCAACGTTGGTGACACTTATTCTGGACGTGAAGTAGTTCAAGAATATTACTCTGCACCAGCTGGGACAGTTGATAAAGCTTTCCAAAACTTAGCTGCTTATGCTAAAACTGATAACTTGGCACCAGGCCAAAGTCAAACTTTGACCTTGTCATTCCCACTTTATAATATGGCTAGTTATGACACTAACAGTGCCAGCTATATTATGGATCCAGGTAACTACCTTATCCGGATCGGTAATAGTTCAAGAAATACCCACGTGGCGGCTGTTTTGAACTTACCTAACAAGGTAACGACGGAACAACTTGCTAACGAAATGATGCCTGACGCTGATCCAACACAATTGCACGGCAACGGGAATACTTTTGTTCCTGCAGGCCAAGCGCAAGAAGTAGCTTCAGCACCAGTTATTACCTTAGATCCAGCTAGTTTGAATGGAGCCTTAGGTGATAATGCATCACCATATGATAAAAATACGGTCACAACGATCGTGAACGAAAACAGTAGCCAAATGTTACCTTACAACGGATACAAGCAAAATGTTCAAACAGTAGCACCAGCTGCTCAAAACGCTTCTTTATTCGATGTTTACACAGGCAATATCACGATGGATCAATTCATCGCAAGCCTTTCAACTAAGCAATTGAGTAAGATTGTTAATGGTAACCTCGACTTAAATGCCGAAGGCTTTGAAGCTTTAAAAAATCAGGCCGGTTTAGGTGGCGGAGCTAACGATTCTGTTATCGTTGGTGGTGCTTCAACTATCGTTCCCGGAGCTGCTGGTCAAACAACATCAGCTTTATTAGACCGAGGAGTTCCCGTTTCAGTCAACTCTGATGGTCCTGCTGGTTTAAGATTGACTCCAGTTGGTTCAGTTAACGGTAAGACAGTTTATCAATACGCTACAGCTTGGCCAATCGGAACTTTGATGGCTCAAACTTGGGACCCAATGATGGTCTACAGCGTTGGTAATGCTGTTGGAAAAGAAATGCTCGAACTAGGCATTGATACTTGGTTAGCTCCAGGTATGAACATCCATCGTAATCCATTGAATGGTAGAAACTTCGAATACTATTCTGAAGATCCACTAGTAACCGGAACGATGGCTGCAGCTGAAACAAAAGGTGTCCAATCCAACCCTGGAGTTGGTACGACTATCAAACATTTCGCTGCTAACAATGAAGAAACAAACCGTTTCGTCACAAACTCTGTCATCGGTGAACAAGCCTTAAGAGAAATCTATCTCAAAGGCTTTGAAATCGCCGTAAAAGACGCTCAACCACAATACGTAATGTCATCATACAATCGAGTAAACGGCACTTATTTAGCTGCTAACTACGATCTATTGACGAACATCTTACGTGGCGAGTGGGGCTTCAAAGGTGGAGTCATGACTGATTGGTTCAGTCTCAAGAGTTTAACCGATACAGACGCCGTACTTCACGCTGGTAACGATTTGATCATGCCAGGTGGAACACAAGTACCAATTCAAGTCGGAGCTTCAGTCTTACCAGTAGGTGGCAATAAGCTTGAATTAGGTGACCTACAAAGATCAGCTAAACGTGTATTGACTTCAATCATGAATTCCAATACATTTGCCAAAACTTATAACGTACCTGTTGATTCATACACACCAAACGACGTAGCTTCTACTATGTCGATCAATGGTCAAAATTGGTAAACGGAGGTTTTTGTTATGGGTAATTTTGATATAAAAAGTATTTTTCATACGATAGGCGAGTATGTCTCCAATATGCCGGAGATTTTAAACGCATTATTCGTGGATAATAATTAATTTATTGAGAGAGATCAGATATTATATCTGGTCTTTTTTTGTTTGTGGTTCACTGCCGGTTCTGCGGGAGGGTTCCGGGAATTGCGCCGTGGAACGCTGCGGACCCACTTTGAGCTATCCAAGGAAGAGCGCCTTGGACATCTCAAAGCTGGGTCTTTTCGTAAGCACGGCCCATGCCGTGCAAACGAAAATTTCGCGGCTGACGGCGAATTCCCTCCACCCTCCCGCAGAACCTAAGGTTGTTAATAATACATTTGTTGGTGGGGTGTTACGGTACTTAGTTTTTCTGGATTTAATTGCTGCGGTTTGGGGCGATGTATCTAGTTGTTTTCGGTCCTATGATCTTTACTTGGGTTTCTATCTTTTTGATTTTTGTTAGAGAAGTACACTTATCATTTCGAGCAAAATTATTTTGGTTATTGGTTTTTGGCATTCTGAAGAGCATTGAGATAGACATGTGAAAAATAAGGAAAAGAGTAGTGCCGATTTGAAGATACTTGAGTGGAGCATATAAAAAAGTCAGAGAGTTGTTATGACCTCTATCTAGGTGGAGGGGCGGGGCGCTATATGGGTTCAGCTGTGAGATTTCACTAGGCAATTTATTGCCTAGTGAAAGACTCGTATTTGAAATGCCCAGGCGAACTTCCTGGGTAGTTCAAATCGATGTCCACAGCGTTCCAATCCCATATAGCGCCCCGCCCCGGAACCGGCATTGAACCACCACAAAATCTATCACCACTATCTCCACCAACAAAACAAAAAAGCAGCCATAAAAATGGCTGCTTGGTGTTAACGTATCATTGCTAAATTCGACTGGATGATTTGACGGTTGATAATCCTTAATGCTTGGTAGTTGAAGTTTTGTGGATGTTCAAACCAGTAGATGTATGAATTGATCAGTCCACTAGACAAATACTGCAATACCAGTTGATCGTTGGCTGATGTTTGATTTACTAATAAGGCGGCTTCTAATTCGGTGAATAATTTTCTTTGCAATTTGTCGGTTAGATCGTAGTGCTTTTTGTAGAGGCACAACTGGCAGAAGCCTTTGAAGTTGTTGGCCATTGTTCGGTCGAAGACGTCTAAGATGTTTCCTAAATCGCTATTGGTCAATGATAGGGCTTGTGATACTTCGTTGTACACTTCGCATTTGTATTCTTCAAAGACGTCGTCTAAATCGGAGTAATATACGTAAAAAGTATGGTATTCCAAATCGGCAGCTTCGCAAAGATCTTCAACAGAGATCTCATCTAATTCTTCATCTTCAAGCAGGTCAAACAATGTATCTGCTAGACGTTTTTTATCGAATCTAATTTTTGTTTGATCCATTATTTCACCTGCTTTCTGATTTTTTTAATTGTATACAATATACATTTGGTATAACTTGAAAAGTTACGAATAAGTATATGATAGCATTTTAAGTAAGCGCTAACAATACCGCTGGAACGCATAATAAAAAGAGACCCCGATTTTTTATCAGGGTCTCTTTAAGCGCATGAGATTCGTTAATTTTTAGAATTGAGGAGGATTGGAAAAATTAATTTACTTGTACGTCGTTTGCGTTAACGTATTCGTTAGTTGAAACACGGTAGTAAGTTTGACCCGTGTTGTTATTGATTCTGATGATGTCTGTGAACCAATCAGTATTTGGTGCTAGTGAACGACTTTGTAATTGTTGCACTTGATCGTAAAGAGGTGCGTTATCCAAAGTTGTTACTGTTTTGTTGATTTGGTAGTTAGTGTAGTTTGCGTTGCTTACTACTGGTGTTGTTGTTTCTTCATCCGAGTTGTCTGGATCAGGGATCAAGTCACTCTTTCCAGTAACTAAGCCGTAAGCTCCACCAAGAGCGTTATCAACTAGATCTAATGGTTGAGCAATTTTCATAATTGTTGAAGCAATGCCACCAACTAGTGGAATTTGGCCAACGCCATCGATCACTTTGTTTTGAAGTGAGTGTGCAGCGTTACCTAAGGTATTAGTAGTTGGTTTAACTAAACCAGTTGCTCCAGCGACAACGTTAGCTACGACAGGAATGTCTTCGGCATTCTTGATAGCTGTAGTAACTGAGTCGTTATCATAAGTTGGATTTGATGTTCCAGCAGGGGCTGTAGTTGTGTCACCAGCATTAGTTGAGGCAGCTTGTGTTGCAGGATCAACTGTTGCAGTAGCTTGAGTGTTGGCTGTTTGATCTTCAGTATTAGCTGAAGTAGCTGCAGTTCCGGCTGTAGCAGCGGTACCGGCAGTGGCTGCAGTTCCAGCAGTACCAGCTGTTGCGGCAGTACCTGCAGTAGCGGCAGTATTGCTTTCGTCTTGAGCATCAGTAGTTTGAGCTGGTGTCAAGGTTGCTGCAGGAACAGTTTCGCTTGTACTTGCAGTTGAAGCAGTTTCGCCAACAGGTGCAACTTCAGCGGTTGTTCCTACTTCGGCTGTTTCGCCCACTTCAGCAGTTGGAGCAGTAGTTGCTACAGAAGATGTTGAGTCGGTGTCAACAGTTGCAGCATCAGCTGAACCTTGAACAGCAGCAACTCCTGTCAAAGCCATAGCGATGGCAAAAGTCGATGATAATAAAGCTTTTTTATATGTCATAAAAAATCCCCTTTTCCCTTTAAACTTGATGCGTTTCCCGGAAAAATCTGAGAGCGCTGTCAATTTATATCAATTATACAATAATTTAAGAAAAAATAAATGATATTTTTAAAATATAAAAATTAATAGGTTTATTAATTGAAAATTTATAATGTGAAAAACAAGAATTGGGGTCGATTTGGCGGGAGTGATTGTGAAATTAATTTGTTATCGTCAAAATTGACTAGTTTTGAATACGTTAACTTATTAATTTTCTAATTTATATAAAAAATTTTCAACTAATTATTCATATGTTTTCATGTTGATAACAGTATTAATTACTTTTAATTAAAGAAAAGGTGGATATTATATTTCAAATAAATCAATTGAAACAGCAAAAAATCCATTTATGTATAAATAATAAATATAAATTAACAAAATTAAATTAGAACGAATATAATCGGATTTTCATTTCTGCAATTTTTAGATTATTAAATTTGATAAAAGCACTATGCATTGGCTTATACCACTGATATTGTTAGGTTGTTAAAACAATTATTCATTATAAATTGCACTTATTTTCAGATTTCTTTAGATTGAGAAGATTCTAATATCGATAAGAACTAAAAATGTCCTTGAAGGGAATGAATAATTATTTCTAAATTGCAAAATATCTCAGCTCGATTGATATTACTCTGTTTTTTTATTTTTACTACAATCGTTTCAATGTTTTAGTGTGGTTTTTTTCATGCACAACTACTTGATTCCTGATTCTAAAGTCACCGTTGTTTTATCTGGTGGATTTTCATTGCTGGTATTGTTAGCTATATACGTGGCCTGGAGAGTTCCCACTGATGATACTTTGTTAAATAGGCTTTTTCTGGTTGCCATCATACTTGCTTTTATGGTGGTTGCCTTTAAGTGGATCAGTGTAGTGCCGAATATTCAAGTTAGTGATTTTAAGATGTTTTGGAAGAAATCTCCAGGTGCTCTAATGGGAAATCCTTTGTTTAATTCTCCAAATGATTATTTCGCAAAATATGCTTATCAGAGCGGATTTATGATATACGTCATGACGATAGTTAAACTGTTTGGACATCACATTTTTGTTATGCAGTTATTAAATGTGATTGTTCAAGGATTGATTTTGATTGTCACTTATTGCTTGTCTAACAAACTTTTTAATAATATCAAGCTTTCTCGGATCGCAGTGATCATACTGGCTATTGATTTAGACTGGTTTGCACTCAATAGCCAAGTAAACAATCAATATTTAGCATCATTACTGTTTTTACTGACTTTTTATTTAGTTACGATAAATAAATTGTGGTCATACTGCTTGTCAGGTTTAACTTTGTCTTTAGGATGGATAGTGCGTCCCATTGGCCCAGTAATTTTGATTGCCATTATTTGCTACTCAATTTGGTGGATCTTCAATAACAAACCTAAACCAATCATCATTCGAACTTTTGCTCTGACAGCGATTTGCTTGATGACTATCTTTTCTGCAAATGAACTTATCAAAGCCTCTGGTTTGAATCAATACGGCTTAGCTGATACGGATACTGAATGGAAGTTTATTGCAGGCTTAAATTATGATTCTAATGGGATGTATTCCAAGCAATTAGATGAAATGCTGAATGCATCGTCTTCCAGGGAGACTAATAAGGCCAAAGAGAAACAGGTTTTAACAGAACAAATCGAAAATCTAAACAATAATAACAGTTGGATATCTTTATTTGCCCATAAAATGTCGATACTTTGGTCAAGAAGCTCGGATGTATTCCAATTTACTAGCTTTGATAAAATACATTCTCAAAATTTATTAAGGATAGTAACAATTATAGGATTTCTAGGTAGCTTTACGATAATTATATTTTCCTGGGTAGGATCAATTAGATTGCTAAAGAGCAAGATTGATTCCAGGATTCTACTGTTAACTTTAACGATTTTGGGATTTGCGTTAGTTGAGTTAATTATTGAGGTGCAGGGACGATATCGAATTGAGTTTTTACCAATTTTATCCATATTTGCTGGAGCGGGGGTTGATTACCTGGCCGAAATGGTTGGGGAACGAAAAAAAAGGAGTGAAAGATTGTTCCAAAACAGGACAATTCCTGATTTTAAAATAACTGATGAGAATTTTTTGGATTAGTGGATAGTTTTATTAATGGTTTTAATGGGGTTTTGGGGAGGATAGAGTGAAAAGAATTTTGGAGAGAAATTCCAATATAGAATTGATGAGAATTATTAGTATGTTACTGATAACCTTACATCATTTTAGCCTTTGGGCTCAGGGTCCGAGAGCCGATCAGTTGTTAGCTAAAGGGGATGGGTTCAAAGCATTTGAATCATTGATATTTTTACCCTTAGGAGATATTGGAGTTTATTTATTTGTAATGATAACAGGATTTTATTTAGGAAATAAAAGTATTAAAATTACTGATTCCTACAAAAAATCTATTAAAATTTATCTTCAAATGTATTTCTATGCCATTTTATTTTTGCTTTTAGCAGTACAAAATAGTTGGCAAATGAACAATTTTCCTAACATGATCGATCCACTAATGCCGTTTAATCAAGTTCCTAATGTACCCATGTCAGTCTTACCGTTAACGTTTAATCATTATTGGTTTGTAACTGCATTTATTTTACTCATGCTGTTGCTGCCATATATCAATAAATCCATTGTTGATAGATCTGAATCGGAAATGAGAAACATTATTATTATTCTTTCTATTGCTTGCGGTGTTTTTCCTCTTCTGAATAATCATGTAGCCTCAGAAACTGTTGGTTTAGGAATTGTTATCACATCGTATATGATTGGTTATTATGTAAGGACGTTTATTCAGACCAACACCAAGACAAGAATTCTTAGATCTTGTATAGGATTAATATTATTTCTTAGTAGTGTGGTAATCATTTACGGTATTTCTTTTTATGACATTACTGTCTTGAAGTATAGATACATAAGAATATATACTGGGATTTTTGCTTTACTATCTGCAGCGGGTCTTTTTGTTTTATTCGTAAATCTAAGGCCAATCTACAGTCGTATGATCAACCGATTTGCAATGAATATATTCGCAGTCTATTTAATTACTGAGAATATTTTTGTTAAAAAACAGCTATGGAAACATTTTATATTTCCACAGATGGATGATCTACTGATGGTAAATGTGTATGGATTCATGGCTGTACTGGGTATCATGGTTAGTTGTGTCCTTATTGATAAAATTCGACTTATTTTCATAGTAATGGTGGTCCGAATCAAGTCTGCAATTGTTGAAGTATTTGATAGATTGTATCGACAAACGTTTGGAAAGAAAGTTGATTAGCATGCAGTATGACCCAAAATTGATGAACTACAAAAGGAGAAAATAATGAAAAAATTTCGAGGATTAATTTTGATTACATTGGCATCAGTTTTAGCATTATCTTTGACAGCTTGTGGAGGCAATAAATCTGCTAGCAAATCTTCTGGGGATAATGATTCCAAGAGTGAAGTTTCCTCAAAGAAGAAGACACACAAGAAGCAGAAGAATGAGAAGAAGTCAGAAGCTGACAAAGAAAATTCAGAGGAAGAAACTAGTGATCAACAAAATGCTAGTGGACAAACTTCTGGTCAAAAGACCAATAATAATGCCACGTCATCTAATTCGGCGACTTCTACTGGAACTAATCAAAAGACACAAACATCAAATGGAAATAATAACGTCTCAAGTGCTAATCGAAGTGTCAACACAACTGACGATGCTATTAGCCTATACGCCCATTATTTAGGAATGCAGGGCAATCCTTCAAGTGGGTACACAGCAACTCCAATATCAGGAGGATTTGTTGTGACACCTAAGGAGCCTGCATATGGACACGCTCAAGTGGTTATTAAATATGATGGTAGTGCTTATGGAACAGATGGCAGACTAATTGCTACGGCTGCTCAAATGATGGCACCTAACAATCCAAATACGTCAGAATCAGGATGGCATGGGGCATAAAATAACTTTATTTTTAGTTGATATTAGATTTGTATCCGTGTTTTAAATGATCGAGAAGTTTCTCAATGAGGAATTTCTTGATCACTTTTTTCGTTATGACAAAATAATCTTTCATTATAGGAGAAAGATATGAGAAATCAAAAAGTAGTATTACCGGTTCTATTATTATTAGTTTCATTAGGAACGCTTTTTACTTCTGTTATATTCACATCTCAGGCAACAGCCGTAGTAAGTGAAGGTGCAGAAAAAAATATCGTTATTTCTAGGGATAGTATTGAAGAATCTCTGTCAGTACCGATTTACAAAATTAGTAAGGGTAAGATGGTTCAATCAAAGCAGAAGTTATCTATTTTGGATGCAGACAAATCACGATTAGCCATATATAAGGCTAAAAAAGTACGCATCAACAATAAGGCTTATTGGAAATTAAACAGTAATACTTACATTGATGACCATCGAGTTGAAACTGTACGCTCTAAATAACAATGCATTAAAAATTAAAAATATTTATTTCGTTTGTAGATCGTAATCATTTAGTGGATATGCTCTAAATATGATTGAAATACCAAATGAACTAAAAATGTCCATGAGGGGATTGACCTACTATTTTAAGGCTTCAAAAATTATCATCGCAATTTGTTTTATTTACTTTTTTCATTTTTTCTACGCTCGTTTTCCTTTTGAGCGTTAAGTTCTTTTTACAACATTATTTACTGACGGATTTCAGAGAATCGATTTTCCTTTTTGCTGAATTTATGGTCATTGCTTTCTTTCTGATTTATTTGGTGTGGTTTATTCCCACACACAGTCGGCTTTTGAATAATATTTTTATTAGTGGGATAGTGGCTATTTTTATTATTATCACCTTGAAATGGCTCTATATTGTACCGACTGAGCAGATCAGTGATTTTTGGATTTTCTGGGATAAGGCTCCTAGTGCTTTGGCGGGACAGCCGTTGATGGAAACTCCGCATGATTACTTTGCAAAATTTGCTTACCAAACAGGATTCTTGGTATATATCATGACGATAGTAAAGCTGTTTGGATCAAATATTTTGGCAATGCAGTTGCTGAATGTCTTGTATCAGATAATTATTTTGCTACTGACTTATAGTTTGTCGAATAAATTGTTTGCTAATGTTAGGATCTCTCGGATTGCAGTCATTTTGCTTGCCATCAATATCGATTGGTTTGCGCTTAATAGTCAGGCAGATAATCAGTATTTGGCTTCGATGCTTTATTTGCTGACATTTTATTTGATCTCGAACAACAAGCTCTGGTCGTTTGGTTTAGCCGGCCTGACTTTGGCCATTGGCTGGATAATTCGTCCGATCGGTCCGGTGATCTTGATTGCGATCATCTGTTACTCGCTTTGGTTCATTTTGAAGGAAAGTCCCAAGAAGATCATTGGGAAAAATATTCTTCTAGTAACGATTTGTTTTTCGACGATATTTGCTGCCGGATTTTTGGTCAGAGCATCAGGCTTGAATCCTTATGGATTAGCGAATAATGATACCGAATGGAAGCTGATTTCGGGCTTGAATTATGAATCCAATGGGACTTATTCTGAAGAACTAAACAAGTCATTGAACGGATCTGAATCAAAGGAAATTAATAAAGCTACTGAGAAACGAGTTTTAGCCGAGCAGATCCATCATCTCAACGAGGTCAATGGTTGGGGACGTTTATTCATTCATAAATTAGCCATTCTTTGGGCAAGAAATGCTGAGTCGATTCCATTTACTGGATTTGGTGAGGGGCATTCACCAAAAGCCTATTGGACGGCCGCATTGCTCGGTTATCTAGGAAGTTTCTTGATTGTCGTATTCTCTTGGGTAGGGTCATTCAGTTTATTAAAAAGCAAAAATGATCCCATGATTCTTTTACTAGTCTTGACGATTTTGGGCTTTACGTTGGCAGAACTGATCATCGAAGTTCAAGGACGTTATCGAATCGAGCTGATCCCAATCTTGTCTATTATTGCTGGGATGGGGGTTGAATCGTTTATTCTCGCGATTAACAAATCCGGTATAGGACTAAGAAATAACGTTCAAAAAAGAATTTTTCCGCTTTTTAAAATAAGCGATAAAGATGCTTTTTCAGAATAAAGGCTCTGTTGTGAACAAATAAAAAGACTTCAATATTTTCGAATATTGAGGTCTTTTCTTTTTTTCTAAAATAAGTGCTATTCGATCAACTAAATTGCTACCCAGTTGCAATCGAGCTGAAGTGTCTGATTTTTACAGTGCATCTGTTTTTGTTGAACAATGTTGAACCGTCCCATCCGGTAATGTTTGCAAATAGATTTTTGCAGATGACTGTCTCAGATGGCGCAATGAGATGAACTACGGTTGATCTCATCGTGTGTAAAAATAACATTTATTTTATTAGTAAAAATTTCTGTTATTATTAAATATTTTATTGAAATTTGGCGATGATGCTACAAGTCGAGATGACTTGATAAAATCTGTGCAACTTGTGCGCTTGAAGCTTGGTTAGGATGCACGGCATCGTTACCAGTTAAATATAAGCGACTAAATGATGCAACATTTCCATAAAAAATATGGTCACCGGCCATGGCACTGTCTCTTGATACGACGGTGTCAGTGCTGTTATCACTAATTGCCGATCCAATGACGTTGATGACGTTCATGCTGTGATTCAAACGACTAGCTCCAGCGACTAAGCTTAAAAGCATGTCAGTTGCTGGTTGCGTATTTTCGGCCCGCATGTTGTAAGGTGTTCCGATTGAAATGAAGTTGTGGAAGTTGACAGAATCGTCAGTTTCCATGTATCTCGTTACAACATTACCACCATTAGAGTGAGCAACGATATCGGCACTGTTGAAAGGATCTTTAGCCCGATATGTCTCGATAGCATTTTGGAGACAAGCAGCATTGGTATAAACTGCTTGGTCGTTCCAGAGAATGTCCTGAAATGAAACTGTGACGAAAGGACGTTTGTTGTTGTTAGTGGTTCTGACATTAGTCCGTGTAACTGCACCATTTTCGGCAACGTAAAGTTTGACGATAGGGTGCGAGTTAGTTGGGTCGAGACGTTGGTACATTTTGTCCCAAGTTGTGGAGTCGGAATAAGAACCAACTACAAAGAATACTGGATCAGCCGTGGTTGCAGCTTTGGCCGTTTGCGTGGTGATTTTTTGTGAAAGTGTGATGAGTGAAACTAGTGAGATGATTGTGATTATGATTTTTGTTAAGTTTTTTTTCATATTAGACACCCGATTGGCGGGTATCCTCATCACGCTTAAAAAATATCACTTATTTTATCTTATGGTGGGTCAAAAAGTGTTAATTGTTTTTGCGTTTTTTGCTTTAGGTCGTGGGTTGGAGGTTCACTGCCGGTTCTGCGAACGCTGCGGACCCACTTTGAGCTATCCAAGGAAGACCGCCTTGGACATCTCAAAGCTGGGTCTT
Source organism: Companilactobacillus zhongbaensis (assembly GCF_003946515.1). GTDB lineage: Bacteria > Bacillota > Bacilli > Lactobacillales > Lactobacillaceae > Companilactobacillus > Companilactobacillus zhongbaensis. The sequence goes on along the minus strand of NZ_RHOM01000009.1, from coordinate 40,292 downwards.
TTCGTAAGCACGGCCCATGCCGTGCAAACGAAAATTTCGCGGCTGACGGCGAATTCCCTCCACCCTCCCGCAGAACCTAGGGTAGTGGTAAATCCATGTGGTTGGTGGGGGGACGGTACTTATTCTTTCTTGTGCTGACTGTTTTGGTTGATATTGCTCGATTTAGATTTGGTTCGTTCTTACGATTTTTTTTCTGTTTCTATCTTGTTGATTTTTTTCTCGGATATCATCGGTTGCTACTATAATTTTGTGTAGTTCTTGGCTCTTTCACTGCTCCTTCGTCGCGTGAAAGCTTTTCGCCTCGTGTTCTTATCTCTGTAATCAATATTTGGTTTTTATTTTCTTTTTGCAATCAAAAAAGGGAGGTGCTTGAGAACTTTTTGTTCTCTCACATCTTCCTTTTTCTGTGTTTTATTATTGCTTTTGTATTTCTAGTTGTTCATTAATTGATCGAGTAATTCTTTGGCTGATTCTTTCAAACTGTCTTTTGACTTGTCGTTTCCAAGGTGTGTGTAGATTTCACCTACGTAGATATTGTCTTGATATAGTTTGTTGAATACTTTGTCGATTACTGGACGTGTTTTTGCTTCTTCTTGTACTGGTCCGAATGGGTTGGCGAAGAATGTTGTGCTCATTCCTACTTCGTCAGTTGTTCCTAGGGCTTTTCTCTTTCCGGCGATGAAGGTTGCTTTGGCTGCTTCTTCATCTGGGAATTGGTGCAAGCCGATTTCTGAGTCGTAGTTGTTTGCGTATACCCACATGTCGATTCTGTGGTGTTGTACTACTCGTTTGTAGGTGTTGGCTGGTAGGATTACACGAGCATTCTTTAGTTCTGGGTTTAAGTAGATACCACGGTCCATGTTGTTGAAGGCTACGGCACTGCTTAGGTCATCTAGTCTTACGAAGGCACCTGTTTCTGTTCCTTGTGCGAAGATCGAGCCGTCTTCGTCGAAGGCGAAACTTCCCATGTCGTCAAAAATTGTTTCGATGTCGACGATTTTGTCATCGGCGATTTCTTGTAGGGCTTCGATTGATTCTGATTTTCCGGCACCGGAGTCTCCGAAGAATACTACGGTCTTTACTTTGCCATTTGAGAAGGTGATCTTAACCATTGATCCGTGAATTGGTAATCTGTTTTCGTAGATCATGTGGAGGTTGTGCAATGTTAGACACATCTTCTTCATGTAGCCAAAGTATGTTGTCTTGTCATTGTATGGTACTTCACCGACCCAGATGTCGTGTTCTTCATCGTGGTAGTAGTGACATACGTCGCCTTCTGTTTCTGGTAGTCCGAATAGTAAGATTTCGTCTGGTTTATGACCTTTGACTTCTTCTTCACTGGCTACTTCGAACAAGTTTCCTAGAGCGATACCACTTACGAAGTAATCACGTTGGAAGTAGATGTAAGCTAAACTTTCACCGATCTTAGCTGGGAAACAGTACCATTCATTTCTTTTACCATCGAACTTTTTGATTGGGTTGTTAGGTACGGCATCAAAGACACCTTCACGTTTATTGCTCTTAGTATGCATCATCATTGGAGGACGAAGCATCAATGTGTCTAAGAAACGGATTTTTTCAAGTTTTTCGTAACCTTTTGGTGCTGGCCAGTCGATCGATTGAACGATGGCTGTGGCGTTAGTACCGGCATTGATTTGACGGTATGTGTGGTTGGCGAATCCTTGTAATTTTTCTTCAATGGCACGGTATAAGTCGATAACTACGTCGTTAAAGTGATTATCGATGTCCATGAAGCTGCCTTTGATAACGGCATTATTATGCTTGTTTAGTAAAGATACTCGGAAATAGCTACGGTAGTATGAATATAAGTCTTCAACACTTTGTAATACTTTTTCTTTATCGAAGATTTCATAACCTTTTTCATTGTCAGTTAAAATTGCTTTTAATACGTCTACATATTGTTTTGGAGTTAATTGAACAACATCATTATTTTTATTTCGTTGATCATCTAAATATAGTTTTACTAGATTTAGTAGACCCTCGCTGTTGATTAATTGGAAAACGTCTTGGATATAGCCTTCGCTATAGTTGATCACTGAGACGTTTGTATCTGGGTTGATATAAAACGAGGGAGTGTCAACTGGTTGTAATGATTGAGACATTTATATTTCTCCTTTCAGATTACGTGTATCACTATTCTAAAACATTTTTGATAAAACATACAGTAATAAATTAAACTTTAATTAGAAAAATTAGAATATTGTAATTTTTGTAAGCGGTTAGGTGTTTGGTGGGGGGTTCATTGCCGGTTCTGCGGGGGGTTCCGGAAATTTCGCTGTGGAACGCCATGGACGCCATTTTGAACCAATCGAGCAAAGGGCGCTCGCTTGTTTCAAAACTGGGTCTTTCACTAGGTGGTAAACCACCAAGTGAAATTTCATGGCTGACAGCGAATTTCCTCCACCCCCCGCAGAACCTAAGGTGGTGGTACACTTACTTCCTTGTGGGGTGGGACGGTACTTAGCTTTTTTGATGTTGGACTGTTTTGGTTGATATTGCTCTATTTAGATTTGGTTCGTTCTTACGGTTTTCTCTTCGGTTTCTATCTTGTTGATTTTTTCCTCAGATATCATCGGTTGGTATTTTATCTGCTTTCAATTTTGGATCTTTCACTGCTTTGCGTGAAAGCTTTTCGCCTCATTCTAAATTTCTCATTTCCCACTTTGATTGTTTTAAAAGCCATCCTTTAACTATTTTGTCTGGGGATGGCTTTTTTTGATCTTGTTCTTTTTTGATTTTATTGCTTTATTTTTTTATTACTTTAACAACTTGTTGTATGTTGTTACTTTTCTTTCGCCGTTATCTACTTCTAGAATGGTCAAACTGGAGTTTCTTGGGCCTTCTGTTATGTCGAAGTTGCCGGCGTTGTATTTGTCCATGATCGAACGGATGGTTGTTCCGTGGGATACTAATAGGATTTTGTCGCCGTCTTTGGCTATTTCGTCTAGTTTGTTGAAGCCTTTGTCTAGTCTTTCCCAGTATTCTTCGGCGTTTTCTGCGTCATGGAAGGGGTCGGCTTGTTTTAAGAAGTCTTTGCTGTCGTCCATGCTGTATTTGGAAATTACTTCGCCGTATGTTTCTATACCGTGTGGTTTTCCTACTATGAACCAAGTTTCGGCGGCGTTGTGGCCTTCGAAGTAGCCGTAGAATTCTTCTCTGAATTCTGGTAGTTTTGTTGGTTTGATTTTGTCGTGATTTTTGTTGGCATCAACGATGATTTTGCAAGTATCTATGGCGCGGCGGGCGTCTGATGAGAAGGCTGCTGCAAAGTCTGTGTCTTTTAATGCTTGGGCTGCTTGTTTGGCTACTGTTACTCCATCTGGTGCTAGTGGGGTGTCGGACCAACCTTGCATTTTGTTGTAGCGATTGAACCAGGTTTTTCCGTGGCGCACTAGGTATACTTGATATTTTGTCATGTTGTCCTCCTAATGATTTTGAAATATTTACTTAACGATTTTATTATATCAAATCGATCGATCAGTTCTGCTTATTCTAAGACTTTGTTGTATGTTGTGACGGTATTCTTGCCGTCTTCGCGGTTGAGGATGGTCAAGCTGGAATTTAGTGGTGTTTCGTTTATTTCTAGCTCAGGGACGTGGTACGTTTTGGCTAGCGAATAAATTGTGGTGCTGTGGGAAACTAGGAGGATTTTGTCGCCGTCTTTGGCTACCTTGTCTAATTTCTTGAAGCCGCGGTTGATCCGGCTCCAAAATTCTTCGTAGTTTTCGGCGTAATCCATTGGATCGGCTTCTTTTAAAAAGTCGAAACTGGATTCTAGTCCGTATTTGTCGATGATACCTAAGTAAGTTGGCGTGCCGTGTTGTTGGCCTGCTACGAACCAAGTTTCGGCAGCGTACATGCCTTCAAAATATCCGTAAAATTGTTCACGGAATTCCTTGATGTGGTGACGTTTTAGGTCATTACGGTTTTCATCCATGATGATCTTAGCAGTATCAACGGCTCTTCTAGTATCGGTTGAATATGCCAAGTTAAAATTGACGTCTTTTAAGGCGTGAGCAGCTTTCTTAGCGACTTCGATCCCTTCAGGTAGTAGTGGGGAATCGGACCAGCCTTGCATTTTGTGTAAACTATTGAAAAAAGTACGACCGTGTCGAACGAAATAAATTTGATATTTTGTCATTTTGATCTCCTTATCACATGCATTAATTTTACTACACGACGAGCTAAGATGTACTGTCTAGACAGGTTGAAAAATTAAATCTTGCAAAATTTCTTTTTTTATAACCACGTGGTAAAATTTAATCACCTTTAAAAATGAATAAAAACAGACTCAACTACCCAAGATATTCGGATTTTGAATATTTTTTTATTAATTTTTAGTTATAGAAAGGGGAGCCATTTGTGTTAAAAATTAAATTGAACCAAATGCAATTTCACGCCCATATTGGCGTTTATGATGAAGAACGCGTCGTGGGGCAAGATGTTGTCATCAACGTTGAGCTAGTAGTTGATCAAGTCGATTTTGATCAACTGGCTGAAGATAAATTGGAAAACACGATTAATTACGGACCGATTTACCAAACAATCACCAAGATCGTCGCTCGTGACGATATCAAATTGATCGAGACCTTGGCAACTTTGATCATGCGGGAGATTTACCAACAAAATTCTGATCAATTAGACAATGTCATCGTCAGTGTTAAAAAGCAGAACTTACCGATCAATGGCATTCTCGACAGCGCTGAAGTGGAAGTTTCATATAAATAATGGCAATTACGACAGCTTATGTAGGTGTCGGCAGTAATCTTGGCAAGTCAGAAGACATCGTTGCTCACGCAATCAATGACTTACGTTCCGTCGAGCAAATAGTTGAAGTGAAAAGTTCTGCCTACTATTTGACCGACCCAGTTGGGAACGTCGACCAAGATCAATTCATCAATGCCGTCATCAAGCTCAAAACGACTTTTTCGGCCTCAGAACTATTGGAAGTTTTGCACGGTCTAGAGAAGAAATACAAGCGGGTCCGGACGATCAAATGGGGACCACGGACGTTAGACCTTGATATTGAACTTTTTGGCGATCAAACCATTAATACAAAGGATCTCGTTGTTCCTCATCCGGAAATGTTCAACCGTTTGTTCGTGTTAACGCCATTACTGGAAGTCTTAGATGATGACAATATTTTTAAAGATAAAGTTATAACGGCTGAAAGATCCTTAGCTGGAAGCCAATATATTAAAAAACTAATTTAAGGAAGCATTTAAATGAACTCGGAAAACCAGCAGATTATTGAAGATAGTGTTAGAAATATTTTAAAAGCAGTCGGTGATGACCCTAATCGAGCAGGATTAGTCGAAACACCGAAACGGGTCGCCAAGATGTATAGCGAAATATTTAGTTCTTTGGAAGACCCCGAATTTACCGATTCAAAGATTTTTCAAACCGATTCACTCGTTGATGGCGAGAATGTCATCGTGAAAGATATTCCTTTTTACTCGATGTGTGAACACCACTTGTTGCCATTTTTCGGCACAGTGACAGTCGGGTATGAACCAAAAGACGGCAAGATCATTGGCTTGAGCAAGATCCCACGGCTAGTCGACTTTGTGGCCAAGAAACCTAATGTTCAAGAGAATATCACTAGTCAGATCGGAACGAAATTAAGCGAATTGCTCGACCCTCAAGGGGTGGCGGTGATCGTGACTGCTCGGCACATGTGCGTGGAGATGCGTGGTGTGCAGAAGACTAATAGCAAGACAACGACGACTTTTTACAACGGTGTTTTTAAGGATCAAGCTAAGAAAATGGAATTTTTGCAGGAACTTAAATATAACTAGGAGTGGTCTCAATGCTTGGAGAAGAAAGATATAGTAAAATCGTTGCTTCAATGCCCAAAGTTATCAAATATAACGATTCTGGTTCACGGATCCCACTGCTTCAAAAGGTATTAGATCAATTAGGCAAACCAGATCTTAATTTCAAAACGATCCACATCGCCGGAACGAATGGTAAAGGTTCGACTTCTGAAATGATCTATCAGCTGCTACTCAATGCCGGTTATCGAGTCGGTATTTTTTCTAGTCCGGCCTTTTACGACGACCGCGAACAAGTCAGACAAAATGGAGTGACGATCTCCGAGCATGACTTTGTTGATTGTTACGAGGCTTTGGAGTCGGCTTGGAATCAATTGGATTTGAGCCAAAAAGATTTCTCCGTTTTTGAAACTTGGTATTTAGTATCCGTGATCTATTTCAACGAACGAGCTCTTGACTACGTCATTTATGAATGCGGTATGGGTGGCGAGCTCGATGCTACTAATGCTACGCGAAATGTTGAGTATGCCGTGTTCACGAAGATCGATATGGATCACATGAAATTTCTAGGATCGACCATTGAAGAGATCGCTACGGCCAAGTCGAAGATCATCAAACCGGGCATTAAGGTAGTGAGTTATCCTACTCAAAATAGTCGTGCAGAACAAATTTTACAAAATGAAGCAGACCATCAGCAGGCGAGTTTGACCCAAACGGGTAGCTACAATGTGGCCTTGGATGAGGAACATTTAACTTATTCTGTCGTTAATTTGTATTTTCGAAAAAAGCATTACGACGATGTCTACTTTAATCTCGGCGGACTTTATCAGATCAAGAATTTGCAAAATGTCTTGAATTGGATCGAGCTTTTTAATCAAGACAGTGAAATCAAGATCACAGCTGACAATTTAATATCGATGCTCAAAACGGTCTCTTTGCCAGGACGGATGCAGCAATTGACAAAGAATCCAACTGTGGTGTTAGACGCAGCCCACAATGTCAACGCGATCAAGGGATTGGTCGATTCGATCACGAAGTTACGCGCCAATAAAAAGTTGATCGTAGTAGTCGGCTTTTTGGCAGATAAGCAATATCAAAAATGCGTCGACATCTTGCTAGAATTGCCGGCCACCTTTATCGTGACGAGTCCCAATAATTTTGAGCGAGCATTACCAGCTGTAGACTTGTATCAAGTGTTTAAAGATGATCCCGAAAGTGACGGTAAAGATATTTTTTTGGCGGACTCTATCACGGATGCTCTCGACAAGGCTCGTGAGCTGCAAAAAACAGCTTCAGATTTAGTGATTTTTACTGGCTCATTTTACTTGATCAACCAGATCAAGCCACTTTGGAATGAATAATGAGGTGATACGATGACGGAATGGCTCATTGCTTCAAACAACAAATTTAAAACCTTGGATCTACAAAAAGATCTTGAATTTTTCGGCTTAAACGCGGCTCAGTACACTGATTTTTTTGAACCAGTCAAGTTTCCCGATGAATCGACGGACAGTTATAAAAATAATGCGACGAACAAAGCGACTTTTTTATCGAATAAGATCTTGCGCCCGGTCATCAGTGATGACAGTGGGATCGAGATCCCGGCTTTACCCAATGCTTTGGGCGTGACGACGAAAAGGGAGCTGCATCAAGATAAAGCCAAAAGTGACAATCAAACATTGCTGGATCTGATGGCGGATCTATCGGAAGACCGACGAACGGCCACGATGATCACTTACTTAGCTGCTGTTGATCCGAAAGGTCGTGTCATCACGGCAAAAGGTGAAGTGACTGGGTTGATCAGTCGTGAGGATCACGGGGATCATTCCAGTGGTTTCGATAAGATCTTTTATTTACCAGAATTAGGTAAAACTTTAGCAGAACTTCCCGATGAAGAACGGATTCCGTTGACTCATCGTGGTCGGGCTGCGAAAAATCTAATCCAATTAATCAAAGACGGGGATCGATAACATGCATATTCAAGAAATAACTGCTCGACTACGGATGGACTATACGATTGCGGGTCAAGCTCTACTCAAACTGGCTGACGAACAAAACTTATTGTTGTTGGAGTTTTCGCAGATCGATGGATCTGATCAAACTAAGTTAGTCGATCTGATCCAACAGCTGGATAGTTTTGTGACAGTTGAAGATGATACCGTTCAAGCAATGCTTGACCTTAGAACGCTGCAACAACTAATCAAAGTTTGGGATAAGTTTTTTGCGACCAACAAAGAGCAGTTGATCGATATTTTAAAAGCTCATCAAATGATTTGGAAGACCGGCTCATTTAGTTATGATTTGACTAATACCGCGATGATTTACGGGATCATGAATAATACACCGGATTCTTTTTATGATGGTGGATACTTTCAAGGCGAGAACGCACTGTTAAAACACGTTGAAGAAATGGTCGACAATGGGGTTGATGTGGTCGAAGTCAACGGCCAAACGACTCGTCCTGGATTTACCGAAGTTAGTCCCGAAGTCGAAATGGAACGGACGATTCCTTTGATCCGATCCATTAAAAAAGAATTTCCCAACGTCAATATCGCCATCGACACGTACAAATTGCCTGTGATGAAAGCTGCTTTAGACGAAGGCGTTTCGATCATTAATGATGTTAATGCTTTTACGGATGACCCTGAAAAATTAAAACTAATGGCTGACTCTGACTGTGGCTTGTTGACGATGCACAGCAGTCGTGGCCATGAATATCACAATTTGACTAAAGGGATGTACGATTTTTTTGAAGAAAACTTGCAACAGTTGACTAGTTCCGGGATCGATTTTGAACGGATCGCCATCGACCAAGGCGTTGGCTATTCCAAAGTCGTTCACGGTGCCCAAGATTATTCGATGATCAGAAATCTTGATCAGTTCAACAACTTGAAACGGCCGATGATGGTGGCTATTTCTCGAAAAGGTTTTTTCGGTGATCTTTTAGGTATCTCTAAAGACGACCGTCTACCGATGACTTTGGTGACGGAAGCTGCCATGTATTTAGCTGGTGGTCGGATCTTGCGTGTTCACGATGTTAAAGAAACAAAGCAATTAGTGACTTTGCTCGACCAGATCCAAGATAGTTTTTGGCTCGACGGTTTAGGAAATTCTAGCGATTACTAAACTTCATTTCAGTCAAATTGCTTGATTTTGTGTACACTGGAAGTATAAGTGGAGGTGTACACATGAAAATTGCAGTAATTGGTGCCAATGGTAAAGAGGGTTCAATGATTGTTAAAGAAGCCTTGAGTCGAGGAATTGAGGTAACTTCGATCGTTCGTTCTGCTGAGAAATCACCAACAGATGTGTTTATTGAAAAGGATATTTATGGCTTAACGGCTAATGATGTAAAAGATTTTGACGTGTTAGTTAATGCGGTCGGCTTTTTCGGCGATAAGGTCGTGGAATACGTTCCTTCGACCAAACATTTGATCGAGATCTTGTCAGGTTTGAAGACTCGTTTGTTGACGGTCGGTGGAGCTGGTTCGTTGTATCTTGATAAAGATCACAATCAGCAACTTTATCAACAAGCTGATTTCCCTGAAGCAGTAAAACCCTTGAGTGAGCAAATGGGAAAAGCTTTGGACTTGTTGAGAACTAGCGATATCAACTGGACTTACATTAGTCCTGCAGCTAATTTTGTTTTTGATGGTAAAAAGACTGGCAAATACGTCTTGGCCGGCGAAGAATTGACCTTCGACGATCAAGGAAATAGTGAGATCAGTTATGCCGATTACGCAATTGCCATGGTCGACGAGATCCAAAACAATAAATTTCAAAATAAACGCATCAGCGTTAGATGGTAGGTAAAATAATGAGCAAAATCTTAGTATCTTATACGAGTATGACTGGACACAATGAATCGATCGCCCAACATTTAGAAGAATATTTAAAGGGTAAGGGTCAAGACGTTACTTTGGAACAACTAGTCGATAGTGACGCTTATGACCTACCAGAATACGATGCTATCATTATCGTTTCTTATACTTACCACGATGGTGATCTTCCTGATGAAGCCTTGGACTTTTACGAAGACCTCAAGGATGTTGATCTAGACCGTACAAAATTTGCGGTCGCTGGATCTAGTTCCAAGGGTCACGTTCACTATGGTCGTGCCGTGGATTATTTCACGATGCAATTGAATTCGAGCAATGGTGATCAAGCAGCAGATTCAGTTAAGATCAATCAAGAACCTGATGAAGATGACTTCAAACGTGTTGATCAACTAGCCGATTACGTTATCGACAGTTTAAAATAATGGACCAAGAGCAATATTCTCAATTGGATATTGCTTTTTTACTGGCAAAATCAGTGGGGGATTTTGTATCAGAGATCGGATTTAGGTAAAATTAACTTTGACTTTAAAAATGGGGGATGAAAAATGACCTTGATCGGGATAATGCTAGTGATTGCGATGATAACCATCGTAGTCATTAACTTACAAAATGTCAGACTAAAGCCGCTCTTAGCAACGGGAGCAGTTTTTTTAACGATGGCTTTGGTTTTGACGGGATGTAGTGAAGAAGAGACCGATTCAACTAGTTCGTCGACGGACCAGACTGAACAGATCTCGAAAAAAGAATATGATCAAGCTAAAAAAGAACACAAGCAGTTGGTAGCAACTAACCAGCAGCTTGATGAAGAATTAGCTAAAACGGAACAAGAAAGAAAACAGTTGGAGGAAAAGAATGAATCACAAAATTCAGCTCCAGCTGTGACGGCTAGTCCTGAGCAGTCGAATGATTATCAACAAGAGGATCAACCAACGACGAATAATAATGCCAATAACTCTGGCGATGAGATGATCTCCGGCGGTGATTCGCAATACATTATCGGTAATGTCAATTCGCACGTTTATCATTTGCCGGGACAACGTGGTTACAGTATGAAATCGAAAAATGCGGTTTATTTCTCGTCCGAACAAGAAGCAATCAATGCTGGATATAGGAAGGCTAAACAATAATGAAAAAACAATTTAAAGCGATAATTGTCTTAGTATTTGGCGTTTTGCTTTTTGCCGGAGTTTCGGTCGAATCAAACGTTGATGCGGGACAAAATAATGATCAAACAGAGTTTCAAGATAAGGCTTCAAAGTTACTGAAGAGTAATAAGAAGCTGAAAAAACAGATCAAGACTAAGCAGAAGAAGATCGAACAGAATCGAGCTTATATTAGTAAGCACTCTGATCAAGCACAGTCGGATCAAAATGATTCTTCGAGTTCTGCTTCTGATCTTGCACAATTAGATTACGCAGGAAAACAGCAAATTACCGTGAATAATAATAATCCGCAATTTAGTCAGGCTGATATGAGTACTGCTTCCGGTGCTTGGCAGTCTTATGGTAATTTGGATGGTTTGAACCGAGTTACGGCTGCTAATGCTTTGTTGAATAAGTCGTTGATGCCTTCGGATAAGCGTGAACGGTTGTTTATTAGTCCTACTGGTTGGCATAATAAACGGATCAAGGGTGGCTGGCTTTATAATCGTAGTCATTTGATCGGGTATCAGTTTACTGGACAGAATAATAATATGAAGAACTTGATGACTGGGACGGCTTCTTTGAATAGTCCTGAGATGCAGGCTCATGAGATGGATGTTGCTTATTATTTGAAGGGTGATAGTCGTCGGTTTGTTCGGTATCGGGTTACTCCTGTGTTTCGTGGTAATGAGCTGTTGGCTCGTGGTGTTCAGATGGAGGCACAGTCTGTTGGTGATGATTCGGTGCATTTTAATGTTTATATTTTTAATGTGCAGAGTGGAGTTAGTTTGAATTATGCTGACGGTACTAGTCGTGTAGGATAGTTGTTTTGCTAGAGGTGAGAGAGTTTTTGGCAGACGAGAAGCGTTTTGTTTGTGGTGGCGTTTGTGATTTTAGGTGTGTTGGGTTTGAGGTGATATTTTGTGTTGGTGGTTCACTGCCGACTCCGGGGCCCGGGGATACAGACGCTGGAACGCACCTGACGCGATTTTGAGCTACCCGAGGAGACCACTCGGGCATCTCAAAACTCGGTCTTATTCTAAGCGATAAATCGCTAAGAATAATTTAGGTGCTGAGGTCTGTATCCCCGGGCCCCTCCGTCTAGATAGTGCAACAATCCCCCCCTTTTTTTTGGGGTGGGACCGAGTTTTTTTGAGCAAGTTGGCACTTTTTGCGCGTCCTAGGTTTTGTGGTCTATCTCAATTTCTACCTTTGTTGGTAAGATTAAAACCTTCAATCAAAACCTTCGTTCAAAACCTCTATGTCAAAACATTAAAATTTGAATCTTAAAACCTTAATGCGTTATTTGTTTTTGGGTTTTGCAATATTTTATGAGTTTCTTCTATATTAATTAATATATTTCTTGGCTCGCGTGCTGCTTCGCGCACTCTCGCCTGGTTTAGGAAAACAAAAAACCGGAATACTTGTATTTTTCATCCTTGTATTTTCCGGTTTTTTCTTTTGTCTCGTTATGTTTGTTTTTCTTTTTTAGTCGTTGAAGTTGTTGCTTTCGACGTCTTTGATGAATTTCTCCAGATGTGCGAAGTAGACGTCTGGGTTGTCGATCATGTGGTGGTGTCCTCCATTTGGTGTTGTTTCTAAACGTGCATGGGGGATTTCTTTTTGCATGATTTTGGCTGTGGCGATTGGCATGCTTTCGTGTTCACCAAATGTTAGTAATGTTGGGACTGTGATTTCTTTTAGGTGTTTTCTGAAGTGCCAGTCTTTTAGTTTTCCTGTGATGACGAATTCGTTGTTTCCTTGGAAGGCTCCGTAGACGTCTGTGTTTGATGTGTTTACTAGATGTCTGATGGCTGTTGGTTGTCTTCTGTCGATGTATTCGGCATTTAAGATGTCAACGTAGCTTTGGTATGTGGCGTCTTCTAGGTCGTTTTCGGCTTCTTTTTGTTCCATGTATTTAACTTTGTCTGGGCCTAATGCGTCCATTCTGCATTGGTTGATGCTTTTTACGTAGTCATCGATTTCGTCGACCATACTTGAGATGATGGCACCTTTTAAGTGTTTGCCGTATTTTGCGGCGTACATTTGGACTAGTGCGCCACCCCATGATTGACCGATTAGGTAGAAGTTGTCTAAGCCTAGTTTTTGGCGGACTTCTTCTACTTCTTCTAGGAAGTAGTCATATGTTAAGTATTTCTTAGCAATTTCAGGGTCGCTGTAGTCTGGGGTGTCTGAGTACCATGATCCTAGTTGGTCGTACATTGTGACTTCAACGCCTAGGTCGGCTAGTTTGTCACCGAAGTTTTCCCAGTATTCGTGGTTACCACCGGGGCCACCGTGTAGGCAGAGTAATTTGATATCGCCTTGTCCTGCTGTGTGGGTCCAAAGGTGATAGCCGTTGTCTAAAGTTAGGATATGAGTACCTTGTTTCATAAAAAATTTGCCTCCAAAAAAGTAATAGTTACAGTATATAACTTAGTCAGTTGGTGTCAAAAATTAAATGCTTGATATCGGTCAAATAATACGTTTATCACAAGTAATAAAATGATAAGTATAAGCCATGAATATATGATATTATAAACGTATACATTTTATAGGGGGGCATTACAATGAAGAAAAGCATTGTTAGATTGTTAGCCGTGGGTATGTTGCTCGGGGGAGCAATTGTACCAGCAACAGTAACTAACGATGGATCGCTATCGCCAGTTACAACTACTCAAACAGCCAAGGCTGCCACCACAGATAAGGAACAAACGATTGATTTTGATGTTCTGAAAACAGGCACTAATAATGCATCGATCTCAAGCCAGTACTTTACAAAAACTGCTAAGATAGCACCTAATAGTGATGGGACTTACAAAGTTACCATTCAAGTAAGTATTCCAACGGTTGCTTCAGTTGATATTTTGACCATGGGTGGTCAAAAAGTTACTGATTCAGACAAATATAAAACTGGCTCCGGTACTTACCAAGACATCAGTTTTAATATTAACAATGTTTCGGATTTAAAAAATCCGTTGAGCAGTAGTATGAAAATTCAAGTCATGGGATTAGGCTTGATGAATCAAACGGCTGATTTCAAGTTTGATATGAATACTTTAAAAGACGTTAAGTCAGATAACAGTACAGAAGACAAGACTCCTACTGAAACTGACAAGGAAACAGAACCTGAAACGGATACAAATAAAGATGATCAAACAGTCGATACTGACGACTACGATGATGAATTAGTTCCAACGCAAATTGGTGAGACCGGTAATGAATTGATCCCCCAACAAATCGGTGAAAACAGTGACAACTCTGAAGAGGGTACTAAGGTTACTGTTGGAGATCCAATAAAGATTGCTACGACACATTACGATGATTTGAAGAATGCACAGACTATTGATTTTTCAGTATTGAAAGAAGGTACGACAGAACCTTCAGTATCAACTCAATACTTTAATCAAACTGCAAAAGTCACTCCTAATGATGATGGTACATATAAGGTGACGATTCAAGTAACTATACCTTCAATTGCTCAAGTAGATATCTTTACCATGGGTGACAAAAATGTCAATGAATCAGAGAAATATACTACTGATTCTGGTACATACAAAGATATTAGTTTCAATGTTAACGACCCATCGGAATTAGGAAACTTATTAACAAGTAGTATGAGAATTCAAATTCCTTCTTTGAGTATGGATATGAGTCCAAAAGCTGACTTCAAATTTGATTTAAGCACATTATCAGAAGCAAATACTGAAGAACCAAGTACTACAAATCCTAGTACAGAAGAACCAAGTACAACGGAGAATAATGGTGGTTCAACAGATAATAACAATTCAACCGAAGTCAACGATGCTACTGGTGACGACAAAGATGCAAAAGAACCTGCAAAGACTTCAGAAAAAGAAACTCAATCTAACAAGGCTTCAGACAAAAAAGCAAAACTTCAAACAATAACATTTGATGTTTACAAGACAGGTACTAATAACAAGTCTATTTCAAGTCAATACTTTACAAAGACTGCTAAGATCACTCCAAACAGTGATGGTACTTACAAAGTAACGATCCAAGTTGAAATTCCTACAATTGCTTCAGTAGATATTTTGACTATGAATGGTAAAAAAGTTACTGATTCTGATGAGTACAAGAAAGATTCAAGAAATTATCAAGATATTAGCTTCAACATTGATGACGTTACCGACTTGAAGAACCCTCTTGAAAGTACGATGAAGATCCAAGTTATGGGATTAGGTTTGATGAACCAAACTGCCGACTTTAAGTTTAATATTAAATCATTGAAGACAGTTGAATCAGGTGATGACAAAGATTCAGATACTAAACCATCAACTGATGGCAAAGATACTGATAAAGAAGACGACGAATTGATTCCTGATCAAATCGGTGAAGATTCAGATACAAACTCTTCATCAAGTTCTGAAGAAGGTTCCAGCGTTGCTGTTGGCGATCAAGTTAATACCGACTCAACAAGCACTAATGATCAAGACGAAATTCCTTATCAAGTATTAAAGGAAGATCCTTCGCAAGGAGAATCAGTTTCAACTCAATTTTTCACAGGTAAAGCTAAAGTTACTAAAAACGATGATGGTACTTACAAAGTTATGATGACTTTGACTTACCCAACAACATTTGGTGAAAAGCCTGTAACGATCGATTCGATCAATGGTGGTTCGATCAACGCTGCCGATACGAAGACTTATTCGAAAGACAACAAGAACTTCATGGACTTCAGTTTTAACGTTCAAAGTAAGAGTGCTTTGGACCAATTGATCCCATGTACTATGACGATCGACGTTTCTCAATTAGGCTTCAACTCGACTGAAAGTGTAAACTTCAAGTTTAATGCGACATCATCCGGTGTTGCCGGAGCCACAACAACAGGTACTAGTGGTACCAACGGAACAGGTGTATATGGATCAACTTCAGGTTGGCCATCATCAGTAACTTCCGCAAATCCAAGTATGACAAATAGCACATTGCCACAAACAGGTGACACAACGAGAACAGCTGTCTTAACAGCCATCGGTGTTTCAGTTGCCGCAATCAGTGCCGTATTATTCAGAAACTTTTACAAAGCTGAATTCGACAAATAAGATTTTTAAAAAAGCAAACCGTCCGTAGGTTTGCTTTTTATTATGCCTAAATTAAGTTCCAGTAATGTGCAGAATCCGTTAAGATGTAATTAACGAGAAAAGAGGTAAATCATGGCAAAAACAGTTGATGAAGCAAAAATTTTTTCCCAGTTCAAAGACGATCCCAGTTACGCACATTTAAAAAAGTATCCAGAAAAAATGATCAAACAAATTGTCGACTTCACTTTCGAAGTGTTGCCTGATGATCTGCAGCAATGAGATGAAACTCAGCTGGATTATTTATATTTGACCGTATTACAAACGGACTTGTATTTGGAATGGCACAATCCGCATGTACCTGAAAGTATAGGGATCAATTTTTCTGATCAGCTAGTAGCTGATATTGCCATTTATTTCATGAAATTCTTAGCAAAAAATCAGCAAATGAAGCTCGATTCCAAGAAATTTCAAACATATGTCAAGAAGCTACATAAACAGTGCCAGTTCCTCGATTTTGAAAAAACTAAATTTAAAGCTAAAGATGTATTTGAAAATAATTATTTACCAAGCTGGCAGCGAACGGAATCAGTCCATGTCATTTTAGATACAACTAAGTGGATGATAGCTTTTCAACAAGACGAAGATGTTTGGTCGAAACGCCCCAAAGATGTCGATCGCGACTTTTTAAAAATTTGCGTCCAAGCTTTATCAACCGCAGCCTACGACCGCTTCCGGCAAACGCCTGATAACTGGAAACCTTAGGTCATCAAAAAAATCCTAACGACAACATTCATCCGAGAAACAAAACTCATGCGCCAAGATTACGAACTAGTCGTCCCAGTCTTATCAAGTTTTTTTGAATTCGTGGCTCAACAGGGCTGGTTACCAAAAAAGACGGTCAAATTATATCAAAAAGCTTTTGCTGATAGTAATGCCGAAATGAATGATTTGTCAGAAGAGCCGAAAAATTATCCCTTTGAAAAGCGAATTTTATTTTATACATATGATGGACTCGAACCAGAAGATGGCGAAAGCTTTGACGATTATGTCTATAGTTTGCAAGAGAATCATAGCCTCGACATTACTGATGCAGACGACATGAATTATATGGAACAAAAATCGCTGGACGAAGATTTTGTCATGAAAGGTTTCAGTGATGAGGAAAAACTGAATCCGAAAAGTACCAAAGCACCCAGCGACTACATCGGTGTGATCAACTTTGATCAGTTGGAGATGCCAATAGATAAGCATCAAGATATTTTATTTAATCGGGAAACTTTACGAACAGTCGCTGAATTAGTCGATCCCGACCGCGAACAAAAGTATTTAGACTACCCACATCGCAGCACCCACGGCAGATTTCGTTGGTCAGTAACAAAGGCTGAAGAGGTGCACATGCAAGGTGTGGAAATCGGCGTAACGTGGTGGTTATTGCGGGACAAGATCAGAGTTCCTGCAGATGTCGACTTTCCTGAATTAGTCAGCGATGTTTCATTCTTTTTTGATGAATTTTACAACGACAGTCTGTTGTTCGTTCGCCGGTGGAGCGTGCGTGATTTGAGGTCATACGCCCGCATCAACGAAAGT
Source organism: Companilactobacillus zhongbaensis (assembly GCF_003946515.1). Taxonomy (GTDB): domain Bacteria; phylum Bacillota; class Bacilli; order Lactobacillales; family Lactobacillaceae; genus Companilactobacillus; species Companilactobacillus zhongbaensis. The sequence goes on along the minus strand of NZ_RHOM01000009.1, from coordinate 22,887 downwards.
CGTGATGACTACAATTACATCGTCAAAATTTTCCGCGGTATTTTCAGCGTATTAAGAGCGACTGGCGAACTTTCGTATGATGAAGTGCTTGATTATAAGGCAGTTTTCAAACCAAAGCGTAAAAAACGAAGTTAAAAACAATTTTCGTTTTATACAAAAATAATTTGTTTAATCTAATATTCACTCTTCATGAATATGTTGTATAAATAATGTAATTCAAAATATCTTGATTATTTATGTGGAGTGATAACTATGATGGAAAAAATAACGTACCCAGCAATTTTAAATAAAAATGAATACGAAGAAAAAACCGTTTATAATGTAGTCTTCCCAGACTTATCGTTAGCCAACACATACGGTGAATCAATCAAAGATGCTAGAGAAAATGCCGAGATCCTCTTAAAGCTATTGTTAGATGATGAAGAAGTTTTACCTAGATCATCAACGATGGTAGATATCCAAGACCATTATCCAGATAGCATCGTTTCTTTGATCACGGTAACTAGAGAACGAGAAAATAAAGCACAAGAAATTTCAAAATTCGGTCAACTTCAATAAAAAATAGCAATTGAAAAAGGACCCGGAGCATGTGATGCTTTGGGTCCTTTTTTTGAAATTATTTTTCAGAGTAATTAAACACTTTCCGCAACTAAAGGATAAGAATTATCCAAAATATATCCAAACCCACGGACAGTCTTGATCCAAGTAGGGTCTTGCGGATTAGTTTCTAGCTTGTCACGCAAATGGCTAATGTGAATATCTATGATCCGAGATGATCCGATAGTATCGTATCCCCAGACGCCTTCGAGCAATTGCTCACGACTCAAGACTTGGCCACGGTGCTTCATCAAGTACCACAATAAGCTGAATTCTTTGGGGGTCAATCCTAGATCAATGCCATCATTAGTGACACGGTACTGTTTAAAGTCGATCTCCAAATTGTCACATTTAACTGAAGAATGCTCTTTACGATTGCGAGGCGATTGGGTGTTGCTGATCTCCTCGGCAATTTTATTTGAACGATTGTAAACCCAAATCAATTGCTTCAATCGAGCGACTAATTCGTTGTAATCTACCGGTTGGATCATGTAAGCGTCGATGTTTAAGTTGTAACAGTTGATCCGTTCGTCTTGGTTCTCCTGTTGTGAAAAGACTACGATCGGTCCGTCGATGTGTTTGCGGATCAGTTTCATTTCGCTTACATATTGTTTCAATGGTGCGGCTGATAAATCCCAAATCAGGCCAGAGACCGCTTCGTCCTGGACTAAATCTAATGTTTTGTTCGGATCCGTCATATTGCTGATGAACCAGCCTTGATCATTACAATGGCGATTGATCTCAATGAATAATGATAGGTTGTTGCTTAATAAAACTAAGGGTTTCATTTATTCATTTGACCTCCACATAGATTTTAAAAAATGTTTTCAATATCTACAGAAAGTATACCAAGCAAATTATGACGATGTCCCCTGTAAACACACGGTTTTACATTGTTATTTGATATATGAAAATACAAATATTTGAATATCAGAATTTATAAAAATGCGCGAAACTGTAACATAAAATTTACAACTAATTTACATTCAATATACAAAAAATTTACTTTTATCAAGTACAGTATAGGCAGACTTAAAGATTAGCTATGCTAATTAAATTTATTAAGGGGTCCTATTTTATGAAAAAGAGAAACTTCTTCTCAACTCTAGTTATGTTGGGTGCAGTGGGTGCTGTTTTAACTGGTTGTGGTTCAAACAATGCCTCATCTACGAATGGAGAATCAAACGCAAGTGACCATGCTGGTAAGATCACAGCCGTTGGTTCAACAGCTCTTCAACCATTAGTTGAAAAGGCTGCTGGCCAATTCCAAAATGAAAACAAGAAGATCAGTGTTACTGTTCAAGGTGGTGGATCTGGTACAGGTCTTAGCCAAGTTCAAGACGGCGCTGTTGCTATTGGTAACTCTGATGTATTCGCTGAATCAAAATCAGGTATCGATGCAAGTAAACTAGAAGACCATCAAGTTGCTGTTGTTGGTATGGCTCCAGTTGTTAACAAAGACGCTGGTGTTGAAAACGTAACAATGGAACAACTTAAAGGCATCTTCACAGGTAAGATCACTAACTGGAAAGAAGTTGGTGGTAAAGACGAAAAGATCACTGTTGTTAACCGTGCCGAAGGTTCAGGTACACGTGCAACATTTGAAGACGCCGTTCTTAAGGGCGACAAGGCCGTTAAGTCTCAAGAACAAGACTCAAATGGTACTGTTCAAAAGATCGTTTCATCAACTCCAGGTGCTATTAGTTACTTAGCATTCTCATATTTAAATGATTCTGTAAAACCACTATCTATCGATAAGGTAAAACCTACTGACGAAAATGTTGCTTCAAACAAGTGGAAGATTTGGTCATATGAACACATGTACACAAAGGGCAAAGCTAAGACAGCTGCTGCTGATTTCTTGAAGTACATGAATTCTAAAGACGTTCAAGATGGTTTAGTTAAGAAAATGGGTTACATCAGTATTCACGATATGAAAGTTCAAAAAGACGCTAAAGGTAACGTTACTGAAAAGTAGTCGTTGTCTATAGTTGAAAACTTTGACCAAATTAGGGGGGAGATTTTGTCAAACTAATTGGTCGGAGTTTTTTTTATTTAATTTGGAGGATTCAAATGAAAGAGATTCAAAATAAGTTGCTACAAAAGTCAAAAGCAACTCGTGAAGATCACTTTGGTAAAGCTATATGTTATTTATGTATTGGATTTATCATTGCTTTAGTCGCATGTATTTTGTACTTTATCACTTCTCGTGGTATAGCAACTTTTACGAAAGATCATGTTAACTTATGGGGATTCTTAACGGGAGTAAATTGGAATCCAGGAGCACTTGACGCTAATGGAAATCCTGAAGTCGGAGCCTTGCCAATGATCGTTACATCATTTAGTGTTACGATCCTGGCCGCTATCGTCGCAACGCCATTTGCTTTAGGTATGGCTATCTTTATGTCGGAAATTGCTGGCAAGAAAGGTACTAAATTTTTACAACCAGTAATTGAACTACTAGTTGGTATTCCTTCAGTAGTTTATGGATTTATCGGACTTTCAGTGATCGTACCATTGATCAGAAAGACCTTTGGTGGGACAGGTTTCGGTATTTTAGCCGGAACGATCGTCTTATTCGTCATGATCCTACCAACGATCACTTCTCTATCAGTCGATAGTTTGAAGGCTGTTCCGATCAGTTATCGCCAAGCTTCACTAGCTTTAGGTGCTAACCGTTGGCAAACGATCTACAAAGTTATTTTAAGAACTGCTGCACCAGGTATTTTAACGGCCATCATTTTTGGTATGGCTAGAGCGTTTGGGGAAGCGCTAGCTGTTCAAATGGTTATCGGAAATGCACTGTTGATGCCAAAAGGACTAGTATCACCAGCTTCAACTTTGACTAGTAAATTGACGACCGATGTTGGAAACACAGTTATGGGAACATTGCCAAATAACGCTCTTTGGTCATTGGCTTTAATCTTGTTATTCATGTCTCTATTTTTCAACTTAATTGTTAGATTTATTGGTAAGAAAGGCAGTATTAAAAAATGAATCCAAAACGTACAAATAATATCGCAACGGGAGTCATCTATGGCTTAGTTGGCATCGTTGTTTTAATCCTGTTATTTCTTATTGGTTACATCTTATTCAATGGTGTGCCACATATTTCTTGGCAATTGTTGAGTTCACCTGCACAAGCCTTTAGTGCCGGTGGTGGTATTCGTGATCAACTGTTCAACTCGCTCTACTTATTAGTACTAACCTTGATTATTTCGTTCCCAATTGCCTTGGGGTCTGGTATTTATTTAGCCGAATACGCAGCTGACAATTGGTTCACGCATTTGATCAGAACCACTATCGAAGTGCTTAGTTCACTACCTTCAGTGGTTGTTGGTTTGTTTGGTTACTTATTCTTAGTAATCCAATTGAATTTGAGTTTCTCAATTTTGTCTGGTGCCATCGCTTTGACATTTTTCAACTTGCCTTTATTGACAAGGAGTATCGAAGAATCACTCAATAGTGTTTCTGATTTACAAAAACAAGCAGGGATGTCGTTAGGACTTTCAGACTGGCGTACGATCACACGGATCATTTTGCCAGTAGCGTTACCTGGTATTTTGACAGGTGTGATTTTGAGCGCTGGACGTGTCTTCGGTGAAGCTGCCGCCTTGATCTATACTGCTGGTCAAAGTGCACCATCCGTTGATTACGGCAACTGGAATATTTTTGATCCAGCTAGTTTTTTAAACCCAATGCGTCCTGCTGAAACACTAGCCGTTCATATTTGGAAGGTCAATACCGAAAGCGTTACGCCTGATGCTCACTTGATTTCGAGTGCTTCATCAGCAGTATTGATCATTGTGATCTTAGTATTCAATTTAGGAGCACGTTTCATCGGAAATTGGCTCTACAAGAAGATGACGGCAACGAGGTAAAACTATGAAAACATACAATCTTGAGGAAAAATCAATCGTAACTATCGAAGATGAGATCGAGATCTCATCTGATAACTTACAAGTTTTTTATGGCGACAGTCATGCCATATTTGATGCAACACTTAAATTTCCAAAGAATCAGATCACTTCGTTGATCGGAGCTTCTGGTTCAGGAAAATCAACGTATTTGCGATCATTGAATCGTATGAACGATAAAATTGCCCGAGTTGAAGGTAAGATCATGTACCAAGGAACTGACATCAACTCAATAAAGGTAAATGTTTACGAGGTTAGAAAGCAAATCGGAATGGTATTTCAAATGCCCAATCCATTTGCGAAGTCGATCAGAGAAAACATCTTGTTCGGTTTGAAGAGTAACGGTATCAAGGACAAAGAGGTCTTGGATGAGCGACTTGAAACTAGTTTGAAAGAAGCAGCTTTATGGGATGAAGTTAAGGATGAACTCGACAAGAGTGCTCTTTCTTTATCCGGTGGGCAAGCTCAACGTCTTTGTATCGCACGTTCCATCGCTATGCATCCAAATATTTTATTGTTGGATGAACCGGCTAGTGCTTTAGACCCAATTTCTACCTCAAAGATCGAAGATACATTGACTGAATTAAAGAAAAAATACACTATCATAATTGTTACTCATAACATGTCACAGGCAACACGTATTAGTAACTACACCGCCTTTTTCCACTTGGGACACGTGGTGGAATATGATAAAACAAGCAAAATTTTTATGAATCCAACAATGCCAGCCACGGCAGATTATATTGCTGGTGCCTTTGGTTAATCCAATCAAGTGATTGGGTAGTTGGTTTATTCCGGAGGAAAACTAATGCGAAAGTTATTTTCAAATGAATTGAATAGATTGCATGATCAATTCATGCAAATGGGGATTAATACGAGCGAGCAAATTTATCAGGCTACCAAAGCATTCACCACGCATGATAATACTTTGGCAAAGGAAGTAATCGAAGATGATCAAAACACAAATAGTGAAGAAGTTTGCCTTGAAAAAGAGGCTTTTGATTTCATTGCATTACAACAACCTGTGGCAACAGATCTACGAATTATCATGGTTATTCTGAAAGCTAGCTCTGACTTGGAACGGATCGGGGACCACGCAGTCAGCATTGCGCAAGAAACGATCCGTGGGGAGACTGATCATCGGCTACCAACCGTTGAACAGAAAATCGCAGATATGACATCACAAATCAGAACAATGCTCGAGCAAGCCTTGGATTCATACGTCAGAAATGATGCAGAACTAGCAAGATCAATTGCCAGAGAAGATTTGCATGTCGATAAAAAATACATTATGACGAGAGCCTTAGTAACTGATGCCATTCAAGATGGCGAGATCACTGCTAAAATGGGCTCAAGCTATTTGATGGTCGACCGTCTTTTAGAACGAATCGGCGATCATATTGTCAATCTTGCTGAGTGGACGGTTTATGTCGCCACTGGTGAGATGGTCGAGCTTAATCAAGGGAAACGTAATGGGGATATGTTGGCCCAGATGATGGAGCGGAAGCGACGTGATGTGTAGTTTTATTAATAGTAAGAGAAAAAGCAGCCTATCGGTTTATGATAGGCTGCTTTTGCGATTGGGTTTGGGCTTTTGATTTTGGTTTTTTATCTTTGCTTGTGTTTTATTTTTGTTGCGGTCGTTGATTGGATGGTGGTTCACTGCCGGTTCTGCGGGAGGGTTCCGGGAATTGCGACTGTGGCTTCCTTAGTTGTTCGGTGGCGTAGCCACCACCAAGAACCAGTTGCGCAAGTGCGTTAGCACTTACGTTCCGTTATTTCACACCTGACAGCGAATTTCCTCCATCCCCCGCAGAACCTAGGGTAGTACAATCAATAATTTTTTGTGGGGTTACGGTACTTAGTTTTATAGGGGTAGACTGTTTTGGTTTATATTGAAGTACCCATTTTTTGTTGAGTCCTAGGATTTGTTTTTCGGGGCTTATCTTGTTGATTTTTGTTTGGGTAAAATGAATGAAACCTAAACCAAGATCAAAACCAAAGGCAAATTCAAGGTCTTGAGGTGAAGTTCTTTTTTAGTCCTTTTTTGTATTTTCGACCATTTGATTTAGTACTTTGACGACGGTTTCGAGGTCTTGGTCACTTATTCCTTTTACTGTGTGGTCTTTGAAGTTTTCTGCGACTGGTAGTAGGGCTAGGCATTTTTCGTTGCCTTTTTTGGTTAGTTGCAGTTGTTTGTTTCTTTTGTCGTTTTCGTCTTGGATCCTGTTTATTAGGCCTTCCGATTCTAAGCGTTGCGTTAGGCGAACTATGCTTGGTTCTTTGATGGACATTTTTTCTGCTAGCTCTTTTTGAGTTATTTTGGGTGTTTCGTGGAGGAAGTATAAGGCTATCCACTGGCTGCGGGTTATTCCGTACGGTCGTAGGTCTTTCTCTAAAGCTTCTGAGAAAATTTTGCCGCTTTGATTTGTAATGAAAGCTAAACAGTTGTCGATTTTAAACACCAGCGGATCCTCCTTGTTATTTTTATCAAGTATAACAAAATATATTTATTAATAGTACAGATTATAAATAATTACTTAGCTAAGTATTGTTTTTATATTTTTTGCATGATAAAATTTGTCTGTAAGTTAAAAACATCACAAACTCAAGGGGGAATTTCAAATGTTACAAACAGTTACAGCAACTGCCAAAAAATTACCTGAAGGCATGCAGGTTGAAACGGCATCAAGAAATTTCAAGATTTTGATCGATGAACCAAAACACATGGGTGGAACAGACGCTGGAATGAATCCAATCGAGGTTTTGCTTTGTGCATTAGGCGCTTGCCAATCGATCTGTGCAGCCTCATTCGCAAAGAAATTTGGATTCGAATTTGAAGAGTTTCACATCGAATTAGCAGGGGACTTCGATCCAGCTGGATTCATGGGGGATCCTAATATTCGTAATGGTTTCCAAGAAATTCGTTTTGAAACGCACTTCAAGACAAATGAATCACAAGAAAAAGCAGAGAAATTCGCTGACTTCATCGAGGACACATGTCCAATCGCCGACAACTTAACAAATGGGGTTAAGTTAGTAAGAACCGGTGTAGTAAGAGATTAATAAAAAAGTCATCCAGGGGTGGATGGCTTTTTTTTGTGGAATCTTCCAAATTTCGTTAAAGATCAATCATCTTTCTTACGATTATTAGTAGTTTGCTCTTGCTTAATATCAAAATGGATAATTTGCTCAGCAGTTTCCTTATTGACGAAATTGCCTAACATTTTTGCAATTTGACTATATTGACGTAGTAAATAGTCTTTATCTTCTAATCCGGCCATTATGAAAACCTCATTTCATCAAATTAGGTTCAAAACAAAGTGGAAAATGAGCCAAACTAAGACCAAGCCGATCCCTAAACCAATGATGCCACCTAAAATAGTCAGCCAAATGATTTTAGCTTTGGAGCGATGAACAGGTGGAGTCAATTTATTTTGCGAAAATGACACTATTTGAGAAAAAGTCTTTAAATTAGCGGAGTCAGCAGTCTTCCATAGAAAATATAACAACACCAATCCCAAGACACAAAAAGCACCAACCAACCAAGAACCTAAAGAAATTGACCACTTCAAAGTAATCAAACTAAGATAAGACAAAACCAAAACGCTAATAAAACTAAACCCATACAAACGAATCTTCTGACGAGCAATCTTATTTTTCATCAGCGGAATATCCTCCTTAATCAATTCATCCAGAGAGACATCAAACAAATCAGACAAAGCCACCAATCGATCAATATCAGGATAAGTCTTATCATTCTCCCAGTTAGAAATAGTTTGCCGACTAACCAAAAGCAACTCAGCCAACTTCTCCTGACTACAACCCCGACTAGCACGCAAATCCGAAATCTTAGACCCAATAAACATAAGCATCTCCCCATCTCTAATTAAGAACCAACCGCAAACAAAAGTCTGTCAAAAGCCTTTTACATCAGAAAAACGTAACGCTACATTCACTTAAATAGTACCAGATAAAAACAAAGAAAAGGGAATGAAGAAGAACATCGGTCAAACTAACATGAAAGTAAATCTACAAAATAATTACGTAAAATAAACAAGTTATTAGAAAAAAAGGAAAAAACAGAAAGAGGCGAGAGTGCGAGGAACGAGCAAGCGAGCAAGAAAACGAGGGGAGAGCAAAAGCAATATGAATCAAACGGAGAAAAATAGAAAAAGAAGAATCAAAATAATCAGAGAAAAAAGATAAATCAGAACAAGGCGAGAGTGCGAGAGAATCGAGCACGCAAGCCAGAAGCGAAAGCAAGAGAACAAACAGGAAAAAAATCCACTTATCCAACAAGAAAGAAAACAAAAGATTGCAAACCAAAGGTACGCCAGGAAGCAAAATGAGCGGAGCTTCAGTCCCGCGAACCGAGAAGCAGCAAGGAGCTCAAACAAAACAAATCTTGCGCATAAAACTAGGAAGCACCTATTTCCCCACTAAACAAAGGGGGGATTGTACTAACCTAGGCGGAGGGGCCTGGGGATACAGCCCTCAGCCGCCAAATTATTCTTAGCGATTTATCGCTTAGAATAAGACTCGTATTTGAGATCGTCGAAGTGCACTTCTTCGAGGAGCTCAAATCGAGTCGGCAGCGTTCCAGTGGCTGTATCCCCGGGCCCCGGAGCCGGCAGTGAACCACCACACCAAACTACTACCACCAACCCCAACCACCAAAAATCACCAACACCACCACAAGCAAAACGCTTCTCGTCTGCCAAAAACTCTCTCACCTCAAGAAAAAAAGACGCTCACAAAAATGAGCGTCCATCTAACCAATCATCCTATTCTCATGATCAATCGCAGAAGAAGTCAACAAACTAACCATCGCGTCAACAAAATCATCCGAGATATTCCCATCGGCACGAAACTCCGACTTCAGCTCTGCGCGAATCTGATCCATCCGATCCTGCTGTACAACCGAAATACCATTGCGCTTCTTAAAATCAGCCACTTCCTTAACAACATCGATCCGTTCCGAAACCAATCGCAAAATCTGGCGATCCAAACTATCGATCTGACTACGCAATCCAATCAAAGAATCATCCGGAGACTCCAACAAACTCATCAGTTCATTGACAATTTTTCTCGGAGCCTTACCGTTAGTCATCACCACCGCATCAGCCACCTGATTATAGAGTGGTTGGCGCAATTCCCAACGGTCCAATAGTTCTTTCATCGAAAGCTTACGTAACAATGGCCGATCAGTATCAGCCGACAATCGTTGTAAGACTGTCGCAAAATCAGCTTGCAAGAAAATCACCTTTGCATCGCTGTTTTGGATGATCTGGCGGTTGTCTGCTGATTCGATGATGCCACCGCCAGTGCTAATAACGCCGGGGCTTAGTAATCTGTTGGCGAGGATACTAGTTTCCATTTTCCGAAAGCCTGCTTCACCGTGTTCAGCCATAAAATCGTTGATCGAAGTTTTTGTTTCTTTGACGAATTCGTCGTCTAAATCTAAAAATTTTTGCGAAGTGGCCTGGGCTAACTGTTGTCCGACAGTTGTTTTACCTGCGCCCATGAAGCCAATTAGCATTACAGTGTCAGCCATTTATAGGCTCACCTACCTTTTTTCTAATTTCTTGAGCCTTTGATATTTTCTTGTTTAATTTCTCATTATCATCTTGTGCTAGGTCATTACGATAGTCTGATAGTGTATCGATCATGTTATCGAGACCTTCGATGATTTGTTGTCTGTTGGACATAATGATGTCAGTCCACAAACTTGGATTGGATTTGGCAATCCGTGTTGTATCGCTAAAACCACCAGCGACACGGTTTTGCCAGTTTAATTTGTTGTCAGGTAACATTTTGTCGACAGAGTCAGTTAGGGCATAGGCCACAAGGTGTGGTAATGCACTGATGGCTGCTGTTAAGTGGTCGTGTTCGTTTGCTGACAATTGTTGGAAATCGGAACCTAAGGGACTCAACAATTTGGTTACTTTTTCAGCTAGGTCGTTGTCACCGATCAAGAAGAAAGGAGTGTTTTTGAACATATCTTTGTCACGACCGACGATACCTTTTCTTTCAGTACCGATCATAGGGTGACCACCGATAAAGTTCTTTAAACCAGCGGCTGCTTGGAGAATTTCGCCTTTGGTTGAACCGATATCCATAATAATAGTGTTATCTTTTAAGTCCATTTCTTTGAGAGCGTTTAATTGCTTAATAATTACTGAAACAGGAGTACATAAAATAATTAAATCAGCTTGTTTAGCTGTTTCTTCGTCCCAATGTCCGATCTCATTGACGACATTGGCCGACAAAGCAATCTGCGTTGTAGATGGATTGTCATCTATACCAATTACGTAATAGCCGCTACTTTCTAATTTTTCTGCTAGGGAACTTCCCATTGATCCAAGTCCGTCTACGATTACTTTTGTCATGATTACACGATTCCTTCCAGGTTATTGAAAAATGTTGGATACGAGATTTGCACACTCTCGTCATCATCTAACACAATAGTACCATTGGTTACTAAAGCTGCAACACTTAACATCATCGCAATTCGATGATCTGAATGTCCAGAAACGTGTGTATCGTTAGCAAAAAGCTGCTTTGGTCCGTTAATTATGAAGCCGTCATCTGTGGCGATTACTTGAGCATTTAATTTGTTCAATTCTTCGGTCACAGTTTGGATCCGATCGGTTTCTTTAACTTTTAATTCAGCTGCGTCTTTGATGATCGTTTGACCTTCCGCCTGCGTGGCAGCGAGGACGACCATCGGTAGCTCATCGATCAATGAAGGAATAATGTCGCCTTTAACGACCGTTCCGTGGAGCTGACTAGTTTTGACAGTGATATCGGCGATTGGTTCACCGATGGTGTCTTTTTGATCAATGGTAATGTCAGCGCCCATGTTTTTTAAGACTGTTAACAAACCAGTTCGAGTTGGATTGATCCCAACGTTTTTGATCGTTAACTGACTGTTCGGTGTGATCAATCCAGCAACGATCCAGTAAGCGGCTGACGAAATGTCGCCAGGGACTTCGATCTCAGTCGGCTGTAGTTTTTGACCGGCAGGGATGTGGATGGTATCGCCTTGGATCGAAACGTCGACGCCGAATTTTGGCAACATTTGTTCGGTGTGATTTCTCGTTTTGAATGGATCGGTCACGAAAGTATCCGAGCCAGCTGCTAAGCCTGCTAATAGCAGGGCACTTTTGACTTGCGCCGAACCTACTTTGAGGGTTTGGTTGATTGTTGGTGCCAGTTTTGAAGCATTGATCTTGATCGGCAAGTGACCGTCGGTCGTTGATAATTGGCCACCGATTTCTGAGAGCGGGTCAGTTACTCGTTTCATTGGGCGAGTCGATAAGCTGTCGTCACCTATAATAGTAGCCTTGATGCCAGCCCCCGTGATCAATCCAGTCAAAAGACGTGTTGATGTCCCAGAATTTCCCATGTCTAAAGCTGTTGTGGGATTTTTTAAACCGTTGATGCCAGTTCCGATGACTTCGGTCGTTTCATCGTCAAGTTCAGTGATCTGAGCTCCTAAAGCTTTTAATACGCTGATCGTGCTTGAAACATCAGCAGAATCTAGACGTCTTAATACTTTGGTCGTTCCGTTGGCCATGGCACCGAACATCAAAGCTCGGTGGGAAATACTTTTATCGCCGGGAACGACGATTTCTCCATGTAGTCCATTTTCTGTTGTTGGTAGTTGTTTCATACTGTTCTCCTTGCTATTTCACAGTGACGGCAGAGACAAAATCAGGCATTTCTGTCAATTTAGTAGGGACGATCACTGGTTGTCCAATTTTTTTTAAGGCGACGAGATTCAAAGTCCCGTGGTCATTTTTTTTATCATTTTTCAAATGGTCAAAAAAGGCAGGTGTGCCGATCAAATTTGATTCAGTTGGTAAGCCGACAGCAAGGAGCCGCTTTTTAATGGCTTGAGTGATGTCATTGGAAGTGACGTTAGTTTTTTCGAAGCATTGGCAAATGGAAACCATGCCGATCGCTACAGCTTCACCGTGCATCAATTTTCCGTCAGCTAACAACTCGATGGCGTGACCTAACGTATGACCAAAATTCAAGATCCGACGAAGATTGCTTTCCTTTTCGTCTTTCATGACGACGTTAGCTTTAAAGTTGACCGATCTTTCGATCAATTCGCTAGCGTTTGCCAAAATGTCATCTACGGAGTTGATATTACCTGTTAAGTCGAAGAAGTCGCCACCTTCTAAGGCGCTGCATTTGACGACTTCACCGTAACCTTCGACTAAATTGCGTTCCGACAAGCTATTTAAAAAAATCGGATCGATCAAAACTAAGTCTGGTTGATAAAATGAGCCGATGATGTTTTTAACTTTGCCGAGATTGACGGCCGTTTTGCCACCGACTGAAGAATCGACCATGGCGGTCATCGAAGTGGCGATCTGGATGAAGGCAATTCCTCGCATGTAAAGGCTGGCAACGGTTCCTGAGAGATCACCGACAACTCCACCACCAAGGGCAATGACGCCGTCGCCACGAGTGAAGCCACTATCGGCCATGGTCTGGATGATCTCACCGACAAATTTTAAGCTCTTGGATTTTTCACCGACGGGGACGGTAGCCGTGATGACATCGTAGTCGGCTTTTTGCAATTCGCTGACAGTGGTGTGCAAGTATAGGTCGCCAACTTGTTCATCGGTAATGACGATGACTTTTCTTTTTGACCAAACTTGTTGGATTTCAGTGCCGATCTTGCGACCGAGTCCCATTTCAATTTTTACGTCGTAAGTTTTATTAGGTAGAGTTACGGTTATCATTATTGTTCTTCTTTCACTAAGTTATGAATGTCAGTTGCGACTTTTGCTAGATGGTCGAATTGAGCTGGAGTTAGAGCTTGCTTGCCATCAACGAAGGCTTCCTTAGGGTGGTTGTGGATCTCGACCATCAAGCCGTCAGCTCCGGCAGCAGCTGCTGCGAGTCCGATTGGTTCAACGAATTTAGTAACACCAGCAGCGTGTGAAGGGTCACCGATCACTGGGTAGTGAGTTAAGTCTTTCAAAACAGGAATAGCTGAAACATCGAAAGTATTACGTGTGTACTTGTTGTCGAAGGTTCTAATACCACGTTCCATCAAGATGATTTGGTGGTTACCGCCGGCAGCGATGTATTCTGAAGCATTCAACAAGTCGTCGATGGTTGCTGACATACCACGTTTTAAGACGACTGGTTTGTTAGTTTTACCAACAGCTTTTAGTAAGGCGAAGTTTTGCATGTTACGAGTTCCGATTTGGAACATGTCGGTGTATTTGTCGATCATTTCGAGATCTCTAGTGTCCATGATCTCTGTGACCATATCCATGCCTAGTTTGTCGGCAGCTTCACGATGCCATTTGAGACCTTCTTCACCGAGACCTTGGAAACTGTATGGGTTAGTCCGAGGCTTGAATGAACCACCACGTAGGAGTGTTGCTCCTGATTCTTGAACGTCTTTACCCATCAATTGGATGTGTTCTTCTGATTCGATTGAGTCAGGGCCAGCGATGAGGGAGAAACTACCGTCACCGATCGTGCTGTGTTCAGTTTTAATGACAGTATTTTCGGGATGGAATAAACGGCTAGCTTGAATGGCTGCGGGATGGTCTGTAAAAACTTCTTTGACGTCTTTGATTTCGAAAGGTACGTCTCCTAGGGCCTTTTGGTCGACGAATCCGATGCGATTATTGTGTTGGAATACGTGTTCCAATTTCTTTTCGTTAGCTTGTTCCATTACTTTGTTAGCTGCTTCAGTGTTTGTTAATTCGATAATCATGTTATTATTCCTCTTTTGTATTAGTTTTCTTATTGATGAACCTTTTGTGACATTAATTGTTCTGGTGCATTTTGGCCGAACCAAAACTGGAAGCTGAGCACGCCTTGTGCGATCAACATGTTCAAGCCGTTTTCGGCGGTCAATCCGGCGCTGGTTGCGTTGTCCATGAATTTTGTCGGACGGTCGCGATAAATGATATCAACGACATGAGCCGATTTCTTTGCCTGTAAAAAATCGGTCTCGCTCAAGACACTTTCACTGTCACGCATTCCGGCGTTAGTAGCGTTGATGATCAAGTCAGCATCCGGTAGATCTTTTAAGATCTCTGATTGTTTGATCAAGTCGATGTTAAAAAGCTCTTTCATCTGTTTTTGATGAAGTGGAAAACGTTTGGAGTTACGATTGAAGACTTTTAATTCAACGTTTTCGGGCTTGCTAGAAATGATGGCTCTAGCAGCTCCACCAGTTCCGATGATGATGACTTTTTTAGGATCATTTTTGATCGTGTGCCAAAAACCTGGTCCGTCAGTCGAAGTGCCGATCCATTTGTCAGCGACTTTTTTCACGGTGTTGACTGATTGGAGCTTTTTGGCTAAGGGATCAACTTCGTCCAAGTAGTTAATGATCGCCTGTTTGTAAGGCATGGTGACGTTGAATCCTTGGATGTTTTTTAATTTTAATTTCTGGATCTCGTCGTTCATTTTTGTTGGGGCAAATTCGAAGGCTTGATATTCGGCATCGATGTTTAATTTTTCCATCGCTGCGTTTTGCATGATGGGTGATTTCGAATGCATGGCTGGGTAGCCGATCAAACCGTATAAAGCTTTAGGCATGTTATCCCACCTTTTCCATTTTGAATAGAAGGTTTTTGACTGATGAAACGACATTGTCGACTGTGAAATCAAAGTCACTGATGACTTCGTCGGGCTTGGCTGATTCACCGAAGGTATCGGTCCCGATGATCTTACCGTCGAGGCCAACGACGTTAGCCCAACCGAGTGGACTGGCCATTTCGATGGCAATACGGCGACGTTGGTTGTTAGGTAGGACACTTTCACGGTAGAGGATGTCTTGTTGCAAGAACTTGGCTTGGTCAGGCATGGAGACTACTCGTGTGAAGATGTTTTCTTTTTCGAGTTGTGTTTGAGCTGCTTTGGCCAATTCTAGTTCGGTACCGGTTGCTAATAAGATAGCAGATAACTTGCCTTTTTCGAAGTTTGCGACGTAACCACCGCGTTTTTCAAGCAAGTTAGCTGAGTTGTCAGCTGGAAGTTCAGAAATGTCCTGACGGCTCAAGAACATGACTGTGGGACGATTCGTTGATTCGATGGCCATCTTCCAAGCAGAAACGATCTCGTTAGGGCTTCCGGGACGAACGACGTTTAAATTAGGGATGCTTTGTAATCCGGCTAATTGTTCGATCGGTTGATGCGTTGGTCCATCTTGACCCACGGCAATTGAATCGTGAGTGAAGACGTAGATGACTGGTAGTTTTTGTAAAGCACTTAATCTGATACCGACTTTTAAGTAGTCGGAGAAGACGGCGAAAGTTGAACCGAAGACTTTGAGACCACCGTGTAAGGCGATCCCGTTCATGATCGTGCTCATTCCAAATTCGTGAACACCGAAGGCGATGTTTTTACCAGTAGGGTTGTCAGCTGAGAATGTGCCGCCATCTTCGATCTCTGTTTTGGTTGAAGAAGCTAGGTCGGCTGCACCACCGATCAAGTTAGGAACTTGTTGAGCGATGTCGTTCATAGCTGTATGACCAACTTTTCTGCCGGCGTTTTTGTCGCCAGGTTTGAAACTAGTTAATTTGGTTGCATCAATTGAAACGGGAACTTCGAAGTCGTGGAGTAGTTCGGCTTTTTGCGGTGAAGCTTGGAGTGCTTGTTCCCAATTGGCATGAGCTCTTTGACCACGGTCGCGAACTTTTTCGTGGAAAGATTCTTCGATGTCTGCTGGCACTGTGAAGGGAGCTTCGTGCCAGTCGAGGTTGTTTCTTAATACTTCTAAGGCGTTGTCATCGAGTGGGGCACCGTGAACTTTGTTAGTACCTTGATCAGGAGAACCTTCACCGATGATGGTTCTAATTTCGATAAATGCGGGTTTGTCAGATGCTTTAGCTTGTTGAATGGCTTGGTCGATTGCTTCAACGTCATCACCATTTTCTACTAAGAAAGTATCGAAGCCGTAAGCTTGGAAACGGTCGCGTTGGTTAGTCTTGAAGGAACGACTAGTTGGTCCATCTAAGGAAATGTCGTTTGAATCGTAGAGTATGATCAACTTGTCTAAGTTGTTGATTCCGGCGAATTCGGCAGCTTCGTGAGAAATTCCTTCCATTAAGTCACCGTCACCGACGATGGCGAAAGTGTTGTGATCCATCAACTTGCCAAATTTTGCTTCGAGACGTTTTTGGGCGACTGCCATTCCGACTGCCATTCCGACACCTTGTCCTAAGGGACCGGTCGTTGCGTCAACACCAGGAGTTGCTCCAAATTCGGGATGTCCGGGAGTTTTGGAACCACGTTGTCTGAATCTCTTTAAGTCGTCGATCGACACGTCAAACCCTGATAGATGAAGATGACTGTACAAAAGAGCTGAGCCATGTCCTGCTGATAATACTAAGCGGTCACGATTGATCCAAGTTGGGTCTGCTGGATCAACGCGAAGATGTCTAGTGGCTAAAGTGTAAAGCATAGGTGCCACGCTGAGTACGATTCCGGGATGTCCCGAATTTGCATTAGAAATTGCTTCAACTGCTAACATTTTAAGTGCATGTATATTTCTCATATCTTCATCCATAATAATTATCTCCTTTAGAATTGTTTGATTTCTTCTCGGTATGCTTTCAATTGTTCTTTTAATCGATCTATGTTGTCGCTGTCGAATTTGTCGAGAACTGCCTTGGCTAATTCGATTGCTACCATGCTTTCGGCAATGACAGCAGCTGCGGTAACGGCGGTAGTGTCGGAACGTTCGATACTAGCTTTGTGCTCTTGATGCGTATCGATGTCGACGGAATGCATTGGGCGATACAAGGTAGGAATTGGTTTGACGACTCCGCGAACGGCTATCATTTCACCAGTTGTCATGCCGCCTTCAAATCCACCTAAGTTATCAGATCCACGATAAAATCCTTTGTCCGCGGACCAAAAGATCTCATCCATTACTTGACTACCGAATTTCTCAGCATTGTCGAAACCACCACCGAAGTCGACGCCTTTAAAGGCGTTGATCCCGACGATTGCTCGCGCGATCTTAGCATCGAGTTTTGTATCGGCGGAAACGTAAGAGCCAAGTCCAGCAGGAACGCCTGTTGCAAAAACTTGAACCGTGCCACCGACGGTGTTGCCTTCTTTTTTAGCTTGGTCGATGACGTCTTGCATTTGCTTGTCGGAAGCTTCATCTAAGGTTCTAGTAGGAAAACTCTCGGTTACTTGTCTTAAATCGTCTAAAGTATTAAAGCTTTCTAATTTTGAGAGGTCTGATTTGGCAGGCCCGATGTTTAAGACGAAGCCGTGAACGTCGATGCCTAACTCACTTAGTAGTTGTTTTGAAACGGCACCAACGGCGACTCTCATAACGGTTTCTCTCGCGGATGATCTTTCAAGGACGTTTCTGAGATCTTTAAAGTGGCGATATTTCATGCCACCGACTAGATCGGCGTGTCCAGGTCTAGGACGCATGACCTTTCTCACTGAATTTTCTGGAGTTTCGACATCATTAGGTGCCATGATGCTAGCCCAGTGATTATGATCATCGTTGTGAACGTTTAAGGTTAGTGGTGAGCCTAAGGTAGTTTGATGTCTGACACCGGATAAAAATTTAACAGTGTCAGTTTCGATGACTTGTCTTCGTCCTCGACCATAGCCGTGTTGGCGGCGAGCCAATTGTTTATTGACATCTTCTTCTGAGATGTGAAGTCCTGAAGGGATGCCTTCAATAATGGCGATTTCTTCTGGTCCGTGGCTTTCTCCTGCTGTCATGTATTTCATGTAATAATTCCTCCCAATGCTTGTTGTTGCTGTCATTTCGGTTAATTTGAATAAAAAAAGCGGTCGATCAAGTGAATTGAAACACTTGGTCGACCGCTAAATAAACAGTCCTGAAAAAATTGTCCTACTCAACCAAGTGTAATTGTTAAATATAATCACTCGATCAAGTAAACACGTTAAAAATCTACTTTATCGAATGTGCCGTGACCGACACACCCGAAGGTCGCGATCACTCATTGATAAAGTAGTAATACCATGAAGATGATATATTATTTAACGTATTGTTGCTGTTAGACAATTTCATTTCTTAATCCTGCTTTCATTAATTTAATTAACTTCTAATCTTCATCTACAATAGCACAGGATTTTTAAGGTTGCAACTGCTAACGAACAATTTTCATGAAAATCACGAGCGAAATGACAGGGTCAAAAATAATCTAGCCCTTTAATTATACGGGTTTTCGCCACTTTTAGGGATGTTAGATAATTATAAAAAAAATAAATTGATTAATTTCCCCAAACTTGACTAGTATCAATTTTTTAATCAGCTTTACCCCCTACAATATGATTTGTAAGTTGATGAGGCGGACGAAAATAATTACTCATCAAAAAATAATAGGGGGTATCAAAGCCTTATGATGAAACTTAATGTTTGGATTCAAAAGCATCAAAACAAAATAACCGGATTGTTAGCGATCTTGATCGTTGCCAGTTTATTGTTTACATATTTATTTAAAGTCGAATTAGTTGCAACTATCTTAATGATAATTGCCAGTGTTATCGGTGCTATCCCAGTTGCCTTGCACGCTTGGAGCGCCTTAGCAAATAAAGTTATTAGTATTGAACTATTAGTGACTATCGCCGTCATCGGTGCCTTTATCATCGGTGAATACGAAGAATCAGCCGTTGTTACATTCTTGTTCTTGTTCGGTAATTATTTGGAACAAAGAACTTTGCAAAAAACACGTTCTTCAGTTAAGGATTTAACCCAAATGGCACCAACACAAGCTGAATTAGTTGATGACGATGGTAATGTTACTACCGTTGATGTTGACGATTTGGACGAAGGTGACCATGTCATGGTTAAACCTGGTGGTCAGATCCCAGTTGATGGAAAAATCGTGGAAGGTACTGGTTATTTCAACGAAGCTTCCATTACAGGTGAATCAGCACCAGTTCAAAAAGAAGACGGTGATGCCGTCTATGCTGGATCATTGATCGATAATGGTACAGTTACCATTGAAACTTCATCAGTTGGTGAAGATACTACTTTTGGTAAGATCATCGAATTAGTTGAAGAGGCTCAAGATAGCCAATCTCCAGCTGCTAGATTTATTGATAAGTTCGCCACATATTACACACCAGCAGTTTTGATCATTGTTGCTTTAGTTTGGGCCTTTACTCAAAACTTCGAATTAGCCATCACTGTCCTCGTTCTAGGTTGCCCTGGTGCCTTAGTTATCGGTGCTCCAGTTTCTAACGTTGCTGGTATCGGTAATGGGGCTAAGAACGGTATTTTGATGAAAGGTGGAAATGCTGTTAACAGTTTTTCACACATCGACACATTAGTATTAGATAAGACAGGTACTTTAACTACTGGTAAAATGACCGTTTCAAAAATGGATACTTTTGGAACTGACGCTACTGCCGACATGGCAACATTAGCTGCGGTTGAAAAAGGTTCTGATCACCCATTAGGCCATGCCATCGTTAAATATATTAGTAATGAAGGAATCAAAGATTATCCTGAGATCCCTGAGTTTGACACAGTTAAGGGTCAAGGAATGATCGGTAGCGATTCTGAAAAAGAAATTTTAGTTGGTAATGAAAGATTAATGCAAGCTAACGGCGTTGAGATCACTTCTGAAAATAGAAAATCGATCGATGACCGTTTAGATAATGGTGATTCAATCGTCATCATGGCTGTAAACAAAGAAATCAGAGTGATCACAGGTGTTAATGATGAATTACGTCCTGATGCCTTTGATGGACTGACAGCTCTTAAAAAAGCCGGTATCCAACGTGTTGTAATGCTCACAGGTGATAATAGATTGGCTGCTCAACGTGTAGCTGAAAAGTTACCAGTTGATGAGGTCCACGCTGAACTACTACCCGAGCAAAAATTAGATTTCGTTAAAGATTTCCAAGCTAAAGGTCACAAAGTAGCCTTCGTTGGTGATGGTATCAACGATTCGCCTTCACTAGCTACTGCTGATATCGGTATCGGAATGGGAACAGGTACTGACGTTGCCATCGATACAGCTGACATCGTTTTAGTTAAATCAAGTTTTGCTTCCTTAGCCCACGCCTACATTTTGGCTAAGAAGACCGTTGCTAATACGAAGGAAAATATTTTTATCGCCGTCGCAACGGTTGCTTTACTACTATTAGGTTTATTAGTAGGTATCATCCACATGGCTTCCGGAATGTTCGTTCACGAAGCAAGTATTTTAGTAGTTATCTTCAATGCGATGAGACTGCTGAGATAATTTTTTAAAAGAATTTGGATTTCTTGACATTGGTCAAGTTAATCCTCCCCAATAGGTACTATGATAAAGAATGTAAGGTTGAGGAACAGAGATGTTTACTTGATCAAAGAAGTAAGTAGGAGGTTTTATATTATGGCAAAAGCTATTTTACAATTAGGCGAGTTAACATGCCCTTCATGTATGACAAAGATTCAAAAGGCAGTCGCAAATCAAGACGGAGTTTCTAACGTAAAAGTATTATTCAATGCTGGTAAGGTTAGAGCCGATTTTGATGAATCAAAAGTTAGCGGCGAAGATTTATCAAATGTAATTACTGAATTAGGATACGAAGTTAAGAAATTAAAAGTTAAGGAGACTGCATAATGACAGAACAAGCTACACTTGATGCAAAATTAGCAGCAGAACAAAAACAAGCCGACGTTGATCACCACAAACCAACTGCCGGAGCAATGGTAAACCATGTTTTATCAAACCACATGGTGTTGAACGTTAAACTTCACCAAATCAGCTGGTTCATTAAGGGACCAAACGCTGAAAACTACAAGAACGTTCTAAAAAATACTATTAAAGAAAACAACGAATGGTTCGACAAGATTGCTGAACAATTGTTAGACGAAGCAGAATTGCCTTCATCAACAATGGCTGAATACACTGAATACACAATGCTTGAAGAACATGGCGAAAACAAATATTTGGATGCTGAAGAGATGCTCAACACAGTTGTCGAAGATCTTACAACTGACAACATGTTCGTCACTCGTGCAATCAAGTTAGCCGAAAAAGAGGATCGTCCATTTTTCCAACAAGTACTAGTTGAAATGCTAGGTTGGAACAACCATCAAATTCGGATTTATCAAGCATTGCTTGGCAAAACAGCTGCTGAGGGTCTTGGTGACGACGAAGACGATGAGGACTTCGAATAAATCAAATATTTGATTGAATTAGACTAAGTGTTAATCTGACAATAGAGAGTATTTCAGTTTGAGTAAGTAAAGGGGGATGTCGTTTATGACCGAACGCAACCATGGACATTCAGGTGACAGTTGTTTATCACTCGTAACGATTTTCCAAGCGTTACCTGAAAAAGATTTATCACATTTAGAAGATATTGTTTCGGAACATCATTTCAAGAGCGGTGAATATATATTCCACGCTGGTGATGATGCGGATTCATTGAAGATCGTTTCTCATGGGCAGGCTAAGGTTTTCCAAATCGCTGCTAATGGTAAGGAACAGATGATCCGGATTTTGCAGACTGGTGATTTCGATGGCGAAGCTGCTTTGTTCGAGAATTGGGAACGGAATAGTTTTGCCCAGGCTTTGATGGACACTGATGTTTGTGAGATTTCTCGTGATGATTTTCAGCGATTGATGGGGGATTCTCCTAAGTTGGCTGTTAATATGGTGAATGCTTTTGGTCAACGGATCACTCAGTTGGAAGCTCAAAATACTGAGGTTACTACTTCTAGTGTTGAGAGTCGCTTGGCTAATTATTTGTTGGAGACGTCGGCTGGTTTGAAAGAAGAACGGTTTACGCTTCCTTTGAAGAAGAAAGATATTGCTACTTATCTGGGGACTACTCCTGAGACTATTAGTCGTAAGCTTACTAAGATGGCTGAGGCGCAGTTGCTTGAGAATAAGGGCTTGAAGGTTAAGATTATTGATCCAGATGGGCTTTCTATGCTGGTTTGATGATTGGATAGTCGGTACACGTTTTATGTGTGCCGGCTTTTTTTCTTGAGGTGAGAGAGTTTTTGGCAGACGAGAAGCGTTTTGCTTGTGGTGGCGTTGGTGATTTTTGGTGGTTTGGATTGTTTGCTGGTGGGGATAGTGGTGGTAGTTTGGTGTGGTGGTTCACTGTCGGCTCCGGGGCCCGGGGATACAGCCACTGGAACGCTGCCGACTCGATTTGAGCTCCTCGAAGAAGTGCACTTCGACGATCTCAAATACGAGTCTTATTCTAAGCGATAAATCGCTAAGAATAATTTGGGTGCGCTCGGCATGGGCGTTAACTAGGTGGTGAAAGTCCACTGTGAGCCGTAGTAGTCGGAATCACGAGCTGAGGACAAGGGTGTCCATCGCGAGGTGGAATCTGAAGGAAGTCTAAGGCAAAGTACTGAGCTGATGTACAA
>NZ_RHOM01000008.1 GCF_003946515.1 Companilactobacillus zhongbaensis | reverse complement strand
TGTAAAATAGACATGGACATGAATACTCCTTTGTAATTGGTTTCGACGCCTTAATTATAATGATATGAGTAAGCTCATGTCTATTTTTATACAATAAAATCCCGGTATGCCGGGGTTATTTTGTTATATTCATCTTTCAACCTTTAGATTAACAAAAAAATAAGGCGAGCACGCGAGGAATGAGCATGCAAGCAAGAAATAAAAGCAAGAGATCAAAAGAAGTATTTAATTTTATCCAACAAGAAGAAAAAGAAAAGATTGCACCCAAAAGGTACGCCAGGAAGCAAAATGAGCGGAGCTTTAGTCCCGCGAACCGAGAAGCAGCACGGAAATCAAACCAAACAAATCTTGCGCATAAAAATAGGACGCACCTACTTCCCCACCAAACAAGGGGGGTGATTGCCAAACCTAGGCGGAGGGGCCCGGGGATACAGCCCTCAGCCGCCAAATTTTACTTGGCAATTTATTGCCTAGTAAAAGACTCGTATTTGAGATTTGCGAAGCGGTCTCCTTCGGAAAGCTCAAATCGAGTCGGCATCGTTACCGACCTTGGTTGTTCGGTGGCGTAGACACCACCAAATTCGGTTGCGCAAGTGCATCAGCACTTACGTTCCTTTATTGTATCCCCGGGCCCCGGAGCCGGCAGTGAACCACCAAACCAAACTACTACCTCTATCCCCCGCCAACAAACAATCCAACAACCTCAACCACCAAAAATCATCAACGTCCAGCCAAGCAAAACGCTTCTCGTCTGCCAAAAACTCTCTCACCTCAAGAAAAAAAGCTGACATCATCAAAGATGTCAGCCAATAGAACTTAATTTAATTTACGATACTGATCACGTACCTCAAACAATGAGCTAATAGATTGATCACTCTCGATCATCTCGATCGAATCGCCAACCAATCCAGTAACAGACAAGATAGTAAGCTTATCAAACATGCACTCATCAGGTACAACAATGGAATCAGTAACAACAACCTCTTCCAAGTCAGAATCTTGAAGTCTAGAAGTTGCCTTCTCAGAAAAGATAGGATGCGTAGCAGCACCAATAACACGAGTAGCTCCAGCAACCTTCAATGCATGAGCACTGTTCATCATACGTGTACCTGTATCGATCAAGTCATCAACGATAATACATACCTTACCGTCAACCTCTCCGATAATACTTGGAACGACATCGTCGTCTTCTGTTGAACGTTGATCAACGATGGCAATTTGTGAGCCGAACACTTCAGCTAATGCACGAGCACGCTTAGTTGAGTTGTGGTCTGGTGCTACGAAGACTACGTCTTCACTAGGTTCTTTAATAGTATCTTGGAAATAACTAGCAAAAATTGGCATTGCACGTAAGTGATCGACAGGAATATCGAAGAATCCTTGAATTTGTTCAGCATGCATATCCAAGGCAATAACACGGTCGATTTTACCCATTTCTAGCATGTTAGCGAATAATTTAGCTGAGATAGGTTCTCTGGCACGTGACTTACGATCTGAACGTGTGTAAGCAAAATATGGCAATACACAAGTGATCATGTGCGTACTTGCTCTTCTCAATGCGTCGACAGCGATCATTAGTTCCATGAAGTTGTCATTAACAGGATCTGAAACTGAATGAATGATATAAACGTTCTTACCACGAATACTTTCGTTGATTTGAATGTTGATCTCACCATCGCTAAAGTGTGAGACAGATGCATCTAATAGTGGAATACCCATGTACTTAGAAATTCTTTCAGCAACAGGCTTGTTTCCGTTTAGTGCAAGTAAAGCAATTTTATCTAATGATTTATTAGACATAACTTCCTCCAAAAATTTTATAAAATAACCGGTGAATTGATTGGTTTACTTTCATCCGCAATAACTAGCCCCATATCGGAATCCGTAACTTCCTTACGTCCATTTCGGACAGGCGCAGTCATAACGATTGTAAACTTATACTTCAATTTTACACTTAATTTAAGATATTCGTCCATTAAATAACTATCAATTTTACCATTTAAATATAAATGATAGTCTGGATACCGCTTCATAACCTTTTCGACCGTCGCAACGTTGTCGAGATTTTTGATTTGTGCGACCGTTAACGCGATCCCCACTCTTTCTGCAAAGTTGCCCAAAAATTTATTTTTTTCATCAGGCTTTAATTGCGGCTTACCAAAAACGTTCTTTTTGATATAATCTTCAACACTACTCATGTGGTACCCCTTTCAAAAATTCTTAAATAACTACCCTATGTTGGCCAATAAATTGTATAATGAAGCCAACGAAAGGATGTGGTGACCATGGATGAAATGGTATTTTTCAATCCGGGAGACGCGATTGCTAACTCACGTGATTTTGGAGAAGCTGTCCGCGGAGCTCAAATTTATAAGGCTAAAGATCCATATGAATCATCCTTAATTATCGCTGAAGATGCTGCAAATAAAAAGAGTTTTGCTGTTTATTTTGCTTCTGATGAGAAGAGCGATGTTAAAGATTCTGATAAGAGCGTGGTGCCTTATCATGTTAAAAAGAAACTATAGCATTTTTTAGTGGTCCTGTGGGTTTTACTGCGGGGCTATTTTTTTGAGGTTTGTTCCCGGTTCTGGGAGGGTTCCGGGAATTGCGCCGTGGCTTCCTTAGTTGTTCGGTGGCGTAGCCACCACCAAGAACCAGTTGCGCAAGTGCGTTAGCACTTACGTTCCTTTATTTCATGGCTGACGGCGAATTCCCTCCACCCTCCCAGAACCTAAATTGGTACAAAACTCATCTGTTGGTGGGTGGGGACGGTACTTATTTATGTTCTGCAAATTTGCTGTTATTGATTTGTTAGCACTATCCTTTTTTCGTTCTTACGATATCGGTTAGATTACCTTATCTATTTAATTTTTTTCGAGTAAAACTAAAAAAAACAAAACCATTAAAAACCAAAATTAAAAAACTAGTTCTCTCATTTTTCTGGATAATTTGAGGACTAGTTTTTTCTTTTTGTTTGGTTTTGAAGTTCAAAAGCTTGGTGCTTTTCTGCTGCTGAACTCACTTCTATTTTGGTTGTTTAGTGCTGTGGTTGTTGTTTCATTTTGTTTCTTTGTTCTAAACTTCTACTTCTTCTTTCAAAAACTTCGATAATGCTCCCAATAATTGTGCTTGGTCGGCTAGTTCGGCTGTTTTTACTTTTGCCTTTAATAAGCCTTCTGGTACTAGTTGTTTCAATTGTTCTGTTAACAAGTTTGTTAAGTAGTCTCCTTGTTGTGAGACTGCTCCACCGATTACTATTATTTCTGGGTCGAATAATAGTACTATTTCGGCTAGGCCTTTGGCTACTTCGTAGGCCCAATTTTGTAGGATCTCGGTGTAGAATTTGTCGCCGCTTTTGGCTAGGGCGAAGGCTTCTATTACTCCTACGTTATATTGCTTTAAGGCTGCTTCTAGTGCCAAGGTTGAAGCTCTTTGTTCGTAGTAGGTGTTGGTTTCTTTTTCGTATAGGATGTAGCCTATTGAGTTGGCGTAGTTGTGTTGACCGCTGATTAGTTTGCCGTTTTGGAGGTTTGCTCCTCCTATTCCGGTTCCTAAGGCGATGCAGTAGGCGTTTTTTGTTTCTTTGGCGGTTCCGTTTACTGCTTCTCCTAATAAAGCTGCGTCTACGTCATTTACTACGAATACTGGTAGTGTTGTGGCTTCTTCTAGCTCTTGCTTGATCTTTGTGCCTTGATAGTTTGGGATGGTTGGTCCGGCGTAGAGGATGCCACCGTCATTTCCTACTATTCCGGCTGTGCTGACTCCGATGCCGCTTAACAAATGTTTTTGCTGAAATTGGTGGGATATTTCGATCAATTGTTTTAAAATATGACCATCTTGATTGTGTTTCGTGTCTACTTTGCCCGGTTCGGTGATGTTGAGATCACTGTCTACTAATGCGTACTTGATCGTAGTGCCACCGACGTCGAATGCTAGATATGTTTTCGTCATTTTAATTGCCTCATTTCAGTAATCATTATTGTAATTATGCAATATAATACTTATTATTGTATTAAATATAGTTAAGGAGTGCATCTTATGGAGATCCTTAAAAAAATCGAAGATGATCTGCCTTCACTTTCCCGTCAGGAAAGAAAGGTGGCTCTCGAAATTATTCAAAATCCCCAAAAAGTCCAAACGATGAATATTACGACTTTGGCCAAAAAAGTTTCTGTCAGCAACGCCACTATTACCCGTTTCGTTAAAAAAATGGGCTGTCGTGATTTTTACGACCTCAAACTTAAACTGGCTAGTAATGGTCCGGTTCAAACTAAAGAGATCAGTAAAGGATCGATTGCTGATGAAGTTTTTTCATTTTATAAAAACGTCCTTGGAGACACGGCCGATCGGATCAACCTGGATGAATTGAAAGAGATCGTCAAAGTCATTTCTAATTGTCGTCGGATCTATGTTTTCGGGATCGGAAGTTCCGGATACACTGCCCAGGAAATGGCTCAGCGCCTTATCAGAATGGGCATTGCTGCCTATCCTATGACGGAAAGTCACATCATGTACATCACTAGTGGGATCATTAATAAGGACGATGTTATCTTAGCCTTGTCCACGTCAGGAAGTACGACCGATCTTAACAAAGCCGCAGCTTTAGCCCAGCAAAGTGGTGTTAAAGTTATCGGGATCACCGGTGTTGAAAAAAGCCGATTGTACGAATTAGCCGATTATCCGGTTTTAGTTAAAAATAGTGAATTCATTGATAATACTCACTTCATCAATTCGCAATTTGCTATTACTTACGTTTTAGATATCATCACAACTTTACTACTTGAAAATGATACTTATCAAGAACGTCTCAGCCATACAGTTGAGATCGTGATGGATAATAAATTCCGTAATAACAATTAAAAAAGCTCAAAGGACGTCACAGTTTGACATCCCTTTGAGCTTTTTTTAGGCATTGACCGCGTCGATGAATTTCGTGGCAATTTCGAGTGGTCTAGTAATAGCACCACCAACGACAACTGCGTGACATCCTAATTCAATGCAGCGGCGAGCCTTTTGAGGAGTGTCCACTTTGCCTTCCGCAATGACAGGTTTTTTCGAAACTTTAAGTACTTCTTTCAAGTACTCAAAGTCATTATCAGCTACGTTCATGCCAGTCGTTTCAGGGGTGTAACCATGCATAGTCGTTCCGATAAAATCAAAACCTAGTTCATTAGCTTCACGCACATTGTCTAAGGTCGCCGTGTCCGCCATCAACAATGTATCAGGAAACTCCTGGCGCATTTGTTTCACGATGTCAGCTAAATTTTCACCGTTTGGTCGTTTTTGACCAGTTACATCACAAGCAACTACTTCAGCACCAGTGCTGGCAACTGCTCGCATCTCTTTGATCGTCGGTGTGATGTAAACTGGAGAATCTGGATAGTCAACTTTGTCTAATCCAATTATAGGTAGATTTGTTTCGTCTTGGATCGCTTGAATGTCCACAACGGAATTGCATCTGATAGCAACTGAACCGGCTTGCTTAGCTGCTCGAGCCATCCGTGACATGATAAATGAACTATGAAGTGGTTCACCTGGTAATGCCTGACAAGAAACAATCAAGTGTCCTTTTGTTTTTTCCAAAAAATTATTTTCCATCTTAATTCACTTCTTAATCTTTAAAATAATCTTCGTAGATCTTCTTAGCACCGGCACGCATCTTGTCATTTGGTTTGGCCATTGGTGCTTTAGTAAATCCTGCGTGAACGCCCATTTCTTCAAATACTAACTTCAATGAAGGATAAATGTCGTTAGCGATCAATGCGGAAATTGCATCGTTGCTGACTTTTTGGATTTGACGAGCTTTGTCGATGTCGCCTGCTTCAAAGGCTTCCATTTCGGCACGAGCTCTAGGAGCATTCAAGTTGTATGTTGAACCGATTGCTCCATCAACGTCTAATGCTAAGGCTGGTAGTAACATTTCATCGAATCCAGAAAGGATCAACTTATCTGGGAATGTGTTACGTACTCTTTCTAATAGGAAGAAGTCGGCGTTAGTATACTTGATACCGATGATCTTTGGATTTTCAAATAATTCAGCAAATTGTTCAAGTGATAGTCCAACACCTGTAAGTGCAGGAATTGAGTAGATGATCAACTTGTTATCGACATCTTTAACGATTTCATTGTAGTAATCTTTGATTTGTTCGAATGAATATTGATAATAAAATGGTGTAACAGCTGAGATCTTTGGATAGCCAAGATCAGTAACGTATTTAGCTAAAGCTTTTGATTCGTTAAGATCAAGTGATCCAACTTGTGCGATCAAATCGATATCGTCTTTTGCTTCATCGATAGCGATCTTAAATACTTCGCGTTTTTGTTCAGGTGCTAATAAGAAGTTTTCACCAGTACTTCCGCCTACATATAGACCGTCAACCTTGTTAACGTCGATATTGTAACGAATCATTTCTCTAATACCTGCTTCATTGATATTTCCATTTTCATCAAAAGCAGTCATCAATGCAGAATATAATTTTTTCATTAGTAAGCCTCGATATTTGTATTATTTTATTTTTGTAATAGTTTCCAATCCCCTACCGCTGACATTAATGTACAACACAATAATAAATATTTCAATTCTATTTTTCAATAATAATTATCGTTTAATCACTTAAATTATTGTGGCTCAAGCATTATATAAATTCAAAAATATTTTTTTAGAGGCCAAAAAGCCGAATTTGCGCCTTTTTCCCGTTTAGCAAATCGATCAGCTTAAATAATTTTTAGCAACATTTTATTCTTGGTCTATTAATAGGAAATAAACTTTTGTTAATGATTTTCAAAATACTAAAATGTTAAAAAGTTAATCAGAAAGCGTTTACATATCATGAAAATGATGATATATTGTTCAACGTAATAGTTATCCCAATCATTCTAACCGCTACTAAAAGTACGCAAACGCGTAACTTTTGGTGACGGTTTTTTTGTTTTGAGAGGTGAAAAAATAATGAACGTTTCGATTAATACAGCTGTCTTCCTCCATAATGTGGAAGCTGGCGACAATCAAATCGATTGTTTAAGACGACTCGTCAATGCGCCAATAAATGATATCGAAGTTCGTGGGGAATTGTTCAACGAAGCAACTAAGGATGAAGAACTCAAACAGATCAATTTATTGTGTGCCGATAACGACTGGAAATATTTTTACTCAATTCCAGAAGAGCTCTTTTTAAATGATCACATTAACGAAAATATTAAAGCTTACATCGAAATGGCAGAAAAATACCATATCGATCAATTGAAGATCAGTCTGGGTGATCTCACTAATATTTCTGATCAACAACTACGAGAACTAAACGCACTATTGAATGACACTTCAGTTAAGGTCACGATTGAAAATCAACCAAACGACAATGGCGTTTTAACTACTTTTAAGAAAAATCTTGATCGGTTGAAAGCTCAACAAATGACGCTTGGTTATACTTTTGATTCTGGAAATTGGTACTGGATCAATGAAACTCCAACTGAAGCCTTTAATCTTCTAAAAGATGACATCACTGTCTTTCATCTAAAAGATATCAAAGATAAAGAGACAGTCATGCTCGACCATGGTGCTACTGATTGGCAATCATTGATCAAGCAGCTAAATCGCGACACTCCTATTTTCTTAGAATATGACATCCCTGATCAAAAACTGACAGCAGAGATCGATAAGGTGAACCAATTGCTAAATGACAGTGTTACTTCACTATGAGTTACTTAGTCCAATTAGTTTTGATCCTTATTCTTACCAAAATAGGTGCACATTTATCTAACATGCTGAATTTTCCAAGCGTAATTGGTGAATTGCTCGTCGGTGTCCTAGCTGGACCAGCTGTCTTAAATATTTTGACAGGGACGACTTTCATCCAGTACTTCTCGGAGATCGGTGTCATTGTTTTAATGTTCATCGCCGGATTAGAGGGCGATCTACATTTACTAATGAAGTTTTGGAAACCTGCTTTATCCGTAGCGATCCTTGGGGTCATCTTCCCCACGATCACTGCAGCTGGACTTTGTGCCATAGTCTTTGACTTTAAATGGACCACAGCCATTTTCCTAGGCTTGATCCTAAGTGCCACTTCCGTCAGCATTTCCGTCCAAGTTTTAAAAGAAATGGGCAAAATGAATTCTAAAGAAGGAGCCATCATCTTAGGTGCCGCCGTTGCGGATGATATCATCTGCGTTATCTTACTCGGTATCTGCGTCGCCTTCTTCGGAAACTCAGCAAGTGCAGACCAACCACTCTGGATCATGATCTCAACGAAGTTATTATTCTTCGTCTTGATGATCGTTTTAGGAAAATACTTCGTACCCAAATTCATGGACTTTTTCAAAAAGCTCAACACGAGTGAAAACGAAGCTACAGGTGCTGTCATTCTCTGCTTTGGTTTTTCGGCCATCGCTGTAGCCCTAGGCATGAGTGACGTCTTAGGTGCTTACTTTGCCGGTACCGCATTATCAGAAACCAAGTATCAGCAAAGCTTAGCGCAAAAAATCGAACCGATCGGCTATGCCATCTTCATCCCAGTATTTTTCGTCAGCATCGGTTTGAACATTAGTTTCAAAGGGCTTCAAAACGACATTTTATTTATTACATTATTAGTTATCGTGGCAATTTTAGGAAAACAAATCGGTGGTTCCTTAGGAGCCAAAATGTTCAATCTCAATTGGTCTGAAGCAAATATTGTCGGAGCCGGAATGATCTCCCGTGGGGAAATGGCTTTAGTCGTGTCAAACGTAGCTTTGACATCACAATTGATTGATAAAAATCACTACACCGCAATGATCTTAGTCACTGTCGTAACTACCATCATCGCACCGATCATCTTGAAATTGTTCATTCAAAGATCCAACCAAAAAAATTCTATTAGTTCCGATTCATTTAATGAGGTGAAAGTATGACAAAAATCGGTTTTGGGACGGTTAACTGGATCGTCTTAGTCGTCTATCTATTAGCTATGCTAGGTGTCGGCGTTTATTTCACGAAAAAAGCTAGTAAAAACACGGATGCTTTTTTCAAAGCTAAGAGTTCTATCCCTGCCTGGGCTGCAGGTTTCAGTATTTACGCTACTACATTAAGTGCTATTACATTCATGTCCACACCCGAACAAGCTTACTTGAAAGACTGGGCTTACGGTGTTGGTTCCTTGAGTATCATTTTGATCGTGCCACTCTTGATCAAATATTACGTTCCTTTCTTTAGAAAACTCCAAGTTACAACTGCTTATGAGTATTTGGAAGAACGTTTCAGCCCTATCATGCGTGTTATTGGTAGTTTGCTTTTCATTCTCTACCATATCGGACGTGTTGCTATCGTTATTTATCTACCTATCATCGCGATCACATCAGTTTCGAATATTAATCCGATCTTGATTGCCTGTGTCGTTGGTGGTCTATGTATCATTTATACTTTCCTTGGTGGTATTGAAGGTGTTATCTGGAGTGACGTTATCCAAGGTATTTTACTTCTCGGTGGTGCTTTGTTAGTTATCATCGTTGCTATGTTCTCGATCAAAGGTGGTTTTGGTACGGTTGTTAGTGATGCCGTTGCTAACCACAAGATCTTATCAACACAAGACTTAAACCCTGGTGACTTAACTAAGTTCATCCCATTGATCTTCGCTGGTCAATTCTTTAATACTTTGTATCAATATACAGGTTCACAAGACGTTGTTCAAAGATATCAAACAACTGCTACACAAAAAGAAACTAACAAATCTCTTTGGACTAACGGTATTTTATCTCTAGTAACTATCCCATTGTTCTTCGGTATGGGTACTACATTATTCAGTTTCTACAAGAACATGGGTACTTTACCAACTGGCTTCAACACAAGTGCCATCGTTCCTTACTTCGTTATCACAGAAATCCCTGCTGGTATTGCCGGTTTAGTTATCGCTGCTATTTTTGCCGCAGCACAATCAACTATCGCTTCAAGTTTGAACGCTATTTCATCTTGTGTCGTTACCGACTTCAAGCAAAGATTTTTCAATCATAAACTTAAGAACATATCTGATGTTACTCTAGCTCGGATCATCATTATCGTTACTGGATTATTCGGACTAGGCATGTCAATTTACCTATTGATCGGTAATGCATCTAAGACTTGGGATCTATTCCTAACAGTTACTGGTTTGTTTGGTGTTCCTATTGCTGGTATTTTCGCAGCTGGTATCTTCACCAAACGTTCAAATACATTCGGTGCAGTATTAGGCTTGATCTGCAGTGTTATCGCTACAGTACTTGTGCAACAAAACAGTGACTCATCATTGATTGTTGCTACAGTTGCCTTCATCACATCATTTGCATTTACTTACTTGATCAGTTTCGTATCGCCAAAGAAATACGTCCACAACGTTGTCGGACTTACAGCATCTACTGTTAACGAAGCATACGTTAAAGAAACTAAATAATCTCAGAAAGAAGATAGAATCATGCGAGATCCAATGCCACTTACAGAAATGAAATCTTACACTGGTAGACAAGAAGTTCCATCAGACTTTGATGAATTTTGGGACCAGAATCTCTCCGAACTCTCCTCCTCCTACGAGTACAAGCTGACACCAATGGATTTTGGCTTACCGACCTTAGATTGTTACGAACTGCGTTTCAAAGGTACTAATGATGCGACAGTTTTTGCAAAATGCGTTTTTCCAAAAAATAAATCTAACATCCCTGTTGTTTTCACATTCCACGGCTACATGGGTCAGTCCCCAGACTGGTCTGACCTCTTCCAATACCCTGCCGTAGGATACGGGATCGTAGCAATGGATGTTCGAGGACAACAAGGTAAATCGACTGATCCGCAATCAGTCATTGGAAATACCGTTAAAGGTCAGATAATCCGTGGTGCTACAGCTGGCAGAGACCAATTATTTTTCAAAGATGTCTATTTAGATGTTTATTCGATCGTCGAAATAATCGCTTCACTGTCGTTTGTCGACGAGTCTAATCTTTCTGTTTTTGGCGGATCACAAGGTGGTGCGTTATCACTAGTTGCCGCAGCTTTAAATCCTAGAATAAAGCGGGCAGCAGTGTTCTATCCATTCTTATCCGACTTCAAACGTGTGCTTGAAGTTGGTAATCGGGATGAACCATACGACGAGTTGTCCCGATACTTTAAGTTTTCTGATCCTTTCCATAAAACTGAGGATACCATCCTTCACACTTTGTCTTATATCGATGTTAAGAACATGGCACATCGTATTAAGGCTCCGGTTAAGCTGTTTACTGGTCTTGAAGACCAGATCTGCTTCCCTTCTACTCAATTTGCTATGTTTAACCGGCTTTCTTGTGAGAAGGAGATGGTTTTGTTGCCTGAGTATGGTCAT
This sequence comes from Companilactobacillus zhongbaensis, assembly GCF_003946515.1. GTDB lineage: Bacteria > Bacillota > Bacilli > Lactobacillales > Lactobacillaceae > Companilactobacillus > Companilactobacillus zhongbaensis. The sequence continues at coordinate 110,235 of NZ_RHOM01000008.1, read as the reverse complement.
GAGGACTTGCATGTGATGGTCAATGATTCGATTTTTGATTTTCTTACTGGGTTTGATGTTGTTGTTAAGACTCAGTTGGATTAGGTTATTGGTTTTTGATTTTGAAGCGGCCTTTGTTGGCTGCTTTTTTTTGTTGTTTTTTATGGTGGTGGGATTTTGGGTGGTGGTTCACTGCCGGTTCTGGGGGGATTCCGGAAAATGCGCTGTGGAATGCGCTGTGGGCATCGATGCTGACAGCGATTTTCCTCCATCCCCCCAGAACCTAGGTTTTTCATCAAACTCATTTTTTGGTTTGGATACGGTACTTATCTTTTTTCTGCTAACTTGTTTTGGTTTTTGTTTTCGTATCTATATTTGTTTCGTTCTTACGATTCTTGTTTTCGTTTAATTATCTATTCGATATTTTTTCTTTGCTTCATCGGTTGCTAGCTTGGGTTGTTGTGATGCTTGGTTTAGTTCAAAACCTCCTGTGCTTTGCTTTGGGATTGCTCTGGTCTTTCTTTGGTGGTTGGATTGTCTTTTTTCTATTTTGATTTGTTAATCATGTTTGTTAAGTTCAAGACCTTTTGTGCTTTGTTCTAGGATTGCTCTGGTCTTTCTTTGGTGGTTAGACTAGCTCCTTTTTTTGGATAGCAAAAAAGCGACGTTTTCCTTCATTTGTTTCGGGAACGTCGCTTTGCTTTGGTTCTTTTCTTCCTCATACCTGCGGGGGTGTTATTTTTGCAAATAACTGGTATTTGGAAACTTGGATTTTCTTTGAGAATTTGTTTAATTCTAGGGGAATTCATGAATTGGGTGAATCTTGAGGAACTTTTTATTTTTAATTCTTTGGGGTTTTTCTAGCCTAGATGTTTTTCTATTTCGGCTCTGAAGTTGTCTTTTGGTCTGGCCCCTACTATTCTGTTTACTATTTCGCCGTCTTTTTTGATTAGGAATGTGGGGATTCCTTGGATTCCTAGTTCGTTGGCGATTTGGGGGTCATTGTCTACATTTATTGAGGTGAATTTTACTTTGTCACCTAATTGATCATTGGCAGATAGTTGCTTTAGGATCGGGTCCATCATTTTGCATGGTGGGCACCAGTCTGCTCTGAAGTCTACTACTGTTACGCCTGTGTTTGTTTCTGTTTCGTAGTTTGTATCGTGGATCTCTTTTACGTTTGATTCCATGTTTTTTACCTCCTCCCTTTTTTAGTACTCTTTTAATATACCCCTTAGGGTATTATTGTACAAATTATTTGCTTTGATTAAAATAAACCGCTTTCTTTCATTATTAATTTGATAAAATATCTTGTGGAGACTAAATAGACCCAAGCTTTGGCTTGGGTCGGTTGTGATTATTGATTTTCTCGTTCTTGGCGCTCTTCTTTGGAATTTTGATAGATGGCCTTGTAGACTCTTAAAGTGGCTACGCTGACGTTTCTGACGTTGTCCATGTCGAATTTTCTAGTTAGGCTGTCTTTTCTGGAGACGTAATGATAGAGCGGGATCTCTGAGAGATAGAAGTTGCGTGCGACGGTTGCGTATTCGACGTTGAATAGCTGATCTTCCATTAGTGCTAGATCGGTCAAAAATTTTAAATTGTGTTGCTTGATCAATTCCAAGCGATACATTTTATTCCACGTGTATCCCATGACTACGCCACTTACTTTGATGATCTGTCTGATCGATTCATCGCGGGTCATGCGCCCCAGTTCTTTTCTTTCAGTTTGGACCTTGCTTTTTCCGTGTTGATTATCAATAAAAAAGCCGCAACTGACTAAGTCTAGGTCAGGATCTTCTGAAAACTTATTTAAAAAATATTCGACGTAGTTTGGTTCGATCCAATCATCACTATCTATGAAGGTGATGTATTGGGCATTTGCCTCTTCAATGCCGGTATTTCTAACCGCAGAGATGCCGCCGTTTTGATCTCGACAAACTACCCGTAACCAATCGTATTCTTGCTCATATCGCTTTAAAACGTCTAAGGTGTCATCGGTCGATTTATCATCGATGGCAATTACTTCAAAATCCTTATTTGTTTGATTGGCTAGTGACAAGATCATTTTGGGGATATATTTAGAAACATTGTACGCCGACAATATTATCGACAGTGTTTTATTTATCATTAAATCACCTTATTAGCATTTTATCGTGAACGCCCATAAATGCGCAACGATGGAGGAGTTAATTATGAAACGAATTTTAGACTTAGATGGTGCTATTAATTTGCGCGAACTCGGGGGTTATCGTACGACCACCGGTAAAAAAATCAAATACCGTAAGCTCCTTCGTTCAGGGGACATTAGTAATATTACCACTGACACACTGAAATATTTAAAAGCTTATGGATTAAAATACGTCGTCGACTTTCGCTCGATGAATGAGCAAAAATTATGGCCTGACATCCAGGCTGATTTTTACGAGGTCTACCCTGATCCGGTATATCCATTAAAAGGCAACGGGGATAAATTAGCCAATATTTTGCCACAAAATAATAATTCATATTTAGGAACGATCTATCAAAGTATCGTACTCGATGCCCATGCTCAACAATCATACTCCTTATTGTTCCAACTTTTGCTCGACAATAAGGAAGAAGACCATTCTGTTTTATTCCACTGTGCTGCTGGAAAAGACCGGACGGGTGTTGGTGCCATTTTGATTTTAAAAGCCTTGCAAGTCGATACGGAAACGATCGTATCTGATTACTTGCTAACTAATATGATGTATCGAGATCGTAAAAACATTGTTAAAACGCTCAATGACGAAAACGGTGATGAGACGATCAACAAGATGAACATGACTAAAGCTGACGTTGAAAGTATCGAATCGGTTTTTTCAGCCATCGAGCACTATTATGGCACATTCGAGAATTATTTGAACCAAGCTTTGGGCATCGATAATGATGCATTGACACGTTTACGCTCGATTTACTTAGAATAATAAAAACATTATAATCATGATATTAAAATCTTATTTTGAATGGAGAATTTTATGAGTCTGCTTGAGCTTAGAAATGTACAAAAGTCTTTTTACCTCGGTAAGAAGAGATTCCCTGTTTTGCGTGGGATCAACCTAAGCTTAGATCGTGGCGAATTCGTTTCGATCCTAGGTGAATCTGGTGGCGGTAAAACGACCTTGTTAAATGCGATCGGTGGACTCGACTCACAATTTGACGGCGACATTTTAGTCAATGGCAAGTCGTTGAAACAAGGCTCTGACAAAGCACTCGACAATTATCGAAGTCATACCGTGGGCTTTGTTTTCCAAAGTTTTCACTTAATTAGTCACTTAACTGTTTTGGAAAACGTCCTCGTACCCTTAGAAATGTCCAGTTTGAGCAAGCGCGCGCGTTTGCAGCGTGCCCGTGATTTGATCCAACGTGTCGGCTTAGCTGAACATATCGACAAGCATCCCAATCAGCTTTCCGGTGGTCAAAAACAACGGGTCGCCATTGCTAGAGCTTTAGCAAACGACCCTGACATCATCATCGCCGACGAACCAACAGGTGCTTTGGATGCCCAAAATACTGAAGAAGTGCTCCAGATCTTAAATCAGATTGCAGCTGAAGGAAAACTAGTCATCGCCGTAACTCATTCTCAGACGGTCGCAAACTTCGGTACTAGAGTCGTTCACCTAGCTAATGGTATCGTCGACTCCGACATGATCATTCGTCAAAGTTACTTCCCTAACGCCGCTCACCGTGGTACCGGAGCTTCTCACTTGAGCTTCGGTGACACCTTTAGACTAGCTTGGGAGCACATGCTCTACACCAAGGGTCGTAACATCTTGATCATCCTCGGTGCTGCCGTCGGGATTTTTGCCGTGATTTTTATGTTAGGGCTAGGATCTGGTATCACGGGCTACATCAACAAGCAAATGTCCAATCAAGTCAATCCGAACGCGATCCAAGTTACGAAAAATGTTTCGACTAACCAGGTCAATAGTTCGACCGACTCAGCCGGCATTACCATGACCGATACTGATCTGCAAAAATTTGCCAAGATCGATCACGTTAAGAAGATCGAAAAAGCTTATTTTGCTCAAGCACCGAAAGTTCACGCTAACGGAAAAACGATCGCGGTCCCTTATTTTCAAACTTGGAACGCCACTGAAAAAGTCGGCGATATCGTGGCCGGCCATCAACCAAAGACTAACGAGATCATCTTGTTGAAATCTGATGCGGATCGTTTGAATAAAAAATACGCCGAACTGATCGGCAAGAAATTGACCATCTACATCCCTTCGCAAGATAAAAATAATAAACCGGTCGAAGTCAAAACTGATCTCAAGATCGCCGGTGTCATCAAATCGGGTTCCACCGCCATCACTTACGATACTTTGGCTAAAGCATCTGACAAATATGGCGTTTCGATCGAACCTAACTTCGTGACTTTGACTGCTGACAGTACCTTCAACGTCACGGCCATTCAAGACAAGGTCAAATCGTTCCAAATGATCAACGACAAAGGTAAAAAAGTTTCTGCCTACACCATCACCGGTGTCGGAGCAATTATCGATACTTTGAATACGTATTTGAAACTAGCTTTTAACGTCCTAGCAGCGATCGCCGGTATTTCCTTGATTGTTTCAGCGATCATGATCATCGTCGTGCTTTATATTAGCGTTTCTGAACGAACACATGAGATCGGTATTTTGCGGGCGATTGGTGCTCGTAAGAGTGATATCCGGAACATGTTTTTATCCGAATCGTTTTTGATTGGTCTCTCCTCCGGAGTCTTCGCTGTCATTATCGCCTACCTAGTTCAATGGGGAGCTAATTCGCTAGCTTATGGTGTGATCAAGGATTCTATCGTAGCCATTTCTCCGGGACAAGCGTTGTTCGGGATCGGCGTCAGCGTCTTGATCAGCTTGTTAGCTGCCTTAGCACCATCACATCGAGCAGCTCGGTTGGATCCGCGTGATGCTTTGACTGACGAATAACTAACTATCCTAAAAAATTGCATACTATTTTATGACTGATCTGGATGATCGGTCTCTTTTTATTCAAGAAATTATAAATAATTTTGTGGCTATCTGTGATTTACATAATAAATATTATATAATTGTATTTATCTTTAAATATAGAGGGGAAATTTTTTTATGACATGTCCTAATTGTGGGGCTGAGCTGGCTGCTGGTCAGAAGTTTTGTAATAAGTGTGGCTTCAACGTAGAAGCTGCTCAAACGCAAGGCTCTGGTAATGACCAACATGTTACTCAACCTACTGATAATCAAAATAATGGGGGATCTACGAACGGACCTGTAAACGGCACATCCGGAGATCAACTTGATCAAATGAATAACGGTCAAAATAACGCACAACCTACTGGTAATAACGGGCAAGGTGCAGGATTTGATCCTAATAACGTTAATAACGGACCTCAAGCTGGTTTGCAACCTGCTAATGGGAATAACAATCAGAATGCTGGGTTCGATCCTAATAATGTGAATAATAGCCAGAATGCTGGGTTTAATCCTAATAACGGGAACAATAACCAAAATGCTGAGTTTAATCCTGATATGGCTAATAATGGTCAAGCTGGGTTCCAACAAAATGGTAGTTATAATGGACAAAATCCTGGATATCAACCAAATATGGGTAATAATGGTCAACAGTTTAATGGCCAAGGACAACAAGGATTTAATAATCAAGGCCAGTTCCAGAATGGCCAAGGTAGTTTTCAACAACAACCTAATGGATTTGGCTATATGATGCCATTTTTAAAGAATAACGTTCCATTAGCAGTTTGTGCAGGTATTATTATCCTGCTTATTGCTATTTTCAATTGGAAAGCTGCTTTAGGTGTCTTAGTTGTTGCAGCTATAGCTTGGTATTTCATAGCTGATAAAAATCATGATCAAACTTTACCATTAAGTCATTCTATTGGTTCCGTGTTTAGCGGTGTTGGAAATGCACCACAAATCGATAATGCCGAAACTAATAAATTGAAGCTAATTGTTGGAATAGCTGGTATCGCTGGTTTACTATTTTTATTTGTAGGGAATTTTATCAGTCTTACATTTGATATTTCATCCATGGCGAATGATGATTCTGAAGTAGAAGCAGCCTTACAATATTTCAATATTTCGGGATCGGCATTTACTTTTAGTTCTGCAACATCGACAATCAGTAAAGTTCTTAAACTTGCTATTGCCGGGAACTCGTACGCTGGCTATTTAGCCAGTGATTCTGATAATACTCTTCAGATAGTCAAAACTGTATTTAATTTATACAGATGGCTCATTTACATTCTCCCAATATTAACCATCGTATTTGCCTTTGTAAAAACTAAAGCTAGTTCAATTGTTAGAATTATAGCTTCTGGACTTTCAACTATTTTATTAGCTATTTTACAAATTGGGTTAATTACCCTGCATAACAGCGATGATCAAACAACAATGATGGCATCTCAATTTTTTGATTTAGGCTATAGTTATTACATTGTTTTAATTGCTTCGATTGTTGCTCTCGTATTCTCAATTCGTTGGTCTATGATCAATGTCAAAAATGCTGCTAATGCTAGAGCTCAACAAACGAGCAATTACAATATGCAACAAAATAATTTTGGAAATCCTAACCAAGGTAACTTTAATGGTAACCAAAATATTCCTAACAATCCTGCTGGTTTTAATAATGGGCAGAATGGTGGTAATGTTTCTGGTGACCAAAATGGTGCTGATGGTTCTGGAAATTAGAGATTTTTCTTTAGAGTGCTGAAATTTTGGCGCTCTATTTTTTTGTGTTTTTTCCCAAATCTGTTATTTTTGTGAGCAAACTTACTTTTCTTTGTGGGTAAACGTTGCCCGTTATATTGAAAACGAGCTCCGAGGCGCAGCGGCCTCCGGTTTAGAAACTGTCGGCAGGCACGGCTTCAGATTAAATAGAGCTATCAATCTTCGGTAGCGAAACTTGCTGCAAATTTGATAGTGCTTTTAATCTTTATCCTCAAGGATGTGAAAACGAGTTCCGGCACACAGCGGCCTCCGGTTAACACAGATGGTCGAGGCACGGCTTCGCCGCACCTTGTTCGACCATCCGCGTTAATCCTCAGCAGCTACCCGCGCCTCTGCGCTCTCTGCTTTTGTGACGTTTCTGTGAACTTTAGGTGTATTCTGTTTTATTAATTCTTTTGTTTAGTATAATTGAGTTTGTATAGATTTTATGGAGGTATGTGCATGATTTGTCCAAATTGTGGGCATGATATTAAACCTGGCCAAAACTTTTGTGATAATTGTGGCCTGCCCTTGAAGAAAGATATTAATGTTGCTAGTAAGAATGCGGAATCTGTTAAAGAGGATGATTCTGTTCGTTCACTGGCTGATATTGAAAAAGAACTGGATGAACAAGATAAATTGAATAAGGCTCAATCTCATCCACAGCCAACTTCTGACGCTGATGACGATGTGGATGATCGGACACGAGTTTATAATTTCCGCGACGATGTTAAGCGTGCCGTTGAAGATGAACCAATGGAGTCTGATCCGAAGATGAATATGGCCCCTGCTCAAAAAGCCGAATTGGAGCGCCAAGCTCATCTTAATGATCAGCCTAAGGCTCCGGATAATTTGAACTTGGATCAACTCGTTCATTTGGATCCTGTGACTGGTTTGCCGGTTTATCCCGATGATAAGCCGCTCAGCTCACAGGCTAAAGAAGAAGAAAGAACAGACGATGATGGTATTTTTACTAACATGGTCAAATTTTTGAAGAACAACATTTACGTCGACATCATCGCTGTCGTTTTAGTTGTTCTGCTCTTCTTCATCAAACGTAATTATTCATGGATCTTGTTGGCTATTTTCTTAGTTGCTTGGTTCCTGACTTCGCAAATCGTTCACGGTAAGGAGATCAAGCTTAATAAGTTGATCACTCATCGAAAGGATGACGAATCGGGTCAAAACCAAAACGGTCAAAGTCAGCCTAATAATAACTATCAACCTAACAATAATTACCAACAAAATAACCAACCCAATTACCAAAACTACCAAGCTCAGCCTCAACCTACTTACGATCAGCGCCCTGCTCAAAGTAAGAAGGAGGCTAAGCGTGAGCAACGTGAAGAAGCTAAGGAAAGTCATCAACGTAATTGGAAACAAAAATTGATCATCGTTGCTTCGATTGTTGCATTCATTGCTTCAATCACTGGGGCTTTCGTCAATGGCGTTTCTTTGTCAGCAACGATTGCTAATGCGGCTAACGTTTCGGTCAACTTCGGTGTTCATACTACTTTGATCATGAACTTGTCTTCGGCCGTTCGTTTCATTTGCTTCATCTCACCTGTGATCGTCTTGATCGCAGCTAACTTCCGGAGCAAAGGTAGCATTAGAATTATTCGCATTTTCTCAATGTTAGCTTCAGTAATTTACGTAGTTGCCTACGTATTATTCTCAACTAATTTGATCAGTGCTTCACTTATTACAGGTCAAACTGTAACAGGTCTAGTCCAGATCGGTACAAGTTTTTATGTATTGATTATAACTTCAGTTCTATCCTTACTATTATCTTATACATTAAAGCCAAGACAAAAAGGATAGTCATAACGTTAAAAAAGCCACTCGAGTCTAATATGAGTGGCTTTTTTAATATTTAAAATGTAAGCAGTTATAACCGCAAGCAGTTATAACGTTAATGTTATAAATAAAACAATTTTCACTATTAACAAATCACAAGGTATATACCATATAAAAAATAAAATGATTTTTTAAAAAATATTAGCTTGTGCGTTTTTGTTTACTAGCTAACAATTCCATGTATAATTGCAGGTAGAAAGTTAATTAAGCATCTTCTAATTTTTTCAAGTTTGCTTTTTTACTTTCTAATTTCCTTACCGCTTCTACTTAGTTGATACGTAGAAGTTACGATTCCCTGAATCGGACTGTGTTTGTAGGGCACTGCAATTTCACCAGGTAAATAGCTGCTTTTGGAGTTTCCTTCGACGCAGTACTTGATGTTACTTGCAGAGCGCGACTCATTACAAGAACATCAAGTTTTTGCAAACAATTCTAGTGATTGCTTACGAAGCTACTATGACTGTTTGAAACAGCATTTTAGTGTCAACAAAATCTCTTATACAAAACCGTATTGAGCTTTTCCGAATGGGACCAATGTCATAATTTTCCGCTAATTATGATTCATTGATCAGTTTGACTAAATCTGTTTTGTGACTTAACTGTCACACAAAATCCCTCTAAATATCTAAAACATTACACTTAATTCAATCTTTTGTTTGATCCGCATGCGAAACCAAACTAATGAAACGTATTGAATTGTAAGAAGTAGAAACTGGCTGAAACAGTTTCTGCTTTTTTTATTTTGGATTGGTTGTGGTTCACTGCCGGTTTCGAGGGGTTCCGGGAATTGCGCTGTGGAACGCCATGGACGCCACTTTGAACCAATCGAGCACAACCCGCTCGCTTGTTTCAAAGCTGGGTCTTTCACTAAGCGGTAAACCGCTAAGTGAAATTTCATGGCTGACAGCGAATTCCCTCCACCCCTCGAAACCTAGGTTTACGCAAAACTGTTATTTTTGGTGGGGGTACAGGTTTGTTGTTTTGTTGGTGTTGAACTGTTTTCTAGCCTGATTAGTACGCTTATTTTTGATTTTACTCATTATTTTGACATTTAAAACACTAATTGGTTAATTGTACGTTCAATGCAGTTTCTTGTGCTGATTCTAATCTGGAGTGAAAACAACTGGTGGTTTGATTCTTTGGCCTTCGGCCTGCCGAATCATTCTCTCTGTTTTCTAATGGAAGTTGATTTTTTGTTTCTAATCTTCTGCTAGGTCTTTCATTTGGTCTGCTTTGTTGGTGAAGATTCCGTCTACTCCCCAGTCTAGTAGTTGTTTGGCCCTTTGTTTGTCGTCTACTGTCCAGACGTTGATTTGGTAGTTGTATTTTTTCATCATTTGGATTTTTTCTTGGGTTAATTCTCTATCATCTGGATGGATTATTTTTGCGTGACAGGCTTGCATTGTTAGGTTCCAGTCGTCTTGGATTGCTTGGTATTCGAATAGGACGGCGTATTTTAGGTCTGGTCTTTGTTTGTACATTTTTTCTAGCATTATTGGACTGAAGCTGGAGATTATTAGGTCGATGTTTTCGTCTAATTTTTCTAGGGCTCTGGCAAATTTTAGTACTAGTTTGTCAGCCAGGTAGTTGGCGTCGTCTCCTACTACTCCTTTTAGTTCGATGTTAGCGTTGATTTGGTTTTTATTTAAAAAGTCGATTAGTTGGCTTAATGTTGGGATTTTTTCTCCCTGGAACTTTTTATCGTACCATGAGCCGGCGTCGGCTTTTTTTACTGTCGATGTTTCTAGGGTTTCGATCGAACCTGATTGGTCAGTTGTTCGGTCTAGTTTGTCGTCGTGGATGATGAAGACGTCTTCGTCTTTGGTGATGCTTAAGTCGGTTTCGATCCAGTTTAGACCATTATCTTTGACTGCCTGAAATGCTGGCATGGTGTTTTCTGGTGCTAGGGTTGGGATACCGCGGTGGGCAAATATTCTTTTTGTCATAATTTCCTCCAAATAACTACATTTTAAAACTTTTGGGGAACAAAAAGGACAATTCTTGATGAATTGCCCCCAGATTATTTATTAAGCTTGGTATCTTGATACACCGTCAAGATATGTTTCTGAAAGTGTCATATCATCATCTAAGACGATAAAGTCAGCATCGCGACCTTCTTTGATAATTCCACATTTATCAAGAATGCATGAACTCTTAGCTGCTGTATAACTTGCCATTTCGACTGCTTGTTCAGCAGTTGCTACGTTCCAGTCAACAACATTTTTGATAGCGTCTTTAAGAAGTAAAATTGAACCTGCAAGGTTGTGTGTTTCATCCTTAAGACGAGCTGTTCCGTTTTCTACGACCACAGGTAATTCACCAAGAACGTAGTCACCTTCTGGCATCAAACCAGCACGCATACAATCAGTGATCAAGGCAACGTGTTCTGCACCCTTCTTTTCGATAACAACACGAGCTGCGAATGGGTTAACGTGGTAACCATCACAGATCAATTCGTCATCAACTAAGTGCATTGAAAGAGCAGCACCGACCATACCAGGAAGACGGTGGTTCAAACCACTCATTCCGTTATAAGTATGTGTAAATCCAGTAGCACCAGCTTCAACACAAGCTTTAGCTTGTTCAAAAGTAGCATCACTGTGACCTAAAGCAACAGCAACTTTGTCAGAAGCAACGGCAGAAGTAAACTCAACAGCACCTTTTCTTTCAGGAGCAATAGAGATCTTAGTGATCATACCATGTGCGGCTTCTTGCCAGTCTTTGAATTCATCAACATCAGGGTCACGCATATATTTAGGGTTTTGAGCACCCTTGTGTTTTTCAGTGTAGAAAGGTCCTTCAAAATGAATACCTTGGATCTTAGCACCAGTGGCTTTGGAAGCATTGTCACCGATCATTGAGCAAATTTCTCTCAATTGATCGTGAGAAGCAGTCAAAGTAGTAGGCAACCATGAAGTAACCCCAGCTTTCAACAAACCTTCAGACATTTCATTAAGCTTATCAAAATCATTATCCATAACATCATGACCACAAAGACCATGAATATGAGTATCTACTAAACCAGGGGCAATAAATTTGTCAGAGTAATCAACAATCTTGCCTTCAGGCTTTTGGTCCTCAGGTAAAAATTGACCAAATTTAGCGTCATCAGTAACTTCAAGATATCCGCCGTTTTCAGTAGTGTTAGGTAAAAAGAACTTCTTAGCATGAATGTAATAAGTCATATTCAATCCTCCAATGATTATAGTCATAGTATAGCAGTTTTTAGTGGTCTATACCAGAGAAAAGATGATCAAATTATTGGCATTTTTCTACAAAAAAATCAATAGACAAAACCACTAAAAACGCTGAAATATCAATCATAAAACACCGTACAGAATCAATATAACATGGGGTAAGTGAAAAAATAGACAAAACCCACAAAAAAGAAAAAATTAGTCATCAACAAAACAAATTTAAGCAGAGAAAAATGTCAAAATAAGCGTAATTTAAAATAGACACAAAATAAAATATAGAATAAAATCCATCTCACCAATCCAAGAATGAACAAACGAATAAAATACTACCCCAATATACATAATCAAGAAAAAGGCAAGAGTGCGAGATTCAAGCACGCGAGCAAGAAGCGAAAGCAAAAGATCAAAAATGAATCAACAACTTTTCCAACAAAAAAACAAAGAAAAGATTGCACCCCAAAGGTACGCCAGGAAACAAAATGAGCGGAGCTTCAGTCCCGCGAACCGAGAAGCAGCACGGAAATCAAACAGACCAAATCTTGCGCATAAACCTAGGAAGCACCTATTTCCCCACTAACCAAAGAGGGGATTGCACTACCCTAGGCGGAGGGGCCCGGGATACACACCTCAGTAGGGAAATTTCACTTGGCAATTCATTGCCTAGTGAAAGACCGAGTTTTGAGATGTCCGAGCGAACTTCTCGGATAGCTCAAAATCGTGTCCCCTACGTTCCCGACCTTGGTTGTTCGGTGGCGTAGCCACCACCAAATTCGGTTGCGCAAGTGCGTCAGCACTTACGTTCCTTTGTTGTATCCCGGGCCCCGGAGCCGGCAGTGAACCACCAAACCAAACTACTACCTCTATCCCAGCCAACAAACAAAGCTACGTCCAAGCAAAACGCTTCTGTCTGCGTCGCTCTCTCACCTCAAGGCAATAAAAAAAGCCTCTATATCAATAGAGACTTCTTACAAACTATCCTTCTAATTCATCATAATATTGCATCTTGCTCTTAATAATACGGTCACACAATTCAGGATAACTAATGCCAACAGCTTCAGCTTCACGAGGCATCAATGAACGAGGTGTCATACCTGGCAATGTATTAGCTTCCATAACATAAATATCACGGTCGCGAACCAAGAAGTCGACACGTCCATAACTAGTCATACCCAATGCTTCAAACGTCTGCAATGCAACTTCTTGCATTTCCAAATGAATATCCTCATCCAAGTTTTCTGGAGGAGTAATAAAGTGCGTCACTGTATTCTCAGTAAACTTATGTTGGAAATCATACCAACCAGTATCAACAGTTATCTCAACAGCAGGTAATACTTGACCGTCAACGATAGCCACTGAGAACTCACGACCCTTAATAAATTCTTCTAGTAAAGCTTCCTTATCAAATCTCAAAGCATCAGCAACCATTGCTTGGAGCTCTGATTCGTCTTTGATGATGTGTGTACCAACACTTGATCCACCGTTTGATGGCTTAACTACCATTGGGAAACCAAATGGTATCTCTTCTTTAGTGATCTTGCTAGTCTTAGTAGAAATAAACTTAGCTGTCTTGATCTTGTTTTGAACGAAAACTTCTTTAGAGAATTTCTTGTCCATGGCAAGAGCTGAAGCTAATGTACCACTACCTGTGTAGCGAATATCAAAAACGTCTAAGACAGCTTGCATCTTACCGTTTTCGCCGTCTTCACCGTGAAGACCTAAGTAAACCATATCTGCGTGTTGGCAGACCTTTAATACGTTCTTTCCTAATAGACCGCGTGTGCCGTCAGTTCTGAGTGCATTGATCTTTTCGTCAGTTAAGACTTCGTCATCAATGACCAATTTTGCTTCATCTTCTGGTTCTGTGTGGAATAGTGCATCGATTTGATCCTCTTCGATGTCGATTCCTAAAAATGAGTCGATATTTGCGACTGCATAACCTTTACTTCTTAAAGCGTTTGAAATTTTAACACCTGAAGATAAAGAAACATTTCTTTCGGTACTTCTACCACCTGAGAGAACGACAATTTTCATGCGTGTTCACCTATTCTTTCTATTCTATTTTCGAATTTAAGCGTGTTCCTAGAACCTATAGAATATCACAAATCAAATTTTTTCTCTACATAAATCGGCAACAAAGCTCATTATGACAACGTTATGCAAAAATAATTTTTTAAAAAAAGCTTGTGCATCAGTCATTCATAAATGATTTTTTTATAATTTTTTAGTGGTACGATTATGGTGTGATTTCGAAATATTCTCGAATTTTTCATATTTTTCTGGTTTAATTAGTTTTAAGGAGGGCTTTAATTGTGAAAAAGCTAAGAGTAATTTTATTAAGCATTGCATCAATCGTAGCATTTGGGATTTTTGCTTCATCGATCAATGTGGCTAAGGCTGATGATACCTTGAAAGAACCTGTGATGACGTTAGGAACTTCTTTAACTTCTGATCAACGCCAAGGTACGATCGACGCCCTATCTTCTCAATTGAGTGGCAACAATAACTATTCGACTTTAACAGTCAACGGCGACACTTTGGTCAAGTATCTGAATCCAAGTGGTAGCTCATTTACTAGCAGCTCTGGCGTTTGGTCATCTGCTTTGATCGAACCAACTTCAAATGGATCTGGTATCAACGTTAATATCGTTAACTATAACGGTAAAAACAACATTACAACGATCACTGCTGATCAATATCGAAACGCAGCTTTGACTGCCGGTATTTCCGACGCTAACATCTACGTTACATCAGCTACACCAATCGACGGTTCAGGTGCTTTAGCCGGTATCTATGCCGCTTATCAAAAAGATGGTAGTTCATTGAACCAAAGCCAAGTTAACGCAGCCCAAAACGAAATGGGTGTCTTAAGTAGTATCACTCAAGCCAACAAAGGAACAGACGGCTATACTGACGAACAGCTTAACAACGCTGTTGCCGGTATGAAGTCAGACTTGGCAAAAGCCGGTTCAAATGTTTCTAAAACTGAAATAACTAATATCGTTAACAACAACTTGCAACAAAACAATTTACAAAATATTATTAACAACAACCAAAAAACTCAATTGGTCAATGTGATGGTACAGATCAAGAATTCGGGTGCTTTGGATAATTCTAACTTTAAGCAACAAGCTCAAAAGCTTAGCGATGATATTACTAGCAAGGCTAAAGGTATTTTCGACAAGCTGAACACAGAGGAAAACCGCAATTTTGTTCAAAAGATTTGGGACGGGATTGTTTCTTTCTTTAAGGGTTTGTTTAATTAAGATTTTATTTGCTCTAGGTCTTTAATTGGATCTAGAGTTTTTTTGTATTTTGATTTTGGTTTGAGGTTCACTGCCGGTTTCGAGGGGTTCCGGGAATTGCGCTGTGGAACGCCATGGACGCCACTTTGAACCAATCGAGCACAACCCGCTCGCTTGTTTCAAAGCTGGGTCTTTCACTAAGCGGTAAACCGCTAAGTGAAATTTCATGGCTGACAGCGAATTCCCTCCACCCCTCGAAACCTAATTTAGTCGAAAAATCCACGTTTGGGTGTGGGGGTACAGTACTTATTTTTATGGTGGTATACTGCCTTAATTTACTTTGTGGCTCCCTTGTTTTATTGCTCTATATTTCTTTGTTGTAGCTTAAAATCAGATCAAAAAATGCAAATTCTTAAACCCTTTGTGCTTTCTGTCTGCTTTGATCTCTTACATTTTTTCTGGTACGTGTCGTTCTTCATTTTTTTATTACAAACATCTTTTTGAATCAGTTTTTCGATTATTGAACAACACAAAAAACAGCCGATGAATTTTCTCATCAGCTGTTTTTCTTTGAATTTTTTCCTATCTACATTTTATCCATGGTTTCATTTAGTAATGCATCCACTCGATTGTTTCCTTCATCTTGAGCGTGTCCTTTGGTCCAACTGAAGGATTTGTTGGTTATTGTTGGTAGTAGTTCGTCTAGTTCTTTCCATAGGCCTACGTTTTTTGGTGCTGTTCCGTCGGCTTTTTTGTAGCCTCTTCTTTTCCATCCGTTTAGCCATCCCTTAGTTATGGCGTTTAGGACGTATTGGGAGTCTAGGACGAAGATGGTTTTTTCGTTTTGTAGGTTTTGTTCGTTTAGTCTTTTGATGCTTTCTATTAGGGCTAGGATTTCCATTCGGTTGTTTGTTGCTCCGAATTCTCCTGCTGTGCCCTCTTCTATTTTGCCTTGGTGGTTGATGTGGAAGGCCCAGGCTGCTTTGTCGGTGGTTTTTACGTGGCCACCTTTGTAATTTCCATGATTTCTGGAGCCGCCGTCGGTGTATACTACGACTGAATAGTCATTTAGATTTTCTGGTTCTTTTTTGTGTGATTTCTTTTTTGTTGGATATTTGTCTTCGCCTTTTAGGAATTCTTGTGCTTCTGCTTCAGTTTGGAAGCTTTTATAACGGGCGTTTTCGAAGCCGTTTACTTGTTTTTGGCATTCAGGCCATGAACGGTAAATGCCGGGATTTCTGCCTCGTCTTACTGCGTAGTATTTTTGCACGGGTGATACCTCACTTATATTTAAATTTTATGAAAAAAGCTTTCTTATATACTATAATTATATGTTGATAGGGTGAAAAAATGAAAAAAAATCAACGACCTGTGTTGTATGTTCACGGCTTTCGTGGGGGAGATTATACAACTGACAAGATGGTCAAATCTGGATTAAAGTATACTGGAAAAAAAGAATTTCTTAAAGCGCTGATAAATTGGCGCGGTCAAATTACGTATGAAGGATCTTGGACGGATGACGAAAGTCCCATTATTCAAGTAGTCTTCCAAAATAAGTGGGTCGGCGAAAATCAAATTGCTCACTGGTTGACTCGTTTGTTGATCGACCTTCGTAAAAAATATCAATTTGAAGAATATGACGCTGTCGGCCATTCTTTGGGAGCTGTTTCTCTAGTGATCGTTAACTTGTTTGAGAAACGCCATAGTTATATGCCTAAGATGAATAATTTGGTTTTGATTGCTGGTCCTTTTAATGGGGTTTTAGGATTGAATGATTTGCCTAATATTAATCGGATCACGGCTGATGGACGGCCCGCTTTTATGAGTCCTACTTATTTTAGGATTTACCTTAATCGTAATAATATTTCTTCTCGTTTGAAAGTTCTGAATATTTATGGGAATGTGGAGGATTATTCTAACAGCGATAAGTATGTTTCAGTTACTTCGGCTTCTTCGATTGCTTATGTTTTGCGGTCGCGGGTTAAGGAGTACACTGATATGCCTGTTGTTGGGGAGAAGGCTGAGCATTCTTTGATGCATGATGATTCGGATATTTTGCAGAAGATTAATTTGTTTGTTTATGCTCCTGCTTGTGATTAGTATGTCAGCCTGTTTGGCTGGCATTTTTTCTTGAGGTGAGAGAGTGGAGCGGACAGTGGCGTTTTACTTTTAGATTGTCTGATTCTTGTTTGGTGTTTGGGATGGTGGTGGTAGTTTGGTTTGGTGGTTCACTGCCGGTTCCGGGGCCCAGGGATACAGTCATGGAACGTAAGTGCTAGCGCACTTGCGCAACCGAATTTATGGTGGCTACGCCACCGAACAATCAAGGTCGGGAACGCTGCCGACTCGATTGAAGCTATTCGGGAAGTTCACCCGAACATCTCCAATACGAGTCTTCTTGTAAGCGATAAATCTCTAACAAGAATTTGGCGGCTGAGGTGTGTATCCCTGGGCCCCTCCACCTAGATAGTGCAACAATCCCCCTTTTTTTGATGGGGACCGATTTATTTTGTACAAATTGGCACTGTTTGCTCGTCCTAGTTTTTGTGGTCTATCTCAGTTTCTATCTTGGTTTGTAAGATCAAAGACAGTTCAAAACCTTAGGTACAGAGCAAACGATTATCAATTTCTTTTCTTGCTCGCGTTCTGGGTTCCCCGCACTCTCGCACTTGAAGACACTACTATTTATTGGCATTCTTCTGCTTGGTTATTTTGGTGCGATTCTTTCGCTTTTTTATTAATTATTCTTTACACTGTATTTGTGAAGTAAATTTTTGAAGAAGTGGGTTTTTGTTTATGATTAAGGTTAAATCTTATCGTCCTTTGGTTACGGAAAATTTGGTTTGGGATTTTCCTTCTCGTTTGAAGCTTAATGTTATTAGTGATTTTCTTGGCTCTCCAATTGCGGAGATTACTGATTTTGTTAGTCAGACTGCTAAGGATACTATGAGTAATAAGGCTGCTTATTGGTTTGTTTCTGAGAAGGATTCGGGCGATTTGGTTGCTTTAATTAGTTTGACTGGAATCGATTTTTCTCGTCGGTTTGCTGTTTTGTCTGTTCAATTTGCTGATGGGATCTCTGACGAGTTTTGTCGGGAGATTTCTGAGCGGTTGTTTTTGTTGTTGGATGAGCAGCTTTCCTTTGATGAATTGGAAATTTCTGAGATTCCGGACAATGTTAGCAATTTCTTCACATTAAATGGTTATAATCTAAATGATAATAAATTGAAGAGGATGTAAATAATGTACGGATACGGTTTATTTTGGGGTCCCTCTATAATTCTGGTAGTCATTGGTATGCTTATCAGTATGTGGGCCTCTTGGTATGTTAATCATACTTTTAGAAAATACGATCAATTTACTAGTACCCGCGGTGTTTCTGGTGCCGAGGCTGCTCGGTTTATTTTGGATAATGCCGGTTTGCAAAACGTCGTTATAAATCAAATTTCTGGTAAATTGACTGATAACTACAATCCTTCAGATAAGACTTTGAATTTATCTGAATCTACTTACAATGCTACTTCTGTCGCCGCTATTGGTGTAGCTGCCCACGAATGTGGTCACGCTATTCAAGATCAGAAGAATTACTTCCCTATGCGGATCAGATCAGCCATCGTTCCAGCGGTCAATATTGGTTCTAACTTGTCATTTCCAATGATCGTTTTAGGTATGATCTTAGGTATGAATCATACTTTGATCATGATCGGTATTTGGCTTTTTGCTTTGGTGGTATTGTTCCAAGTGGTTACTTTGCCAGTGGAATTCAATGCTTCAAATCGTGCTGTTAGCATACTAGCATCTGGCCAGTTGCTTAATAATGACGAGGTTCCGATGGTTAAGCATGTTTTGCTTGCGGCTGCTTTGACTTACGTAGCTGCTGCACTTTCAACGGCGTTACAACTGTTACGTTTGATCCTTATTTTTGGGAACAATCGGGAATAAATTTAATTTTAAAAAACTTGTCCAGTAACTTAATTTTAGTTGCTGGATTTTTTTTGCTCACAATTTATACGAAAGTGTGTAGTTTTCGGTTTAGAAACTGTCAGGAGGCACGATTTTGATGGTACAAATTAGTGCTACACATTTTTTCTTGCTAAACTTGCTGCGGTTTGGATCGTGCTTTTTACTTTTATCCTCAAGTATGCGAAAACGAGCTCCGGCACACAGCGGCCTCCGGTTAACACAGGTGGTC
Organism: Companilactobacillus zhongbaensis; assembly: GCF_003946515.1. Taxonomy (GTDB): domain Bacteria; phylum Bacillota; class Bacilli; order Lactobacillales; family Lactobacillaceae; genus Companilactobacillus; species Companilactobacillus zhongbaensis. The sequence continues at coordinate 91,046 of NZ_RHOM01000008.1, read as the reverse complement.
GAGGCACGGCTTCGCCGCACCTTGTTCGACCACCCGCGTTAATCCTCAGCAGCTAACCGTGTGCCTCCGCTCTCTGTTTTTTAATCCTCAGCAGCTGACCAACCTCGCTGCGCTCTCTGTGTTTTTTTGTTGACAAATAAATAAGCTAAGTCTATTATCATGGTCAATTAAACATTTCGCCCAAAACCGATGAGGTGGAGATAACAATTATTGTGCGCGTACAGAGAGTTGTCGTTGCTGAGAGTACAGCCGAACGCAGGTAATTAAATGGACCACCGAGGGTTCTCCTGAAATTTAGTATGGAGAAACGTTCAGACATACGTCAGTTGTCAAGGGAGTGTTGGCTCTCTGTTAAGCGTGATTTTGATGACTATTTGTCGTAGTCTCGAAATTGAATTAAGGTGGCACCGCGGATTTCCGTCCTTAACTTCTTCTGAAGTTTTGGGCGGATTTTTTTGTGGGAGGAAATTATGGACAAACGATGGCAATTCCTTTTAGATTATGCAAATTAAATTTAAAAGGACGATTATTATGAATATTGAAAAATTAAGACATTTTGCAAAAAACTTTACTGCTGTACCTGTGACGATCAACTTTGATTTACCTGACTTTGATCCGATCGACCTTACTCAAAACCTCAATCAGGCTGAAGGCCCTTGTTTCTTGTTCACCGGTCAACCTAAACCTGACGAGGATGGTTACAGTTTTATCGGTCTAAACCCAGAACTTGCCGTGACTTTTAAAGATGGTATTTTGACGATTGAAGATTCAACGGGTGTTCACACTAAAGAAGCCTTATTAAAGCCCTATTTAGAAGACTTATTAAAAAAATATCGGACTCCAAAAATTTCTGAACTCCCTCCTTTTCTCGGTGGTTTTGCCGGATATTTGAGTTACGATTACGCTCGATTTGCCAATCCCACTTTGCCACAAAAATTAGCTGATCCATACAACTTGAATGATGCCGACTTTTTGCTGATCAAAAAAGTCATCGCTTATAACCACAAGACTCATCAAGTAACTTTGTCGAAGATCATCCCTAGCACACAACTGAATCAGCTTTTTGACGAAACCATTGCTGAACTCAACGAATTGAAACAAATTGTGATCGACAACAACCGTTCAGCTACTTTGCCCAAGTTCCACATGGATTCATCTTTGCAGCTGCATTTTGATCAAGATGAGTTTGCCGAAAAGGTCGCGGAAACTAAAAAACATATCGTCGATGGCGATATTTTCCAGTTGATCTTGTCCAATCCGCAACACGCTACGATGTCTGGAAGCCTGTACCCAGTCACGAAGAACTTGTTCCACGACAGTCCGGCTCCTTATCAATTTTTTTACAAACATCACAACTTTGAGACCGTCGGCTCTTCTCCAGAGACTTTGATTTCGAAACATGGTGAAAAGCTGTTCACTTATCCCCTAGCTGGTACACGTCGTCGCGGTAAAACTCCTGCTGAAGATAAAAAATTTGCTGAAGAGCTCACTCACAGTCCTAAGGAATTATCCGAACACAACATGTTGATCGACCTCGGTCGCAATGACTTAGGTCGAGTCAGCCGCTTCGGCTCCGTTCAAGTAACTAAGGCACGGAAGCTGCTCTACTTCTCCAACGTCATGCACATGGGTTCCACCGTTGAAAGCATTGCTGATTCCAAAATGTCATCGATCGACATCGTTGAATCGTTGATGCCAGCAGGAACACTTTCAGGTGCACCTAAAATCAGTGCCATGCAAATCATTTCTCAACTTGAAAACCGGAAGCGTGGTATTTACGGTGGTTGTCTCGGCTACTTTGATTTTTCTGGTAACCTCGATTTTTGTATCGGCATTCGCCTCGCCTACCGTCAAGACGAGCATCTGGTAGTTCATTCTGGAGCCGGCATCGTCGCTGACAGTGTTGCTAAAAATGAGTATCAAGAATTCAATAACAAGGCGCGCAACGTCGTTGATGCCTTGAACAAGACTAATCACACGGAGGTCTTATCATGATTTATTTGATCGATAACTATGACAGTTTCACTTATAACTTGTACCAACTACTCGGGACCATCGGGCAAAAAGAGATCACGGTCGTCAAGAATGACCAGTTGAACACGCAACAATTAGAAAAACTAAATCCCGAAGCATTAGTCTTCTCCCCTGGTCCGGGGCGTCCCGAAGATGCTGGCAATATGAATCAGCTGCTCAAAGATTTCATCGGTAAAGTCCCCATCCTTGGCGTTTGTTTAGGTGAACAAGCCATCGGTGAGATTTACGGTGCCAAAGTCGTTCATGCCCAAAAATTAATGCACGGTAAGCCTTCCAAAGTAACCGTCACTTCTGACAGTCAGCTTTTTAATAATTGCCCTAAGCAATTTAACGCTGCCCGTTATCACTCCTTGATCGTTGATAAAGACTCGATTGGAGATAATCTATCGATAACAGCGACAACTGACTCTGGTGAGATCATGGCTGTGTCTGATGAGAAACAAAAAGTTTTTGGGGTCCAATTTCATCCTGAATCGATTATGACTGACCCTACTGTCGGTAAGCAGATCGCGGAAAACTTTTTGCAGATAGTTTAATTAAATTAAAGTTAAATTAAAACTTTTTGTTGACAAAAATCACTTTTGGACTTATTCTCTTAACAACGAATCAATTCGTCCATAAACCAATGAGATGGAAGTCAAGATTATCGTGCACGCACAGAGAGTTGTCGTTGCTGAGAGTACAACCGAACGCAGATAGTTAAATGGACCATCGAGGGTCTTTCCGAAAAGTAATGAGTACGAAAGAACGTTAGGCATACGTAAGTTGTCGGGAGGGTGATTGCCCTTCGCTAAGAGTAATGGACGATAGAAGATAGGTATTTTTGGATACCCTAATTCTATCAGTCTATTAAAATAAGGTGGCACCGCGGTATATCCGTCCTTAAACGCTAAGCGTTTATGGGCGGATTTTTTTATACTTAGGAGGTTTCACTAATGACTATGAATCAACGATGGCAGTTCTCAAATTAATTAAACACACTTATCAGTAAATTAATTTGGAGGATTTTAATTATGATCGAAAATGCAATTATGAAATTAAGCGAAGGACAAGATTTAACTTTTAACGAAACGAACCAAGTGATCGATGAGATCATGACAGGAAAAACTACTTCAGTTCAAATTTCGAGTTTTTTAACCGCCCTAAGCGTAAAAAAAGAAACCGTTGAAGAAATTGCCGGTGCAGCCGATGCCATGAGAGCTCACGCCTTAGACTTTGAAGCTGATGAACCAGTTCTCGAAATCGTTGGTACTGGTGGTGACCATTCCAACTCATTCAATATTTCAACTACTTCAGCTTTAGTCGTAGCTGCAACTGGTATCCCGGTCGCAAAACACGGTAATCGTGCTGCTTCATCCAAGAGTGGTGCTGCTGATGTTTTGGAATCACTAGGAGTTCAGATCAACCTTGATCCTAAACGCAGCGAAGCCATTCTTAACCAGATCGGCATTTGCTTCTTATTCGCCCAAGAATATCACAAGGCAATGAAATACGTTGCCCCCATCAGAAAAGAATTAGGAATCAGAACTTTATTCAACGTTTTAGGACCTCTGGCAAATCCCGCACACGCAACTAACCAAGTCTTAGGTGTGTATGATGAAAGCCTGGTCGAACCAATGGCTAAAGTACTCGACCAATTAAATGTTAAAAATGCGACCGTCATTCATGGACAAGATGGCTTCGACGAAGCATCGATCTCCGCACCTACTACGGTAATGGAAGTTCACGATGGCAAGTTTAATAAATACGAGATCACTCCTGAACAATTCGGTCTCAGACGTGCTAACAAGGATGAAGTGATCGGTGGCACACCTCAAGAAAATGCCGCTATCACATTAGACGTTTTAAACGGCGTCCAAGGTGCTAGACGTGATGTCATCCTCCTAAATTCAGCCTTAGCTATCCATACAGCAAAACCTGAAGTAAGTCTTCAAGCAGCTATCGAGCAAGCTAAAACCGTGATCGACAACGGATCAGCTATGAAAGAATTACAAGAATTCATCCGCTTGACTGAGGAAGGTGTCGCAGCATGATCCTCGACGACCTCGTTTCAGCTACTAAAAAACGGATCGAGCAAGAAAAACAAGTGATCTCACCAGCAGAAATGGAACAACGAGCTAACGAATTACCAAATAAAGATCCTAATGCAATCATTCAATTATTTTTACAGCCAAGACTACATTTCATCGCTGAGATCAAGCGGTCATCCCCTTCTAAAGGCACGATCGTCACAGATTTTCCTTACTTAGAAATTGCTCAACAATACCAACAAGCTAAGATCGATGCAATTTCCGTCTTAACGGAACCCGACTTTTTTCACGGAGACATTCACTACTTGAAAGAAATCTCGCAAGAAGTCACGACTCCCTTATTGAGAAAGGATTTCACCATCGACCCCTACATGATCTACCAAGCTAAGGCAAATGGAGCCAGCTTGATCCTATTGATCGTTGCAATTCTTTCAGATGAACAGTTGCAAGAATACTTGCAGCTAGCTAAAAAATTAGGCTTAGCTGCTTTAGTCGAAGTTCACGATGAGCACGAATTAGATAAAGCCTTAAATGCTGGAGCGGAAATGATCGGTGTTAACAATCGCAACTTAAAAGACTTCACCGTTGACCTCAACAATAGTTTGAAACTACGGCCATTGGTCGACTCATCCATCCCCTTCATTACCGAAAGCGGGATCAAAGATGTTACCGATATAGCTCGATTAAAGCAAGCTAACGTCAATGGTGTTTTGATCGGCGAGACCTTCATGAAAGCACCCGATCGCATCGAAAAAATCAAACAGTTTCAAGGCGTATAAATTATGACGAAAATTAAAATTTGTGGACTAATGAATTTAGATGACATCAAAGCAATCAACCAGGCTAAACCTGATCTAGCTGGATTCATTTTTGCCGGTGGACGACATCATTTAGATCTGGCCCAAGCGTTAAAAATGCGTCAGGCTCTCGATCCATCAATCAAAAGTGTCGGTGTCTTCGTTAATGCTCCAGTCACCGAAATGGTTGAAGCAGTTGAAAGTGGTGCCGTTTCTTTGATCCAATTACACGGTCAAGAAAGTGAAGATACGGTTAAACAACTCCAGGCAAAAAACATTCCTGTCATCAACGTCTTCAAACCTGACACGATCAACTTAAACACCGCTGCTGATTACATCATGATCGATAGTGGCAGTGGAAATGGTCAGTTGATCGATTGGCAAAAATTAAAAATTACTACTAAAAAACCTCTGATCATCGCCGGTGCCCTCGACATCAATAATCTCCATGATGCGATCAACGCGATCCATCCAGATTTCGTCGACATCTCACGTGGTGTTGAATCAGCTGGTCAAAAAAATTCAGAGAAAATATTACAAATCGTTCCCAAAGCACACGCGCTTTATTAATAGGAGGAAATACCATGAAAGAAATGGAAAAAGAAACTACACCATCACGTCATTACGGAGAATTCGGAGGTCAATACATCCCCGAAACTTTGATGGGAGAACTCGATCGGGTGGCTGCAGCTTATAACAAGTACAAAGACGATCCCGACTTTTTGAAGGAGTTGCATGATCTACTTAATAACTATGCTAACCGTCCTTCATTGTTATATTACGCAAAACAAATGACGGAAGACCTTGGCGGTGCCAAAATTTATCTTAAACGTGAGGACCTTAACCACACTGGTGCTCACAAGATCAACAACGTTATTGGCCAAGCTTTATTAGCTAAAAGAATGGGCAAGACTCGTTTGATTGCCGAAACTGGTGCCGGCCAACACGGGGTCGCAACCGCTACTATCGCCGCTTTATTCAATATGGACTGTGAGATCTTCATGGGTAAAGAAGACACTGAACGGCAAAAATTAAACGTCTACCGGATGGAATTACTAGGTGCTAAAGTTCATCCCGTGACAACTGGTTCAATGGTCCTAAAAGACGCCGTTAATGCCACTTTACAAGAGTGGACTCAACGGATCGACGATACTTTTTACGTAATGGGTTCAGCCGTAGGTCCTTATCCATTCCCAGAGATGGTTCACGACTTCCAAAGCGTTATCAGTAAAGAATCCAAGCAACAAATCTTAGAAGCTGAAGGAAGATTGCCTGACATGGTCGTAGCTTGTGTCGGTGGTGGTAGTAATGCCATCGGAAGTTTCGCCGACTATATCGACGACAAAGACGTACAACTAGTCGGCTGTGAAGCTGCCGGTAAAGGTGTCGACACCGACCAAACAGCGGCCACGATCGAACGAGGTTCTGTTGGTATTTTCCACGGTATGAAATCAATGTTCCTGCAAAATAAATACGGCCAGATCGATAAAGTTTACTCCATCTCAGCTGGACTAGACTATCCAGGTGTCGGACCAGAACACGCTCACTTAGCCGAATTAAAACGTGCTAAATACGTTGGCATCACAGATGACGAAGCCGTTGACGCATTCGAATACATCGCCAAGATCGAAGGAATCGTAGCAGCCATCGAAAGTTGCCACGCCGTAGCCTACGTAGAAAAAATCGCCCCTAAAATGCGTAAAGATCAAATCATCATCTGCACATTATCAGGACGTGGTGACAAAGACGTTGCCTCAATCGCAAAATACAGAGGAGTAAATATCGATGACTAATTTAAAACAAATTTTTTCAAACAAAAAAGCATTCATTCCCTTCCTAGTAGCAGATGATCCAAACTTTGATACGACAGTAGAAAGCATCATCACCTTAGCAGAAAACGGCGCCGACATCGTAGAACTAGGAATCCCCTTCTCCGACCCAGTAGCAGACGGTCCCGTGATCCAAGACGCCGACCTACGTGCCTTCGCCTCCGGAGTAAATACCGACGTAGTCTTTGACATCGTAGAAAAAGCTCGTCAAAAAACCGACGTACCGATCATCTTTTTGACATACTTAAACATCGCCTTCAAATACGGCTACGAAAAATTCTGCCAAAAATGTCAATCACTCAAAATCTCCGGCCTAGTGATCCCCGACCTACCCTACGAAGAACACAACGAATTAAAGCCGATCGCCAACAAATATGACATCGACTTAATCCCACTAATTGCCCCAACTTCAGGAGACCGGATCGAAAAAATAGCCAAAACAGCCACCGGCTTCATCTACATGGTCTCATCCCTAGGAGTAACAGGAGTAAGAGAAGACTTCTCAACTCAACTAAAAAACACCATAGAAAAAATCAAACAAGCAACCGACGTCCCAGTAGCAATAGGCTTCGGCATCCACTCCCCAGAGCAAGCAGAAAAACTATCAGCCATCTCTGACGGAGTAATCATCGGCAGCGCAGTCGTAAAAATAATCGCCAAAAACTCAGCAAATACCCAACAGGACCTAGCTGAATATGCCAAAAGCATCAAAAATGCCATTTCGGTAAAAGCATAAGTAAAAGTCTAAATATGCATCAACATCAAAAGAGCAACTTCAATAATGAAAATAATTGGAGTTGCTCTTTTGATGTTTCAATAAGAAATAAAAGTTTAGAATTTTATTGTGAATATAAACGAGTTCCTCGTTTATATTCACAAATCTTATAGGAAATAGTATCAGTATATGATAATATAAACGTATAATTCGTGGATGGAGGAACAATTATGGAATTGTTAAAATTTGACATAAATGGATTAAAATTATACAAAAGCGAACGATTCAGCTTTGATTTCGTAGCTAAACAGCGAGCAACTGACAATAACTCAGATAGCTTAACCAATATTTTTAATCGAATATATGTACATAATGTAATGTCCGTGGTTGGAATCAATGCTGTTGGAAAGACCACAGCACTATCCATCACCAATGAAATCATAAAAGTTTATCTTTCCGGAGAAGGTTTCACAGATATGCAACACGCATTCATTGGCAAAGAATTTAATATCAAGGTTTATTTGTTTGATGACAATGAGAAAAGAATATACCTTGTTAATTCTGAATTAAAAAAAAGTGAAGATAATAAATTCGAATTTACTAATGAGAGCATTTTTGAAAAAGGTATTTCAGGAGTAACCAAGAAAAATTTATGCGATTTTTCAAACAGTACGGCCACACTAGAAAGAAATGAAATTGAGTCTGGCCTTCTCCCAGATAATTTTTCCGTCTTCAGAAAAATTCTAAACAAATCCAAAAGATCTAACAATAAACCAGAGTCACTATACTTTAACAGCTTCCTTTCTGCCGACTACTTACTAGGACAGGAATTTGTGTCACCGGAAGTATTATCATATTTAGATCCTAGCATTGAATATTTCAAAGTTGTTGATGACACTGTTGATGAATCAAAAAAACAATATCGATTAAAATTTTATTCAGGGAACGAATTAAGAATTAACAGTGTATCCGAGCTAAGTCAGTACTTTTCTTCAGGAACACTCAAAGGAATTGCTCTATTCACCGTTGCCTGGTTAATTTTAGAAACTGGTTCAGTTCTGTTAGTTGATGAATTAGAAAATCATTTTAACAAAGCCATCGTCAAAACCTTTATTAGCATCTTTCAAGATAAGACGATTAATAAAAACAATGCCAAACTTGTCTTCACAACTCATTATCCAGAATTATTGGATGCATTCGACCGTAATGATGATGTACTTATTGCACGTCGGCAAGAAAAGATGACTTTGGACAATCTTGCTGAATTATTAGATAGAAATGACTTCAAAAAAAGCGAAGTTTTTGAAAGTGACTACTTAGGCGGTACCGCTCCAAATTACGATTTAATGATGAGTGTACGAAAATCATTTAACAAAAAATTTGGTAACCACGATGACAAATAAACTAATTATTCCCAAAAATCACAAAATAGCATTGCTCTATGAAGGAAGCGCCGAAAAGGCCATAATTGAGAACTTACTGGACAATAATCAATTAATATTTAACCGAGACGATTTATTGGAAGGTAAAATTTTTAAACGTTGTGGCTTACCAAGTTTTTGTAAATCACACCTAGGACATGAAATGAGCAATACAATTTATATTATTAGAATTATTGATTCCAAAGGTGAAAAGTATAATATTCCACCGGTATATGAACACAAAATTGAGGAAGTATTGACGATCATCACATCTCCAGAAATTGAAATACTCCATATAATTTCAGAAGGTAAATATGACGATTATCAAAACAATCATAAGAAATTGAAACCCAGTAAATATGCGAATGAATATTTACACCTAAAAAAAAGTTTCTCATACCATGAAAATTTTTGGAAAACCTCAGACTTGATTTCTTCCATCAAAGAATACGACCGAGTAACATCAAGTGAGGGCTACAACCTATCAGATCTGCTGAAAAAGGAAAATTAGTACTGTTTTACTATGTTAATGTTTGTGCTCCAGATTTCGAATAATATAGAAGAAAAAAGAAATCTATTAAAAATTCGATACAAAATTTCAAGCATATAAAAGTTATTAAAGGCTTAAAAAAACGAGAAAATGGGGTTCTCCTCATAATAAATGAAATAGATATACCCAAACATAAAAATCAATAAAGAATAATCAACAGGAAAACTCAATCTAAACAAAAACAATTCACCACCATAAAACTAAGGACGGTATCCACCCACCAAAAGAGGATTATTCCACAAACTTAGGTTCTGCGGGGGGGTGGAGAGAATTCGACCGTCAGCCATGAAATTTCACTTGGCAATTTATTGCCTAGTGAAAGGCCCAGCTGTGAGATGTCCGAAGCGGTTTCCTTCGGATAGCTCAGAGTGGTGCCCATGGCGTTCTGCGGTCGCAATTCTCGGAACCCCCCCGCAGAACCGGGAATAACCCTCCAAAAAAATATTAAAAATAGCATTATTTTCCATTTTGACGTACACTTTTTTTATATAAAAGAATCAATGGGGAGAAAACAATGCTAATAGACCATTGGCTAATACTAACAATACTAGCCATACTACTACTAAACACAATCATAGCTTTGATCACGGTATTCCATAGACCAAGAAATATCGTCACCACTTGGGCGTGGATATTAGTGTTAATGTTGCTACCAGTAATTGGCTTCTTAATATATGCCTTCTTCGGACGCGGGATCGCCCAAGAAAAGATTTTTAACATCGGTAACCAGCAACACATCGGCTTAAATCAGCTGAAAAAAATTGCTGAAGCAGAAAAACACAAGCCAAAACGAGGATCGCGCTACGACGAAACTTATTACGCCAGACACGTAATCAGCTTCTTCGACAAAACCGAGGAAACACCATTAACACGGCACAATGAGATCGAACTGTTTTTTGACGGAAAAGAAAAATTCCAACGCCTCTTTGACGACATCAAAAAAGCCAAAGAAACCATTCACGTCGAATACTATGCCTTCATCAAAAGCGACATCGGTCAAGAATTTCTCGACATCCTAACGGAAAAAGCCAAGCAAGGACTAGAAGTCCGACTACTATTTGACCCTTGGGGATCAGGAGGCAACAACCGTCGCTGGTTCAAAGAATTCGAAGCAGCCGGCGGACAAGTACTACCATTCATCACCTCAAAAAACGTCATCTACAAAACCAGACTAAACTACCACCTTCACCGTAAACTAGTCATAATAGACGGAACAGCCGGCTGGATCGGAGGCTTCAACGTCGGAGACCAATACGTAGGCAACTCAAAAAAATTCGGCTACTGGAGAGACAGTCACATCCGCGTAAAAGGAACAGCCACACTCTTAATGCAAGAAAGATTTTTCCAAGACTGGAACGCCTCAACCGACCGCCACGTAAAGCCATTAATATTCATGGACAAATACTTCCCAGCTGACCGTTTCAACGAAAACACCAACCTACCGATCCAAATAGTAACGGACGGCCCAGACTCAAGACAAGAAATCCTAAAAGACGGCTTCATCGACATGATCATCAACGCAAAAAAAAGCGTATGGCTACAAACACCATACCTAATCCCAGATGATCCAATGTTCACCGCCCTAACCATAGCCGCCAGATCAGGAGTAGACGTAAGAATAATGGTCCCATGCATGCCAGACCACCCCTTCATCTTCAGAGCAACCCAATACTACTCCAACCTACTAACCCAATTCGGCATAAAAATCTACACCTACGAAAAAGGCTTCATGCACGCCAAAACATCCATCATAGACGAAAAAATCTGCTCAGTAGGCTCAATGAACCACGACTTCAGAAGCTACTCCCTAAACTTCGAAGCCAACGCCTTCATCTACGACTCAAAAATAGCCCACAAAGTAAAAAGATCCTTCGAAAATGACATGGAAAACTCCACCCTATTAACACAAGAAATAATAGACAACCAAGGCATCTGGATGCACTTCAAACAAAGATTCTCCCGCCTATTATCCCCAATATTGTAAGGGAAAAAGAGAAAAAAGAGCCAAGTATTTACCAACAAAATCAATATACAATGACATGCCAAAAAGCAGTGTTCGAAACTAAGAACACTGCTTTTTTTGTGTTTAGGGTCTAATAAAATCCGAGTTGGACAAAGTCCAACGAGAACAAAAAAAATAGAAAGAACAAAAAGAAAAGGCAAACAGAGCAACAATTAGGTACCACAAGAAAAATACCAGCAAACATACCTAATTCAAACTAAACAACAAAGCACAAAACAAAATCAAACGACCAGATCGGAAGCAGATCAAAAATACTAAATTCAGCAAAAAACTAAGAATCCAGTAAACCCAATAAAATAGCAACCGATGGCAACACCAAACAAAAATCAGAACAGATAGAAATACCAGAACAGACCGATACCACAAAATAGATAGGAAGATCCGCATAAACCAAAACAACATACCACTATAAAACTAAGTACCGTAACCCCACGAAAAAAACAGTTTATGGAAAAACCTAGGAGCTGTGGGGGTGGAGGGAATTCGCCGTCAGCTGCGAAATTTTCGTTTGCACGGCATGGGCCGTGCTTACGAAAAGGTCAAGCTTTGAGATGTCCAAGGCGGGTTTCCTTGGATAGCTCAAAGTTGGCCCGCAGCGTTCCACGGCGCAATTCCCGGAACCCCCACAGCTCCGGCAGTGAACCACCACACACACAACCGACCACAATAAAAATCCAAAACCAAACAAAAAAACCATAAGTCTCAAAACAAGAGACTTATGGCCAAATTTAAAATCGAATCTTGGGGGATTCGGAGGATTTTGGGGGATTTTTTGGAAAGGGAAACATAATATAACTAAAACCATAAATCAGTGACTACAAGAAATCAGCTGACTTCAAAACTTCGCGGGCGTGACTTTCGTCTTCAGGAGCGACCATAACAACAGGTCCGGTACATCCCATCCCACTTGTGGCATAAATATCTGCCTTCCATAATTCAGTTACTGCGTCTTCCAAAACTAAAATGTCAATTCCTAAAATAGCTTCAGAAACTGCTTTTTTTGCAGGTTCTTTCACTTCTTCTGCTGAATCATCCTTCTTGGGGGAAGCGGTTAGATTATCTAATACGTCGGATAATCCAGCTTTTTCAGCGGCTTTGAATTCCGCATTTACTTTTGCGGTTAAATTACCTTTGGCACAATTACCGGCGTAGCTTAATGCACCAGCAATGACGTTAGCTCCTGAGGCACGACTGACAATGTTGATTATCTTATCGTAACCTTTACCGACACCAGGACCATAGCCGTCACCGACTGACTCATAACTGCCACCTGTTAAGAAGGAACTCATCACCTTCATAACGATGTTACCAGTTAATGTGTCCATTACCATGACGTCAGGAACGCCTTGCAATAAGTCGTTTCCACGCATGACCACTCCGCCATCCGCACGATGACTTTGAGTGAAGCTAATATTATAACCGTTATCTTTTAGTTTCTTTAGAGAAATTTCAACTTGGCGAGCACCATCGATATTGAGGATACCGACTGTTGGATCCTTGATACCATTAGCTTTCGCCACCGCAATACCAGAAATAGCATTTTTGACCATGGCACTGATCCGTTCCATGTCAGACGTTCCAGTGGTATTGGCGACAAACATAGCCTTTCCCATCCCGGGGGTGGTTGGGTGTCCTACTGTAGAAACACCGATTGGGAAAGTATAGTGCATTGTAACTGCGGCATCTAATTGACCGTTATCTAACATTTCATCCATTTTCTTGTGAGCTTCTTCAGGATCGTTGGCTACTACAGTTTCCACTGTTTCACTCTTCAACGTTCCTAAAGCTACTACTTGAATAGAGGGATCGTTAGCTTGAGCTAGTTCTGCACCACGAAGAACTTCTTCTTCGCCGTGCTCGCTGCCAACTAGTGTGACACCCACACGTGGTCTTGAACCGAAGTTACCATCTTCAAGACCTTGGGCAATTTCATCAAACACATCTGCAATTGTGTTTTGTACGTTATTATTCATTTTTCTCCCTCCTTAATTTGATTTTTCTTTTATTTTAGAGAAGCAGCAAATTGTTTCATTGATTCGGCGATCATTTGACGAATTGTGTCTTTATCGACTGTTTCGTCTTCTGTCTTACCGTCATTTGCTTCCACAATAAATGAAATTCCATCAAAGAGGTTGGTTAGTCTTCCTAAGAACAAGCTACCTTTACCAATGATCATTGTCCGGTGAATATCACCGTTTTCGATCATTTCTTTAGCATGTCCTAAGAATGGAACACCTGAAGGAATGTGTCCTTGGGTAGGAACAAATCCAGGCATACCAATGTCTTCAACAACTTGATTCAATTGTGTTCTATCAAAGACTTTCTTCATGATACCTAAAGCTGCGATCATCTTGTAGTTAGCTGTTGGGATATCACCGGCACCAGCTGGCACTGTGATTTCAGGATTTTGCATTTCGGCAGAAAATACATCAACATCTTTGATCGTCATTCCGACTTTTTCAAGGGGATCGGAAACTATGGCTTGCATGATGGCTTGTGGAGCAGCTCCACTACCGATCTTATGCTTACCTACAATGTCAGTCCGGATAACTGGTGACTTGCCGTCATTTTCCGCAACGTGAATTGCGAATGTCCCTAAGCAGTCTTCGATGAGTGGTTGATCCTTTTTAACGTGATCTTTACCATTCATACCTAATTTAGCTGATGATCCACCAGCTAAAACAACAACGTTTGAGTAAACGCCTGCTTGAACTAAGGCAGCAGCTTCAACCATTGAGTGTGAAGGACCAGCACAGAAACTACGAGTATCTGAACCAGTTGCGTTAACGCAGCCACAAATTTCACCGATGGCTTTGGCATAGTTACCTCCACCACGTTGGAACATGTCACCACATCCCTCTTCACTACATTCGATCAAGTAATCAACATCTTTAGGTTCGATGTCATTCTTGGAGAACAATTCAGCTAAACCATAAGCTGCTGAAGCTTTACTTACTAAGTTTTCGAACATAACGTCACTAGTTAAGGCAGCATCAAATTCATGAGCTCTCTTAACACAACCAACTAGTTTGTCATCTAAGTACAATGGCTTTGCGTCTTTTTCATCGATCAACTTTTGAATGTCATCAACTGAAGCGGGGTTTTCAGTTAATTTATCCAAAGTGACCCAATATTTACCAATAACTGGATCGCCATTTAATTTCTTTGCCACTTTTTCTTGATAGGCTGATTCCAAAACTACTAAATCAAACATATCAACTGCTTTCATACAGCCGTAAAATGATTCTTCATCTAAGATCGAACCAAATTTACCTTCTGTTGAAGCATTTTCGATAGGATGCTCATACCACGGTTGTTCGATGTCTTTCAAATCACGTGGATGAATGTTACCAATGTAAGCTTGATTAGGACCATAGCCAACAACATCTTCGAATGAACGTAAATGATCAGGAATAGCTTTCAAATAATCTGAATCAGGATTATTTCTCATTTCTTCTTCTTGTAATTTACCTTCATGTACTAAGATATCAGGCGTGTGAACTAATGTATAAGCGCTTCCTTTCAAGACTGGAAAAGTCATATTATGCACCTCCAAAAAATTGAATGAAACAATGAATCTTTGATTTTTCGATAAAAAAGGAGTCGAAAATAATTTTCCGGCTCCTAATTGGATCTCTCAGCTCTTTACTAGTCTAAAATACTGTTTGTTCAGTAACAGGTGTTTCAAGAGCTTTAAGAGCTTTTCTGACTAATTTTCTACGTAGTTCTTTTTCATCCTTAGGATCCAATTCTGGATTACCAAGAGGATAAGGGATTGCGACTGTAGGAACAATACGGTTAGCTCCAACCGTCTTAGAAATAGGAACAATTGTACACATGTGAACAATTGGTAGTCCTTGAGCTTCAATAGCTTTA
This sequence comes from Companilactobacillus zhongbaensis, assembly GCF_003946515.1. GTDB lineage: Bacteria > Bacillota > Bacilli > Lactobacillales > Lactobacillaceae > Companilactobacillus > Companilactobacillus zhongbaensis. Next base: position 75,771 of record NZ_RHOM01000008.1, on the reverse strand, counting down.
ACCATCGTTGCACCGCAACGAGTACATGTTCCTCAGGTGGATGTAAGAATAACGGCATCTACTCCGTCTTCTTTTAATTGTTTCCCAATCTCTGTACCAAATTTCTTAGCATTTGCTACAGATGTACCATTACCAACGGTAGCGTACCAGTAGTCATGTAATGACCCGATCTCTCCGTTAGCAAGCATTTCTTTAATCACATCGACAGGTAGGACACGGTCCAAGTCTTCATTTGCGTAAACTGGATCGTAACCACCGTGAGCTGTTTGTCCGTTCTCAGGTGTAAAGTCATCAATATCTTTTAGGCTATACTTGCCATACTTAGATGCACTTGATGATTCAATGTGATCAGGGTTTCCTTTGGGAACCGGACCACCGGAAGATACCAAAGCGATTCTAGCTTTTGTGATATCCTTTACGGCTGGTGCTGGGTCAACACGGTCGAAGGTAGGCATTGGATATTCTGTCTTAAATTCCTTACCTTGTATTTTGTTTACTAGCATGTCAACAGCACGCTTTGAGCCACGTTCTTCTTTGAACTCGTTAACACGGATACCCTTAGGCATGTAGCCTGTGATTTCTTCATTTCCAGCCAGTAGTTGTTTAACAACATCTGACATTGCTGGAATTGCTTTTCTCATTGTAGCAGCACTGTTACCTGTTTCTACAAAGTATCCATGTTTCTTGTACAAGTCTAAACCAGGGTTTTCTGGGTACATACCACCAACTACTGGAATGTGTAAGTTCTCATCTACTAGTTTGGCTACTGCACCTGCAGCAACACCGTAACGACCAGCGTTAAAACTTGGTCCTACGATTACTAAATCTGGTTTGTAACTTTCGATCATATTTAGAACAGTCTCTGAAGCATCTGCTTCATGTTCACTAAAGTAACTATCACCACAAACGACTGTACCAACGATCTCAGCTACATCACTTAGTTGACCTTTGAAGGCCATACCTGGTCCGACAACGCCGTCACTTTTTTCTGGCTTTACGTCGGCCTTTTCTTCACCACCGATACCGGCGAAGAATTGGTTGATGTAATGAACAATTCTCTTCTTGCCCATCATTTTTCCCCCTTTACACAGGTTTTGCTCTTACTGATTTTTTATCCACGGTATTCTTGGACTTCTTTAATGATTGCGTCCTTGTCTAATACCATTTCCATCATTGATACTTGTTCTTCGTAAACTGCAGCGTCTACTTCGTCCTTTAGTTCAAACATGTGATATGCTTTGAGTCCCAACGGAACTCCTGCTAATGGACCAGCGAATGTTGGATCACCAGTTGATACGGTTTCAGCAGCCAAGCCACAAGCTTCGGCTTCTCCACCACCTAGTACTACAACTAGGTCGTCTTTTCCGTATTTGTCTGTGAGATCTTTAATTCTTTGTTGATTTTCCAGGTCCATAGCTCCGGCGCTCGTTCAAACAAAACATTCAGTAGTTGAAAATACAACTTCTGAGCCTGCTGATTTTACACAAGCTTCGATAGCCATACCAGGAATTCCATCACGGTCGCCTAAGATAGCGACTTTCTTGTTTTCAAGAATGCCCATAATGCTCTCTCCTTCTTATTATTAATTAAAAAATGTTTACTAAGTTTCCGTTTACTAAATTGTCTTTGCTGATAATGTGTTGAAACCAAGTTCGTTAGTTGATCCTGTGATAACTTGAATTTCAGCTTCAATACTGCCATCGTCATGAAGACTTCCGTCCCATGCACCTGCAATTGTGTTAGCAACTTCAGGATGTCCGATAACTGTATCCATAACTGGTAGTGTAACTACGACATTCGCATTACCTGCTGTAACAACAGCATCACCCTTAGGTGTTGAATCAGCTAATGATTGACTTGCTCCGTCACGTCCAGCATACTCATCTGTTACTAGAACTGTCTTAATGCCTTTATTTTCAAGGTTGTTACAGTTCATAACTAAGTCGGCATCAGGGTTACCGAAGCCTTCTTCTGAGACGATTGCTGCATCTGCACCAAGCATTTCAACTAATTTAGCGGTCATATTTGATGAACGTTTCTTGTCTTGCAATGTTACGTTCTCATTGGTAATGACACATCCGATAAAGTTAATTTCTTTACCATGTTTTGCATACAAGTCCTCAATAACTGGACTGTTCAAATGCACGTATGATGGGTTCTTATCACAAGCTGAAACACAGTTACCACTTGCAATAGCTCCATCAAATGCTTCTGTTGGATACATAAATGTTGGAACGATCTTCTTAGCATCTGCGCCATAGAAGAATGTGTTATGCATCAATCCTTGAGTTTGTAATGCGTATACATATACTACTTTTGGTAAGTCTGGATATTGTGCTACTTGATCAAGCAATGGCTTTGTTTCATAAGTCTTTACTTCATCAGGCTTAACATCTTTAGCAGCCTCACCAAGATAATTAGCAGCTCTAAATCCAACTAAACGAATAACTTCTTCGTGTTCGTGTTGTTTAATGCTGTCAATTGGTTCCATCTTAATGACAATGTTGTTTGTCTTTGAGAATGGTGTGTATTTAGCACCTTCCCCACTCATGTCAATGATTCCTTCTTGGAATCCTACAATTTTACCAGTTGTAACAACTGCTGCTCCTTTAAGTACATGTGTTGTTCCTGAGCCAACTTGGTCAACGTCATTGATGATACCTGGGAAGATACCACCCTTTCCGTCTACCTTGACACGTGGTTCGATAACATCTTTGACAGGGATGATACGAGTCTTGTCACCTGGTTTTGCTAGATATATATCAAGTGATTTGATTCTTTCGTCTCCGCCAGTCGCTGCTTCGATCAATTCGTCTTTATTAACGAATAATGTACCGTTTTTAACTTCGGTCTTATCGCCGAAAGCTACATCTTTAATAAAGATGTTTCCTACATCTAGTCGCATATTAGCCCCCCATTTCTTTCATATTTGTAAAACTACATATAAAAGAAAGATGAAATTAAGCTGTTTCAGTCAGTTCATCCAATTTTTCTGTTACAGCTGCCATTCCTTTTTCTTCCAAGATGTCTTTCCCGAGAGTAGCAACCTTCTCGCCATCTTTGTAGAACAAGTATGCTGGGATTCCCATGACTTTTTGCTTCATGGCCATTCTCATGTTACCTGTAGTATCAAAAGCGTAGAATGTGCAAACGTCTGATTTTTCATCAGCTAGTTTCTCAACGTCTGGCATAAGTGCCATACATGGTACACATTTTGGACTAAAGAAATCTACCATAACCAACCCTTTGGAATTTTGGATCGTTTCCTCAAAGTTTTCTTTTGTTAAATGTTCCATCATAATTTTCGCCCCCTTTCATCTTTCTTATCTTTGAAATCTAATCGCTTAAATTTCAAAGATAAAAAATTTAGATTTCTCTAAACTTTTTATTTGGATCAAATTACTTCAATAAATCAGCCACTGATTCTGCAGTAATGTTCTTTGCACCTTCAACACGAGCTACGTCTTTTCCATCTTTGAATAAGACTACAGTTGGTATTTCGTTAACGTTGTATTGCGTAGCGGTCTTCTTAGCACGATAAGTATCTAACTTAACTAATCCAACTGGGTCGCTGTTGTTTTCAACAACTTTGTCGACAGCTGAGATCGAGTCGATACTTTCTTGGATCTGAGGTGCCCAGAATGCTAATAGGACTGGTTTATCTTTACTTTCATCGAGAACATCATTTTGCAATGTCTCAAGTTCTGACAAGTATTTTTCGGCTGCTGATGCGGCAATAGCACCATCTGAAGCTGCTGTGATAACTTGTCTCAAATATTTTTCTCTGGCATCACCGACACCGTATACACCTGGCACGTTTGTTTCCATCATGTCATTAGTTACGATGTAGCCACGGTCGTCTAATTCGATCTTGTCTTTGACGAATTCTGTATGAGGTTCTGTACCGATAAATACGAAGACACCGTTTGTTGGATAGTCTGTCAATTCACCAGTGTCGATATTCTTCAAAACAACTTTTTCAACTAGGCCATCACCAGCGATTTCTTCAACTGTTGAATTCCAGATCCATTTGAGTTTAGGATTCTTCATGGCTTTTTCAGCACTAGCCTTGTTGCAGTCTAAGTTACCTTCTTCATGAATAACGATGATCGTTACTGTTTCAGCAAACTTAGTTAAGTACATTGCTTCTTCAATAGCGGCATCACCGTTACCAACAACACAAACGTCCAAGTCTACGAAGAAGTCGGCGTCACAAGTTGCACAATAACTAACACCTTGACCTCTCAAGTCGGCTTCACCTTTAACATTGATCTTACGAGGTGTAGCACCTGGTGAAAGGACGATAGCCTTTGCTTGATAAGTATCACCTTGTTGTGTATGAACTGTCTTAATTGGACCAGAGAAGTCAACTTCATCAACTGTTCCTCTTAAAAATTCGGTTCCGAATGCTTTGGCATGATCGGCGAATTTTTCCATAATGCCAGGACCAGTAGTTCCTTCCCAAAATCCTGGATAATTTTCCAATTCGGCAGTAGTTGCAGCTTGACCACCAGGTTCAGCGTTCTTATCTAAGATAGCCGTCTTCATCTTTGAACGACTTCCATAAATTCCAGCAGCTAGTCCACCAGGACCGGCCCCAACAACTAAAAGATCATATACTTCAGACATAAAACTTCTCCTCCCATACATAAGACAACTTACTAGTCTAATTTATTCGTGATATTCATATGGCAAACTATCAATTGCCGAATCTAATAGATCTAAATCGATAACTTGGAAATCCTCTAAGGTCTGCTCGTCGTATTTGATACCCCGGGGAGGGAATTTCTTCAATACTTGAAGAGCTCCTTCGATCAGTTTGAGTGAGAACATATCAAGTTCCCCTTTGTTGTCACTCAAAACTAAACTTTTATAAGGACTCTGATTCGGTTTAATACTGCCCGCCAGCGGATGATTGATCAAATTAGCGCCAAGATGAACGGAATTGCGGCCTTCTGAAAAAATATCTTTAACTGTCGAGTTTTCCTCAAACTCCGTTAAATCAGGATATTTTTCTGCAACCATTGGATTGTTAGATACTATATGAAAATTCCCCATCATTTGTGCCCTCTTTGTTCACTTTTTCACTTCACCTTACAATTGAAATATATCGTAATAATGGATCGTTTGCAACCGTTTTCGAGCAAATAAAAAACTTATTTAATTAGAAAATAGTTAATAATTGTATCAATATCCAGATCTATTAGGATTCATAGAAAAAATCTTTGCATTTTTTGATATTGATTAGTTAATTCAAATAAAACTGATTAGAATAAATTATTTCCAGTAGAATTGTTCCATATATTGACATTTTTCTTTGAAATTGGTATTGACCACTCTAGATCCATAAAATTCTTCAATTGATCCTCATGGCAATATATTGCAAATCGTAAACACTTGTTCACGAAATAAATACATATTTTCTAATAATTCGAACTTTTAAAATACCTTCATGATGTATCGATCATAATGACGTCACCATCCTGTTTTTTGTTTTTATTTTCACTAATGTTTTCAAAAAAATTTAATACGTAACATGTGACTTCGAATAAGCAAAATAGAAAATAACTCCGATGGCTAACCAACCTAAGTAATTTAGCCATGCTGTACCTGGCAAATTAGTTAATAGTACGATACAAACTAACGCAGATAAGATTGGCAAAATTCTGCCACCTGGTACTTTGAATGGTCTCTTGAGTTCTGGATGTTGCTTTCTCAACAACAATACGGAAACTGAGATCAAGAAGAAAATTAGTAATGAACCGACATTAGCAAACGTTGCTAATTTTTTAATATCTAATAGTCCTGAACAAATCGCTGTGATGATTCCGATCAACCAAAGTGATCTATTAGGAGTCTTAGTTTTAGAATTCAATTTGCTAAAGATAGGTGGTAAGAATCCACCACGACTCATTGACATGGCAATATTTGACGAGGCATACAAGAACGCCAAAACTACCGCGATAATCCCTAAGATAGCCCCGAATGAAACAATTTGAGCTATGATCGGCTTATCAATTGAGATCAAAACGAAAGACATTGCTTCTGGTACATCGAGCAAGTTGTATTTAACAGCACCAGTCATAACTAAACTAACGATAATGTATAAAATTGTTGAAATCGTCAATGATGCAATAATCGCAATTGGCAGATTTCTTTGAACATTCTTACAATCTTCAGCTGATGTCGCTAAAGCATCAAATCCTAAGAAAGAAAAGAATACGGTTGAAGCTCCGGTAAAAATACCTTTAACTCCAAATGGTAAAAACGGATGCCAATTTGCGGGTTTCAAGTGAAACGCACCAACGATAACGAACAATAAGATAATTCCGATTTTAACTAAAACTAAAATGTCATTAACTACCTTACTTTCGCTCATTCCTCTTGTTAGTAAAATAGTAATTAGTAGTACAATAATAACTGCGGGTAAATTAATGAACCCTCCATTGAAGGGGTCATACCTGATAGCGCTTGGTAATACGATGCCCATTTCCTTTAGGAATGAAGCTACATATCCGGTCCACCCAGTTGCTACTGTGGCGGTCGTAGTTATGTAAACTCCTAATAATGTCCATCCTGAGAAGAAGGCGATCTGCTCACCCATTGTTATCCAAGAATAAACGTACGCACTACCCGAACTAGGGATCGTCGTAGTTAATTCTGAATAACATAAACCAATTAGTGCACTGGCTAAAGCAGCGATCAAGAATGAGAATATTACCCCCGGACCAGCATCGGTGGCCGCAACAATTCCTGTTAGGACCAAAATACCTGTACCGATGATAGCTCCGATCCCCATGATCGTTAGATCAAATAAACCTAACGTCTTGGGCCTATCCTCTGAACCACTTAACAAATCATTTATCGATTTTCGTCGCATAATACCTCTACTCCAAGCTTTTTTAATTTGTAACCGCTTTCACCATAATCAATATTACCACACAACGTGATTTTTTTAACAAAATATTTCTATTTTTTCATTGAGCGAATGATAAACAAAACTTTTTATGAAATTTTAAAAAACTGATCAAATATGTATGCTATATCGTGAAAACGCCTGGTAATACTGGATTTTTGATACTTAGAATTTTTCTATTAATTAAAATTATTCAATAAATTTAATTGATTAATTTATTTTTTATCGTGAACCTCTTTCAAAAAAATATTTATTTGGTAAAATGATTGTGAAAAGATTTGCAAACATTCTATATAGAAAGAGGGAATAAATCATGAAGGAAGAAAGACAGCTCCAAAAGAGTATTGGCTTTTGGGCAGCTCTTTCCACAGTTATAGGTACAGCAATTGGTGGTGGTGTCTTCTTCAAGACGCCGGTTGTTACTCAAGTTACTGGGTCAGCCAATATGACCCTACTCGCCTGGCTACTAGGTGGTTTAATTACTATCTGTGCCGGTTTAACAACAGCCGAACTTTCAGCTGCTATTCCGAAGACAGGTGGAATGGTTGAGTACATTCATCATACATACGGGGAAGCACCATCATTTATGATCGGATGGGCAGAAATGGTCGTTTACTTCCCTGCCAATATCGCAGCATTATCTATCGTATTCAGTACACAGTTCGTTCATCTTTTCAGTATCGATAAAAGCTATTCAGTTATCATCGCTTTAATAGTAGCTTTCTCGATTACAGGTATTAACTTGATGGGTTCAAAATTCGCTGGTGGATTCCAAACATTCGCCACGATTTTCAAATTGATCCCAATTGCCTTGATCATCATCTTTGGTCTGATGGCTAAAGAAAGTGCTCCAGTTCCACTATTTCCTATCCAAGCTGGAGAAAACACAAGTTTCTTCACAGCTTTAGGACACGGACTACTGGCCACCATGTTCGCTTACGATGGTTGGATCCAAGTTGGTAACATCGCCGGAGAGTTGAAGAAACCAAAGGTCGACTTACCAAAAGCCATCATCTTCGGACTACTAGGAATCACAGTTATTTACTTATTAATTAATTATGTCTTCTTAAGAACCTTACCTATCGGACAAATTATGGGTAACGAAAACACAGCCGCAAACGCTGCTGAAGTTATCTTTGGTCACACAGGTGGTAAGATCGTTACAATCGGTATTTTGATCTCAGTATATGGTGCTATCAACGGATACGCCATGACCGGATTAAGAGTTCCATACGCAATGGCTCTAGACAAGTCATTACCATTCAGCAAAGGTCTCTCAAAACTATCAAAGAAGAGTATCCCTTATGCAGCAACACTCTTACAATTAGGAATTGCTTGCATCATGATCTTCTTAGGTGCTTTCAACACATTGACAGACATGCTAGTATTCGTAATCTGGATCTTCTACACAATGACATTCGCAGCAACAATCATTCTAAGAAAACGCGAACCAGAAATGAAACGTCCTTACAAGTGTCTCTGGTATCCTGTAACACCAATAATTGCGATCATCGGTGGTGTCTTCATCGTTATCTCCACAATTATTACGCAAACAGGTTTGGCATTGATCGGATTAGGAATCACATTGCTTGGTCTTCCTTTCTATGCTTATGCTAGAAAACATAGAGATGCAGAGTAGGTTTTATATTTGCTTTATAAAGAACACCTTAGTCGGGTGTTCTTTTTTTTTGCTGGTTTTTGATAGTTGGCTGGATAGAGGTTGTAGTTTGGTGTGGTGGTTCACTGCCGACTCCGGGGGCCGGGGATACAGCCGCTGGAACGCTGCCGGCATCGATTGAAGCTATCCGGGAAGTTCGCCCGGACATCTCCAATACGAGCCTTCTTGTAAGCGATAAATCGCTAACAAGAATCTGGCGGCTGAGGGCTGTATCCCCGGCCCCCTCCGTCTAGACAGAGTCGCAACTATCATTTGGTTTGGATCTTCTCCACTCTAGATAGATCAAGTCGGCACTTCCGGTTCTCCCTATTCCTCACTTGTCTATCTCAATGGCGAACCTTGCTGGTAAGTTCAAAAGCAAAAGCAAGAACAAGTTCAAGAACAAAATACCCAAAACCTATGAATGAAACGGATTTATTTATATCCGATGATTTCCGCAAAATAAATTAAATAGATAAATCCCACAACCAAAATCGTAAGACCGGAAAAGCATAGACACCAAATTTCTAACCAAAACAACATACCTCTATAAAGCTAAGTACCGTACCCCCACCAAAAAGAAGAAGTTTGTTATCCCCTAGGTTCTGTGGAGGGTGGAGGGAATTCGCCGTCAGCCGCGAAATTTTCGTTTGCACGGCATGGGCCGTGCTTACGAAAAGACCCAGCTTTGAGATGTCCAAAGCGGTTTCCCTTGGATAGCTCAAAGTGGGTCCGCAGCGTTCCACGGCGCAATTCCCGGAACCCTCCACAGAACCGGCAGTGAACCGCACACCAACCTACTACCTCAACAAAAATTAACAACAAAAAAACACTAGAAAAATATCTAGTGCTACAAAAATCTACTCATCAGCATGTTTAATAACTTGTTCAAAAATATTTACTATATGATTGTCAATCAGCCTATAATGAACCTCTTTCCCAAGCCTTTCACCGACCACAATCCTGGCATCCCTCAAAGTCTTCAACTGATGCGAAATGCCCGACTGACTCATATTTAAAATCTCCGCTATTTCATTCACGCTTAGTGACGTCTGCGATAGCGCTAAAATGATCTTTACTCTGGTTGGTTCTCCGGTTGCTTTAAAAAAATCGGATATTTTCTTGGCGTGATCATCTTCGGGGACTCCGTTGGTGATCAACTGTTCTAATTTGCGATTGTGTATTTGTTTGTCCAAAGTGCGTCCACTCCTACTTACTGTTACTTATACGATACCTTAAATTAAGATAAATTGATAATTTTTTAAAAAGGATTGTAACGTAATCACTTACATGCTAGTATGAACATATGAACAGACATGCATATGTTTGGAGGCGGATGCGATGAATATTAAAAATATCAATACCAAATCTTATTTTTTAGGACTCTTTCTTTTCTTAGTTGGCTTGAGTTTGTTCTTATTAGGGGCTGACCTACCAATATTTATAAAGGTCTTATACTTACTGGCAACACTTTTATCTGGTTATCACGTCATGTATGAGGGCTTCGTCAACACGGTGTCCGATACTAAGGCCCGGAAGAAGTTTTCTCCTAATATCCACTTGTTAATGTCTTTAGCAGCAGTTGGTGCTATTTTGATTGGGAAATTCTCCGAAGCGGCATTGTTGATCTTGATTTTTGCTGGTGCACATTTCTTGGAAGAATACGCTGAAGGAAAAAGTAAGCGTGAGATAACTAAGTTGTTGGAGATGAATCCTGACAATGCTCGGATCGTTCGTTCTGACGGATCGATCGAGGAAGTTTCCGTTGATACTGTCCAAGTCGGTGACACTTTGCAAGTTCAAAATGGTGCCCAAATCCCCATCGATGGAACTATCCTATCGGGTATTGCTTCGATCGATGAATCAGCCATCAACGGTGAAAGTATTCCTCGCGAAAAAACTACTGGGGACAATGTTTTTGCTGGTACAATCAACGGTAATGATGCTTTTACCATGACCGCTACTAAAACTAGTGATCAAACGGTTTTTTCAAAGATCTTGAGTTTGGTGGACCAATCACAAAACAACTTGAGTAAGACTGCGACAAAGATCAAGAAGATCGAACCAATTTATGTTACTAGCGTGCTGATCTTATTCCCACTAGTCATGTTGAGTGGTGCGGCAGCTTTTGGTTGGAGCTTCTCAACTAGTCTTTATCGTGGGATCGTCTTTTTGATTTCGGCTTCACCTTGTGCTTTAGCTGCTAGTGCCGTACCGGCAACACTTTCAGCCATTTCAAACTTGGCTAAAAACGGTGTCTTGTTCAAGGGTGGTTCTTACTTATCAAACTTGGCTGACCTTCGAGCTGTGGCTTTTGACAAAACTGGTACTTTGACCAAAGGAAAACCTGAGGTTACTGACTTTATCCTCACTAATGACGTTGATAAAAACGAACTGATCAACATCATTACTAGTATCGAAAGACAGACTAATCATCCTCTTGCTTCAGCAATCGTGAACCATTTTCCAGAAGCCAAGCCGTTCGATTTGGAAGTCGAAACTAAAATCGGAACTGGTGTCTTTGGTGAAGTTGGCTCCGATGAATACTTGATTGCCAAACCAAAGGCCTTCAACAATGTCGACCAAGAACTCTCTGAGGCACAAATTAGATTAGCATCCGAAGGAAAAACGGTCGTCTTCGTTGCCAAAAATGATGAAGTGGTTGCTTTATTAGCCTTAATGGATACACCTAATTCAGCAGCGCAAAATGCTATTAACTACTTAAATCATGAAGGTATCGAAACAGTCATGATCACCGGTGATTCAAAACAAACCGGTGAGGCTATCGGTCATAACTTAGGCATTAAAAAAGTTATCACAGAAGTTTTACCTGAAGATAAAGTCCAAGTCGTCAATGAATTAAAATCCAAGTCACTAATGACCGGTATGGTCGGCGATGGTGTCAACGATGCCCCTGCTCTAGTCAACGCTGACATCGGTGTTGCCATGGGTGACGGGACTGACGTGGCCATCGATGTTGCCGACGTGGTCTTGATGAAAAACGACTTGAACAAATTCGTCACTTCCCACCGCGTTTCTAAACGGTTGAACAAAATCGTTTGGCAAAATATCGCCTTTTCCATGTTAGTTGTCAGTTTACTAGTCGTCCTAAACTTCTTTGGACTCACTGATATCGGTATCGGTGTAGTTGCTCATGAAGGTAGTACCTTGTTAGTTATTTTAAATGGATTACGCTTGTTGCGAGGCTAGTTAAAAATCGTAATCGTCACACCTTCAATAATTAATTACGCAAAAAAGAGATAGAATTTTCTGTTTTGATACAGAATTCTATCTCTTTTTTTATGCCTTAGAAGCGCCAACAGACATGTTAGCTAATCTAGCTTTTTTCTCTGTAAATCCTCTCCAATATGAAGATAAGACTGAGCCAGAAATGTTGTGCCAGACGCTAAAGATGGTCGAAGGTATGGCGGCTGCTGGTGAGAAGTACATCATCGCCAACGTTGCCCCTAAGCTTGAGTCTTGCATGCCGACTTCGAAGGTGATGGCTTTTCTTTGGGGATCTTTTAATCTGATCAATTTCGAGAACAAAAATCCTAAGCCGTATCCTGATAAGTTGTGGAGAACTACGACAGGGATAACTAATGCAGTTGTTGCTGTGAATAGTTCAGCGTGATTGGCGCTGATTACGGCACCGATGATCAAGAGGATAGCTGTTTGTGAGACTAGTGGTAACGCTCTGGTGATGTAGTCGATGTGCTTTTTAAAAATTGTGTGGACTACGACACCTAAGATGATGGGGATCAAGACGATCCTGATGGTGCTCAAAAACAGCGAGGTCGTTGGGATCGTAACGTATTGTCCGGCGTAAAAAAGCAGTAATCCTGGTAAGGCCAGTGGTGCTAATAACGTCGACAAGGTTTCAATCGAAACATCTAAGGCTACATCTCCACCCGCTAAGTAAGCCATAACACTGGATGATGTTCCACTAGGACATGATCCTACTAAGATAACACCAACCGCGGTGGCTCCAGTCAAGCCAAAGATCTGACAAAGTAACCAGGCGATGGTTGGCATGATGACGTAGTGGGCAATTGTGCCTAAGATAACTGGCAAAGGTCGCTTAACGATCCGAGCGAAGTCTTCGCCTCGAAGGGTTAGCCCCATGCCGAATAAAATAATTCCTAATAAATACGAGGTGTTGGGGATGACCCACTGACTTGTTTGTGGAAGTGCGTAGTTAAAAACTGCCCAGAGTACTACTAACAACGTGAACCATCGTCCAACCCATTTTCCGAGTGATTCTACTTTTTCCAATTTAATTCATCCCCTATCGATAATAACCGAGCGCCATTTTTGCCGTTCGACTCATTTTGTCCGGTGTCCAAGCAGGATACCAGACGAGATTGATCTTCACTTCGTCAATTTCTGGCAATTGTTCCAAAGCTGATTGGATCATCTGCTCCAACACGGCAGAAATTGGACATCCCATGGTTGTTAAGGTCATTTTGACTGTACAAATTTTATCTTCCAGACTAATACCGTAGATCAATCCTAAATTGACCAAGTCGATCCTCAGTTCTGGGTCGATTACTTTTGATAATTGCGACAACATGCGGTCTTGCAAGTCGGCCATTTTTTCTTGTTGAGTAGTTTTATTCATTTCATCTACCATTTTGTTCACTACTTTCTTTTGGCGGCTGATTTTTCTTCTTGGTCAACTTTGCCAAAAAGTTGATCGGCGCCTAGCATGATGCCACCGGTATTAGCTGATGTTACTAAATATTGATATCTAGCTAAGTAACCGTATCTAACCTTAGGTTGGAACGGTTTAAGTTCGCTTCTTCTGGCATCTAATTCTTCTTCTGTCAAATCAACGTCCAAAGTTCGATTGACCAGGTCGATGGTGATCTTGTCGCCATCATGGATCAAGCCAATTTCCCCACCGGAAGCGGCTTCTGGTGAAACGTGACCAACACAAATTCCGTGGGTCGCACCCGAAAATCTGCCGTCGGTGATCAAGGCAACTGTCCGACCTAATCCACGTCCGATGATGTCAGAAGTTGGATTCAACATTTCGGGCATCCCTGGTCCACCTTTAGGTCCTTCATATCTGATAACGACGACATTCCCTGCTTTAACAGTTCCGTTATCGATTCCTTCAACGGCATCGTCGTGAGAATCAAAGCAAACTGCGGTACCAGTGAATTCATGAATGTCTGGATCAACACCGGCAACCTTGATAACTGAACCTTTTTTGGCGATATTACCGTAGAGGATGGAAAGTCCACCTTGTTCAGAATAAGGATTGTTCAATGGTCTGATAACTTCAGGATTGAGCGTCTTTTTGCCCGCAACATTTTCGCGGATAGTCTTTCCTGTGACCGTCATACGATCAGGATGGAGCACGCCTTTTTCGATCAATTCATTCATCAAAGCAGGGATTCCACCGGCTTCGTGAACATCTTGCATCGTCCATGATGATGATGGAGCGATTTTTGCCAAATGTGGTGTCTTTTTGGCGATCTCATTGATGTCTTCTTCGCTGTAGTCGATGCCAGCTTCGTGAGCGATAGCTAATCCGTGTAAAACCGTATTAGTTGAACCACCCATGGCCATGTCGAGGGCAAAAGCATCATCAAAGGCTTCTTTGGTCATGACATCACGAGGTTTCAAATTGTTTTTAACATTTTCCATAACTCTTCTAGCGGCAGCCCGAACGAGATCTTTTCGTTCATCGGATACGGCTAAAGCAGTTCCGTTGTATGGCAATGCTACACCGAAGGCTTCCATCAAGGAGTTCATCGAGTTGGCTGTATACATTCCCGAACAAGAACCACAACTAGGACAGGCATTTCTTTCTAGTTCCATGAAGTCATCTTTCGTCATCTTGCCATCTTTGAAAGCACCAACGGCTTCAAAAACGCTTGATAAAGTAGCGGCTTTACCATTAGGATCGACCCCAGCTTTCATCGGACCACCGGAAACAAAGGCACAAGGAACATTTGTCCGAACTGATGCCATCAACATACCAGGTGTGATCTTGTCACAGTTAGGCATGTACAAAACACCGTCGAACCAATGAGCATTAATGACAGTTTCAGCAGAATCAGCAATGATCTCGCGACTAGGTAATGAATAACGCATCCCAATGTGGCCCATGGCAATACCATCATCAACACCAATGGTATTGAATTCGAAAGGAATACCACCCATTTTTCTAATTTCTTCTTTAGCTACTTCGGCTAATTTACGAAGGTGCACGTGACCAGGTACGATCTCGATGTAAGAATTACAAATTGCAATGAAAGGTTTCTTCATGTCATCAGGGTCTTTAACTTGTCCTGTGGCATAAAGCAAACTTCTTCCTGGTGCTCGGTCAACACCGACTTTGATTTCGTCACTTCTTTTTTGCATGTCTTTTCCACTGACACTGAAATTTAACGTATCGCTCATTTTTTATTCCTTCTTCCCTTATTTAGAAACTGCTTGCGGATAGACGGCTATCCTGGTTGGATCGATCGACTGAATTGAAATTGGCTTTTGGTAAAAAGCACTCAAAACTTTTTTCGACAATAACCGGTCTCGCTGACCTTGATCGACTACTTGACCATTTCGCAACAATAAAACGTGTTTGAATAACGGCAAGATCTCTTCGGTATAATGTGACACTAATAAAAGTGCCGGACTGTCAGGCTGTTTGGCAATGTTATTGATCTTTGACAATAATTCCTCACGAGCAAAGAGATCTAATCCATTGCACGGTTCATCGAGGATCAACAATTTTGGATTGGCCATTAAGGCTCGAGCAATCAAAATTAATTGACGCTCACCTTGCGATAACACGGCATACGGTTTCGACAGTAGTTTGGCTCCACCTAAGTTGATCAAAGTTTGTTGTGCTTCATCCATATCTTCAAAACTGTAGTCTTGATAAATACCGATGCTGGCAAACTTACCCGACAAGACGATCTCATCAACTACATCTGCTTGGTGCAAGTCATCTTGCAAGGCATTGCTGACCCAACCGATCTTCGTCTGTAATTCAGGGATGTTGGTCTCACCAAACTTGCCCCCTAAAACTTCTAACGTACCTTCACTAGGCCACAGGTCACCGTGGATCATTTTTAATAACGTCGTTTTACCGGCACCGTTCAAGCCTAAGATGGCCCAGTTTTGACCAGTTTCAACCTTCCAAGTGATCTCGTTTAGGATCTGCCGTTTACCTCTTTGGACGGAAACGTTATTGAATTCTAAAATTTTCGACATCGCTATCCCCTCCATGAAAGAAATAGACCTACGCAGACACAGTTTGCGTAAGGTCCATTTGCTGACGAATGTTTTTTAAAAAATTAGGCACTTTGAGGGGTGCTGTATTTATCTGCCTCTTTAACAAATGGCATTCTTTCACGTAATTGTTCACCAACTTCAGAAAGTAGCGAGTTTGCTGAGCGTTCGCGCATCTTGTACAAGTCTTTGAAGCCGTTACGATAGTCATTCATGAATTCTTTAGCAAATTTGCCGTTTTGGATGTTCTCCAAGGCGTCTTTCATTGCTTGTTTGGATTCAGGTCCGACAACTTTAGGTCCAACTACGTATGAACCGTATTCTGATGTGTTTGAACAGTCGGCGTACATCTTGTTGAAGCCACCTTCGTAGATCAAATCACAGATCAATTTCATTTCGTGTTCAACTTCAAAGTAAGCCAATTGTGGTGAGTACCCTGCTTCAGTCAAGACTTCAAAACCAGTTTCGATCAGGGCTGTAACGCCACCCATCAGAACATTTTGTTCACCAAAGAGATCTTCTTCAGTCTCTTCTTTGAAGGTCGTCTTCAAGAGACCGGCACGAGCGGCACCATTTCCTTTAGCAAATTCTTTTGACAAGTCTTCAGCGTGACCTGAATAATCTTGGTAATAACCATACAATGCAGGAACACCGAAGCCCTCTTTATATGTCCGACGACAAAGATTACCTGGTCCTTTAGGAGCCATCATTACAACATCAACGAATTCTGGAGGAACGATTTCCTTGTAATGAACGTTGAAACCATGTGAGAAGCCCAAGACGTTGCCTGGTTCCAAGTATGGTTCAACTTCATTTTTGTAAACATCTGACATTACTTCGTCAGGCGTCAACATTTGAACCCAGTCTGCCTGTTTAGCAGCTTCGGCAACTGACATTACTTCGAAACCGTCAGTTTTAGCATTATCAAATGATTTTCCGGGACGAACACCGACAACAACGTGGTAGCCAGAATCGCGCAAGTTGTTAGCTTGGGCATGTCCTTGTGAGCCATAGCCAACAAAAGCTAAAGTCTTTCCTTGTAAATAATTAGTTGTAACATCCTTGTCGTATAACATTTCTACTTTCATAATTGATCTCCATTTGCATTTATTTTTTTAAAAAATTTTATTTAGTTTAAATTCCAAGCATTTCGTCATTGGCACTGCCGGGAGCAACCATTGGATAAACTTGTTCAAAACTAGGGATATCCACCTGAACTAAAGCTGGTTCGTCTTTTTCAAAAATCTGAGCTAGCTTAGCTTCTAAATCGTCTGATTTATCGAGTGTGTAGTAGCTTACTCCATACGCGTTAGCCAATTTTCCAAAATTTGGTTGATGGTCAAAGACGGTTTGTGCACGACGTTGGTCGTAAAACTCGTCTTGCCATTGACGAACCATTCCTAAAGTTTTGTTGTTTAATAAGACGATCTTGACGTTGAGCTTTTCGGCGGCTAAGACTTCTAGTTCTTCACTAGTCATCTGCAAGCCTCCATCACCAACGAACAAGACGACATCTTTTTTCGGATGGGCATATTTAGTACCAATTGCGGCTGGCAATCCGAATCCCATCGTTCCCAATCCTCCAGATGTAACTATCTGGCGTGGGAATTGAAAAGGATAAAATTGAGCGGCCCACATTTGGTGTTGTCCAACATCAGTAACAACGTAAGCTTGTCCTTTAGTTACCTTCCCGACTGCCTCAATGACTTCTTGCGGTTTCAGATGAGTTTTTGATTTTTGATAAGTAAAGTGGTGATACTTTTGATTGTTTTCGATCCGTTCATACCAGCTAGGTTCAACTTGATTAGTCGGTTCGAATTTATCCAAATAATGTAGTGCTTTTTTAGCATCAGCCACGGCTGAATACTGCGTTACAACGATACGACCGATTTCGACCGGATCGACATCAATGTGCGCCAATTCAGCGTTTGGAGCAAATTTCTTTGCGTTAGGTACTAGGCGATCATCGAAACGTGAGCCAACGTTCAACAAGAAATCACATTCTTGAAACGCCATATTGGCTGCATATGATCCGTGCATTCCACCCATGCCTAGTGACAATGGGTCTTGAGACTGCATGATCCCTAATCCTAATAACGTTGTGACGGTTGGCAACCGCCATTTTTGGGCAAATTGTCTTGCTAGTTTGCCAGCGTTAGCATCACTAACACCGCCTCCTAGCAACAACAATGGTCTTTTTGCCTCAGATAATTTCGTAATGATGGTATTCAAATCGCGCTGCTGTCCGGCCGACAATCGCTTTGCAACTGGCTTTTCCGTGACAGCTGTCGAATCACTTTCAAATACTTGTGACATCACGTCTTTGGGTAAGTCCACCAAGACAGGTCCTTTCCGACCTTCCTGAGCGATAGTAAAAGCTTGATCTAAAATACTCGCCAAGTCATCGCCTTTATGAACTTGAAAATTAGCTTTCGTCACTGCTTTGGTCATACTCACGATATCCAATTCTTGAAAAGCATGAGTCCCGATGGCACTCGTGCCAACTTGACCGGTCAAAACAACTAAGGGGGCCGAATCCATCATCGCATCAGCAATGCCAGTAATCGCATTTGACGCCCCTGGTCCACTTGTGACCAAAATGACGCCTGTCCTCCCTGTGACTTTGGCGTAACCTTCAGCAGCGTGAGCTGCTCCTTGTTCGTGCCGCGTCAAAATATTTCGAAACGACGAAGTGAGCAATTTGTCGTAAATTGGTAAAACGGCGCCACCCGGGTAGCCAAATAGCAACTCGACATCGTGATCAACTAAAGAGTTAATCAAAGATTCAGCTCCGCTAATTTTCGTTTCAACCTCCGACTGTTTTGCTAACATCGATAGATCCCCCTTTCTTCGCGAATAACTAAATTAAGAAAATAAGAATAACAGTTATGCTAAATTAAAATTTTCTAATTTTTGTAAGTTATTCGTTGCATGTTATAATTTTTCAGTCAAGCAGTGAGGCTTCAAAAACAATCGTGAAAGAATGCCGATCAAGAATTTCTTCTTTTGGTGTTCGCAACCGAAATCGATTGTGGAACGCGACATTTTGTAAATTACGTTTTATAAAATTTCGCTTGCTGTAGCTGATGGGCATTAATTTATACGCATTTAAAAATTCTGTCAAGCGCAAAAATTAGTTTTTTGTGAATGATTTCATGAATTTTTTATCAAGCTATATAGGTAGTTTTTTCAAAAAAATTGTCAGCAAAAAAATTTTATTTTTTTCAAATATGCACGTTTTTGTTGACATTGTTCGTGAAAGTGTTAATTTTAAAGACATTAAAAACAAATTAGAATTGCATCTGTCATAACTATTTTTTTGGCGGAGGGAATTTATCTCTATGTTTAGAGTAATTTGTTTAGGAAAGGGATGTTAATCATGTCAGCACGCTTTGTACCCGCAGCATCAAATGCTTTAATGCTAAAACATTTGTCAACAGAAGGCTTTGACTCTGTCTACTTAGACAGTCGCCTTTTAAGTACTCAATTATTGGGAACTTCTGATTCAGACTTGTTGAGCACATCAGCTTATTTAAACTATGTGCAAACTTTGTCTGCCTCAACAAAGATGAATGTCTTGGCAGATCTTTGCCTTAATGGTCAACTACAAGATTTGGATCAACAAGTTCAAGTCTTGCAAGACTCAGGTTGTGTTGCGGTCGTCGTGAGTGATGCTGACGTTGCCAATTCAGCCTTATTTGACGAACTCTTGAAAAATATCAAACTAGCTGCTGACAGTGATTTGCAAATAATCGTCAAGTTGGACGGCTTAGTTAAGTATGGCTTCAACGAACTACAAACAAGAATTGGGATTGCTCTCGATAATGGTCTAGACCACATTATTATTAGTAACATTACTGATGATGACTTGGTCATTATTAAGGCCGTCCAAGACTCGGCCTTGATTAGTCTTATTATTGATAACGCAAATATATCGTATTACAGCGCTTTACAGTTTAACCCCAAATTCATCTTGGACACTTTTCATGTTTATCAAGGTCTGGTACATTCGGCGAGTAGTATCAGTCAAAACATGATCTTAAAAATATTCATGGGCTAGTCCAAGCCCAACGGGTTGTCTGCAAACGCAGGCAGCCCTTTTTTTATTACCAAAATCAAAACAACGAGGAGAATTTTATATTATGACTACCAAAACTAGAACCGTCCTAACCGATCAAGAAGTAGAAAACGCCTATCGAGTCTTAAAACCAGTCGTGGAGCATACACCTTTGCAGCATTCTGAATACTTATCGCAAAAATATGGTTGCCAAGTGTATTTGAAACGTGAAGACTTGCAGCAAGTTCGTTCCTTCAAGATCCGTGGAGCTTATTACGCCATCCACCAAACACCAGAAGCCGACCGCAAGCGTGGAGTCGTCTGTGCCAGTGCCGGAAATCATGCCCAAGGTGTCGCTTGGACGAGTCGGGAAATGGATCTGCCTGCTACGATCTTCATGCCAACCACTACCCCTCAGCAAAAAGTCGACCAGGTGAAGTTTTTCGGTGGTGAGAATGTAACCATCAAATTAGTCAGCGATACTTTTGACGAAGCAAACGAAGCTGCCAATCAATTTTGCGAGCAAAACCAGCAGACCTTCATCGCTCCCTTCGACAACTTAAACACCATGGCTGGTCAAGGTAGCTTGGCCGTGGAAGTCTTCGATGATGCCGCCGAAAAAAATCTCGATGTCGATTTCTTGTTTGCCGCTATCGGTGGTGGCGGTTTGATCAGTGGGGTCAGCACTCACACCAAGGCAGTCAGTCCCCAAACGACTGTCGTCGGTGTCGAACCGAGTGGCGCTCGATCAATGGCTCAAGCTTTTTCCGTCGATCATCCGGTCAATTTAGATAAAGTCGACACTTTTGTTGATGGTGCTGCCGTCAAAAAAGTCGGTCAGCTGACCTACAATACTTGCCAAAAGTATGTCGACCGCCTAGTCTCAGTCCCCGAAGGTCTAGATAGTCAAACCATCCTCGAAGTTTATAGCAAACTAGCCATCGTTGCCGAACCAGCCGGAGCCTTGAGTATCGCCGCTTTGGAAGTCTACAAGGATCAATTACCAGGAAAGACCGTCGTTTGCGTCGTCTCTGGTGGCAACAACGACATCAACCGGATGCAAGAAATGGAAGAAAAGTCCCTAGTCTACCAAGGATTGCAACATTACTTCCTAGTAAGCTTTGCCCAAAGAGCTGGAGCGTTGCGGGAGTTCGTCAACGTAGTTTTGAATCCCGACGATGACATCACCAAATTCGAATACACTAAAAAGGTCAACAGCAGTGAAGGTCCCGTCTTGTTGGGTATCAGATTAGGGCAAGCTGAAAACCTCGGTCAGTTGTTAGACCGGTTGACCAAATTTGACCCTAACTACACCAACCTCCGCGACAATCCACAACTATATCGGATGCTAGTTTAGTTCGGTTCAATTTAGTCACTATATAGTGGAAGAAACAGGAAATTTTTCCGTAAAAAAACAGTATCAAAGCACTGATTTATCATGCTTTGATACTGTTTTTTTGATGATTTTAATTTGATTGATAATACTGCAAAGTTAAATTGACTGGTCGAAGCTTCGTCATCTATCACTTGTAATTGGAGTTTCAACCTAATCCATTGGCATACCTGCTCAGTGTTTTTAAAGAAGGAATGTGATCCATTCGCTCAATGCTTGCAAGTTGGGATGTATTCATGCCGATACGCTTAGCTAATTCTGACTGGCTAATGCCTCGATCTATTCTTTTAGCTTCCAAATAACTTAAAGTATGTATAACATCCATTTCTATCGCAGGAATCGATGTTATCTGTTTTTTAAAATCGCTATAAGTTTGCATCTTGAATTTCCCCTCTGCGGATTATTTTTCTGGATTAATTCATTGTAATTGCTCTCTTATGGTACGTTGCACTATCAAAAAAGTCCATAATTTAATAAAAAGTTCCCGAATAGAGTCATTTCTACTCGGGAACTATCATATTTGAATTCAATATTATTCAGTTTCAGCTAATCCTTTATTCTCACGATTGATTTTTTCAACTCGTTTGTTACCTTTGTACAATTCTACTACAGTCCAAATCAAGAGTGCGATTACTATACCGATCAAGGCGTAGGCTATGTCGTCAGCTATGACTAACTGAGTTTTGCTAGGATTGCTTCCGAAAAATCCTTCTACTTGAGCTGGTAAACCTAGTAAGTTGAGGTAGGTCAGACCGATGACGGAGATCCAGCCAAACATTTTAATAAAGAATGAATTTTTAAATTGCTTCCCCATTTCGGCTTCACTGTCGGTCATCAACAGTAGTGGCAACATTGAAAATGGCAAGGCGAAAGCTAAGAAGACTTGCGAATTATTCATCAAATCATTCAAAGCAACGTGTTCATCGATGGCACTTTTACCACTTGTCAATAAAACACAAATCAGAACTGGGATAACTGAGATCAATCTAGTTACTAACCGACGCAACCAGAGTGGCATCTTCAAATGAACGAAGCCTTCCATGATAACTTGTCCGGTCAAAGTACCAGTAATGGTTGAGTTTTGACCAGATGCTAACAAGGCAACAGCGAACAAAGTCGATAGTACACCGGTCTTGGCAACACTAGCGAGAACGCCATTACTCATCGTCTTCGTATCTGACAAGGCTTGGAACAATCCGAAGAATGATGGATCTTTAACAGTTCCACTCTTGAAGACGGCAACACCCATGATCAAAAGCAAAGCATTGACGAAAAAGGCACAAGTTAGTTGGATATTCGAGTCCCAAGCAGTGAACTTAACTGACATGGCAACTTGTTTTTTATCACTATGGTCGATTTTTCTAGTTTGAGAAATGGCCGAATGTAAGTACAAATTATGAGGCATGACCGTTGCACCAATAATTCCCAAGGCACCAGTCAATGGAGTCATACCGCCAACAGTGGGACTTTGAGAAAATGTTTGGGCTGAAGGGATGAGTCCTTTGAAGACCCCACCCCAATCAGGATTTGATAAAGCAACTTGATAACCAAAAACCAAAATGATCACAAGGATCAAGCAAACAACAATGGCTTCGATTTTTCTAAAACCGATCTTGGTCAATAATAATAGAAGTAAAACATCAAATACCGTTATAAATACCGCAATAACTAGTGGAATGTGAAACAGCAAGTAAAGCGCGATCGCTGCACCAATAACTTCGGCAATGTCAGTCGCCATGATGGCAAATTCAGTCATGATCCACAAAACGATCCCGAGCGACTTACTAGTCCGCGCCCGAATAGCTTGTGCGAGATCCATTTGTGTTACAATTCCTAGTTTAGCAGCCATATATTGCAACAACATAGCAACTAAACTAGAAAGAAGTATTACCGACATTAACAAATACTCAAAATTTTGACCACCAGTAATTGAAGTACTCCAATTACCAGGATCCATATAGCCCACAGCCACCAAAGCACCAGGACCAGAGTAAACAAACAACGTCCTCAAAAAATTCTTATTCTTGGGAACTTCAATCGTACTATTGATCTCCTCCAACGAAGGACCATTGGCATATTCAATCAACTTCTTACGATTGGGGGTTTCATCTTTCATTTTAATACCTCCCTTTTAGAATCCAGGGCAATACTAACACCACGAAAAATAAAAATATCTTTGAATTTAAAAAAACATTTTGTTAACAAATGAACAAGAGAATGGAGGTGCACGGTTAGCTGGTGAGGATTAAAAAACAGAGAGCGCAGCGAGGTTGGGCAGCTGCTGAGGATTAACGCGTGTAGTCGCACAAGGTGCTGCGAAGCAGTGCCGCGACTACATGTGTTAACCGGAGGCCGCTACCTCGCGGAGCTCGTTTCAGCATCCTTGAGGGTATAAATAAAAAACACTATCAAAATTGCTGCAGGTCTAGCCAGCAAGAATAGGTAGCACTATCTTTCTTTTCATACAAAGCCGTGCCTGCTGACAGTTTCTAAACCGGAGGCCGCTATCCCCTGGAACGCGTTTCCACTATAAAACGGGCAACGTTTGGCACAAAAACAACAAAAGTTTGGTTACCAAACAACAGAGATTTGGAAACAAAAAAAACCGTCAACCCCCAAGGTCAACGATCCAAATAAAATATTAAGCTTTCCGAGTACGACGCAAATGCATACGCCGTTGATACAATGAAATCCCCTGACTCCAAAAAATAAAATTAAAGAAGACAAAAACAACCCCAATAATCAGGTCAGTAAGTCCTCGAGTCATACGTGCACTGACGAGCAACCAAGTAACGATCCCGATAGAAAATACCGGAATAATGGCACCCAACCAGGCAAAGCGATTATTTGCAAAAATATACTTCTCCAGAAGTAGAGCAAAAACAGAACCAATTAAAAATAAAACGATTTGCATATTTTCTCCCCACACATTCGAATTCAACAAAAGATATAATACCACAAAAATGCAAACATATGTGCGATAAATCAGATTTGTAATATATTTTTTTGATTGCGCAATTAAATGTGAAAAAAATTTTTGATAATTGCTTATTTCTACAGGATCAATTATTCAAATTCCATAAAGCAATTTTTTGCACCAGTTCCACAGGAATCTCATCGACAGCTTTAGTGAACTGTAACGTAGTCTTATCGTGCAAATATGGCTTAATCTCATTTATAAAATGATCAATAGGTTTATCGGTTGGATAAAATCCGATATGATTTTTATAAATGCCAAAAAAGCAAATTTGCTTAGGTTGATAGTATCCAACGAGTCCATAAGAGAGACGGACTTCAGCATCAGGAAGTACTTGAGAAATAATATTTGCCATCTTTTTAGCTAAAAGTTTATCATTTTCATTATCGAGTGTTTGTAAATACTCATCCATTTTTGCACCACCGGGGGAATTATTTTGACAGAACAAATTACAATACCACAACTCTACAACTTACTACATAAAAAATTGGGCCAACAAAACTGGTGGCCAGCTGGATCAACTGAGGAAATGTTAACCGGAATGGTCTTGATCCAAAATACCAACTGGAAAAACGTCGACCGGTCCCTAGCCAATTTACAACAAGCAACTAATTTTGAACTAACAAGAATGCTTGACTTAACTTTTGAAGAGACCAAGCAACTGATCCAACCAAGCGGTTTTTTCAACAATAAAGCGATTTATTTAAAATCACTTTTGACCGCGTATCGTGACGACTTTGCCAATTGGGAAAAACTTCCAACCAGTGAATTGCGGAAGAAACTAATCGGCTTAAAAGGAATCGGCAACGAAACCGCCGATGTCTTATTACTCTACTATTTCCATCGAGCAACCTTCGTCGCCGATAACTACAGCATGCGACTTTTTAAAACCATGAACGCCTTCGACAAAAAGCCAACTTATCTCCAACTAAAACACGCAGTAGAATTCGACTTCAACTTCACATCCAAAGAGGCCGAAGAATTCCACGCCCTGATCGACGAATACGGCAAACTAAAAAGCGATTTTTTCAAAAACTATCAGCTAGTCTTACCTACTCCCATCAAATAATTACCGATAAGTAGCAGTAAACATAGAATTCAAAAACTGCCGATTCTCGATCTCATCGACCAAAGCCGTAGCCATATCAGCAAAGCTAATAGCAGCGGCCCCCTTCTGGTCAACAATAACAAAATCAGAACCAGTTCGATAAGTCCCAGTAGCTGGACCAGAAATTTCGAAATGAAACGGCGGAGCAACATAAGTCCAATCAAATCCAGAACTACCTTGCAAAACCTCAAAAGCCCGTCCCAACAAATTAGACTGCTCCTTCATAGCAGGCAAAAAATCAGCCACCTTCTGCTTCCGAGAATCATCAGCAAACAAATTAACCCCAGAACCAACCACCATCAATCGGCAGTCGGAATCAGCAAAAATCTTAACCAAATGTTTCATCTGAGAAACAGCCAACTCCCCCTGCCCAGCACGAAACTCAGAACAATCAACCACAACATCAAAAGAAGCAACATCAGCAGCAGAAAGCTCCAAAACATCAACATCAACCAAAGGCCAACCCTCAGGCAAATCAGAACGAGAATCGCCAATAGCAGAAACCTCAAACCCACGATCCAAAGCCTCATTAGCAACAAATCGACCAAAAGAACTAGCAGCCTTAATAATACCTAACTTCATAATCCACCTCTAAAAAATAAAAAAACAATATATTAGTAACAAAATACAAATTCATATATGACCATTCTTATCCAATAAAAGAAAAAATACAACCAAATACTCCAGAATTGCGACAGCGACATTTCACGAAGTAGAAATAAGCCAGAACTACCACTGCGACATTTCACGAAGTAGAAATGAGCCAGAAAAAGAAAAAAATCAAATAGGAACCGATGAAAAGAACCAGCAAAAATAAGAACAGATAAGGAAACAAAGAAAAAATCCTAGGAACGGAAAAAAAAAGGAAAGAAAAACCCAACAGCAGCAATCAACCACAATAAAACTAAGTACCGTACCCCAAACCAACAATTGGATTTATTGTAAACCTAGGTTCTGCGGAGGGTGGAGGGAATTCGCCGTCAGCCGCGAAATTTTCGTTTGCACGGCATGGGCCGTGCTTACGAAAAGGTCAAGCTTTGAGATGTCCAAGGGCGGGTTTCCCTTGGATAGCTCAAAGTTGGCCCGCAGCGTTCCACGGCGCAATTCCCGGAACTCTCCGCAGAACCGGCAGTGAACCACCACAACAAACTATAACCTCAACAAAAAACAACAAAAAAAAAGATGAAACCCCATCAATAAAGACAGAATCTCATCAAAAATAAACTATTCAAAAACCCGAGCAAAACCAGCAATATTACCACGATTACCATAAATCGAATGAATCTGAACCCCACCTGGCCACGACTCGATCATAGTATTAGCATCCAAAAGAATACCAACATGCCAGATAATACCAGTAGAAGGATCAGTAAAGAATACTAAATCACCACGTTCTCTTTGAGCAGAAGGAATATGAGGCATTCTCCAGTCAGCCCACATCAATCTACTATTCCATTCATTACCTGGTTGAGCGTGTTGGATAGCTGAAACAGGAAGTGGTGAAACACCAGCTGCATACATAGCTTGTGTAACCAAACCAGAACAGTCAACACCGTAAGCAGGTGAACTTGCAGCACCAGAGATCCATGGCTTGCCAAGATATTGTTTAGCTTGGTTGATCATGGCTTCGATATGGTCTGAACGAGTACTGTTCATACCAGTTTGAAGTGGAGCAACATATGAATCAATGCTGTACCATGAGTCTTCTGAGAAGCCCATTGCTTCCCAAGTAGCTAAGTCAGTTCTACCTGTAACAGGTAGTCACATACGTGCTTGAAGATTTCTAACGGCATTAATGACACTACCATCATAAATAGTATGGCCGTTTCCGAAACCAAAGTATTGTCTTACTAAGTAAGTCTTGATACCTTCAACACCGTTGTACAATTCGTAACCTGGTGTTCCATCAGGTTGGATCTGTGTGTTAGAAATTTGTAAGTAACCAGCGCTATTTGAGTAAGCTGGAGTAGTTGTAGCATCAAATGAGTTTACCCAAAGGTTGTTACCAACTTCCCAATAATTTACACCATCAATAGTGTCGTGGCGACTATATTGCCATACAGAATTTGCTTCTAGATTTGGTGAACCACTATCAGTAAATCCTGAGTCAGAACGGTTAGAAGTCTTTGCTCCCCAGCCTTGAACACGAACGACACCATTTTCGGCTTTACCAAAACTCAATGAAACATCGTTGCTGTTGACCCAAGCATTTGTACTTACACGATAATAAGTTTGGCCTTGATTTGACAATTTACTGTCAGTATACCAGTCGCTGTTTTTAGCAAGACTGATCGTCAATCTTGTACCATTTTCGTCAAATAAGGCTGATAAACCGTCACCAGTATGTACTTCACCGTTAACGATCGGTGTCTTAGTTGCTTGAGTTGTTGGTGTCGAAGTATTTGTTGAATCATCAGTGAAGTATGAATCATCTTGGTCCAAAGCGTTGTTCATTGCTTGAACATTTGCTTTAGTTGCTGATTCATTGGTTGTAGCTGCTGTATCAGTTACTTCGTTAGCTATTGTTGCTGTATCAGTGTCAGCAGTAGCACTTGCTTGAACTTGTGATGTAGTATCTGCAGTAGCTGTTTCAACTGTATTTTGGGCAGTAGTTTCAGCGTGAGCATTGTTTTGCATCAAACCAACTGAAATAACAGCCAAAACTAAATTACTAAAAATAATGACTTTATGTTTGTTTTTCATGTTTTTCCCCTAATTTAATTTTAATAACTAATAGCTCTTCTACTTTGCGTATCCCAATTATTCAAAAATTGTTGGATCCCCATTTGTGTCGATTGATTAGTCCAACAATCGTTGTAATAAACGTATTGGTCGTCGTAACCAGTCACCGTCAAAGCGTGATATGTAAATCCGTGCAATGTATTCCAAGTAACGACTGGATGACCGATATCAATTTGATACTTGATATCGTTGAAATCAACTCCAGTTAAATCTTTGGCTGAACCAGCGTATTTTTCCACTAAGTCCATCAAAGCGTTTGGAAAAATTGTGATACCTGTTTGATCCCAAGGTTGACCGATATAATCGTAGTTAGGGTCAGAATTTCTTGGCATTTCACGAGCTAATTGCATCTTATCAACGTTTGCTCCCGCGTATTGCAACATCATCGTGACAGCGGTGATCTCACAACCGTTTGGTAACTCTGGACGTTGAGCGATCAATGGCACACCGGATACCCAAGCTGCTGCCTTCATATCTGGTGCATCATTAATGGCCACATAATCTTGTGGTACCCACAAGTTATGCCCGATCTCGTACCAGTATTTCCCATTTTTACTGACACGCTTGTCGGTTTTCCAAGAAGTATCTGTTGGCAGATCATTACCAGTATATACGGCGGAATCACCGTATCCACTAAATGAATGGACACTAGATCCCTTCTTATAACTGATATTCACTGTCGCATTGTAATCCTCTATATTGGATACAAAAGTACCGGCATTGGCACTAATATATTCCAAGGTTGATACACGGTAGTATCCTTGACCATCTTGTGAGTAGGCCAATTTATCAGTGTACCAAGCAGTATGCGGAGCTAAACTACGATTACTCGTTTGTGTTCCCGATTGATCCGTCAAAGCTGACAAATTATCTCCAACTGTAAAAACTCCATCTACCTCAGTTACCGAAGCAGCTGGTTGAGTTGTGGTATCCGATTGAGTAGTCGTTTGATCACTCGTATTTGTAGTCGTATTGTTGTTAAATTGAACCGGATCCATTTGATCAGTTGAATTATCCGTCGTTTGATTGTCATTTTCTGGTGCAGAAGTTTGTGCTTGAACGACTTTTCCCGTAAGTTGTTCATCACTTGCAACTTCTGTCACTTTTGCTTGGTCTGTAACGCTAGCAGTTGGTTCCGTGCTGGCCTGACTTAGCATTGGAAAGGCAAAGATGCTCATCGATAGTAACGCTGATGCGCATAGTGAATATTTGTATTTTCTTTTCACTGTGTTCCCCCTATCTTAAGTTCCCTGTAACTTTAAACATGAACAGTTTAAATATAATGATATTTAGGGCGCTCGTCAATCGTGTTTTATCATTATTGGGTATATTATTTATTGTTATATTCATAAATTTACGTTTTTTCGCATTTTATCAGTATTTTTTAGTTTGAAATTTGGAATAATTCATTTATATTTGACTGAAAAATTTTGACGTTCAACTTTGTTTTTTTACGATGACGAATCCAACATACTTGCTTATTAACGCAAAAAAACAGATCATCCTTTTACTTGGATGATCTGTTTTTTAATAAATTTAGTCGCCACGTGTGTATGAAGCAACGTATTTCTCACGTTTTTCTTCATCAAATTCATTTTCACTCTTGGCAATAATAACTGTAGCTAAGGAATTTCCGACAACGTTAACGGCGGTTCTACCCATGTCGACTAGTCGGTCAATCCCGGCGATGAAGGTCAAACCTTGTAATGGAACACCGATAGTTGAAACGGTAGCTAGTAACACGACGAAGGAAGCACCGGGAACTCCGGCCATCCCTTTAGATGTCAACATCAAGACTACCACTAGGGTAATTTGTTGCCCGATCGATAGGTTGATGTTATAAGCTTGTGCTAAAAATAGAGCTGCTAGTGATTGGTAAATAGCCGATCCATCTAGGTTAAAGGTATATCCAGTTGGGATAACGAAAGATACAATACCTTTAGTTGCTCCGTATTTTTGCATCTTGTCCATCATCTTAGGCAAAGCTGCTTCAGATGAGGCTGTAGTGAAGGCTAAAACAATTTCGTTTTCAATGATGCGGAATAGTTCATAAAATTTAACATGGAAGATCCGACCGACGATCGCCATGATAACAAAGACGAAGAACGCCATTGTTCCATAAGCGATGACGATGAATAATCCCAAAGGTTTCAAGGCTTCAAAGCCCATTTCACCGACTGTCACACCGATCAAAGCACAGACACCAATTGGAGCTACTCTCATAACCCAGTTAGTTACTTTGAACATAACGTTTGCGACAGCGTCTAAAAACTTAGTAATGATCTGTCCTGGTTCACCGATGCTAGCTGTTCCTAATCCGAACAAGACGGAGAAGAAGATAACCGGAAGCATCTCACCTTTACCCATGGCTTCAAAAATATTCGTTGGGATGATACTCATCAATACTGACCAAATACCGTCATGTTGGGCGGTCTTTGCTGAAGCAGTATATTGTGAGATATCGGAACTTTGAAGATCATGGATGTTAATAAAGGTACCAGGATGAGTTATATTGGCAACGACGATACCAATAATAATGGCAAGTGTCGTCATTACTTCGAAATAAATCAAAGTTTTCAAACCGATTCTTCCTAGTTTCTTAATGTCCCCCATGTTGGCAATACCAACTGTTAAACAAGAAATAACAATAGGAAGCACGATCATTTGAATTAAGCTTAGGAACATAGTTCCAATGTTTTGCATTACTTGAATGGCGGCTTTATTATGGTAAAAAATTTGTCCTAAGATAACACCTAGGATCAAACCAATAATGATTTGCCAGCCGAGACTTATTCTAAAGTAACGTTTTTTCTGCAATTTTGACACCCCTTAAAAAACTCACTTCTTATGATTATATCAAAAATTTTCCCCACCGTTAGTATAATTTAATCAATTAAGAATAACTTTAATTTAATAACTTACTCAAAGTCCGAGTTTTCGGGATTTCCAGCTGGTTAAAAATTGAATTTAATATATATCACGAGGGATATTTTTTTCTAATTTAAATTGGACATAATTTTACTTGTTTCAAATATGCGGCTTAATCATCATGATTGGTATAGCCATTTCAGGGATGATTGACCTATTAAAACACAGTTTGAAAGCTGCTGCGTTTTATATTATTTTAGTAACATTGATTTTTATTGGTCTAGTTAAAAGGGGATGTTATTTTGTCTAAAGATCAACGTTTAGGGATTTTATTTGCCATCATCGGCTCAATGCTCTGGGGGACCTCCGGAAGTGTTGCCCAATTCGTATTTACAAATAAATCGATTTCACCGCTCTGGCTGGTAGGTATCCGGATGTTTTTTGCCGGATCATTACTGCTGATTTGGTACGGGATCTCCGACGGGAAAAAGGTTTTCTCAATTTGGAAAAATCGTTCATCAGCTATCACCTTGTTATTTTTCGCCTTTTTAGGAATGTTGCCTTCACAGCTGGCCTATTTCATGGCTATTAAATATGGCAATGCGCCCACAGCAACGGTTTTGCAGTTTTTAGGACCATTGTTCATCATCATTTACTTAGCAA
Organism: Companilactobacillus zhongbaensis; assembly: GCF_003946515.1. Lineage (GTDB taxonomy): Bacteria > Bacillota > Bacilli > Lactobacillales > Lactobacillaceae > Companilactobacillus > Companilactobacillus zhongbaensis. Next base: position 44,145 of record NZ_RHOM01000008.1, on the reverse strand, counting down.
TCGCTAATTGGAAAATGCCACGTCGAATCGACTTGATTTCTATCGCCTTAGCGCTATTTGGAACTTTCTTATTAGTTACCCAAGGTCACTTCAATAAGTTGGCACTGGCTCCGCTAGCATTGATCTGGGGCTTGTTAGCCGGGTTAAGTCAGGCATCGTATACTTTGATTCCCAGAAAGTTGCTTCATGAACTAGACGCCCGTTTGGTAGTTGGTTGGGCCATGCTATTAGGAAGCATCCCTTTCTTACCAGTTGTCGTTACTACCAAAGTCAGTCACATAACTCTCAGCGAAATATTATCGGTAATTTTCATAGTCATCTTCGGGACTATGTTCGCCTACCTATTATATTTAAAAAGCGTGCAACACATCGAACCATCAACGACTGGAATGTTGAGTGCTTTTGAGCCCTTAACTGCCACGATTTTATCAGTCACTCTGCTGAGCACACCGATCTCCACCCCCGAAATAATCGGTGGGATCTTCATCCTTGCTACTGCCTTCTTGCAATCGATCGGTTCAAAGTCGTGATCATTCAACCTACCCGTAAAAAGTGAAATCGCTAAGTGGCCAATACTTCAGAGCCACGCGACCAACGATCTGTGAGTCTTTGACAAAGCCAAACATCCGACTATCGTTGGAAACTGTCCGATGATCACCGAGGACGAAGTAGTTGTGTTCCGGGACCCGATTTTGTTTTTGCAAAACTTTTAAATACTTTTTACTGTAGCGTTTTTGCCAATCAGGGGTCTGGGCCAGTGACTCGATGGAAAAAATATACGTATAAGTATATGGCATGCCAGCATATGGCGTGTAGAGCTTCTCCCGCAACTTCGAGTTGGGGTCGAAGAACTTTTGCTCATACTTCTTACCATTAATAAAAAAGCCGTTTTCCTGCGACTTGATCTTATCTCCTGGCAATCCAATGACTCGCTTAATATAAAGCGAGTTTTTTTTATCCGGTGCTTTCATGATGACCACATCACCACGGCTGATCGAAGCATTGCGAAGGGCAATGACGTGATCGCCATTGTTGAAATTCGGTTGCATCGACGGCCCCGAAACGTAATTTTTCGAAAATAAATACTGAAAGGCAAAAAAACTGCAACTCATTACTACCACAATAGCGAATAAAACTAATAACGAAATCTTTTTCCAAGAACGCGTCCACCGCCAACGATGATTTTTCATCCCATGACCTCGATCAGTAGTATTTAATTATTTTTTCAGTTTAATAATACTACTTTCGCACAGAAAATAATTATCGTTCTAATCATATTTGACTTATTTTCCTAAAATTCCATAAAAAAACATATGAACGAGTTCCTTAGCATGTTTTTTCATCTCCATGGCATTGATGTATGAGGCTCCATCAGGACTCATCACGTAACCGACATACATATCGAGGTAGATCAAAGCTCCTTGGTCGGTGATCTCGTCACTAATGACGTGTTCGGCCCGTCCTTGATCGAGTAAAGTCTTCCAAAACTTTATTTTCAACGATTGATACTCTTCCATCACCCGAGTGTCGCCATTCTTGCCTTGAAATTCTGCCACCATAAACTCGAAAAAATCGTTATCCATGTCCCCCGACATCGAGATACTGCTTTCTGTCATCGATTCAACTTTTTCAATGAAGGTCATCGAAGAATCATCGAGCTTTTGAAAATATTGAGCGTAACCATCAAGGATCAATTTCACGACTACCTCACGAGCGAGATCGACTTTGCTGGAAAAATACTTGTACAACGTAACTTGAGAAGCATTTGCTTCTTTTGCAATCTGGGCGATCGATGTTTTCTTATATCCCTGGGCCATCAACAGCTGTTGTGCTGCAACTAAAATTTGTTCACGTTTGATTTTCTTTCTTTTTTCATTTCCATTCATAATTTTCTCCTAAATAATTTTTTCGAAATATTTCAGTTATAAAACCGTCAATAATGACTTTGTAATTTTTCACCCCAAAATAGTTCAGTTTCCCATTATTTCGCAGTTGACAGCCCTTCCATCTGGTTTTACTATACGGATAAATAGTGAACTATTCAAGAAGGATATTTCATTTTTTAGAGGAGATTATTATGACAACGCCAATTTTACACATCGAACATTTACAAAAAAATTTTGGTAAGTTCCAAGCATTAAAGGATGTCACTTTCGACGTCTATCCTGGTGAAGTTTTTGGATTCATCGGACCCAATGGAGCCGGAAAATCCACGACCATCCGGACTTTACTGGGAATATTAAAGGCCAGTGCCGGTTCCGCCACGATTTTTGGCCAGGACGTCTTCAAGGATGCCGTGTCCATTCATAAACGAATTGCCTATGTCCCTGGTGACGTCTACTTGTGGCCAAACTTGAGCGGTGGCGAGATCATCGACTTGTTCTTAAAACTATCCGGTGACAAGCATTCTGACAAGACTGACCAACTGATCAAACGTTTCCAACTCGATCCAACGAAAAAGGCTCGGACTTACTCGAAAGGTAACCGGCAAAAAGTCGCCTTGATTGCTGCTTTTTCAACCGAAGCAGACTTTTATATTTTCGACGAACCGACTTCTGGACTCGATCCTTTGAACGAGGAATACTTCCAAAAATCGGTCGCAGAGCTGAAAAAACAAGGTAAGGCCGTCTTATTGTCGAGTCACATCTTATCTGAAGTCGAAAAAATGTGTGATCGGATCGGGATCATTCGCGACGGTCAGATCGTCGAAACGGGTACTTTGGCGGAAATGCGCCACCTAACCAGAACGGTTATTACTTTTAAAACGATGGATGACACTCCCGAACTAGCTAGCTTAAACGGCGTCCACAACGTTGAAGACCAGCCTAACGGTCGACAAACTTTTTCCGTTGATACCGAACAGATGCCTGAAGTCATCGACTACTTGGCCCAAAGGCAAATCGTTGAGCTCCAGTCGACTCCACCAACGCTAGAAGACTTATTCATGCGTTACTACGACACGAGCGAAGAAAATATTGCGGAGGGAAAATAAATGCTGAGCAACAACTTTACCAAAACAGCCTTTTTAACGCGGTTTTCGTTGCGAAAAAACTGGCTTAAACTAACCATCTGGGCCGTCGCTATGGCTGGTTTATTCACGGCTATTGCTGCCAAGTTTACTAGTATTTATAGCAATCAAGCCGCAATCGATTCAGTGATGGAAACTTTGAAATCACCCGCGATGACCGCTCTGTTCGGAAAGATGCCCAGTGGAGTATCAACCTCAGCTGACATCTTTGCAGCAGAAATGACCGTTTTCATGGCGATCATGGCCGTCGTGATGAATTACTCCATCGTCATCAAAAACCTCCGCGGAGAGGAAGAAACAGGCATCACCGAGATCATTCGAGCTCATGCCGTCGGCAAACTCAGTTTGTTAGGCGCAACCATGATCGAAGCTATCATCTTAAATCTGGGCATCGGACTCTTATATTCACTCGGACTATCTGTTGCCAACTTATCAGGAACTGACCTCAACGGAAACTTTTTATTAGGATTAGGACTAGGTTTTGCTGGTTTAATGTTTTCCAGCATCGCTGCCCTAATGTCACAGATCGTGGACAACGCCCGCAGTAGCACGATCTTGTCCTACTTAGTATTTGGCATCATGTACATCGCCAGAATGACGACCGACATTTCCGACCCTAAACAAACGTGGTGGGTTCCCTTCGGTTGGGTCGAAAAGTTTTCTACCTATAAAAACAACGACTGGACCCCAGTCTTATTAATGATCATCTTCACCATCATTGCCTTTGCATTAGCTTTTTTCATCAACTCAAAAAGAGACGTCAACGCCGGATTAATAGCAACCAGACCAGGTAAAAAGCAAGCCTCGGTTTTTTTAAACGGCACCTTCAGCCTGTTCTTAAAATTACACAAAACTTCCATAATAGTCTGGACCATCGGACTACTAATACTAGGCTTCACCTACGGCTCGATCTTCAGTGACATCGGCGACATCATCAAAACCAACCCAGCGTTAGAACAAATGCTAGGAAAATCCGCCATCCACTCAGCCAACGTAGCCATAATCAAGCAATTCATCAGCATGCTAATGATAATCTTCGCCGTCCTATCCCTGATCCCAGGAATACAAACCATCCACGATCTAAAAACCAGCGAAAACAAAGGCTACCTAGAAATGGTTCACGCCAAACCAGTAGGAAGAAGCAAACTCTATCTAAACGCCATAACAGTAGCAACAATAACCACCCTACTAGTACTAGCAGCAACCCTCTACGGCCTATATCTAGGAGGAGTCTACTCAATGAAAGACCCACTCCCCCTAAAAACCTTCGCCAAAGCCTACGCAGCCTACATCTCACCAACCCTAATAATGCTAGGCCTAACCGCAGCAATAATAGGAACAGCTCCAAAACTATCCATCCTAAACTACCTATACCTAACAGCAGCCCTAATAATCCAATACTTCGGCAAACTACTAAAACTACCAGACTGGCCAGAAAAACTAACCCCCTTCGGCTATATAGCCCAAGTACCAGTAAAAACCGCTGACCCAGAAACAATAATCTGGCAACTAGCAATAGCCGTAATATTATTTGGCATTGGGTACATTGGGTACACAAGAAGAGATTTGAAGTAAAAAAAGATCAAGAATAAGAAAAGAATAAAAAAAGAAAGAAATCAAACAAAATAGGCGCCGCATTGGATTTAAGAGAAAAATCCCAATGCAGCGCCTTTTTAAATACAAAATTCAAAAAAATATCAATAAAATAAAATAACCAAACTCAAAAAAATCATTAAAATTACTTCAAATATGAGAAAAGGTCTTAATACTTCCAAGAAAAATATGAAAAAAAAGGATAGCAACCACCCCAACCACCAAAACAAGACCAGAGCAATCCCAGAAAAAAACACAAAAGGTCTTGAACTAACAATAAATAACCGAAATGAAGTAGCAACCGATGAAGAGGAAAACATAAATTAACAAGATAGGAAGAAGTACGTAGGCCCGATAGAGAAAAAAAGAAACGGTAGCAGAGTAAAACCCAAAACAACATAAGCAAGAAAAAATAAGTACCGTATCCCCACACAAAAAGAGAATGTTTGTACCAACTTAGGTTCTGCGGAGGGTGGAGGGAATTCGCCGTCAGCCGCGAAATTTTCGTTTGCACGGCATGGGCCGTGCTTACGAAAAGACCCAGCTTTGAGATGTCCAAGGCGATCTTCCTTGGATAGCTCAAAGTGGGTCCGCAGCGTTCCACGGCGCAATTCCCGGAACCCTCCGCAGAACCGGGAACAAACCTCCACCCAAACTACCAGCACAAAAAAAAGCTCCAGATCAAAAAATCAATCAGAGCCCAAACATCAAAACATCAATAAACTAAACCTGCCCAATCTCAACCTCAACATCCTTACCAAGCTTATCAGACAAAAACTTCTCGATCTCCTTATAAGATCGCTTAAAATTGAGCTGGATCTGAGCAGCACGGTTAGTATTAAAAATAACCGCAACCCGCTCCACCTGGCCAGGCAACTCAATAGGAATCAAAGTAACATGGACGATTTGTGAATAATCTAACACTCCTGAATAAAAACCACTCAAGATAATTTTTTTATTACCAATTCCACCGACACCATTCATGATAGTCAATGTAACAAATTCAGCCACCATGAAAATGTATGGCAACCGGTTCACAGGTGAGATCATCAGCCAAGCACCAACGAACACTGCAAAAATCAGTGTAGACAGCTTGTACGTTGATCTGATCTCGATTTGTGATTGCCAATAAATACTAAAAATGGCTCCTATTAGGAAGACGACATCGATAAAAATTATAATTGAATCCATCATCTCTATCGCTCCTTTCCTCGTACCTTAATTGTAAGTTACCTGTGAAGGGAATTCAAACAATTGCCTCATTTTTCAGAAAAATTATATCGGAATTTTTTGATAAAATATTGTGAAATTAATATATTAGAATTCACAAATTTAGCCCAGCCTAAATATTTTATTCAAGGGGTTTTATATCTGCTGTTAGGGTGTTATGATGTCATGAGATGAAAAAAGGGGGAAATAAGCTTGAGTGAAAAAAATGAACAAAAACACGAAAGCCTTATCCATTATGCCAACGGTCCTTCACTAGAAGAGATCAATAACACGGTCGACGTTCCCGCTAATGCAAATTTTTTCAAAACCCTTCTTGCATATAGTGGTCCAGGAGCCTTAGTCGCCGTTGGATACATGGATCCAGGAAATTGGGTCACATCGATCGCTGGTGGTGCTCAATTCAAGTACAAACTACTAACAGTTATCTTAATTTCTAGTTTGATTGCAATGCTGCTACAATACATGTCAGCAAAGCTGGGGATCGTTACTGGAAAGGATTTAGCCCAACTTACTCGTGAAAACACTAGTAAAACCGGTGGATTCTTCTTATGGATCATCACCGAATTAGCCATCATGGCGACCGATATCGCGGAGATCATCGGTTCGGCTATTGCCTTGAAACTGTTATTCCATATTCCAGTCTTATTAGGTATTATAATAACCGCATTTGACGTCTTATTACTATTGCTATTAATGAAACTAGGATTTAGAAAGATCGAAGCTATCGTGGCTTGCTTGATCTTCGTTATCTTGGCAGTCTTCACTTATGAAGTTGTCTTGGCACAGCCACAATTAGGACCTATGGTTCAAGGATTCATTCCTGATCCAGTAATTTTACAAAATCAAAGCATGCTTTACCTATCCTTAGGTATCGTTGGTGCAACAGTTATGCCGCATAACTTGTACTTGCACTCATCGATCTCCCAAGCTCGTAAGTATGATCGACATGACAAAGCCAGTGTTAAACGTGCAGTTCGTTTCTCAACTTGGGATTCAAACATCCAACTAACATTAGCTTTCATCGTTAATACATTGCTCTTACTTCTTGGTGCAGCTTTATTCTATGGTACTAACAGTGATCTAGGACGTTTCGTTGATCTTTACAACGCCCTCCAAGATCCTAAGATCGCCGGAGCAGTTGCTAGTCCGATCTTGAGTACTTTGTTCGCTATCGCCCTATTGGCATCAGGACAAAACTCAACTATTACTGGTACACTTTCTGGTCAGATCGTTATGGAAGGTTTCGTCCACATGAAGATGAAACTTTGGGCAAGACGTGTTATTACTCGTCTCTTGTCGATCATTCCAGTTATTATCTTTGCGGTCGTATTCAATGGTAACGAAGCAAAAATCGAAGAACTGTTAACATTTTCACAGGTTTTCCTAAGTATTGCCTTACCATTTTCAATCTTCCCATTGATCAAATATTCAAGTGATAAAGGTCTAATGAGTGACTTTAAAAATAATACTGCGGTGAAATATCTTGGATATTTGATTGCGATTATCCTAACTATCCTAAATATCTGGTTGATTTACACAACAATCTTCCCAGGTGCATAGTCAAAATATTAAAAAATATACGTCATATTTGGCGTATATTTTTTTTGCTCAATTAATTTTTGACAATGAATTGTAAAATCTTGCTCAATTAGTTACATAATTAACAATATCGTTGCAAATGCTTTCATGAATATATAAACTGTTCCTATAAAGCGAGGAGGAACTATCATGAAAGAAAATTTCGATTTCTTAATGCCTAGTGTTAACTTTTTTGGAGCTGGCGTTATTAAGAAAATTGGTGATCGCGCCAAGATGTTAAATATGACTAACCCATTAGTCGTTACTGATAAATTTTTGGAAAGTGTTGAAGATGGCCCTGTTGCCCAAACACTCGATTCATTAAAAGCTGCCGGTGTTAAATACACTATTTACAATGGTGTTGAACCTAACCCTAAAGTTAGAAACATTCAAGAAGCTAAAAAAGTCTACTTAGACAATAACTGTGACGGTATCATCACTGTCGGTGGTGGTTCTGCTCACGATACTGGTAAAGGTACTGGTATCATTTTGACAAACGGCGACGATATCACAAAACTTGCTGGTATCGAAACACTCGAAAATGCCCTACCACCATTGATGGCTGTTAATACTACTGCTGGTACTGGTTCAGAACTTACTAGACACTGTGTTATCACAAATACAGAAACACATCTTAAGTTCGTTGTTGTTTCATGGAGAAACATCCCTCTAGTATCATTCAACGATCCAATGTTAATGTTAGACGTTCCTAAGAAATTAACTGCCGCAACTGGTATGGATACATTCGTTCAATTGATCGAACCATACGTTTCAACTAACAGAAACGAAATCACTGACGCTCAATGTCTCCAAGGTATCAAACTAGTTGAAGAAAGCTTACGTGAAGCTTACTCAAACGGCCATGACGTTGAAGCACGTACGAAGATGGTCGAAGCCGAAATGCTTGGTGGAATGGCCTTCAACAATGCTGATCTTGGTTATGTCCACGCAATGGCTCACCAACTAGGTGGTCAATACGATGCTCCACACGGTGTATGTTGTGCAATTCTTCTACCAATCGTTGAACAATACAACATCGTTTCAAATCCTGAAAGATTCGCTCAACTAGCCGTTGCTATGGGTGAGGATATTTCTGGACTATCAACACGTGATGCTGCAGAATTGTCAATCAAAGCCATGAGACAAATGGCCGATGATGTTGGTATCCCACGTAGTATTAAAGCTATTGGTGCAAAGCCTGAAGACTTTGAGCTTATGGCTGAGAATGCTTTAAAGGATGGTAATGCCTTTTCTAACCCTCGTAAGGGTAACAAGGAAGAGCTTGTCGAGCTGTTCCAAAAAGCATACGACGCAGAATAGTATTAAATTTGCTAGGACTTTAGAGTCCTGGCTTTTTTTATTTTTATAGTGTTTAGATGGTGGTAGTAGTTTGGTGTGGTGGTTCACTGCCGGTTCCGGGGCGGGGCGCTATATGGGATTGGAACGTAGCCGACATCGATTTGAACTACCCGAGGTGGACCGTCTCGGGCATTTCAAATACGAGTCTTATTCTAAGCGGTAAACCGCTAAGAATAATTTGGCTACTGAACCCATATAGCGCCCCGCCCCTCCACCTAGATTGTGGAAGTCAAAACTCTCTTTTTTTTAGTTTTACCGATTTTTGTTTGTTAAGTCGGCACTTTTTGCTCTTCCTATTTCTCACTTGTCTATCTCACTTTGCTTTGGTGTTTGTTAGTGCAAGTGCATGGTGAAGTTCATTTTATTAAAACATTATATTTCTAAATTACTGGACATAAAAAGACGATGAAACATTTTTCTTACTTGTTTCATCGTCTTCTTTATTTACTTATACCCATTTGCCTTATTCAAGGTGTGAAGATTTGCATTGATGTCTTTATCGGCTTTGTCTAGTGCTTTGTTGATGTCGCCGCCGTTGTAGACTGTTTCCATGGCTATTTCTTCTAGTTGGCGTGTTAGTTGCATGCCTTCCATTAGGATCCCTGAGTTGTAGTAGTTTGGCTTGGCTGTTGCTAGTTGTTGGCCTGGTACTTTGGCTGCTGGGGTTTGTTTGTATAGATCTTGTAGTACTTTTGATTTTTGTGAGTCTTTGTTTAATGCTAAATATCCTGTGTCTTTTTGCCATTGTGCTTGTACTTCTGGCTTCAAGGCGTATTTGATGAATTCGTAGGCACCTTGTTGGACTTCTTTTGGTTTGTCATTTGAGATCCAAAGTGCTGCACCACCGATGGCTACTCCGTTGGCTTTTTGACCATCTGGATGTGGGAAGTATGTGATACCTAGTTCATTTTTGTTGTTGGCTGTTAATTGCCCAATACTTGCGGAAGATTGGATGAAAATGCCAACTTTATCTGCCAAAAATCCGGCTGTTTGGTTGGCACCAGCACTGGCACCTGAACCGTAGTCGATGAAGTCGCCTGATTTGATATTTTCTCTGATCCATTCGAGGAACTTAACTGAAGCTGGATTGTTTAAGTTTACTTCAGTTGGATTTCCAGTGTGACCGTCGTTGTTGTTAGCTAGTGAAGCTCCAGAGTTGGCCAAGGCTTGTTCCATGAACCAACCGTAAACTTGCACGGTCATCCCTTTGACCTTGTGGTCAGACTTTTCGTAGAGTTCTTTAGCAACTCTAGTGATATCACTATAAGTTGGTGAAACTGGTGGTGGTGTGATGCCGTACTTTTTCAAGAGTGTTGCATTGTAGTACAACACTGGTTGTGATGTATTAAATGGCATTCCTTGTTGTTTACCGCCGTTGGAATAAAATGATCTAGCTACCGGTGAAATCTTGTTGACGTCAAAGCTATCGTCTTTATCTATGAAGTCTTGTATTGGTGTTGTGAAGCCACTGTGAATCATTTGGGCTGTTGAAATATCGAAAGCTTGGAAAACTGCTGGCGATGTACTTGATCCGTGTGTTTGTAAGATCTTTTGGATAGCTTCGTCATAAGTCCCTTGATACTTAGGAACTACTTGATACTTATCTTGTGACTTGTTGAAGCCGTCGACTACTTTTTTTAAAGCATCCTCTGAAGGTCCACCTAGTTCATGCCAAAAAACAATTTGCGTCTTATGATTTGAACTAGCTGTTGATTGGTTCGTCAAGATATTGCTAAATACCGCTACTAAGATTGCTCCAATGACTAAAACTAGCGGCAGAATAACTTTCTTAGTGTTTTTCATTATTTAACCGCTCCTTCATTTAGACCTGACTTGAAATAATGTTGTCCGATGAACAAAACAATGATAGTTGGGATAACGATGATAGCAGCACTAGCTTGGATCATCCTCCAGTCATTGAATGTTTCTTCAGATTGCAACTGACGTAATCCGTTTTGAATCACTCTTGAGTTGTTACTAAAAGTCGTCAACATTGGCCATAAGTATTGGTTCCAAGCACCTAAGAAACTGTATGCTCCTAAAGTGATCATGCTGATCTTGTTATAAGGCAAAACTACGTTCCAATAAAATTGGAAATGGTTCAAACCTTCGATATCAGAAGCTTCTTTCAACTCAGCTGGAGTTTGTTTAAATGATTGACGCAACATGAAAGTACCGAACGCTGAAGTCAAAAATGGCACGATCAAAACTGAATAGTTATCAAGCATTCCTAAGAATTTAACTGTTTGAAAGTTAGGAATAATTTGTGCTTCAAATGGAAGCATCATCGTAACTAAGAACAAACCGAACAAAATGTTACGACCTTTAAACTTCAAGAAAACAAAGGCGTAAGCACTCATTGAACAAAATAGTAATTGAGCGACCATCGTCAAAGTCGAAATAACAAAACTGTTAGCTAAGTATCTCAAGATAGGTGTCTTCGTAAAGGCAGCCACGTAATTGTCGAATGACAAATTAGTGCTGAACAGATCACCTTTGGCAATGTTCATCGTTGGCAAAAAGCTAGTCCAAATACCGATGAAAAATGGTGCTAGGATCACTAATGCTAAAGCAATTAGTAACACGTAAGTCAAAATACGTTTAGGCAAACTCTTATTGTTTTCAGCCATTAGTAATTTACCTTCTTCTCTAAAAATTTGAATTGAAGCAGTGTAAAGGCGGCGATGATCACAGTCAAAATAATAGCTTCGGTACTAGCTTGAGCATAGTTACCACTGTAAAAAGCGTCCTTATAAATTCGGTAAACGAGCATGTTAGTAGCGTTGGTTGGTCCACCTTTAGTGATCAAGTCGATCAATCCAAAACTCTTGAAGGCATCGATGATCGTAATCGTTGAAACAAAGAACAAAGTCGGTGAAATCATCGGTAAAGTGATCTTGAAAAATTGGAAACGAGGTGAAGCACCTTCAACACTGGCAGCTTCGTAAAGAGTTTGGGGAACAGATTCAATCGCACCTAAGAGGATCAAGAAAGTAAATCCTAAGTTCATCCACACTGTCGTAATAATAACGGCCCACATGGCGTTACTAGGATCAGTCAACCAATTGATCGGTGTCAATTTCAAAGCGTTAGCAATGATGGCAAAGAAACCAGTTGAAGGATTAAAAATAAATAGCCAGAAAATTGCAGCAACGGAAACTGAAACACCCATCGTCACTGAATAAAGTGTTCTAAAAATACCGATACCAGGCAGCTTTTTGCTAGCTAAATTAGCCAGCAACAAACTAATGGCCAAAGTAAAGAATGTCACACCCAAGACGTAGGCTAACGTCACGACCAGACTGTTCAAGAAATCCGGTGAAGTCAACAACTCTGCATAATTACTGAATCCAGCAAAGACCGAAGTCTTCCCTAAGGTATTAGTCAAAAACATACTGATGTAAAAAGTCTTGATCATTGGGTAAAAAACAAATAGTCCTAAGATCAAAAGTGATGGTCCTAAAAATAATAGTGAAAAATACTTATCATTCGCATTTAATTTAAAAGTGGATCTTTTCTTCGAAGAAGCTTGTTTCTTTTCAATGGCTTCTTCAGTTGTCGGAGACTTAAGCATGAGTTACAGCCCCTTTGTTAGTAATATTTTTACCATCAACATCAAAAAGTAAGAATTCAGAATCGGCAGTGATCTCAACGTTTTGATAAGGTTGGAAAACTTCTTCGCTGCTGACGATGACTGAAACTTCACCGCCATGGCTCATCTTAGCGTGAACGATCTTCTCATTACCTAAGAATTCAACAGCTTTGATAGTAGCGTTAGCGTGTAGTTCATCACTGTCAACGACCTTCATATCAGTTGGACGGATCCCGACACGGACGTTTGCGTGAGCGATTGGATGAGGTAAAGTAACTTCAAAATCACTATTAACTTGCAAAATTGCTTCAGAGACCTTTTGGGCAGGCAAAATGTTGATCGGTGGAACACCGAAGAAACTGGCCACGAATTCATTAGCAGGATGTTGATAAATTTCTTCTGGAGTACCGACTTGTTGGATCTTTGAATCGTTCAAGACCATGATGTGATCAGCCATAGTCATAGCTTCAACTTGATCGTGAGTAACATAAATCAAAGTTAGACCTAGCTTTCTTTGCAATGCATAAATTTCTTGACGCATCTTGATCCGCAATTGCGCATCCAAGTTTGATAACGGTTCGTCCATCAAGCAGATCTTAGCATCACTGGCAACAGCACGAGCAAGCGCCACACGTTGACGTTGTCCACCAGACAATTCACGAGGCTTACGGTCACGCAATTCTTCCAAGTTGACCATCTTCAAAGCGTCATTAACACGTTTTTCGATATCAGCTTTGTCAGCTTTTCGAGCTTTCAACCCAAAAGCTACGTTATCCCAGACGCTCAAAAATGGGAACAAAGCATAGCTTTGGAAAACCATCGTCAAGTTACGATCTTTCGGCGACAAATCATTGACCACACGGTCTTCGATCTTGATCGTTCCTTCAGAGATCTGTGTCAAACCGGCGATCATCCGTAGCAAAGTACTCTTTCCGCAACCAGACGGTCCGACGATCACAAAAAATTCTCCAGTTTGGATCTCAGCTGAAACATTATCCAAGACCTTCTTATCTTGGTCATATTGTTTCGTAACGTTCTTTAAAATTGTCGACATAATAAAAATCCTCCATGACATTCAATAGCCATAGTATGCATTTCGGATGTATAGATATAATCTATTTCTTGTAAATTTTGTGTAAATTACCAATTTATTTTCTGAATGAATTTTCAATCAAAAATCAAAAGAAAGATAATATTTTTTGAAAAATCATCAAATTCTAACCAATTAAAGTTAAAATTTAGTATGATGGAATTAAGAAATGGTCTACGTTTCTAAATTAAAATATAAAGTGAGGTAACACACTGATTGAATGCAATAATTAACATGTATGCTCCATTCTTTGATCTTCACAACTGGGCAACCGTGATCGAATCAGGTCACGACTGGATGGTTATTTTTTCTTTAGTTATTATGGAATGTTTACTTTCGGTTGATAACGCCGTGGTACTTGCGGCTCAAACTCAATCGCTGCCAGATAAAGTCCAACAAGAAAAGTCACTTTTCTATGGTTTGATCGGTGCATATATATTTAGATTTATTGTCATTGGTCTTGGTGTTTATTTGATCAACTTCTGGTGGATCAAGGCACTTGGTGCAATTTATTTATTTTATTTAGCAATTAAATTTTTCTTCGTTGAAAAACGAAAGAGCAATCAAGTTGAAGTTCCATCTGAGCGACCTAAGCCACGTGGTTGGAAGAAATACATTAAAATATCTGCCTTCTGGCAAGTTGTTATTTCTATCGAACTAATGGATATTGTTTTCTCGATCGATTCTGTTTTAGCTTCATTAGCTATTTCAGAGAATCCAGTTATCGTTCTTATCGGTGGTATGATCGGTATCTTGGCTATGAGAGGTATCGCTGAGATTATTATGAGTTTTATGAACAAGATTCCCGAGTTGCAGGATATGGCTTATTTTTTGATTTTGTTCATTGCTATTAAGCTGTTCCTTTCGATTCCTGCTATCAATATTCATATTCCTAATACTGTTTTCGTTTTTGTTTTATTGGGTGCTATTGCTGTTACTTTGATTGTGCATTTTTATCGTGCACATCGATCGGCACGTAAGTAGATGATTTAGACTCTGGTTTGTTTTCCAGGGTCTTTTTTTTCTTGAGGTGAGAGAGTTTTTGGCAGACGAGGAGCGTTTTGCTTGGTGGATGTTTTGATGTTTGTTTGGTGGGATAGAAGTAGTAGATTGGTGTGGTGGTTCACTGCCGACTCCGGGGCCCGGGGATACAGCCGCTGGAACGTGGTGGGCACATTTTGAACCAATCGAGCAAAGTACGCTCGCTTGTTTCAAAACTGCACCTTTCACTAAGCTCCTTCGTCGCCAAGTGAAATTTCACCACTGAGGGCTGTATCCCCGGGCCCCTCCGTCTAGATAGTGCAACACCCCCTTTTTTTTGGTTTTTACCGATTTATTGTCTACAAATTGGCACTTTTTGCTCGTCCTATTTCTCACTTGTCTATCTCATTTTCTATCTTAGTTAGTAAGATCTAAAAATAAAATCAAAGATCCAATGATATTATCTTTCGAATATTTTCCTATCGTTCTCTTTGAAAATAATCTGCTTTGTTTTCATTGTTCAAGTTCTTTTTCTTCTTTTCATCTTTTATGGAATTCCTTTTTCTTTTCTTAACTAAATAATAATATTTAGGAGATTTGTTTGGATTATTTGGTTCCGAGTCTGTATAATTCTAGACACAATAATATGAAATGAGGAATATCTTTAATTGAATGTACTGATTAATATGTACGCACCTTTTTTTGACCTTAATAACTGGAAGACAGTTATTACTTCTGGTAGTGACTGGCTTTTGATTTTGTCTTTGGTTGTTATGGAGTGTATTTTGTCGGTGGATAACGCCGTGGTATTAGCAGCACAAACTCAAACTTTGCCTACTAAAAAGGAACAAGAGAAGTCGCTTTTTTATGGGTTAGTTGGAGCTTATATTTTCCGTTTTATCGTTATCGGTCTAGGAGTTTACTTGATTAACTTCTGGTGGATCAAAGCTTTCGGAGCTGTTTACTTGTTCTACCTGGCCGTGAAGTTTTTCTTCTTTGAAAAGAAAAAGTCTAAGAATCCTGAAGTTCCGAAGGAAAAACCTCAGGCTAAAGGCTGGAGAAAGTACATCCGGATCTCAATGTTTTGGCAAGTAGTTATTTCGATCGAGTTAATGGACATCGTCTTCTCGATCGACTCAGTATTAGCTGCCCTAGCCATTTCCGAAAATCCGGTAATCGTACTGATCGGTGGAATCATCGGTATCCTAGCAATGCGTGGAATTGCACAAGTAATCATGAGATTCATGAAGAAAATCCCAGAATTACAAGACATGGCTTACTTCCTAATCTTATTCATAGCCATAAAACTATTCCTAACCATCCCAGCAATCAACATCCACATCCCAAACATCTTGTTCGTCTTCGTACTAATAGGAGCAATAGCAGTAACCCTAGTAGTACACCACTTCAACGAAAAGAAAAAAGCAAACAAAACAAACTAATAAAACAAAAACAAAAGGCAATGCACTGGAAAAAATTCCAGAATGCATTGCCTTTTTAATTTCAAAGCAAAATAAAAAAGCCAAACCCAACATAAAACTCGGTTTTGACCTTAAGTCATTTAAACTATATTGTCTTTGTTTTTCTTATTTTTTGACCTTGAACTTGAATTTCAAAATATGCAATCTACCAAACAAAATAAAACAGATAGATAGACCAACCAAATTCCTAGGACGAAAAACAAGTAAGTACCTATAACCCAACCAAAACAATTTTAGCAAGAAAAAATAAGTACCGTACCCCCACCAAAAAAGCAGGTTTATTCCAAATTAGGTTCTGGGAGGGTGGAAAAAATTCGCCGTCAGCCGCGAATAAAGGAACGTAAGTGCTGGCGCACTTGCGCAACTGGTTCTTGGTGGTGGCTACGCCACCGAACGACCAAGGAAGCCACGGCGCAATTCCTGGAACCCTCCCAGAACCGGGAATCAACCTCCAACAAAACTAAATCTCAAGAAACTCTCCGTTGCGAAACTCCGATGGTGTATACCCTGTATACTTCTTAAAAGTCTGACTAAAATAGCTGATCCGAGTAAACCCAAGCTCATCCGAAACCTCACTAATACTATGGCTAGTCTGCTTCAAAATGATCATAGCCTTTTGGATCTTACGGGCGTTCAAATAAACCGAAAAGCTCAGCTTCGTTTCGCGCTTGAACAGCTTACTAAAGTAGTAGTCGGACAAGAATACTTTGCTCGATACTTGATCTAGTGTTAGATGCTTATCCAAGTTTTCATCGATGTATTCGATGGCTGAGATGATGGCCTCGTTTGAGGTCGATAGCTTTTTCAGTTGTTGTAGTGCTTGATTGTCCTCGTCGTTTAATTCATCGATGATGTCATCGACTTCGACTGGATACTTGATCATGAATGAGCTGATCCCGTGGTTGTCGATCAAAATGCGACTCATGCTTTCGATCAAGCGTTTTAAAAAGTCGCTGTGTTCGCGTAATTGTTGCGTTAACAAGCCTGTTCCATTGGTTGGTGCTTGCGAAATTGGACTTACGCAACAAACTCGTCCGATGATTTGACCGATCGAAGCAATTCTCAATGAAGAATCGGAGTAAGCTAGCTTGTACTCGACGTGCTTGTTAGCTATTTCATTCATATTCTTCAATTCTGTCAGTTGCGCAAAAATTCCGTCACGATTGACGTTTCCAAAAATACCTGAACGAAGGTCGCCTGCATTATCGACAACATACATCACAATATGGTTGGTCGTTGCATAATCTTCAAGAAGGCGGATCAATGTTTTTTCATTGCTGGACAATAATGCCTCAATATCAAATTCTTCCATATATGTCTTCCCAACTTGTTGCTTAATACTAATATTATAATAGCGAAAAATTGGTAATTCAATTGGAAAAAGCTAACATTTTCATTATTTTGTCATTACTACTCTTTTACTGCCTCATTCAAAAAGTCGATCAAGACGGCTGCATTATTATACTTTTGTTCTTTTGATCCATATAGTAGTAGAACGTCTTGATCCTTCAAAGCATCCTTGACTGTTTGGATGAATTCTTCAGTGTAATCGTTTTTATTTATTTCTTCTAAATATTTTTCTTTAAATTTTGGAAATTTTTCTGGGTCGTGTGAAAACCACTTTCGAAGCTCGGGAGTGGGTGCGATCTGCTTGGCCCAAAGGTCCAATTGAGCCCGTACTTTCGACATTCCGCGGGGCCAAACCCGATCAATTAAAATTCTATAACCTTCTGGCAATTCCTTGTCATATATACGTTTAACGATGATTTTATTCATAATATAACTGTGCCTCTTTTGAATTAATTACCACATAATTGTATCATAACAAACGATAATATAATTATAGGAGGTTTTATGGCTACTGCTAAAGAAATCGTCTCTTTTAAGGATGTAGCAAAGATTTATCGTGGTCGTGCTGCTGTAACGGACGTCAACATCACGATCAAAGAGGGAGAATTCGTCTGCTTTATTGGTACGTCTGGTTCTGGTAAGACTACAACTATGCGTATGATTAATCGGATGTTGGAACCCACTAAAGGAACTATTATCTTTAAGGGCAAGAACATCAAAAAATACGATCCAGTTAAACTGCGTCGTACCATCGGATATGTTATCCAGAACAACGGCTTAATGCCGCATATGACTATTAAGGACAACATCACTCTCGTACCAAAATTACTAAAATGGTCTCAAGAAAAAATGGATCAAAAAGCACGCGAATTGATCAAACTAGCTGAACTTCCCGAAAACTACTTGGATATGTTCCCAGCTGAACTTTCTGGTGGTCAGCAACAACGGATCGGTGTCGTTAGAGCTTTGGCTGCCGATCAAGACATCATCTTAATGGATGAGCCTTTCGGTGCGCTTGATCCAATCACTCGCGATAATCTCCAAGATCTCGTTAAACATTTACAAGAAACCCTTGGAAAAACTATCGTCTTCGTTACTCACGATATGGATGAAGCTTTAAAACTAGCCACTCATATCGTAATTTTAGACGGCGGTAAAGTTATCCAAGATGATACTCCGGACAACATCTTACAACACCCAGCTAACAACTTCGTTAAGAACTTGTTAGGTGAAGAGCGTTTGCTTCAAGCTCAACAAGATACGTTGTCAGTTGGCGATATCATGTCGAAGAACCCAGCCCACATTACCCTAGGAAAATCGCTTTCTGAGGCTATTTGGGAAATGAGTCGTCATCACGTTGACTCACTATTAGTTACTGATGACAGTAAGAAATTGAAAGGTTACATCGATCTGGAAACGATCAATGATCATTATGCTAAAGACCTTTCGGTTTCCGATATTTATGCCAATAATTTGATCAAGGTGCGTGCTAACTCTTATTTAAGAGATACTTCGGAACGGATCTTGAAACAAGGCTACAAATACGTGCCCGTAGTCGATTCAGACAATACATTGATCGGTATCGTTACCCGCGCTTCGTTAGTTAACGTCGTCTTTGACGCCATTTGGGGTAAAGACGAGTTGGAAAATCCTGAAGACGCTAACTTACCTGCTTCAATTACTGAAGGAAGTGAAAAAGCATGATCGGCTTTCTCAATTCTCATGGCTCAGAACTAATCATCAAAACCTGGGAACAGATCTACATCGCCGGATTTTCGATCCTTTTAGGTGTCATCGTTGCTGTTCCTCTAGGCGTTCTCTTGACTCGTTTTCCTAAAACGGCCAAGTACGTCATGTCGATCACTAGTATGCTGCAGACGATCCCGTCACTAGCCTTACTAGCTTTAATGATCCCGATCTTCGGGATCGGAAAACTACCTTCGATCGTTGCTTTATTCATTTATTCATTATTACCAATTTTACGAAACACTTACATTGGAATGGCCAAAGTCAATCGTAACTTAGTTGATGCTGCCAAAGGTATGGGTATGACGACCATGCAATCGATCTTGAAAGTCGAAATCCCGATGGCTATGCCGATCATCATGTCTGGTGTACGTCTTTCTACTATATATGTAATTTCTTGGTCAACTTTAGCATCTTACATCGGTGCAGGTGGTCTAGGTGATTTCATCTTCAATGGTTTAAACTTGTACAACCCTAGCTTGATCATCGGTGGTACAATACCAGTTACCATTTTGGCGATCTTAGCTGATTATTTACTCGGCAAACTAGAAAAACGGATCACTCCAGCTACGAAGAGAAGTGAGGCGTAATCATGAAAAAGATTAAAAAGATTTTTACCCTCATAAGTATTGCCTTACTACTATTCGTTTCTGGTTGTGGCTGGCCTGGTCTAGGCTCAACTTCCAAAGATACTATCAAAGTTGCCAGTCTTTCCACGACTGAATCGATGATCTTAGCCGAGATCATCATGCAACTGATCTCCCACGAAACGGATCACAACACGGAGATCGTGAACAACTTAGGTTCTGGTCAATTAGTTCACCAAGCATTAATGAACGGCGACGCTGACATTGCTTCAGCTAACTTTACTGGTAACGAATTGATCACCACATTGAATCATGCACCGATCAAAGATGAGCAAAAAGCTAATCGGGTCGTAACTAAGCTTTATAAGAAACGATTCGACCAAACTTGGATGCCAACTTATGGTTTCGCGGATACTTACAATATGTTAGTGACCCGAGAGACTGCTAAAAAATACAATTTGCATAAGATCAGTGATATGAAAAATATCGCATCTAGAATAAATATTGGTGCCGATAACATTTGGATCAATCGTCCCGATGACGGCTATGAGCCATTTGCGCAGACTTATGATTTTAAATTTAAGCGAGTTTATCCAATGCAGATCGGTCTAGTTTACTCGGCGGTTGCTGCCGGGAAGATGTCGGCTGTTTTAGGATACTCGACTGATGGCCGGATCAAGAGTTATAACTTAAAGATCCTACCTGACGATAAAAACTTTTTCCCACCATACGATACTAGTATGGTCGTCAACAATTCCTTGTTGAGAAAATATCCCGAATTGAAGCCACTGTTACACCGACTTGATGGCAAGATCTCTGTTTCGACGATGCAAGATATGAATTACCAAGTTGATAACAACTTACGTGAGCCTGCTGACGTCGCAAAAGAATTCTTAAATAAACATAACTATTTTCGAGGTGATAAATAATGGCTAACCAGCCGCTCTGGAACCAATTGGTTTTTTACTTTACTCATAACGGCATGTACTTGCTGGAACAATTTGGCCGTCATTTCCTCATTTCATTTTACGGGGTCTTGCTGGCAGCCATCGTAGGTATCCCCTTAGGTATCTACATGGCAAATCATTTCCACTTGGGTGACTTTATCATCAGTATCGCCAACGTCATCCAAACAGTCCCTTCCCTAGCGATGCTTTCGATCATCATGCTGTGGTTAGGATTAGGCGTTAATACGGTTATCGTGACGATTTTCTTATATTCACTACTACCGATTTTAAAAAACACTTATACCGGGATGAAAAATGTCGACCCGAATACGATCGACTCCGCCAAAGGTATGGGTATGACGCCATTTCAAATGCTGTACATGGTCAAACTTCCTTTGGCCATGTCAGTGATCATGTCGGGTATTAGAACTGCCATGGTCGTGGCTATTGGTAACACAGCCATCGGTGCCTTCGTCGGTGCAGGTGGTCTGGGTGATTTGATCATCCGTGGTACTAATGCGACTGACGGTGCCCCATTGATCTTAGCTGGTGCTTTACCAACTGCCATCATGGCCATCGTGACTGATTTAGTGATCGGCTTATTGCAAAAACATTTTGAACCAACCGGTTATTATAAAACTGAAGAATAACTTTTTTAGCACTCAAAATATTTGAGTGCTATTTGTTTGCATTTATCAAATGAGGATCTATAATGTAGTTGTAAAGTGAAAGAGGGAAAGAACCCTCCGGACGCTACAGATTTTTTAACGAAAGGAAGCTTCGATATATATGACAAACGAAATTATGGACCGTCGTAATGATATTAGAGATTGGATGAACAGTGATCCTTGGATGAATGGCTTTACATCAATGTTTAACGATGTTTTACCAACAGTTCAAACTTTAAAAACAGACATTAAAGAATCAGACAAAGACTATTCTGTTCGCGTTGACATGCCCGATTTTGACAAGAAGAACATCGATGTCAGCTACAATAACAATACTTTAACCATTAGCGGACACCGTGATGACTTTGCAGATCAAAACGACAAGAAGGGTGACGTAATTATGAGTGAACGTTCAAGCGGTCGTTTCACTAGACAATATCACCTACCTGCAGTTGATTCTGATAAAATTGAAGCAAATTATGATAACGGGGTTTTGAGCGTTACATTACCTAAGGTTGCTAAGAGTTTAGATTCTGAGCATCATATTGAGATTCAATAGTATTTAGTGATTAGTATTTTGGCTGGTCGTTGATACCCAGTCGGAAGGGTTCCGGGAATTGCGCCGTGGCTTCCTTGGTCGTTCGGTGGCGTAGCCACCACCAAGAACCAGTTGCGCAAGTGCGCCAGCACTTACGTTCCTTTATTCATGGCTGACAGCGAATTCCCTCCACCCTTCCGACTTTTTTTGTGTCAAAACTCTTCTTTTTGTGGGGGGACGGTACTTATTTTTGTATGCTTTGACTGTTTTGGCTTTTAAAGATGTTCTTATTTGGGACTGTCTCGCTGCATGCTTTGCATGCATCTCGACGGTCATTTCGAGTATCACTTTCTTGAACTTATTTTTTCTTTTGATACGGTTTCACAGAATATTCACAGTTTGTCTATAGTTCATTCATATTAGTTGGGTACTATATTACTTGTAGATGAGAGATATCAATTCTCTCCTCTCACCCCCTATAACGATAGATATATTTTTAATCCCCTTAAACATATAGAATTTTAAAAAAAGCCATTCTTTCCCCGGAATGGTCTTTTTTTTGGCTATATTTTGTTGTGGTGAAACGTTCACAATTAATTCATATTTAGAGAACAATTACTTCAACTTTTCCCGTTATTATAGTAATTGTAGATGAGAGATATGAATCTCTTGTCACCCCCCTATAACATATATAATATTAATCCCCTATATGAAAACCACTCCTCCCCTGGGTGGTTTTCTTTTTTTGCTTTATTTCGCAAATTCATAATTTTTTCATGATTTGAAAATAGTTAATTCATTTTATTTCGTTATTATTTAAATTGTAAATAAGAGATGACTCTTATTTCTCCCCCCTATAACACAATATTTGATCCCCCAAATATGTACTAAAAAAGCACTCTTCCCCGGAGTGTTTTTTTGTTGTGTTTAATCTTGTGATACAAAGAATAGTGGTAATGTTATGCCTACGATTACGAATTCTTCATCACCACTGATATAGCCATTGTCGCTGACTTTGTAGTATAATCCTCCTGATTTGGTTTCTACGAGCGTTGTAGACGTCCATGAGCTGTTGGGTGATGCCTTTATGGCTGTTTCTTTGATGGCGCCGTTGTCGAGCTCGTAGACGGGTACTGCGGTGTCTTTTACATCTATAGTGTTGAATGTTGTTGAATAATTTTCTTGATTTACCGGTTGCGTCTCAATTTTTGTTATGTAATCAGGTTGTGTTGTTTGATCTGTGGTCGTTGCTGCCTGACTAGTTACTGCTGGAGCAAAAATCCCTAATGCTAAGGCTATTACGGTTGCTGATAAAAATTTTCTCATTATGATCTCCCCTTTTTCTTAATCATAACGCTTCAAAAATCGCATTGATACCGTTTTCTTCACAAATGATTCACATTTTCCCAATAGATTGTTCATTTCTGTTGGGTAACATAGTACTTGTAAATAAGAGGAGCGCATCCCTTATTTCCCCCCTATAACATAATATTTAATCCCCTAAAAAATCACTTTCCCCTGAGTGATTTTTTATTTTGCCTATTTTATCTCTTATGAATTCATGGATATTTCATAATTGCAAAATAATTACTTCATCATTATCCATTAATATATAACTTGTAGATGAGAGGAACAGAGAGTCCTCTTGCTACATCCCCCTCAAATAACACAAATAACACAAATAAATATAATAATCCCCTAGAAAAAAAGACGCTTCCCCCAGCGTCTTTTTTATTTTGCTAAATATTTGTTCTTCAATCAAATCGATCAATCGTTCTCCAATCGCTTCATTAAATCATAATATTTATCGTACAACTCACTAGCACACTCCATAATATTTGGTCGTTCTTTTTCGACCTTTTTAAACATTATGGCCTTTTTTAAAAATCCTTCTCCCAAAAAGTTTTTTAAATCATGACAATTTGCCAATGTTCACAATTAATTCACACTTTGTGAATACTTACTTCACTTCTATCCGGTACTATAGTACTTGTAGATAAGAGAAATACATCTCTTACCTCTCCCCCTATAACATAATATTTTAATCCCCTTAAATAACACTCCTCCCCTGAGTGTTATTTTTTTTGCGCGCTCGATTCTTTATTAATTTCACAAATAATTCATGATTAGCAAATAAATACTTCATCATTATCTATTAATATATAACTTGTAGATGAGAGGAACAGAGAGTCCTTTTACTACATTCCCCCCTATAACACAAATAAATACATATAATAATCCCCTAGAAAAAAGACGCTTCCCCGGCGTCTTTTTTGTTATGCTGATTTTTGATTTTGGAGACGATGGGCATATTTTGATCAATCAATCGCCAAAAAAAAAGACAAATCCACTTTTAACAATGAATTTGTCTTATTTGCTTTATTCTAGATGATCATAAATTTCTTTATCCTACTTGGGTTTGACACCATAATGGATCGCCGCAGATTTCATCATGAAGGTGTGCACTCTGATGTTGATGAAGCCGGCATCTCGATACATTCTGACTAGTTTCTTGATGGAGACGAATTTGTTTACGGAATCGTCTAGATATTGGTACTCTTGCTTTCTTGAGGCGAATACTTTACCCATTGCTGGCATGATCTCGTTGAAATATAGTTTCCAGCCCCACTTTACTACTGGTGTATCTACTTTGAAGGCTTCCAGACAGATCAATTGGCCGCCTGGTTTTAGGATCCGACGGATCTCTTTTAATACTTTGTTGGCATCGGGGACATTTCTTAGGCCAAAACCGATGGTCACGACATCAAAGGTGTTGTCTGGATAATCTAGATCCATGGCATTGCCTTGCTTCAATTGGATGTTGTTCAATCCTGAAGCTGTGACTTTTTCTTGGCCCACTTTTAACATTTCGGAACTAAAGTCTAGGCCGATGATATGTGATTGAGGATATTTTTCAGCTAAAACAATGCTCCAGTCGGCTGTTCCGCAGCAAAGATCTAAAACATCCATTGGATGACCTTTGATCATGTCGGTAGCTTGAGCACGCCACTTGTTGTGAGTTCCCAGACTCATGATCGAGTTCAACTTGTCGTAGTTACCAGCGATCGAGTTAAAAACCTTTTGAACATCCTTTTCAGGGACCTTATTAGTTAAATTTGACATTGCATCCTCACCCTTACATTAAACGAAATAGTTATATACTATTATAAGTTAAAATCGCGGCGAACAGTTAACGATTTACTCAACAAATTTTTTATAAAAAATAAGGCTCCGTTTGGAAGCCTTATTAGTCTATTTTTCAACTTTTGGAACTAGTTTGAAGACGTATTGAATATCGCCAGTATCCTTATCGTGTAAGCCGAGATTGTCGCGAATAGAATCCGTCACTCGTTGCAATTCTGGCTCATCAACAGTCGTCATCTTTTGACCATCTACTTTAGCCTCTGTTCCATCTATAGAATCATTGGTTATCTTATTTCCAACGGAACGATAATTTTTAGCTAAAGTCTTCATGCGGTCAAAGGTCAGATCAGTTTTGATCTGTTCTGTAACTGAGTCGATCAGATCTTGATCAAATAAAGTTGAGACTTTTTTACTTTTTGAAACTAATCCTGTCAGAACTTGTCTTTGACGAGCTTGACGGTCTACTTCGTCACCTTGATGGGAGCGAACGTAGGCCATGACCTTTTCGCCATCCATGTGGGTATTTTCACCTGATTTAAAGGAGTAGCCATCAGCTGAAAAATCAGCCTTAGGAGTTACTTCGACTCCGCCCACTTTATTGATAGCTTTACTGATCCCCAGCATGTTGATCAACGCATAATAGTCGATAGGTATGTTCAAAAGCTTTTCTACGGACGGAATGGTGGTTTCAGTCCCCTTAACTGAATAAGCTGTACCGATCATTGTCGGCTTTTTAATATCAGACCCTGGAATCTCTTTCAGAGCTAGATCATGGGGAATACTTGTGATAGTGGTTTTATTAGTATTTGGATTCAAAGTGACGATCATCATACTGTTAGTATCGCCATCATAATTTCTCACCCAATCATCGGTATCGATCCCCATCAACAAAATCGAAATTGGTTTTTTATTATTTAAGCCAGATTGAACATCACGCTGCTTAGTCACACCTGAAGGTGCAAACGAGCTATCGGCAGAATTTTTAATACTACGATAACGCGTAATACCAAACGCAGCCCCGACCACAACAAGGAGCAGGACGATTATCAGACATACATTTCTGGCTGTATGCTTCTTCCTTTTTTTATTGTGCATATACTTTCCCTCTATAACTTTTACTAATAAATAAAAATATCTTTATTTATTATTTTACCCTTAACTTGAACTAAATGAATGATTATTTATTAGATTGTTCATAATTTATCTAATTTTTCAGGTGCATCATCCGTTGTAACTTTGAAACGATTCTTTTTCCTAAATATATCCGTTTGTACTTCGCCGATAATTTATTGGCCTGATCAATAAAGTACTGGATATCATTTTTGGCCAATGCTTCTTGATAATATTCAGGAACATCGTGACAAATCTTTTCTCTTTGATCCTGAATTCTTTTTCTATTCCAAGACAAGTTAGAGCTAGGTTTGATTCTTTTTTCCGGATACCATTCGTGATTTTTTTGCTTTTTAAACAAACGATAAGCTAATTCATATTTAGTATGTTTAAAATGAGAAGCTTGTGATCTGTAAATAGTTTTATCATCCACAACATCCACCGATAACTTATTATCTCTAATACCATCAGCAATGATTTTTTGAATAATAGGATTTCTGACGATCACAATGTTGTTACCCTTGCTATCTTGAGTGTACTCAGGTAACCAAGCATCACCTAAAGTTATGTCAGCGGTTTCATTCATGACGTCATCAGTGAAGTCGGAAGCTCTGACTTTAAAAAATCCTTGCCCCCAATCATTGCCGACTAGACCTCTCATTTCCCGGACGATGGTCTGTTCTTTGCCATCTACTTTTCCAGTCACCTCAATAGCATATCTATCAGCAGAATAATTAGTTTGTTTTTTTCTAAAATTGATTTTTTGTAAATCTCCAGGTTTGATCCCACATTGCCAAGCTAAAAACTCAGCAAACTTGGTAGATTTTTGATGTCCACATACTAAACCTACCGTGAATTTCAATCTTTCTTTGATAATTGGATCAATTTCAGCCAACAACCGTAGTTCCATAATAAAGCTCGGAAGTCCAACAATTGCATATCTTCCTGGGTTTTCCTTGAGTACATTGATGACTTCTGAGAATTCTACTGGATAGTATTTAGTCTTGGCACCACTTTTGACACCGTCTAAATTATTGGAAATGCTGTATTCAAATAATTTATCATCCTTATTTGACTCAACCACATTTATCACGAAATCAATTTCATTTTTTTCAAGTAATTGCGCTAAAATCCAAGTGCCGAAACCACCGGAACTTCCGTTGCTTCTGTAGTCACCTTCCGTAACATGTCCGACGTACAAATCTGAGTAATAACCCAGATCATCGTCATGCTTGATTCCTTTTACTTGGGAAAATAGTTTATTTGCGATATCTGATTCGTTTAAATCACTCGTTGACAAACATGACTGCTGCAACTTATTGATCTCGTCTTCAGTATATTGATATTGTTCATCTTTTTGATATGGGTGATACTCACCGTTTTTATCAAATTTCATTTCAATATTATCGTTCGCTACTGCCCAAGAACCGGTGCCGAAATCATATTTGTTTTTAACGACCTTGTCGTAAATATCTGCAAAATCATTCAAATATCAGTACTCCCTTCAATTATCTTTTAAAAAATCCTAACAAAAGCTGCTTTTCCGTATTATTGATCGTGAATTTAAGATAGAAAGCCACGTATATTGCTGAATAAACTAAACCAAAAATGACAAATCGAGTAAACGAATTTACTACGATACTATTTTGAACAAACATCAACGGGATAGTTGCTACAGCAAAAGGAACCAATATTTTCGTAGTCTCACTCCAGTAACGGCCTATTTCTAAGCCCATTTTTTTCGAATAGTACCAATTCATAGCAATTCCATTAGCACAAAGAATTGTGATCACATATCCCAATGAAGCACCGATCAAGCCAAAATAAATTGATCCAAAAATCGTAATAACAATGTTAACGACGGCAAAAATAACATAGACTATTGATCTAAAAATGTGCTTATTCATGGCTTTCTGGATTTCAATACCAACATTTTGACATAACGGAATAATTGACGGTAAAACCATAATTATAATCAAATAATATGCTTCAACATTTTCTGCACCAGCCCAAATTTGCACAAAGAATTTACCTACAACGATAAAACCACCTAGAACAAAGAAAAGCAAAGCCATCTGTATGCGGCCCACTTTAATCATCAAATCAGTTAGAACTGTTTTACTTTTGTCTAAATTAACTAATTGATTAACCCTTGGAACAAACACGTTTGATAATGACGATGACAGCATAAAGAACATATTTTTAATTTGAATGGCAATGGCAAAAGTGGCGACCATCTTAGCGCCCTGAAATATTCCTAAGATAAAATTGGGAACATTGTTGTTAACAAGATCAACGATTTGATTTAAAAAAATAAAAAACGAAAACAATCCAAGTTCTTTCAATAAAGAGAAATCTACATTGGTAAATTCAAAACGCATATTTAGCTTTCGAATACAGTAATTAACATTAATAATCAAAAACAAAATTGTCACTGAAATTTGCGTAATTGCAATTGAAAGAACTCCAACGCCAACTAAGATGAGTGGAACGCAGATAATAGGAACTAAAAATGTCTGCATCAATTGTCTACTTTGTTGAAAAATGAACTGTTCATTAACAGTGATATTAGAGTCAAAAACTGATGATATAAAAGTAATTGCAACATCGAATACCATAATTGCCATTAAATAGGTAGTCAATCTAATCTCAGATGCATTCAGGCTTCTTCCAAAAATAGATCCAGTATTTAATACTAATATTCCTCCAATAATCAGGGCAACAATACTAATACCACCAAATAGAATCAAATATAAACCATTTAGTTTTTTTAACCGATCATATTGCTTATTTACCTTGTATGTAATGTAAAACTTAACGTAAGCACTCGAGAATCCCATCGACAGGAGACTAAGACTGACCATTACCGAATTTGTCATTTGAAACAGCCCATAATTAGACTGTCCGACAAATCTAAGCAAAAAAGGAACATACAAAAAAGTAACCAAGTTCTTGGCGATAATATTTACATATGATAAAGCTGCACCAAGTTTCCTTTGATTACCCATTGATATCCTTTTCTACTCCTCTTAATGAATTTTCCAAAAACGAAAGTGATTCCTTTTTCCGATTATTTAGCAATTCCATTGCCTTGGAATAATCAATCAACTTTTTATTACCAGTTTTTGAATGCCATCTATCAGTCAAATCTAAATCTCCTAATAAGGTGTCAATCCGAGAATTCATGGAAGGGCCTTTAAAGTTTCGTTCAAACACTTCAAAATGCTTATTAAAAATAATAGAAAAGACAACCGCATGAAAAGAATCTGTGAATACTGCTTCTGTCTGACTGAAAAGATTTATAAACTCCGAAGGATCTGATTCCCACAATTTTTCGTCCTCACGAGATGACATTCTTTTAATAACATAATTATTGGCATCTGCATATTTCTGAATGTAGATAAAATCATCATCAGAAATGTAATCTAAGAAATAAACTATTATAAATTTTTCCAAGTATGGCTTTTTTGTCGAAATCTCTTGCCAGTCCTCTTTTGACAATAACAGCGTGGGATCTAAAACTACTTTAGCTCTATCCCCAATTAAACTTGAAACTATCTTTTTTCCAGAAGTCTCCCTAACAGAAATATAATCGATTCCTTCAAGGCCGGTTCTATAAAAATCACTTAAATTTTGTGGAATATCGTTAACACCAAAAGAGGCTGCATAACTAATTTTAGGCTTATTAGAATATTCAACAAAATCAAACTCAGAAAAACTGGGAAATGAATAATTCCATACCTGATCACTCCCTATGACATAACAATCGACATCTTTATCAAAATCAAAGTTATTAGTTCTTTCGTTAATTTCAAAATCAGATTCGTTGATATATTTCTTTGTAAAATTTAAAAAACTGACGGTTCTACGATAGTTTAATTTTCTTGTATGAGAAAAAAGTGATAAAAATTTTTTCAAAAATAAAATTAGATGTGAATTATATCCAAATTGTTGTCTGATTTTCTTTTTTAACTTTGTCTCACTACTGTTAGTAGTATTCCTAATTGTTATAACGTCATTATTCATCAATTCTAATGTATGTTGTAATGCATAATTCTGGAGCCTATTCCCATAATTTCCGTATCCTGTTAGAGTGCTTATGGCGATTTTCATTTTACAATTTAACCCCTTAATTTCGTAGTCATTGATTATATGAAATATAAAGACCGATTTTAAATATACGTCTGTTTCAAATTGTCATTACTTTTGTACTCTTTTAATTATCTTCAATACAAGTGCTGAAATTGTAAAACTGAAATTTGCCAATAGCAGAGTAATAAATTCTGTTTTACCAAGACAATACTTATTTAAATCAGTAATAACTTTTTCATTTCGATATTCCCTTTTGAATATTCGATACATTTTATGTTCTAAAAAAATTAATTTAGATGCAAATTCAATACGTGCAAATTGCTTTTTTATAACGATTAAATCGTTAAAATCAATTGGTAATAATTGTCCAATACGATCAAGGACTTCAAAGAAAGTTAATCGTGTTGGCATAAATGTATTTACTATCGAATCAGCTCTCAAATTATACACATAACAACAATCATCAATACTCATTATTTCCTTAACACCTAAGATGCAATCTACATTAAATAACATATCTTCTGAATAGTTAATATTCTCATCAAATCGCTTATTATTTATACTATATCTGCTAAATACTTTGTTCCAACAATAGCCAAGGCCCCCCGTACTAGAAAGTACGCTTTCGATGGCTTTATTCCGAGATATTCGTTTTCCTAAAAACGTTGACGAAACAGTATGAGGTGTTTGTGACTGCTTAGAAGATTCCAAATAATTGAAAAACAAAATATCGACACTTTTATTTTTCAACAAAATTTCATGTAATTTAATCATCGTCCCATTCATCCAATAATCATCTGAATCCATAAACATCACATATTTTCCAACCACAGTGTCTAAACCCAAGTTTCGTGCTGCGGAAACGCCCTTGTTAGTTTGCCGTAATATTTTTATAAAACGATATTCTTTAATGTATTTCGAAACAACCTCAACAGAATCATCAGTCGAACCATCATCAACTAGTATTATTTCAAAGTCACTAAATTTTTGGATCAGAATAGAATCGATGCACTTCTCAATATATTGGGAAGAATTAAACATTGGTATTAGAATGCTAAAGAATGGTCGAACTAATTCCATATATTCTCCTTATTACTGAATATTTCATTTTTTAATTAGGCTTATTCTATTTGTGCATAATTTGGAGTATCGATAATTCTTATATATTGTTTGGATATTGCATCAATATTTAATTTCTTTTCCAATAACTCAGTTGATACATTAAAATCATTAATGTGATCCACACCGTATAAAATCCCATCATAAATGTTTCTGCATAAAATTCCATTATTAAAAACTTGGATATCATCCTTTAATGGGACATTGTAATCTACATTTTCTAAATTGAATAAAATTTCACGGGGTCCACAATAAATATCCTCAGAAATTACTGGAGTTCCAACTATTAAACTTTCCAAAATAACATTTGAAAATCCCTCACTATTGGAATCAAGCAGTAAGAAATCAGATTCTGACATTAATTGATGTACATTTTTTATAAATCCCAAAAAGTGAATGTTCTTTTCAATACGAAGGGTTACAGCAAGTTCTTTAAGTGCTTTCGCTTCTTCGCCATCTCCGGCAATCCATAAATCAACTTTATAACCCTTTGAAACCACTTTCTGTACTTGCTTAATTAAATTATCTATTCTTTTAGATTTCTCCAATCTAGATACTGCCACGAGATTAATGTTAGAATTTCGAACATTATTATCAATAGATAATTTTTTGCCATCAAATCGATAAGGATTATATATCGTAGAAACATTATTTAAACCATATTCATGGTTCAAATCATCTTTAATTCCTTGAGAAATTCCAATTACCTTAAATGCTTTTTTAAAAAATGTTTTTAGCGATAAATCAAATAACTTTCCAGACAAACCAAGTTGCTTATTTTCCACAGATTCAATACTGTGAATCGTACAAATGGACTTTGTTTTAGTGTTTTGTGAAATGATGTTTAACATTCCAGCCAAAACACCATAAGAAATGACTGCTTTATAGTTATTCTGTTTTTTTAATTTTCGCAATTTGAAAGCAAAGAATAGTTTTTGAAAATATTTTTGAACTTTAAATCTATGTTCTTCACCCAATTTAATTACTTTGGAATTATACGTATCGAATTGAATTGATCTATTAGATTTTATCAAGATAATATCAACAGCATATTTTTTCGATAATCCAGACAATAGATTAGACGCAACGACAGGCATACCACCTTCTTCAAAATCAGGTAATAACATCGCAATTTTATCCATAACAATTACCCCATTAATAATCCAATATGTTTTATTCTTGTGTTAATGTTTTAGACTATTCTTTATTCTGTTATAAGTTCCATCGCCAAAAAGACAATCTATAGTCTTTCTTGCCCTTATTTTGTATTTTGTTGAATATTTACTAAATTTAGGATGTTTCTTCCAGCTTGAGTCATAGTGATGAATTGAAATAGTCTTATCTGTTATTGTTGTTTTCCCTGTTTCTAATGACTGTGGACAAAAAACATCCGTAGCAAAGATTGCAATTCTAGATTGATCAAAATATTGTGTCCTATCTTAATCAATTAATCCAAGATTATCAAAAACTGGTTCTGAATATTCCAGACATGTTTTTAAATTTTCCTTTTTTCCATCAAAGAAGATCTGATTTTTATATTGCTTCATCATCTCACTAAGAATTTTTGTTTTTTTTTCAGATCCAAAGCCTAACCCAGTAGCAACTTTCCCAGCTTCCTCTAAACCAAAATAAGAATCATATTTTAAAAATCCGTCTAATGGTTTAATTAGTTCTATATCTGTGTCTAAATAGATACCGCCATATTTATATACAATGTCTAACCGGGCATAGTCTGATACAAATGCATATTTTTTTCGTTCATAAGCCTGTGAAACGTAATCATTTATATGAACATCAAAATTCTTTTCGTTCCACTGAATGATTTCATAATCAGGACAATATTTTTTCCAAGATGCAATGTTTCTTTGGATTTTACTTGGTAAAGGCTTTCCACCAAACCAGCAATAATGTATTTTCCTTGGTATCATTTCTTTCTCCTAATCATTTGAAATTCTTTGACTATTTTCTGACAAATATATAATTAATGGCAAAATCAATTCAAACTTAAACAAAATTGTTTCTGTCACTGCACAAAAATAAAGTGCCATTAACACGATAAATATTCTGAAATTCACTTTATGGCTAAATATTAACCTCCACATAGCCATCAAATATCCTACGAAAGTTATCAATCCCTTTGATAAAAACATTTGTAAATAACCGTTATCAAACATTTCACTTTCTAGAGATGAATTTCCAAAAAGAGTTATTCCTGATGAGTCAAAGAATTGCCTATATAGCACTGGTCTTCCAGATAAATGAAGATTTAAAAATTCGTTATTCGAATATATGATTAACAAACTACTGGCTAAAAGTAAAAATAGTGGGCTTAGGGCTAAGATTGATTTCATCGATTTAGAGATTGGATTATTCAATCTTTTATTCCAAATTAACATTGCTACCAAAGCTACCATAATCATGTAGAATTCTGTTCTACTTTTAGTTAGATAAAAGAGAAAACTAGTTAGTACCATTAATAATAGATAAACAAATCTCTTCTTTTTAAGAATCAATAATAATGAAAAACACAAACCAACATACTCAACCATAAAAATGTTTGGGTGTGCAAATCCCAAAGATTTCCGAGTAACAAATCCGTCAACTCTCCACATCATTACATCGTGTACTCCATTATTGAACAAATAATACTTACCCACAATAAAAAGCATAAAAAATAAGTAAATCACGAAATAATAAAGTAGTAGTTTATCGCATTTTAAATTGTCGAAACATATCATCAACATAATCAATACAGCTGGTGCCATCAAAGAAAAATCTTTAGCTAACACCGTACTAAACATTGATAACGCAATAACAATCCAGTCTATCGTCTTGACCTTTACGTCCTTTGCCAACAACAAAAGAAACATTGCCAATACCACTATCAACGAAAAATATTTATTCAAAACATTTGCAGCATTATACCCAAACAATACCGGTACAAATACTAGCAATAACAATGAAGTGATTAATGGGACACTAATAACATAATCATATTTGCTTTGTCTTACCATTTTATTCTCGTTAACCATGTTTATTACTTATGTTCATCTTTTTAATTTCATTCTCGAAGTTCAAAATAAATTGATCATTGTTTGATGACATTGACGTGTCCTCTTCCTTTTTATTGATCACCTCTGCTAGATCATCTAAATTTTCTGCAATTAAGATGCCATAGCCTTTTTTCTAACTTCCTGAGCAAAAACTAGTTGATGATCATTAACATGTTCATCATATTTCTTTTGTCTTGGAACTACTATAGTTTTTTTGCCTAAAGATAAAGATTTCATGAACGTTGCTGGACCGCCGTGACAGATTACGGTTGTTGCTTCTTCCATATAGTGATTCATTTCTTCGGATGATAAAAACTTGCTCCATTTATAATGCTTTGGTTCATACGTGGAATAACCTATTTGGGCGAACATTTCATCTTGGATCAGCTTATTTTCAACCATTTCGTCCAACTTTTTTATTAATCGATTGAATGGTTGTTCGTGGGTCCCTACTGTGACGAATATCATTAGAAGATACCCCCTAAATTGACTGCTTTTGGATAAACTTGTTTCATTTCTTCCCATTGAACGACAAATAAGTCAGTGATGGGATAAACTAATTTACCAGTCAACGTTGGTTTATCTATTCTGTCGAATACCTCGATATAAACTGTTTTGGCACCAAATAATTTACCTATATAGAAAAAGGGAACGGCAACAGCTGCACCTGATGAGATGATTAAGTCTGGTCGTTCTTTTTTTAATACTTTAATAGCAAGAAAAGTATTTTTTATTAAATTTTTGATGTTACGGTTCGTTGGGTAGTAACAATTGTATTTCTTTTCTTCTTTTAAAAGGCTATTGGCATCTTCTTTATCAAATGTGACCCAAAATCGATCTTTATCGTTCCAAAATTTTTTCAACAAATATAAATGGGTCAAGTGTCCGCCACTAGACCCAACTAAACAAACTTTCATAATGTCACCTCTTAGTAAGCTGCATTAGGATGAATAAACACAGCCACTGTCTTGAATAAGACATAAATATCAAACAAAAATCCGCATTTTGCTATGTACTGCAGATCCATTTCTACCATTTCGTGGAAGCCTACTGCGTTACGGCCACTGATTTGCCATAAGCCAGTACAACCTGGTTTGACGATCAATCTCAATAGATCGTGGTCAGTATACTTTTCCACTTCGTATGGCAATGGTGGTCTTGGTCCTACTAAGCTCATGTTTCCACGTAGGACGTTGAACAGTTGTGGTAGTTCGTCGATGCTATATTTACGAATGAAGGCACCCACTTTGGTTACCCGTGGATCTTCCTTCATTTTGAACATGGCACCTTCGATTTCGTTTTTATCGAGCAATTCTTTTAAGCGTTCATCGGCGTCAACGGTCATTGAACGGAATTTGTACATTTTGAATGGTTTCTTATTTTTTCCGATTCTAGTTTGTGAGTAAAAAACTGCACCGGCGGAGTCTTCTAGTTTGATGGCGATCGCTACGATCAAGAATAGTGGTAATAACAATATTAATCCCAACAAACTCGCAACGAAGTCAAATGATCGTTTTACTATTTTATAAAAACATTTTTCCCTGTGATAGCTAAACTTTATGTTATCGCTTTTATGTCTGTCGTTTGTATAATCCATCATAATCCCCTCTCAACAGATGTACCTATATCCCTAAAACAACCAAAATCGCTTTTTCTTAGGTACCTTTGTTATTTTTTTAATATTCATTTGCACAACATCGTCGCCATTGATGATGTTTTTGGCATTTTCATTGAACAATTCAGCTTTGTCTGGTCCTTCTTCTGCGGCTAACTTTGAAAAAGCTTCTTTCATCAAGAATCTTCTCCCCTCAAAGTTATGAGCATCCGAAGCAAAGATGTAGCCTTGGTTAGCTTTAACTATTTTTTCCGTCAGTTGTTGGACTTTTGATCCAAAAACGCCTAGATAACTGCTGGCTGTTAGTTGGGTCAAGCATCCCATTTTGACTAAGTCATATAACTTATTTGGATCTTTTTGAAAGCCTGCGTTGCGCTCCGGATGAGCTAGCACTGGGGTGATTCCTTGTGCTCGCAGGTCAAATAACATCCTGTTTGTATATTCGGGAACTCCACTATGCGGGAGTTCTATCAATAAATACCGGTTGCTTTCATCCATAAATAAGACGTCTCCAGCGACAATTGCTTGTGGTAGTTGTCCAGTTAAATGGACTTCTTGTCCTGGAAAAACTGTTAATGGTATTTGATTCATTTGTAAAGCTTGTTGAAAAACAGCCGTTTGCTCGATCACGTCTTGACGATGATTCAGATATGCTCCATCCATATGATGTGGCGTCAATAAAACGTGACTGATGTCTTCACTGACAGCGGCTTTTGCTAAATCTAGAGCCATTTGCATATCTTTTGCCCCATCATCCACTCCGGGTAAAATATGACAATGCAAGTCGATCAATTTCACTTCTTATAAGCTCCGTAATATCCGCCGTACTTGCTAGAACTAGTTTCCGTGACACGATTCATCACAAATCCCAGGATATTAGCATGAACTGTTTCCAGTAACTGCTTAGCACGAATGACGTCAGATTTTTTGGCAATTCCTTGAGGAACTACTAAAATCACGCCATCGACCATGCTGGCTAACACTTGTGAATCAGTTACGGCATTGACTGGTGGTGCATCTAAGATCAGTAGATCAAATTGACTACTTAATCGGTTCAACAGATCCTTGGTCCGAACACTTCCGAGCAATTCAGATGGGTTTGGTGGAATCGGTCCACTAGTAATGACGAACAAATTATCGATCATCGTTCTTTGAACAACATCTTCCAAACGAACGCTTCCAGATAAGTAATTCGACAAACCATAAGTGTTGTTGAGATTAAAAGTCTTATGCATGATCGGACGACGTAAGTCAGCATCGATCAGGAGAACTCGGTCACCTTGTTTAGCTTGAGTTACCGCCATATTATTACTGACAGTTGATTTACCTTCTGAACGTGCAGATGAGGTAAACAAAATTGATTTCAGCTTTTTATCAACTGACGAGAATTGAATATTAGTCCGAATAGTCTTGAATTGCTCGGACACGTTACTCATAGGATCGTTGTAAGTAACTAAGCCAACACCGTGTTTTAAACTGTAATTATCGATCTTCTTCTTTTTACTCTTAAATAATCCCATATCAGCTATACCCTTCTGTGACCGCCTACGTCATGACTGTGGACAGCTCTGGCACGTCCATTTTTGGATTGAGCTGCTTTTTCAATTTCTACTTGGTCGATTTCGTCAACTATTCCTAAACTAGTCAAGCCCAAATCTTTGGTCAAAAAGTCTTCTGTCGTAACAGTCTTATCGGTGATCTCACGAATGAATGCTAGAACGATACCGAGAAGTAGACCTAAAGCAATCCCTGCTAGCAAGTTCAAAGGTTTCTTAGGACTGACTGGATTGTGATTTGGCGTTGCAGTAGAAACAATCGAAACGTTATTGATACTCATGATCTTGACGATTTTTTTCTTAAAGACCTTGGCAGTGTAATTTGCCATCGCAGCAGCTGTCCCCGGATCATCCGAAGTAGCTGTCACTGAAAACACTTGTGAATCTTGTGAATTCTTAATAGCCAAAGAATCCTTCAAAGCCCCCATCGAACCAGGATATCCTGGATACTGCTTGATTTCTTTATTGACGCTATTTAAAACCGTGGGACTAGTAATAATATCTTTATAGGTACTGATCATTTGGACATCGGCCTGAACCTGTTGGAACTGAGCACTTTGCATATCAGCTGAAAGCTTTCGATTGACCAGGATCTCAGTTGTTGCGCTGTACTTAGGCGTCATTACGAAAAATGTGATAAACACCGAAGCAATAAAGACAACAATAGTTGTTCCAAAAATTGCGCGGACATGTTTTCGTAAAATGCTCCAAATTTGTACCATACTAATTGTTTGTTCTGATTCCACGTTCCCCTCCGAAATATGTAAAAAAAACTTTCACATGATATATGCTATGGCATATGAATTGAATTTTAATCGCACTGTACATTGTATGAAGTTTTTTGTAACATTACAACGGTTTTTTAATAATTATGAATTAAAATTTTCTTTGATGCACCTAAGACAGCTAAATGAAATAATAATCATTAAAAAAATCACCAAAAATGATCAATCAAAGATTAAAAAGAAATCCAAAATCCCGAATAAAAGCTTGTGAAATTCACAAACCAAATCCACCAAATCAAATTTGATCACCCGATAAAAAAAGGCAATCACAAGACAAAATCGCCATTCAATTTATCAAAAATTTACTAACAAAAGAAAATTTTTGATGAAAGCGCCACAAATCGGCAAAAGCTTATGCCACAAAAATCCATAAAATGGGAAGAAAAATCCGAAAATAAAAGAAAAAAACTCAAATTCCAATAAATCTATCCAAATAATTTAGAAAAGACAGGTAATATATAGTCCCGCATCGACAAAAAAATACCACCATCACCTATCCATCTTAATTACCAATAAAAAAACAATCGATGATTTACACAACAAAAAATCAACAAGATAGGAAGAAAAAGTAAAAATCGTAAGAACGATTAAAGCGGGAGTATATCCAAACTAACCAAAGCAACCTAGCAGGAAAAGAATAAGTACCGTACCCACCCCACCAGAATGCGATTTTTATACAATCTTAGGTTCTGCGGGAGGGTGGAGGGAATTAGCCGTCAGCCGCGAAATTTTCGTTTGCACGGCATGGGCCGTGCTTACGAAAAGGTCAAGCTTTGAGATGTCCAAGGCGGTCTTCCTTGGATAGCTCAAAGTTGGCCCGCAGCGTTCCACGGCTCAATTCCCGGAACCCTCCCGCAGAACCGGCAGTGAACCACCCAAACAAACTACTACCACAATTGACATCCCACTAAAAATCGAATATCATTAAGAAAATCGCATAACCTTTAATCTTAGTCCCGCGAGGCTAATAAGGAACACCAAAGTCTTTTATTTCGGCACAATCACGGGATAAAGGACTATTTTTTTGCAAAAAAACGTTATAGGGGGCACCACCATTGGAAACAAACGACAAGAACTACCGTAATCCCGAAGCGGTCTTAGACCTGTACGAACGTCCACCGCTAGCCAGTTGGCCGCTTTTATCACTACAGCATCTCTTCTCAATGTTCGGCGCGACCGTTTTAGTTCCACTACTCGTTGGACTTGATCCAAGTATTGCCTTGTTCAGTTCCGGTATCGGAACTATCTTGCACATCTTGATCACCAAAGGTCGGATCCCGGCCTACATGAGTTCCAGTTTTTCCTTCATCGTTCCCTCCGTTGCCTTAATGAAGACGGCTGGTTATGCCGGAGTCGCTCAAGGTACCATCGCCGTTGGTTTAGTTTACTTGATCATCGCAACGATCGTTGGCTTTGTCGGTTCTGACTGGATCGACCGTGCCCTACCACCAATCGTCGTTGGTCCGATTGTTATCGTCATCGGTTTGTCTGTTGCTGGATCAGCCGCTGACAACGCCATGCTCAATGGAAAAACTTACGACTTGAAATACTTTGGTATTGCCATCTTTACACTATTAGTCACCGTCTTATTCAACATGTACCTCAAAGGCTTTTGGAGCAACATTGCTATCCTACTCGGAATCGTCTGTGGTTATGCCCTGTCTGTGGCGTTAGGAATCGTTGATTTTTCAAAAGTAGCTTCAACGCCTTGGTTCAGATTGCCTGCGTTCGAATTTCCTTACATTAGTTACACACCTAAACGGATCTATTGGGATGCGATACTGAGTTTTGCTCCGATCGCTTTCGTTACGATGGCCGAGCATTTAGGACACATCATGGTCTTGGATGAATTGACTCATCGAAACTTCTTCAAAAATCCGGGACTTCATCGGACTCTAGCTGGTGATGGTACAGCTTCAATCTTCGCCGGGTTAGTTGGTGGTCCACCAATCACTTCTTACGGTGAAAACATTGGTGTTATGGCCGTTAACAAGATCTTCAGTGTTTACGTCATCATCGGTGCTGCCGTCTTTGCTGCCTTGTTCGGTTTCGTCGGCAAAATAAGTGCCTTGATTCAAACCATCCCCGGACCAGTCATTGGTGGAATCAGTTTCGTTCTCTTCGGAGTTATCGCTTCGAGTGGATTACGGATCCTAGTTGATAACAAAGTCGACTTCAACCGCAAACGAAACTTGATGATCGCCTCAGTTATCCTCGTAATTGGTATCGGAAATGCCTATTTAAAAATCGGTACTTTCCAGTTCACCGGTATTGGTGTCGCAACCGTAATGGGAATCTTATTGAATCTCATCTTACCTCGTGAAGCATTGTCAGAAGAATAATAAAAAGAGTGCGGATGGCAATCGTTCAGCTACCGAGGATTTAGGGACTATCAGCACTAGAGTTGCGCGAAGCGTGACTCGCTGATAGTTGCTAAACCGGAGGTCGCTATTGCCAGTAGCACGTTTCCATAAAAAACAGAACCCCCGTACGATGCGGCTTTTTGCATCGATACGAGGGTTCTTTATTTTAAAAAATTATTTATCCAATAAATTGTGTTTAACTAGATAATCGTGTGCCACGACACTAGCTTTTTTATTCTTAACTGAGACTTGATAGTTCATTTTTTGCATATCTTCAACTGATATCTTACCCTTCAGTCGATTCAAACTCTTGACGACCTGAGGATTTTTTTCAGCAAAATCACTATTCATCAATGGGGCTCCTTGATATGGTGGGAAGAAATGCTTGTCGTCTTTTAGAACGACTAAATTATATTCTTGAACTTGGGGATCAGTCGTATAACCGTCGACCAAGTTGACCCGTTTGTTGGCAATCGCCTTGTAACGTAAACTTGGTTCCATCCGATTTACTTCAGAAAAGTTCAAGTTATATTTCTTCTTCAAGCCTAAGTAACCATCTTGTTGATTCGAAAAATCAGGATCGAAGGCTGCTTTGACTTTGTCATTTACTCGTTCTAAATCACTTAACTTAGTAACGTGATACTTCTTCGAAAATTCTTGAGTGACCGCAAGATCGTAGCCATTCTCGTATTCCATTGGTTCCAAGAAAGTCATTTTTTCTTGCTTGGCCAACGTGGTCTTAGCTATATGATAAATCTTCTTAGGATCTTTTGGTGTCTTCTTATCATAATCGACCAGTGATTCCAAAACTGTTCCGGTAAACTCAGGATAAATGTCGACTTGGTTTTTCTTCAAAGCCTTGAACAAGAAAGTCGTACCACCGAAATTAGGTTTCAAAGTCACATGAGCATTAGGTTGATCTTGTTGGATCAAATCTTTATACATATTCATCAAGATCTCTGGCTCACTACCTAATTTTCCGGCGATCGTGATGTTAACCGGTTGTGGTTTGACTGCTTGATAAACTTGGTTGCCACCGATACCTAATAAGAACAAGAGGACTACGATACCACCACCGTAGATCCTTTTTTTCGATGAACCCATGTACTTCAACAGACCACTGAAAATAAAGGCTAGTAAAGCTGATAACACACCACCGATGACTAAGTAGTAGTTATTGTTTTGCTGGATACCGAGCATGATGTAATCACCAAGACCACCGGCACCAATGAAAGCAGCTAAGGTAGCTGTACCGATGATCATAACTAAGGCGATTCTAATTCCGGAAATGATCATTGGTAGAGCTAAAGGAAATTCCAAACGTTGCAGTCGTTTCCACTTCGACAAACCGAAAGCCACAGCAGCTTCTTCTAAGTTAGGATCAATATTAGTCAATCCTGAATAAGTATTTTGATACAACGGCATAATGGCATACATCGTTAAAGCTACCACGGCAGGAACTGTACCAATACCTACTAATGGGATCAGTAATCCTAACAATGCCAAACTAGGGATAGTTTGGATTATCCCAGCAATTTGCAAACCGATCTCACCGAATCGGCGGTGATTTCTTAGCCAAATAGCTAAGGGGATCGCGATCAACATGGCGATCAACAGTGAAATGAAGGAAATCTGGATGTGTTGCAACAACGATTTGAGAATTTCTCCTCGTTGCTCAACGATCGTCTGCATTAATACTTTCATTAGTGAACGCCCCCTTCTTCACTCAAATAAGCCAGCAATTTTTGCGAAGTCATGGAATAACCGGCTTTTTGATATTGAAAATCAAGTTGGGTTTGTTGCGTCAATAACTTCATCAATTCCTTGAAGTTGTCAATAACCGGCAACTGTTCGTTGAAATCGATTTTCTTCAGAGCATTCGAAGCCACCAAAAAGTCCATATCCCACCAGTGAGGCGTTTTGATGTCAAAAAATTGACGAACGAAATCCGTGGCAGGATGTTGCATGATATCGTGCGGTGTCCCGACTTGCTGGATCTCCCCCTTATTCAAAACAGCGATACGTTGTCCCATTCTTAAGGCTTCTTGCATGTCGTGGGTCACGAAAACGATGGTCGTTTTGTATTGTTTGTGCAATTTCAAAACGAGATCTTGCGACTTTTTCCGTAAAACCGGATCCAGAGCACTGAAGGATTCATCCATCAAAATCAGACTAGGTTCAGTCGCTAAAGCCCGAATGATGGCGATCCGCTGTTGTTGACCACCAGATAGTTCGGCCGGCATCCGTTTGGCGTACTTTTTCGGGTCGAGTTCAACGGACTCAAGTAATTCGGCTGCCCGTTTATGGCGTTTGGCTTTGGAAACACCCTTTTGTTCCAACTGAATGGCAATGTTATCTTCAACATTTAGATTAGGGAAAAGGCTGCTATCCTGAAGAACATAGCCCATGTCCAAGCGTAATTTTTGCACGTCATATTCTTTGATCTTGCGGTCTTCAAAGTAAACATCCCCATCGGTCGGCACCGTCAGTTTGTTCAACATCCGCAGCAAGGTAGTCTTCCCGCTACCACTTGGGCCTACTAAGACGAAGAGTTCCCCGTCATCGATCTTCAAGTTAACATCATGCAAAATCGTATTTGGACCATACTTCATCCCGATGTTCTTATAAGTTATCAATTAATTTCCCCCTCTCTAAAATCCACATATATTAATAATAAATATCTTCGAACTTTTTAACAAAAAATCAGCATTCTAATATCTTATGTTGAGTGTACAACACTCGCCGGCAATATTCCGAACAATTCCTAATTAACTTTTTGCGCTCACCTATCGTACAATATTAATATCAATAGGAGGATCTCATGGATAACGCCGATTTAAAAATACTCAAAGAACTCAACCGCAATTGTCGAATCACAAAAACGGAACTAGCAAAAATCGTCAACATGACTCCTCCAGCCGTTAACACACGGATCGAACAGCTTGAAGCCGAAGGGATTATTGAACGGTATACGATCAAGGTCAACCTGGATAAAATGGGTTATTCTCATCAAGTCTTCATCGAAACGCAGATGGAATATTTTAGTCATGAAAAATACCTTAAATTTATTCACGAACAACGAAATTACATTCGTCACCACTACAAAATTTCTGGTCAGATGAACTATATGATCCATGGGGCTTTTCATACTAGTGGAGAGCTCAATGATTTTTTGGAAAAATTGAATAAGTATGCTAACTATGAAGTTTTGGATGTTATTTCAGAGTTGTTTTAACAACTAATTAAGTGTAGAGAAATTGATTTGAAAACTGAATGGAGAAAATAAAGTATTTGTTCTAAATAATTTATTTTTTAAAGTTATTATTTTTGTTGGTGGATATCATCGCATCGATTAATATTTTCTTTTTAAAATGAAAAAGCTCCAACATCGTTTTGCGCTGGTCCCTGTCAAGTTGACATTTGAAATAATATAAAAATTGAATACTTCTTAAATGGCCATTCTCCTGTATTCCGCAGGGGTATGGCCATTTATTGTTTCTGATCTATCTACATGATTAAAATAGTAGATCCCTTCTTTGA
>NZ_RHOM01000077.1 GCF_003946515.1 Companilactobacillus zhongbaensis | reverse complement strand
TCCTGGGGTTTTTTGTATCCTAGTTGTTTCCTTGGTAGTTCATTAAGGTGAGCGTTGATGACAGAGATGGTTTGGGGACTCACAGTATCTAGGGACAGACTCTTTGGAAGTTCACGTCGGATCATTCTGTTATGTACTTCGTTAGTTCCACGTTCACTAGATGTGTATGGATGAGTGAAATAGACATCACAGG
The DNA here is from genome assembly GCF_003946515.1 of Companilactobacillus zhongbaensis. GTDB lineage: Bacteria > Bacillota > Bacilli > Lactobacillales > Lactobacillaceae > Companilactobacillus > Companilactobacillus zhongbaensis. Next base: position 885 of record NZ_RHOM01000077.1, on the reverse strand, counting down.
TATCTGACATGGTTTGTTCCAAGTTGGCAAACTCTGGCCCATTGTCTGCAGTGATAGATTTGATAGCTCTACCATAATTGAGCTTGATCTCCTCCATAGCGTAGTCCACAGAGTCGGCATCTCTACCGTCAATCAATCTCATTATTTCAAACCGTGATTGTCTTTCTATCAAGGTAAGAACGACACTTTCGTTTCCGTTTCTTTTACCCACTACAGTATCGATCTCAAAGTGTCCAAACTCTTCGCGGTTATTGACGTGACTTGGACGTTCTTCGATGCTTCTTCCTAGAGTTCGTCTATGTTTCTTTGCGATATGGATTTTGGTAGATCTGTGTGTCTTTTCAGCTAGGTCAATGTTCTTTACTTCCAGCAACTGCTTGTCTATGTATTTGTACAAAGTAGTTGTGGATACCATCTCTTCAGACGTAAATAAACCATCAACACGAGCTCTACCGACCGTCGCATCAGGAGACCACTTGTTATCTTTGAACCGCTCCACAAAGAAGCTCAAGAAGGGCTTTACTTGATTGAACTTAGAAGGACGATGACATCTCAAACGGTTATTCTCATAGTTAGTTTGCGCAGTATCAGGAAAGTATGAAGAAGAATATATCAACTTGTTGTTGACCTTCTTCACCTGAGATACAGTTCCACGATGGATCTCGTTATTGATAGTCTGTGGAGAAACACCAATGATTGAAGCTATTTGCCTGTTAGAGAGTTCAAGTTCATGTAAAGAAGCAATTCTGCCTCGTTCAATTTCAGTTAAGTGCTGTCCTTTTTTGCGAATTATGGTATTCTGTTGATGCATCAAGACGAAAAACCTCTTTCATTGTTAGTGTCGGAACTCCAATGATAACTGATTTTTCCGTCTTGGTGTTTTTT
>NZ_RHOM01000076.1 GCF_003946515.1 Companilactobacillus zhongbaensis | reverse complement strand
AAAAATGGCTGCTTCACTTGTTTTAGTCAATTTGATCAAAGTATTTGGGCTCTTGAAGCCGCGTTTTGAAAACGAGATTACTAAAACTAACGTGAAGACTTCAGAAAGACAGGTATATGATTATGAGAACAATTATCGGAATCGATGTTAGTAAGAACAAAGCAAACGTTGCGGTGGCAACCGACTTTGTAATTAAAGATGAGCAAGGCATCTCTTTAGATGTCCTTGGATTTAATAAACTAAAACACATCATAGTTCAGTTCGGTGGAACAGCAGAAATCGTCTTTGAAGCAACTGGTGTCTACTCTCGGCGCTTAGAGTATTTCCTCCAACAGGAAGATCTAAACTATCACATTTTGAACCCACTGGTGGCTAAAAACCGTATCGCCACAGGTTCGCGACTAAGGAAAAATGATAAACGTGATGCTCGCCGGTTAGCAATTACCGAGTTCACTGAGCAATTGGTTCCACATCTTCTCGCTTACAAGCAGGATCCCATTTATCGTGAACTCACTGATATGAATCGCTATTACGATCAACTCAATGAAGACAAGAAGCGTACCCGCAATCAAGCACAACGTGTCCTACAGCTTGTGTTTGCGTCATTTGGATCTTCTAAGGGCGGCTTTGACTTTGATACAAAGATAGCTTGGAGACTCTTAACACTATTTCCACATGCACAAATCATTCGTGATATTGGTGACCTTAATGCATTAGAAGATCGAATTTCTGCAGCACATTTCAAAGGAATGGGACCAAAACGCATTCACGATACCGCAAGGAAACTATGGAAACTAGCCGCTCAAAATGCCGATGCAGTACCCGTTACTTCGGACAATACACGACAAACGAAAGAGTTAGCCGAGAAAGTACTCGACCTAGAATTAGCACAGGAAAAGCAGATCAAACGAATGACGGCCTTTGGTAAATCCTTACCAGAATTTACGATCCTTCAAACAATTCCTGGCATTGGTGAGAGCACCGCAATTCGGATAATTAGTGAGTTAGGCGATATCCGAAGGTTTGATACACGCCAGCAATTGAATAGCTATGTTGGTCTTGATACAACAGAAGCTGATTCCGGTGACTATAAATCAGCAAGGCATATTACAAAACATGGGAATCCTCACGCACGTCGAAT
>NZ_RHOM01000075.1 GCF_003946515.1 Companilactobacillus zhongbaensis | reverse complement strand
AGGCATCATATATTTCAACACAGAAAGAAGAACAACCAAAAATAACGGATTAACACCTGCAGAAATGCGAGAAATGTCAGGAATGGCTGCTTAAAAAATTATTATATTTAAATCGTCCGGTTGAAAAATATGGCTCACGGCATCGATTGAAGCTATCCGGGAAGTTCACCCGGACATCTCCAATACGAGCCTTCTTGTAAGCGATGAATCACTAACAAGAATTTGGCGGCTGAGGGCTGTATCCCCGGACCACCTCCGCCTAGGTTTGATAACATATTCTCTCTTGTGGGGGACAGCTCCACTCATAGTTAGTGTTTGATAGTAGAATTGCCCTCCCTATTTCTTCATGTCATTTTAACGACCTATTTTTATCAGAAAAACTTGCCAATAAAATCAAAAGCACCCCCACTTGTCTAAAGTTAACCTTATTCTTCAAGTTAAGGATATAAGCATAAAGTAGAATGTTGCGAGTGTGCAAGGAACGAGCACACGAGCAAGAAATATAAGAAGAGACCATCGGAAGCAAAGAAAAAGGCGAGTGCGTGAGCGAAGCAAACACACAAGCCCGATGTGAAGACGAGACAACAAAAATCATATTCCCTCTTATCCAACAAAAAAATAAAGAAAAGATTGCAACAGCAATGTACGTCAGGAAGCAAAATGAGCGGAGCTTTAGTCCCGCGAACCGAGAAGCGGCACGGAACTCAAACAGAAAAAATCTTGCGCATAAAACTAGGAAGCACCTATTTCCCCACTCCCAAAAAGGGGGATTGATGCCCTATCTAGACGGAGGGGCCCGGGATACACACCTCAGCCGCCAAATTGTTGTTGGCGATTTATCGCTTACAACAAGACTCGTATTGGAGATGTCCGAGTGGTCTTCTCGGATAGCTCCAATCGACGTCGGCAGCGTTCCAGTGTGTGTATCCCGGGCCCCGTAGTCGGCAGTGAACCTCACACCAAACTACTACCTCTATCCCCACCAAACAAACAACAAAATCCCGTCCAAGCAAAACGCTTCTGTCTGCTCTGCTCTCTTACATCTTTGTTTACTAAAGGTTGAAAGCACGAAAATAGCCCTCAACTCATTCGTATGTTGAGGTTGGGTACAATCAAATAGTTTTTTAACATCATGAAGCATTATCCAAGAGCCTGATCAGGCGATTGGGTAATGCTTTTATAAATTCGTCAAAAATAT
>NZ_RHOM01000074.1 GCF_003946515.1 Companilactobacillus zhongbaensis | reverse complement strand
TCTTGCACGTAGCCATTCATCAACTCTCTGTATGAATGTCTTGATTCCCGCAATTCCATAATAGTTCAACCATCCATTCATCTTTCGTTCGATTTCTAGGAAGATAACTTCTAGGCTTCTTCCTCGATTTCTTTTAGTGATGATTTTCAAGGAGTGTATTAGTCTTTTCTTTGACTGATTACTAGCTATCGGGTATGCCCCTTTTCGAGATACACCAACTGAGAATCCAAGAAACTTTAGCCTGCGGGGGTTTCCCACAGTAGTTTTCTTGCGATTGATAGTTAGCTTTAAGTCCTTTTCCAAAAATTTAGATACACCCTCAAGAACACGTTCACCTGCTCGCCTACTTTTGACATAGATATTACAGTCATCGGCATAGCGAACAAACTTATGTCCACGGGACGTAAGTAGTTTATCGAGTTCGTTTAGATAAATGTTCGCAAGGAGTGGTGATAAGTTTCCTCCTTGTGGAGTTCCCATGGTAGATTTCTGGAAGAATTTACCGTCCATCACGCCACTCGTTAGGAATTTGCGTATCATACGCAACAACCATTCGTCATCAATATACTGCTTGATGAACTTCATAAGTAAGTCATGGTTGACCGTGTCAAAGTATGCTTTCAAGTCTAGGTCTATCACTACGTGATATCCTTGGTCATAAAACTCAGTGACGCGTTTTATTGCATCATGAGCACTTCGATTTGGTCTAAAGCCAAAGCTATTGTCTGAGAATACCTTCTCAAACACAGGCGTAATTACTTGTGCAATCGCCTGTTGTACCAACCTATCAAACACTGTTGGCACTCCAAGTTTACGCATAGATCCGTCAGGTTTGGGTATTTCTACTCGTCTGACAGGTTTAGGTTTATAAGACAAGTCGCTAAGTGACTTCACTAATTGAGATTTGTTCTTCTTAATGTAGTCTTTCAAGTCATAGACAGTCATGCCATCTATTCCTTGAGCTCCTTTGTTCCCGTAAACATTCTCGTATGCGTGATTAAGATTTTCATTACTTAAAACTAATTCTTTGAACGAAATGCCACTTCTAATCGTACTTTCACCAGAAACGGCGCTACGCACCTCTGGTTTTCGTTGATTTTCCAAACCAACAGTCCCCAGTTGGCCAGGCTTACGCTCTGTTTTCTGCGATTTTCGCACCATTTCTACCTCCAATATCCATAAAAGTTATTAATGTTCGGTCCTTCATCGCAAGCGACTACTATGACCTCTGCTGACTTCTG
>NZ_RHOM01000073.1 GCF_003946515.1 Companilactobacillus zhongbaensis | reverse complement strand
TAGCAGAACTATCTGGGAAGGTAGGCCAGAGAGGGTGAGAGCCCCGTAAGCGAAATTATGAGCGCACTTAGCAGTATCCTGAGTAGGCCGGAACACGAGGAATTCCGGTTGAATTAGCGAGGACCATCTCGTAAGGCTAAATACTAGCTAGTGACCGATAGTGAACCAGTACCGTGAGGGAAAGGTGAAAAGAACCCCGGAAGGGGAGTGAAAAAGAACCTGAAACCGTGTGTCTACAAATAGTCAAAGCACATTAAAGTGCGATGGCGTGCCTTTTGTAGAATGAACCGGCGAGTTACGTTAATTAGCGAGGTTAAATCAGAAAAGATGGAGCCGGAGCGAAAGCGAGTCTGAAGAGGGCGAGATAGTTAGTTGATGTAGACCCGAAACCAAGTGACCTATCCATGATCAGGTTGAAGGTGTGGTAAAACGCACTGGAGGACCGAACCCGTGTAAGTTAAAAATTGCTGGGATGAATTGTGGATAGCGGTGAAATTCCAAACGAACTTGGAGATAGCTGGTTCTCTCCGAAATAGCTTTAGGGCTAGCCTCGAAGAAAGGATAATGGAGGTAGAGCTCTGTTTGGACGAAGGGCCCGTCAGGGGTTACTGAATCCAGATAAACTGCGAATACCATGTATCTATCTTCGGGAGTCAGACTGCGAGTGATAAGATCCGTAGTCGAAAGGGAAACAGCCCAGATCACCAGTTAAGGTCCCAAAATCTATGCTAAGTGGAAAAGGATGTGGAGTTGCGTAGACAACTAGGATGTTGGCTCAGAAGCAGCCATCATTGAAAGAGTGCGTAATAGCTCACTAGTCGAGTGACGCTGCGCCGAAAATTTACCGGGGCTAAGCATAGTACCGAAACTGTGGATGTAGTGGAAGACACTACGTGATAGGAGAGCGTTCTAAAGGCGGTGAAGTTTGACCGTGAGGACAAATGGAGCTTTTAGAAGTGAGAATGCCGGTATGAGTAACGAAAGATAGGTGAGAATCCTATCCACCGAATGACTAAGGTTTCCTGGGGCAGGTTCGTCCGCCCAGGGTAAGTCGGGACCTAAGACAAGGCCGAGAGGCGTAGCCGATGGGGAACAGGTAGAGATTCCTGTACTGCATTTAATCGTTACGAGCAAAGGAGCGACGCAGGAGATAAAGAACGCATGGTGCTGGAAATCCATGTTTAAGCGTTAAGTATGAGAATGAGTGAAATGCTTATTTTCGTGAAGTACGAGGCGTGATAAGGAGCGAAATTAAAGTAGCGAAGGTTCTATAGTCACACTGCCAAGAAAAACTTCTAGCCAGAGAGAATGTACCCGTACCGTAAACCGACACAGGTAGTCGAGTAGAAAATACTAAGGTGAGCGAGAGAACTCTCGTTAAGGAACTCGGCAAAAAGACCCCGTAACTTCGGAAGAAGGGGTGCTGACTAGAGATAGTCAGCCGCAGTGAAAAGGC
>NZ_RHOM01000072.1 GCF_003946515.1 Companilactobacillus zhongbaensis | reverse complement strand
AATAACAACAATGGTCTTAATAATAATGCATTCAATGCTAAGTTCAATAAGAACAATGGTAATGCAAGTAATAATTGTAATGGTAACCATAGAAGCAAGTCTAACAAGTCTTTAGCTAAGTTGAGAGCTAATTGTGTAAGGATTGTTCCTAAGACTGTCCATACAAGTTGTTTGAGTAAGTTATTTAGGATACCTAATGTTACTAGTGGTAATCCTGCTAATAATGCTAAGAGTCCTAGTGGAACTGTTAATAAGTTCAATCCAGGGATCAAGGCTGTTAATAATCCATTAAGGATCAATGGTAGTAACAATCCAAGTGCTAATAGTAAGAATGGTAGTCCACCGAATAATGCTCTGAGTAGTCCTACTAACAATCCTGCTAATACAGCTGGGATCAAGCTTGTTAATAAGTTCTTAACAAGGATAAATGGAATTGCGAGCAATCCTAACAATAGTTTTGCTAAGAATGTTCCGATAGCTGAAAGGATACCTAAGTTCAACCATCTTAGTGGGTTCAAGAATGTGATTACACCAAGCAATGGTAATAATAGTAAGAATGTTAATCCTGCTACTAATGCTGGAATAAGGAAGTCATTGAACAAGTCTCCTAGAATCTTGATTGGTAATAACAATAGTTTCAATCCGTTTAGAAGCAAGCTTGCTAAACCGATGAGGTTCATAGCTACCATGATCAAGTCTAAGAATGGAATCAAGTTTGGCAATGACAATAAGATCAATGCAATCAATGGGAAGTTAAGTCCTAATAGACCTAATGCCAATAGATTCAATAGACCTAATGCACCAAGCAATAATGCTAGTGGTAAGCCAAGAGCTAATAATAAGCCGATTCCGTTGATTAATAATGGCAATACTACTAAGTTGTTGAATGCTTTAAGTAGTAAGGCTGGAATTCCTACAAGATTGAACAATGTCAATGTATTAAATAATACTAATGGCAATGTCAATAATGTCATAACGATGTCTGAGATGATTCCGGCACCGATAGCTAATAATACTGATGTTAATGGTCTGATGAATAACCAGTATGGAATTGATAATAACAATCCGCCTAGTGTTAAGAAGTTAATCAAACCAGCTAACAATTTGAGTGGTAGTAGGATCAAGAAGTTGATTCCTGCTAATCCAGCTCTTAATAAGTGTAATAAGAATAGGATTGGGCCGACGACAGGGACTAATAATGAAATAGGTGCTAATAACAAGTTTGTTACGGCAGCTACTACAGAGATAGCCTTTGCGACTCCAAGTACTAAGTTAGTTAATCCAATAATGAATTGAAGTACTAATCTAGCACCTAATCTGAACAATCCTACAAAGAATCTGATCAAGTGTACGACTGCTCTGATTGTCCATTTAACTACTGTGTTGATGATCAATTGACTTACTAATGGTAATAATGCAAGACCTAATAGTAATGCTCCGATTAATAAGTTATTGATTAATGTTGTGATCAACCATGCATTGAATCCAATAAATGCATTCAAGCCAGCTAATAACAAGAAGTTCAATAATGCTGCACCTAATAAGATTGGTAATGCACC
>NZ_RHOM01000071.1 GCF_003946515.1 Companilactobacillus zhongbaensis | reverse complement strand
CTAAAGGTTGAAAGCACGAAAATAGCCCTCAACTCATTCGTATGTTGAGGTTGGGTACAATCAAATAGTTTTTTAACATCATGAAGCATTATCCAAGAGCCTGATCAGGCGATTGGGTAATGCTTTTATAAATTCGTCAAAAATATCATCTAGAACTGATGAATCCATATTGAAATTCTTTACTAGACCATTTATAGTCCTTATCAACCAATTTAAAGCGTCAGTTATATCAATATCCGGCAAACTTCGCCCATAATCGTAAAAAATATCTCCAAGGGTTCGCTCATCAATGTTCTCTCGTTGACTTAATGCCAATATGTCGTATCCAAGGGCAACTATTGCTAGATGGCCACATAATCCGTCATAACTTTGTGTTTGTGTTTTATCAAATTGAAGATATTGCTTGGCTACCTTAAAATAACTTTCGATTTGCCAGCGTCTTCCATACATTTGGATGATCTGTTCAGGTCTTAAACTGACTTGGGTTGTAGCCAATACTAGATATTTGTTCTTATCTGCTCGATTCGTTACAAATACTAGTTTTACTGGCATCTGATGTCCATCTATGTCGAAACTTACCATGGAACTATATAGATATTTTGTCTTAGTTGACCATTTTGAACGACGAAGAGTGTTATATAAAGTCTTAACATCCATTTGACGACCGCGATAACGAAAATAAACCTTCTTAGTTTTCTTTAACATTCCAATACCAGATAAGCCACGGTCAAGTAATTCATAAAACATCCGTGGTGAAGAATACCAACTATCGAAAAGGGCATACTTAGCCTTTATTCCGCTTTTCAAAGATGCATCGATCAATTCTAGTGCAACATCATTCATCTTCCGCATAGCCTGAGCTCGTCTCTGATAGGCCAATGATCGTTTATCAAACTGCTTAAAAATACCCAGTTGATTCTTCTTATTTGATGATGACATCAAAGCAAAATTGAGGGGCAAGAAAGTATTCCCGTCACTCCAACCAACAGTAAGAGCACGAAAACCTTTGAAATAAGTTTGTTTATCGTGATCGAATACTCGGGCTAACATTTCTGTATTATTCGAGAATTCACGTTTAAATAGAGAATCGTCCACGATAAGTGCTTGTCTTCTCCGCGGATCCGTAAAGCGTTCAACATATGTGATCAAATGTATTGCAAGAAGTTGTACCAGTCTTTGCCAGTTCGTCCTAGGATCATTCAAACAGTTACGAACAGTTTTCTTAGTGAACAAGTGACTTTCTTCAGCCCTAAACAAAGAATATCTATTAAGAGTGGCAGTCAATAGCCACTCTAAGAGAACATAAACCTTGATACCTTTGGACTTTTTAATATTTGAAGTTCTCAAAATATCCGATAAGTGTACCAATTTGGAAAAACGGATAAAAGAATGATGAATTGTAGTAGTTGATTGTTGTAAAATAGACATGGACATGAATACTCCTTTGTAATTGGTTTCGACGCCTTAATTATAATGATATGAGTAAGCTCATGTCTATTTTTATACAATAAAATCCCGGTATGCCGGGGTTATTTTGTTATATTCATCTTTCAACCTTTAG
>NZ_RHOM01000070.1 GCF_003946515.1 Companilactobacillus zhongbaensis | reverse complement strand
AATTTGGGTGCGCTCGGCATGGGCGTTAACTAGGTGGTGAAAGTCCACTGTGAGCCGTAGTAGTCGGAATCACGAGCTGAGGACAAGGGTGTCCATCGCGAGGTGGAATCTGAAGGAAGTCTAAGGCAAAGTACTGAGCTGATGTACAAGAATCGACTAAAAGGCCGGAAAATACAGGATAAGTTTGCCCAGCACAACGAAGTCCTATACTACTCGAAAGTATTTCCGGTAGAGTCGGCAGCTACATGGTACGAAAGTTAACGCTCTTACCCGAGGAGGTCTGCCATATAAGTCTGGAGAAATAATTCTCTAGACAAACTAGTCAGTGATGCCTAGCTGAATATGGCAGAAGTCAGCAGAGGTCATAGTAGTCGCTTGCGATGAAGGACCGAACATTAATAACTTTTATGGATATTGGAGGTAGAAATGGTGCGAAAATCGCAGAAAACAGAGCGTAAGCCTGGCCAACTGGGGACTGTTGGTTTGGAAAATCAAGGAAAACCAGAGGTGCGTAGTGCCATTTCTGGTGAAAGTACGATTAGAAGTGGCATTTCGTTCAAAGAACTAGTTTTAAGTAATACAAATCTTAATGATGCGTACAAAAACGTTTATGGAAACAAGGGAGCTCAAGGAATAGATGGCATGACTGTCTATGATTTGAAAGACTACATTAAGAAGAACAAATCTCAATTAGTGAAGTCGCTTAGCGACTTGTCGTATAAACCTAAACCTGTCAGACGGGTAGAAATACCCAAACCTGACGGATCTATGCGTAAACTTGGAGTGCCAACAGTGTTTGATAGGTTGGTACAACAAGCGATTGCACAAGTAATGACGCCTGTGTTTGAGAAGGTATTCTCAGACAATAGCTTTGGCTTTAGACCAAATCGAAGTGCTCATGATGCAATAAAACGTGTCACTGAGCTTTATGACCAAGGATATCACGTGGTGATAGACCTAGACTTGAAAGCATACTTCGACACGGTCAACCATGACTTACTTATGAAGTTCATCAAGCAGTATATTGATGACGAATGGTTGTTGCGTATGATACGCAAATTCCTAACGAGTGGTGTGATGGACGGTAAATTCTTCCAGAAATCTACCATGGGAACTCCACAAGGGGGAAACTTATCACCGCTCCTTGCAAACATTTATCTAAACGAGCTCGATAAACTACTTACGTCCCGTGAACATAAGTTTGTTCGCTATGCCGATGACTGTAATATATACGTCAAAAGTAAGCGAGCAGGTGAACGTGTTCTTGAGGGTGTATCTAAATTTTTGGAAAAGGACTTAAAGCTAACTATCAATCGCAAGAAAACTACTGTGGGAAATCCCCGCAGACTAAAGTTTCTTGGATTCTCAGTTGGTGTATCTCGAAAAGGGGCATACCCGATAGCTAGTAATCAATCAAAGAAAAGACTGATACACTCCCTGAAAATCATCACTAAAAGAAATCGAGGAAGAAGCCTAGAAGTTATCTTCCTAGAAATCGAACGAAAGATGAATGGATGGTTGAACTATTATGGAATTGCGGGAATCAAGACATTCATACAGAGAGTTGATGAATGGCTACGTGCAAGA
>NZ_RHOM01000007.1 GCF_003946515.1 Companilactobacillus zhongbaensis | reverse complement strand
GTTTATTTGGCTTACTTAAAATCACTAAAATAACAAGACTAAGGCATTAGTTTGGTGGTGAAAACCCTCGTCACTGAACTAATATCTTGTATTCATATTTATGAATCATTGAATTAACAACATTACTATTGACAAGACGTAGAAAAAAATGAGACTGATCAAAAAATCAGTCCCAAATCAAAAACTAAAGCTAAAATCAAAAGATCAACTGTGAAGCTTAATATACTCTAAAATCACCTTTTCCTCATCAGGAGTTGCATCATACCCACCAGACTTGAGGTTATGAACTCTTTCAACTGACAAATGGCTCTCAAAAGCAAACTGTGTGTCATTCATATTTTTATTCTTTTCGTACTCAATAATCATTTCTGAAATGTTAGGTTTATCCATATTCATGACCTCCATAAATCAATCATATCATTAAGACTAGCTTTCGGACATTTTTTTAAAAGACTGTCCATTCGTTCAGTGGCCAGTAACGCCATTTGACTTCACCAACAACTGCATCTTTCTTAATAAAACCAATTAGTCGACTATCTTTAGAAACCGTACGGTGATCTCCCATTACGAAGTAGGTGCCGGCAGGAACTTTGTTAGTCTTCTTAACCTTGTTCAAATAGCTCTTGCTGTATATCTGTTGATATTCAGGAGATTGAGCTAGCTGACTCAATGTAAAGTTATAAGTCCAACTGTATCCTTTACCCGCATATACATTAGGAGCCTTTTCTTTGACCTTATTACCGGCATCTAAGAACGACTCTTTGTAAAGTTTTCCGTTAATGTACATTTTGTTGTTTTTTGATATGATAGTATCTCCGGGCATTCCGATTACACGTTTAATGTAAAATGATCCAGCTTCGTCAGGCGCTTTTAAAATAATGACGTCGCCTCGTTGAATATTAGAATGCTTTACGGCTAGTAATTTCTGTCCGTCTTCAAATGTTGGTTGCATCGAAGGGCCAGAGACTCGCTCGTTTGCTAACGTAAATTTAAACGCTAGCATAATGACTGCATACAACACGATCGTCAGACCGATTGTTTCCAGCCAGAACTTCCACCCTGATTCTTCCTTCTCGGGGCGTTTCTTTTGTTTATTTTTTGCCATATTTCACCTCAAAGTTGTACTACCTAGAATATTACACTTTTTGGCAATTATTTGAAATAAAATGTAGTATTAGAAATGATTAATTTACTAAAAGGACTAGATATATTGGATTACGTCGATGATTTAAAAAAAATTGCGGTCCGTTTACCACAATCGCAAGTCTTTAATGCTAGAATTAAATTCATGCAACACGTGATCGAAGCTTTGGAGCATAAGGAGCTACCGAAGCATCGCTTTATTCCATTCGAACTGACTGAGCAGCAAATCACGAAATATTTAGCGAACAATGTCGATCCTGATATTGACGACTTTGATGCTGTCATCAGTGATCTGGAACAATTTGACAAGAAATTAGCTGATTTTCGGACTTTTTTGCAAGATCAGTTTGGTTACTGGGCTACTATTACCGAAGAGCTGATGGGGGAATGGGCTAATTTATTCCCTCAGGAAACGTATTTGGAATTAATGGCTGGCAATGGATACATTTCTAAAGGCTTTATTGATCAAGGGATCAGTGCTATTTGTACAGATGATTTGAGCTGGTCAAACGAAAGTCCAACAGGAAATGAACAACTGACGAAAGTACAGCAATTTGATGCACTTTCCGCCATCGATCATTTCAGTGATCAAGTAACATCAGTAGTATTAGCTTGGAGCCCTGACAAAAATGAGATCGACACGCAGATCTTAGACAAGATCCGACAAACAGATCTCAATTTTTTTGTGATCGGTGAGCCTTTTGGGGCAACTAATAGTCACAAATTTTGGGACAGTGTTGAGTATGTGGCCGATCCACGGATCGATAAGTTAAATGAGAAATATCCGCAGTACGATCTGGTCAATGATAAAATATTTTTAATTAAATAAATAATAGGTGAAACCATGAAAAAAGTTATTTCCAGCATTATTATCTTTTTTGTAGTGCTGTTAGCAGCTGTGGCCATTTCTCGAAACGATTCGGTCAAGTACAACAACAACATGAATCGTTTAGGTATGAGTGAAAGTGCCACTGTTTTGAAGACTAGTTCAAAACAAAATTTGACCAATGCGGTCAAAAAGTTAAGCAAAGCTGATCTGGTAAATTATCAGATTATCTTTTTTGACAAAAATAACAGCAATTTTGGTTATTTATATAGCAATCATACTTTGCATAAATTACCAACGGTCAATGGCCGTTACTTCTCACAATCTGATTTTAAGTCGGAGATTCCATTTGCTGTCCGAGGGCAACAATCTGATATTCCGAGCTATAAACCACAGAGTCAACAATACATTAAAACTGGCAAACGATACGTTTCAGTCATCGGAACGATTGGCTTCAATAATGCCAAGATTTTAAACGAGCAAACTTTGGTCTCGATTTCACCGGTTCAAAACAATTTGAAGGTTCAGTTAAATGATGTTGTTCCTGTCATAGATGGAGCAGTTTTGTCATCAAAGACCGATTTAGCAAAGCTTAAGAAGACTCTTAAGGTCAGTTCCACCCACAAATACAGTCCTCAAACGGATGACTTCAGCGCCATTCAAACTAATTCTAGTGGCAATATGTACATTATTTCGTTGTTGTTGACATTTATCGTGGCCATCGCAGTCGAGATATACATCTTGTTGCCACTGAGATTCGACGTTAAGAAAACTAAATTGACAGGTGACTTGAAAAACAACTATCGTAATGGTCTCTTGATCCGTTACTTACTGTTTACGATGATTCCTTACTTAGCGGCCTTTTTGTGGACCAAGTGGAAGATCGTTATCATTAGTCATCAAACTTTCAATTTGTATTTGATCCTTTCGATCATTGCTGCAATCGTAGTCGGGATCTACCAAATTTATTTTGTGAAAAAAACGGAGTGACGAAACGTCTATGAGTGTCAAATTAAGTCAAGAATTTAAAAATAAATATCAAAAGTTGCTAGGCGATAGGGCTGAACAGCTTTTTGCTGCCATGGAAGGAAAGAGTTTTGATTCCTTCCGTCTAAATCCGTTAAAAGCTAATTATCAAAATGTGGCTGTTGACACTAGTCAACCGATCGAATATTCAGACATTGGCTTTTACGGTGATATTGATGGCAATAGTATCGATCATCTATCAGGATATTTATATTCGCAAGAACCTAGCGCCATGTACGTGTCAGAATTAGTCGATCCTCAATCCAATGAGACGGTTTTGGATCTTTGTGCTGCTCCAGGGAGTAAGAGTACTTATTTAGCCTCAAAAATGGGCTCACAAGGACTTTTAGTTAGTAACGAGATAAATTACAAGCGTGCAAAAGTTTTGTCCTCAAACATCGAAAGAACGGGAATTACAAACACTGTCGTCACGAACAACTCACCACAAGACTTCGAAAAACCGTTTGCCGGCTTTTTTGATAAGATCTTGGTCGATGCACCTTGCTCTGGCGAAGGCATGTTTCGTAAAGACCCCGAATCAGTAAAATATTGGTCTCAAGAGTACGTCGAACAATGTGCCAATCGTCAAAAGCACATCTTAGACTCGGCATACCAATTATTGAAACCCGGTGGGACGCTCGTTTATTCAACTTGTACCTTTGCTCCCGAAGAAAACGAGCAAAACATTGATTACTTCTTGAATAAATATCCCGATGTGAAATTGCAAGATGTCAAAAAATATCCTGGAATGGAAGACGGCAAGCCGGAGTGGGGTAATGACAACCCCGAATTGATCAAGACTTTACGGATGTTCCCAGATCGATTCAAGGGTGAAGGCCACTTTATGTGCAAAATGGTCAAAACTGGTGAACCTGAAAAGCTACGTGTTCGTACATTCAATGACGGCATCAAAAAAGCTGACCTCATCTTGATCGAGAAATTTGCCAAGGCTAATTTAACTAGCATTCCAACAGATAACTTGTTCAAATTAAATGATTTTTTGTACCAAGCTGCTAGTTTTGATGCTCGTTTTAAAAAATTGCATATTTTACGAAATGGCTTAAAACTCGGAGAATTCAAAAAAAATAGATTGGAGCCAGATATCGCGATGATATTGGCAATCCAACCTAGTAAATTGAAAGCTACTTATGAGCTGTCAGATGAACAGTTTAAGAAATATTTGCACGGTGAAGCTTTAATGCTTCAAGAGACTCCTGACTTCGATAACAAGTGGATCGGTTTGACTTACCACGATAAATTATTTAGTTGGGGTCGATATAGTAATAGACAAATAAAAAACGTCTATCCCAAGGGATTAAGACGTTAAATCAATTTTGCGTTGTTTCGCGTAATTTATTAAGTCCTGATCATAAACGATCGGGGCTTTTTTGATATCAGAAATATTTTTCGCACCAATTGCTGCCATTAAGATCTTTAGTTGCAAGGTCATTAATTCGAAGAAAATTTTTGTTTCTTCTAGAGAATACTTTTGCAAATGGTGTAGGGCCAGGCCAGAAATACCAACAGAATTAGCTCCCATTGCTAGTGCTTTGATAATATCAAAGGCTTCTTTGATACCACCTGAAGCTAAAATGTTAACTCCAGAAATAGCTTTTGCTTCGATCAGAGATTCAACGGTCGATAAGGAAAGCTGATCTAAATAAGTAAAATCTAGTTCATGATTTCTGGCGCTTTCGATTTCAGCAAAGTCAGTTCCGCCGAAACCGGAAATGTCGATGTTTTTAACACCGAGGTCTTTCAATTTTTGAATAGTCTCTTTAGTCATGCCAAAGCCTACTTCTTTAACGATGACCGGAACAGATAATTGTTCGACGATTGATTTAATGTTGTCAGCCCAGAAGTATTCACGATCTCCTTCAGGCATGGCAAGTTCTTGTAAGACATTGAGATGGATCTGCAAGGCGTCAGCATTGATCAGGTCAACCGCTGCTTGGGCTTGCTTAGCGTTGGCTTTTCCTGACAAATTGGCGATGACGATTCCCTCTGGATTGTTCTTTCGCAAAACTGTAAAACTATCTTTCGTCTCAGGGATCCGGAAATAAACGCCCATGGAACCGCTAGAAACCGGCACGTTCAATGCTTTCGCAAGTGTTGCTAACTCTCCATTGAAACGAGCTGATTGCTTAGAACCGCCTGTGATGGCATTAAAATAAAACGGATAGGAAACTTTATGCCCTAAAAAATCCGTTGAGAGATCGATTTGATCAGTTTTTAATTCAGGTAACGCTTCATGCAGCATACGGACCTGATCAAAACCAGCAAATGATTCTGCATTGTAAAATTTCTCAGCTAAAAATAAATGTTCAACTTTACGTTGAATTTGTTCATCCTGTTTAGGCATGATCGATTATTTCTCCGATTTTTAGTTTGAGGGGAGTGATACCAGCTTTTTCCCATTCATTTTTGAGATGTTTTAAATTAAGATCTTTATTACTAATGACGATACCGCAGTCACCACCACCGGCACCGGAAGTTTTAGCAGCACCACCGAGTTTTTCGGCGATATCACAAAGTTTAGTCAATAATTTAGTTTCAATATGAACATCACTGAATCTAGCGAGGTCAGTCAAAACTTTTCGATAGTCACTGATCATCTTTTTGATCATGTCGGCGTCACTGTCTCTGAAGCCTTTGATCAATTGTTCAACACTGTGACGGCTAGATTTTAGGAAATGTTGATATTTTTCAACTTTTTGTGCTTTAGTCAAAGCGATTCGATCCACTAAGATCGAGGTCGAAGCAGGGGATCCTGTCCAACCAACGACCATTTCTAATTCTTTGGGTAAATGAAGTGGTTCGATTTTTAGATTAGGCCAGTTAAGCTTGAGTAATTTCTTCAAACTGTGATTTCGGACCATGTTGAAGACCCAGTTACGATCTGGCGATTTGTAAGCTATGATTCCGCCAAATGCACTAGCTGCGATATCACCGAGACTTCCGTTTCCTTGAACTGATAAATGGGCGATCGAGGCTAGTTTATAGACATCCATCTTTGATAAATCGAGGTCATAAAAGGAGCCTAGTGCTTTAACAACTGCGACTGTTACAGCTGCTGAGCTACCTAGACCAAATTTTTTACCATCATCGGAATCAAGTTCGCTAGTTACAAGCAAATCGTAGTAAGCTAACTTTTTGTGGTTCTCAATGGCGTATCTTTCGACAAATTTAATTGCTGTCAAAATGTAAGCTAGCTGGCTTTCAGTGTCATCAAAAACTAATTCAGTTCCTTGACGATTCCAATGGATAAGTTGTTTATTTAAATTCTTTGATTGAATCGTTCCGCTACCTTTAGCTTTAGTTACGGTAACTTTTACGTATTGATCAACGGATGCGATCACAGCAGGGAAGCCAGTTTCAACAACGGCGTATTCTCCTGCCAAATATAATTTTCCAGGTGCAATTCCAGTGGACAAAATATCATACCTTCCCAAATATCAGATGTATTGTATACCTTTTCCAATATGTGCTTCAAACGTTGAAACATTCTTGATTTGGTTCGTTATGTAATCATTAACATAATTAACAGAATTATTACTACAAATTATTTTAACATTGGGACCAGCATCAATGGTAACATACGCGAACATTCCTTGTTGACGTAAATGCTTGACAGCTTGAATGATTTCAATCGTTTCAGGAGCAAAATAAGTAAAAGGTGGCTCGGCAGAAAGTGTTAAAGCATGCATTGATAAAGCATTGTGTTCTGCTATTTCGCCAATTTTGGTTAAATCTTTTTGAGCAATTGCTTGCTTAATGTCTTGTATCTCTGAAGCCACTAGTGTACTCCAATTTGGATAAAATGGGGAGGTTTTTACTGATAATTCCATTCCCTTAGTAGACGAGATTGATTTTTTTTGTTTGGAAATCACAACGGAGAGTATGACTAAATCGATATCAGGATTTTCATCGATCGGTTCAGCAAATGACGTTTCGTTTGAATTGCCGGCGTGCCATTCGACAAAGCCACCGAAAATCGAGCGGCTAGCTGAGCCGGAACCATTTCTTGCTAAAATCGATAGTTCTTTACGCGACAAACCGAGATTTAAGCATTCATTGATCGATCCGGCTAAAGCAGCGAAGCCGGATGCTGATGAAGCAAATCCAGCTGAAATCGGCACATGATTGATTGACTCGATCTTGAAATGTTCTTTTAGATCATACATCTGACGAACAGTATCTAAGTATTTCCGCGTCCTGGAAGCAGCTGTGTCATCGAGGATCACATCGTCTAACGAGATAATATCGACGTCACTGTCAATAACACTAGCAGTAGTATCCGTGTAAAATTTATCCAGTGTTAGTGAAAGACTATTAGTTTGGGGTAATTTTAATTGTTGATCTTTCTTTCCCCAATATTTGATCAACGCAATGTTCGTATAAGCACGTGTAATCCTAGTCAATATTTGCTCCCTCATTTTCATATATAGATAAAGGTTGGATCCAAGTTTGTGCAGCCCCTTGTTTGAGTAAGGCTTTTTGAATCATTCGGGCACTAGTCAAATTCTTGGCGACAGAAATAATACAGCCACCACGACCACCACCAGTGATCTTACTACCTAAAGCACCAGCGTTGTTAGCTGCCTCGATCAATTGATCGACTTTGGGGATCGATAAGTTCAATTTAGTCAAAATACCATTAGCTTTTGAAAAAACATTTCCTAATTTGTGTAAGTTGTTAGCTTTAATAGCAGCAATAGCATCTTCAGTGCAAGCACCAAGGTCTGCTAATTCCTTTCCGACAACGACATTGTCTTTATCGAATAACTCGCGAACATCCCTGACAGTTTGCTTAGTTTTCCCTTTAACGCCAGAATCTCCGATCACGATAAAACCATCAGACTCAAAAGAAAAATGTTGGAACGACGAGCCTTGACTGTACTTGATCGGATAGTCAGAAATCACAGTTTGAGCATCTAAGCCACTAGCCTTACCATGAGTAACAGTTTCCGATTTGTTGATGTGTTCTAATAGTTTTTCATCGTTTAATGGTTGCTTAAAGAAATCGAAAAAAGCTCTAGTTAAAGCTGCGCCGATGGCAGCTGATGAACCTAAACCTCGTTCGATCGGTAGACCACTATCGATAAAAATTGAATAGTTGATATTTTGCTGATTCATTTCTTGGTCGAGAATATCGATCAAATACTTCACGCCAGACAGCGATTCTGGCAGATCAACGATCTCGCCGACAAAATAATTCGAAGAGAGCGTCTTTTTTTCACTTTCCTTGATACGGATGATCACCGGGATACTTACTAGGGGTAGGGCAATAGCAGGATATCCATAAACTACAGCGTGTTCCCCCATCATGATCATCTTCCCATGACTTTTTCCAATACCATTGATCACGGCATTCACCTCAGTTTCTCTAAGATTATATTTTATACATACTTGAAACTTATTTCCACTTTATAAAGATTGAACTATGATAGAATTTTTTTATTAGGAGAGTGAACATGACACTAAACTTCATATTAGGTAAAAATCAATTTGATCATCATGCAGAAATGATGAAATTATTTAAGGCCGATTTTGAAAAAGATGCCGATGGTGAATTTTTCTTTATCGTTCCTAACCATATTAAATTCGAATCCGAAATCAAAATGCTCGATGACTTTGGTAAGATCCAAGGTCACCCCGATTTAGTAGCCTCTAGTCGTGTCCAGTGTTTTTCACTTTCACGTTTAGCTTGGTATTTCTTAAGAGGTAGCGACGTTTTCAACACGGAGACTTTGACTGATACCAAGTCAGCCATGATCATTCGCAACATCATCGCAAAGAATCATCCTGATTTGAAAATTCTCGGTGGGATGGCCGATAAAACAGGTTTCGTCCAACAATTAACATCTCAATTCACTGAATTTCAAAATGGCCAAGTTTCGCCTGACGATGTTGAACAAGTTATGAAGGACAACTCAAGCAATTTATTCACGGGAAAGATCGATGAAATAAATTTGATCTATCGCGATTACTGTGAAGAGATCAAACGATTTGCTACTAACAATTTCAAGCTGGATCAACTAGCTAGTTTTTTTGACGAAAAGATCAAGACAAAACATTACTATTTTTATGTTGAAGGATTCTCAACTTTCACTGCTTCGGAATTGCAAGTAATTAAATCTATTTTAGTTAACTGTGGTAGTTTGAACATTTCTTTTAACTTGGATCAGCCAGCAATTAAACCAGTCGAAAAAACTAGTTTCTACGCACGACCAGCTGGGACTTATTATCAATTGTTCGAACTAGCAGGGGACAACCACGTCGCCTTTCACAATATCTTTGCCCAAACGCCACGCGTTTCGGAGGATATTGCTAAGCTCGAAAATTATTGGATCGATTCTACCCAAGGCAACAAGATCGAACACCAAACCTTTGAAACACAAAACTCCGTCCAAATTTGGAAGAGCACAAATAAACAGGCAGAGCTTTCTGCAGCTAGTACTTACATCCGCCAGTTGGTGGCTAATCAAGGATATCGCTACAAAGATTTCTTAATTTTAGCTCGTGATTTGAATCAATACAGTTCATTCACAGAGGCCTTCATGGATGAGAACAAGATCCCTTATTTCATTGACCTTCAAAGAAAAATGTCAGATCATCCCTTCAAGAAATTGATTGACTTGCTATTTGATCTTTATAACAAGGGACTTCAAAGTGAAGATGCAATCGCTTTGTTACGAACTGAGTTACTTTTGCCAGCGGAGTATCAAGATGCTGACATCTCCCAATTTAGAGAAGCAGTCGATCTGATCGAGAATTATGTTTTGGCTAATGGATCAACGAAACGTGATTGGGTCGGTGATGATTTTGAAGCGAATGCAACGTTGGATGAAAAAGTCGACCAAAAGTTGATCCGAGATTATCAGTCGATAAATAAAATCAGAGCTTTTATCAAGCAAATTTATTTAGAACTTGATGGATATTTGAAGAAATCTCACACAGCCATACAAGTAGCTGGCTTTTTATATCAATTTTTAGAGGATCACGGAGTTTTTCAACAACTAGTCAACTGGCAAGAGCTAGCCGTTGAACAGGAAGACTTAACTAGTGCTGACCAACCAGAGCAAGTGGTAGACAAGTTCAATACCATCTTGGATGAATATGTCAGTGTCTTTGGTGAGGCTAAATTTGACGGTCAAGAATTCATCGAGATCATCGATGCGGCCTTTGACACGGCCCAATATTCACAGATTCCATCGACACTAGATGCCGTTAACATTTCTGAAATCGGAATGGTCCAACCAAACAACCGAAAAATCACAATCATCTTGGGAGCTACTGTTAACAATATGCCTGGGACCTCCGTTTCCAACGGGATCATCGCCGATGAGGAACGACAATTGATTTCGGAAAACTTAGAGGATGGCAAATATTTGAATGCTTCCGATGAGGTGATGAATAATTCTGAACCTTATTTGCATGACCTAACATTCACGACACCATCGCAACGGCTGATTTTTACGTATCCGAACTATACTGAAGATAATAAAAAGCAAGATCTCTCTAGCTATGTCGTGCGGATAGCTCAACATTTTGACATTGTTGAACAAGATATTTTATTGAACCCCTCACCGAATGAAGCAAAAGAAAATGAGATCTTACGTTATATTGGATCAGCTGAGTCGAGTTTGAACTACTTGATCCGCGTTTCTCGGGCTGCACTCGACAATAAGAGTGAGTTGTCAAGACAGTGGAAGTACGTCCAAAAGAAGTTATTACAAGATGATCAAACTGATTCCCAGTTTGCTTTGAGTTCCTTGAAGTATCAAAATATTCCGACAGACCTTGATCCTACTACGGTTGAAAAACTGTATGGGGATGACATCAAAGTATCGATCTCACGTTTAGAAACTTTTTATCAAAACGAGTACGAATATTTCTTAAAATACGGCCTACGTTTGCAACCGAGAAAGATCTTCGAGATCACACCCGCTCAGACAGGCTCACTTTATCACGCAGTCCTTGATGGTTTCGTTAAGTTGATCAACGATAATAAGGTCAATATTAGAGACCTCAATGAGCAACAACTAACCGATTTCGTCAAAGATATTTTTGACCAACAAGTGAAGCTTCCTGAAAATAAAGTGTTCACCTCATCGGAAAGAATGGGCTATATCTCGCAAAAAGCTCAAGGTACCTTGTTGCAACTAGCAAAAATGATCCAAAAACAACTTTCGAGAAATAGTTTCAATCCCAAAGCAACTGAAGTCGCCTTTGGAAAGATGAACGACACGAAACAGGATCTCCCAGGCTTAGACTATGAGATCTCCGGCGGACACAAGATCAAAGTTCGTGGAAAGATCGATCGGATCGATGAGATGAAATTAAGCGATGCTGATTACTTAGCTGTGATTGATTATAAGTCTAGTGGTCGCAAGTTTGATTTTGATGCTTTTTATAATGGGATAACTATGCAAATGCCAACATATTTGGAAAACTTGGTCAGCAATAAAAATATGTTTTCATCGGATTCTGACGTTAAAATCGCAGGTGCTTTTTACGAACACATTCAAAATCCAAAGATCCAATTGAAAAAAGGTATCGATGTCGAAAAAGAATTACTTAAGAAGTTTAAACTGGACGGTCTGATTGTTGATGACGACGAACTATTAGACAACTTAGATTTATTGATGGGCAACAATTCCTTGATCTTGCCATTGAAGCAATCTAAGGCTAAGGGGATTTATATTGATCCTAAACACGCCATTTCTGAAGACGACTTGTTCAAGATTCTTAATTACAATCGACACTTGATCAAGCAAGCCGGTGAGAAGATCTATTCTGGAAAACTACAGATCAATCCTTATCGTGATAGCAATAATCAAACTGGTCTGCAGTATAGCGACTATCGTCCGATCCTACAGTTTGATGCCATGCTACCGGAAAATGAATACCACGAGATCATCAACCACGGTAAAGAAGCTAAGAAAGAAGTATTAAAACGAATTCAAATGATTTTAGAGGAAAATGAAGCCAATGCCTAAGTGGACAGAAAACCAACAAAAAGCAATATTTCATCATGGACATGATATTTTAGTTTCTGCTGCAGCAGGATCAGGTAAGACTACTATTTTGATCGAGCGGATCATCGAATTGATCAAAAACGGTGAAAACGTCGATAACTTGTTAGTGGCTACTTTTACGGATACCGCCGCTAAAGAAATGAAAGACCGCTTGATCAGCCGGATCAAAGAATTAGTGGCTAGCGGACAACTTGATGATGAGCAGCAGCAACACATGCAATCACAAATTTTTAAAGTACCAGTCGCAAACATCAGCACCTTGCATGCATTTTGCCTAAGTGTCATCAAAAAATACTATTATGTGATCGACTTGGACCCAAATTTTCGTTTATTGAGTGATGATACCGAACGTACTTTGCTACAAGAACAAGCTTTTGATAATGTCCGCAACAAGTATTACGAAAAAGCTGACATCGATTTTTTCAATTTGACAGAAAACTTTTCCAATGACAAGACTGATGACGGTTTAGCTGATACGATCTATCGCCTGTACAATTTTGCTGTGACTAACGAAAATACTGACCAGTGGTTGAATCAGTTGGCCGCTAACTATCAAATTGAAGATAACCTGGTGGATTCAGATTTTTACCAACAGAAAGTCAAAAAACAGTTATTGAACAATTTGAACAACATGATCAAGGAAATGGAAAGTCTAGCTGAGATCTCGGCAAACGATTTGTTAAGCCAAAATTATGTGGTAGTCTTCAACAGTGCTATTGCTAAAATCAAAGCTATTCAAGATGCGGTCATTAATAACGAGCCTTTCGACGACATTCGTGAAATGGTCGCAAACTTTAAGTTTGACCGCGTCAAATCCGTTTCTAAAGAAGTTAAGGCTATGGCGGACGATGAGACGATCGTTACTTCAGTCAAGGATCAGCGTAAAAAGCTCAAAGAGCAAATGGATGAAAAGATCTATGAAGGATACTTTATCCAAAATGAAGCAGACACCATCAAGACCATCCACAATGCGCAAAAATTAGTCACTAAATTAGTCGAAGTCGAGCAAGCTTTCATCAAAGAATTTGCTCGCTTGAAAGATCAAGGTCATACCTTGGATTTCAACGACTTGGAGCACAAAGCTATTGAGATTTTCAATACGGAAGTCGACGATCAAAAAGTTGCCCTCGACTTTTATCAAAATCGATTCCACGAGATCATGATCGATGAATATCAAGATGTGAATCCGATGCAAGAGCAAATTATTCAAACTTTATCTAATGAGAATAACCACATGTTTATGGTGGGGGATATCAAGCAGTCGATCTATGGCTTTAGACAAGCTGCTCCGTACATCTTTACTGAAAAGTACCAACGTTTCCAACAAGATGACAATCCTGATGAATTGATCCAGTTGTCAAAGAACTTCCGTTCCTCAGTGGCCGTTGATGATTTTGTCAATGCCATCTTTAGACGTATATTAGATCGAAAGATCGGTGATATCGATTACGACAGAAGTGTCCAATTGATACCAGGAACCAATTTCCCAGAAGATGTCGATTCGACTAATGAAGTTTACATCCTCACACCAGAAGAACTCGATAAGTCTGAGAAAGAGGAAGAAAAAGCTAAAATTGAGCTCTTAGAAGATATCCCGGTCGTCGATAAAAGGGTCGACAAGATCGAATTTGCTGCTAAACGGATCAAGAAATTGATGGCGAATAATTTCCAAGTTTACGATGCTAAGAAAGGCGTTTATCGAGATTTGAAATATTCAGACATCGCCATTTTGATGCGGAATAAAAACAGTAATACTGATTTGATCTCGTATTTTGCCAACGAAGAAATTCCCGTCATGGTAACGGATGCTCAAAACTATTTCCAGACGACCGAACTACAAATAATCATGTCAATGCTCAACATCATCGATAATCCTCGGCAAGATGTACCGTTGGTGGCAGTATTGCGTTCACCGATCGTCGGTTTGAACGAGCAAGAATTAGCTTTGATCAGATTGACCAATAAGTCAGTCGATTTTTATTCAGCGATTCAAGAATTCATCCAGCAACCAGACTCTGATCAAGCTTTGGTCAAGAAAATGATTTC
Organism: Companilactobacillus zhongbaensis; assembly: GCF_003946515.1. GTDB lineage: Bacteria > Bacillota > Bacilli > Lactobacillales > Lactobacillaceae > Companilactobacillus > Companilactobacillus zhongbaensis. The sequence continues at coordinate 110,417 of NZ_RHOM01000007.1, read as the reverse complement.
TTTCATAGAACGTTTAGAAGGCTATCGGGACTTTTCCAACAAAAATAGCTTAGTCAAACTCATTTGGAAAGTTTATCAAGAGACCGGTATATTAGAATACGTGGCAGGGATGCCTGGTGGTAAGCAAAGAACCGCTAACTTACACGCTTTGTATCAAAGAGCCAATACTTATGAAAAAAACAATTTCATGGGTCTCCACAAATTCATCAGTTTCATCAAGCGGATGCAAGATATGGATCGAGATCTTGCACAACCGAATAGTATCGAAACTACCGATGACAGTGTCAAAGTAATGACCATCCATGCCAGCAAAGGTTTGGAATTTCCTGTCGTCATCTTGTTAAACATTGATGATAAGTTCAACAACAAAGATTATATTGCTGATACTTTGTACGATGTTCATGAGGGTGTGGGAATCAGTGTGCTTGACCAAATAACTCGTGCTAATGCTCGCACGATCCAACGAACTCTGATCAGTAATGATAAGAAAATCTCGACCACTTCAGAAGAAATGCGTCTCCTTTACGTTGCCTTAACACGGGCAAAACAAAAACTCATCTTGATCGGATATGACAAAGATCCCCGTAAATCGATCAACAACTGGGAATATGTCAGAAAAGATGAGCACGGCGTGATCAATGAAGGCTTCAGACTAGGAGCTCAAAATTATCAAAACTTAGTCGGGATGAGCATTATTTCAGATGATCAAACGAAAAATGATTTGGATCTGGAACATTTTACGAATGCTGACAGTCAAATGCAGTTGAGCATTGTAAATACTAATGATCTCAAACAAATTGAAGTCACCAACAAAGCTGTGACTGACAATAAAAATGTCGATATCAGTGACCGATTCAAACAAACGGTCGATAATATTTTGGACTTTCAATATCCTCACGAAGACGCCGTCAAAACTACAGCCTATCAATCAGTATCGGAGATAAAGAGTTTGTTCTCTGATCCTGATGATGAGCAAATGGCACCTGCAGAGATCATTTCACGAGGACGCTACACCCAAAAGCAATTCAAGCGGCCACAATTTTTAGCTCAAGAGAAGAAAGTCTCGGCCACTGATATCGGTTCAGCGACTCACTTAGTCTTGCAAAAAATAGCTTTAGATAAAACTCCAGGTGAAGCGGAATTCACCGAATTACTCGAACAACTGGTCAATACTAAAGTACTCGACGAGCAAGTGGCTAAAAAAATCGATCTAGCAAGCTTAGTCAATTTTTACCAAAGTGACCTCGGACAAGCCATCATCAAAAATGCCGATCACGTCTTACGAGAATATCCATTCTCGATCTTGGCACCCGCCGAAAAACTATTCAAATCTGCAAAAGATGTTGATACTAGTGATGACAAGATCTTAGTTCATGGTATTATTGACGGAGTGATTGAATTAGACGATGAAATAAAAATTTTTGATTATAAAACAGATAATGTTAATTCCAATAATATTGATGAGAAGATCAATGATTATTCTGGACAACTGAACTTGTATGCCAAAGCAATTTCAATTATCAAAAATAAACCAGTGACAGGGAAATATCTTTATTTCCTCAAGATCAATCAAATTGAGAAATTAGATTAGTGGTGATGTAATATTGAAAAACTCATATGCAGTTGTTGATCTCGAGACTACCAATGCCAACTGGCATGATGATGGTCGGATCATTCAATTTGGCTGTGTGTTGATCGAAGATGGTGAGATAACCAAAGTTTTTAACCAAAAGATTAATCCTGATGTTCCGATCCCTAGTCGGATAACGGCGTTAACTGGCCTAAGCGATGAAGATGTCAAAGATGCTCCCAAGTTTAAGGAACTTGCACCAGGTATTTTTAAACTTCTGAAAAATAAGATTTTTATTGCACACAATGTGAATTTTGATCTCCCTTTTTTAAATCGGGAATTGAGCCGTGTTGGTCTCAACGAACTAAACGTTAATGCAATTGACACTGTGGAACTTTCTCAAATCATGTTCCCAACTGTCAGCAGCTACAAACTTCAAGACCTTACTAGTTATTTGAGTATCGAGCATGACAATCCGCACAGCGCCGATAGTGACGCTTTGGTAACCGCCAAATTGTTCTTAGTGATCCAAAGCCAGATCAGAGATCTACCACTGACGACTTTGAAGAGTTTAGTCGATCTAGGAACACAAACCATTCGCGAAACTAACTTAGTCTTCAAAGATATCTACCAACGACGCGTCAACAATAAACGTCTGTTGCCAGATTATTTGTACGAAAAAGATGGCTTAGTTTTACGAAAAAAGCAATTTCACATCAGTGAACAAATCGACCAAAAGACTTCATATCCGAAGTCCAAACAAAAGAAACGTAATATGCTAAAGGGCAAACTTCAATACCGCGAAAATCAAGCTAAATTGATGGATGATATTTACGAAAATGCCAGTGATCGTAGCAAAGATAATAAATGGAACTTGATCGAAGCTCCGACTGGGTCAGGGAAGACCTTAGCTTATTTACTACCACTGTCGTATTTGATCAATGGCAATCGAAAGTTAGTGATTGCCACAACGACAAAAGTTTTGCAGAAGCAAATTGTTGACCAGTCGATCCCGTTGTTAAATCAAGTTTCACAGCACAACTATCATGCCGAAGTCGTTAAGAGTAGTTACAACTTTATCGACATCGATCGTTTTTACGAAGCCATCGAGAATTATCAAGGCCATCGTCATACGGCACTTTTGAAGATGAAAATTTTAGTTTGGCTAACTATCACCGAAACCGGTGATCTTAATGAGTTGCACTTAACTAACTACAACAATCCATTATTTACGATTATTCGCCATCGTGGCGAAGCTAAAGAAAATACTTTATTTGCTGAAGATGACTTTTGGCGCTATCAAGTGAATAAATATCATGAATCCTTGATTTTAGTAACCAATCAAGCTTATTTGGCACGAAATATCGACAGTTCAATTTGGGGTGACAACTCATATTTAGTTATCGATGAAGCTAATCACTTTGCCGACAACTTGCGAAACGTTGCCTCACCAACGATCGATTTTTTGAAATTAAATGAATATGTCAGAAAATTGAGTGATATTTTGTATCAAAACCGGGTGACTTTACGTTACGTCTTCACAGAGGTGACAACTCAGCTGTGGAATTATCAAGACTTGCAAGATATGGAAACACATTTTCAAGCCATTGATGAGTTGATGGAGCGCTTGGAATTTAATCTTTTTGATAACAGCATTCAAGATCACGTTTCGCTTCAAGAACGCGATCAGTTCATAAACTTGATCTTGAATCAAGAAGATTTCAATAAAAATAACAATGATTTAGTTGATTTATTGTCAGATTTAATCGTTGAAGTGACCATGGTCGTTAATCGAATCGATATTTTGTTTGATCAATACAACTTTCAAAAAAACTTTATTTCGGTGGAATTATCACGGATCATTTCCAATTTGATCATTGAAAATTCTAAAATCAGACGAATATTAGGGGCAATGGATGAACTGCTGCAAGTTCTCCAACAAAAAGATTCTGATTTCGGGATCGAGATCGACATGCGTGATTATTATGAACCTAACACGATCAAAATCAGTTGGCGTCAGTATGATATTAAGAGCTTGATCAAGGACACGACTGATTCCTTTAGCCAAATTTTTGCTATTGGAGCTGCCATCACGATCCAAAAAGATTTTTCTCATTTCATTCTCGACCTACAGTTGGAAAGTAATCAAATCAACGAAATGATGATCTTACCAGATGCCAACGATATGGCTAAGAACAGTAAGATCTACATTCCGGAAGATATTTCTGATATCACACATTTGTCGACTGAGGAATATTATTCCATGGTGACTAAATATATCGTTGAAATCTTGAATGATTTAGACCATCAAACAATGATTTTATTTAACTCGTTGACTACTCTTGAGGCAGTTTACAATCAACTGATGGAAACTTCCGTTAAGGAAAAGTGGGAGATATTAGCCCAAGGCGTTACTGGAACTAACGAAAAGATCAAGAAGCGCTTTGCTATTGGTAATCGTTCTGTTTTATTAGGGGCTAACTCATTTTGGGAAGGGGTCGACTTTCCAAATAAGATGCTAGAGATCTTGATTGTGACTAGAATTCCGTTCGAATCTCCTGAAATGCTGGATGTCAAAGTTAGACAAGATGTCATGAGTCAAGAAGGAATTAACGTCTTTCAAGCTGACACTTTGCCTCGGGCAATTTTGCAGTTACGTCAAGGGCTAGGGCGGTTAGTTAGAAATCCCCATGATCGCGGTGTAATTTTGCTTTTAGATAATCGTATCTTGACCAAATCATATGGTAAAAAGATCATTGATTCATTGCCACATGGCATTCCGATCGTACAAGATGATATGTCCGACATAAAAAAAGATATAAATAAGTTTTTGAATTAACCAAAACTTGCTATACTATGAATGTTGACTAACTTTAAGGAAGAACTCATGAATAGAAACACAAAGATTTTACTAGCAATATCATTAGTTACATTAGCTGTGGTCTCATTGATCACTTACATAAATCTCTCGTTTGCACCTTATTCGAGCGCCAAGTCGCAATCTTATGATATTGCCGAAACGAGTGCTAAGATCACTAAGCCTGATTATTTCGGTAATTATTCACGTGACAAGCAATATTATTCTGTTGGTGGTTTAACTAACAAGAAGCAATATCGCTATGTCATAATTAATGCTAAAACAGGTCAAACTACACTCGTGGATAAGGGAGATGCACCTGTTCGCCAAACGGTTATCAATGGCGTAGCACAGCGCTATAATCCTTCTAAGATCATGCATATCAATTTGGGGCTCTACCAAAAGAAACCAACTTGGGAAGTTGCTTTCAAGAACAAAAACGGTTCGATCGGATACAATTTGGTCGACTTTAAATCAGGTAAGAGCGTACAATTAATTAACAATATTTAGTGAGAATTCACTTTTTAATGACAATATTCTAATCAACGAATATTGTCATTTTTAAATGGAAACAGATTTTTAAGATTTTTGGAGTGAAACAAATGGATGAGAAGATGTTTGAGAAATTTCTCAATAGTGGCAGTACTAATCTAAGTAATTTAATTATCGAAAATTACCATAAACTCGGTTTGAGTGAACAAGAATTGATTATTTATTTAAATTTACAAATGTACGCTCAAAAGGGTAACTATTTCCCAATGGTACAAAATATTTCTGAGAATACTGGCTATGAAGAATCACAGATTTATAATGCCATCCAAGAAATGATCAAATTAGGTATTGTCGAATTAAAGACTGTGGTGGAAAATCATCAACAACGGGACGTTTATTCACTGACACCAATTTACGATCGTTTGAAAGCCTTATTTGTCCAACAAGCTACTAACGATAGTGAGAAAAAGTTGATGTCTGACACCGAAGAGCTTTTTAAAAGGATCGAAGTTGAATTTGGTCGGCCGATATCGCCAATCGAACAAGAACAAGTTCATCAGTGGATCGATGACGATCATTATGGCATTCCGCTGATCCAATTGGCCTTACGAGAAGCTGTTTTAAATCAAGCTTATTCATTGAAATACATGGATCGGATCTTAATCAGTTGGGAAAAGAGTAATATTAAAACTGCCGAGCAATTACAAGAAAGACGAAAGAAGTTGGGATATTAATGTTAACGAATGAACAAATAGTTTGGGCCATCCACCAAATGGAAGAAGACATCGGACCAGTAGGTCCATCACTTGATTCAAGAACACCATTTCAATATTTAGTTTCCGTCATCTTGAGTGCACAGGCGACTGACGTCTCTGTCAATAAAGTAACACCAGTATTATTTGCTAAATATCCTGACCCAGTAGATTTGATGAATGCACCCATCGAAGATGTAGAACAAATCATCAAAAGCGTCGGATTATTTCACAACAAAGCGAAAAACATCATTAAGACAGCAGGAGTCATTCATACACAATATAATGACGTCGTACCAGCCGTTCGAAGTGAAATAATGAAATTACCCGGGGCAGGCAGAAAAACAGCCAACGTAGTCTTAAGCGACGTATTTGGCCAACCAACCTTCGCAGTAGACACCCACGTAGCCAAAATATCAAAACGACTACACTTCGTAGAACCAGACGCCTCAGTATTAGACGTAGAAAAGAAAATTGTCTCAGTAATGAAACCAGAAGAACTACACAGAGCACATCACACCATGATCGAATACGGCCGCAAATATTCCATGAAATTGCCTGAAGACCAAGAGACCAATCGGTTAATCATACAGTGTGACGAATTGAATGAGGCAAACAAATAGAGAGCGGAGGCACACGGATAGCTGCTGAGGATTTAAGCACAGAGAGCGCAGCGAGGTTGGTCAGCTGCTGAGGATTAACGCGTGTAGTCGCACAAGGTGCTGCGAAGCAGTGACGCGACTACATGTGTTAACCGGAGGCCGCTACCTCGCGGAGCTCGTTTCAGCATCCTTGAAGATAAAATATAAAAAACACTATTTATGTTGCTGCAATTTTAGCAAACAGGAATTAATAGCACTATTTTATATTCGAAAATCTGTTCCGCGACTACATGTGTTAACCGGAGGCCGCTGTGTGCCGGAGCTCGTTTTCGCATCCTTGAGGATAAAAAATAAAATCTACTATCTAAACTGCAGCAATTTTAGCTAACAAGAATAGCAAAAACTATCTAAGACAAATAAAGCAGTATTGCAAAACATGTGTTAACCATAGGTCGCTGTCGCCTGGAGCTAGTTTCAGCATCCATGAGGATAAAAAATAAAAACCACTATCCAAACGGCAGCCAATTTAGCTCATAAGTGTAGAAACCATTATCCAATTGCAGCAAGTTCAGTGAATAAAAATAGATAATACTATTACATGTATACAAATCAGTACTGCAATAACCTTCACCAGGAGGCAACACTGGGCTCAGGACTAGTTTCAATATAACGGATGCAGATAAAACGTAAAGAATCCGCCATCGCAAGAAGCCAATCTCCACCACAAAAAATCAAAACAACCAAAAAAAGCCGGCCACTCAATCACGAGTGGCTGACTTTTTGTTTATCAATAAACCTATTCCATCCCACTTTGGGTATTAGAACCTTGAGTACCGGCTCCAGAACCACCAGTACCACCGGTATTACCAGTTCCGCCACCAGTAGAACCACCGGTAGACCCTCCAGTGTTTCCACCAGGATTTGTTGATCCGCCAGTATTTCCACCAGTGTTACCGCCAGTATTACCAGTATTTCCACCACCAGATGGTGGGGTAGTACCGGTAGTATTGTTGTTCGAATTATTAGTCTGATTATTATTTCCATCACCAGTATCAGTATTACCGTTACTCTCATTAGTATTGGAATTTTCATCAGTTTCATCATCATCAGAACTAGGACGACGATTTGGAATTACTTCTTCAGTAGTCGAAGAAGAACTTGAACTTGATGAACCTGAATAGTTCTTGTATGGATTTGATGGGGCGTGTCCACGAACGAATAACTCAGTTGTATAACTGCTGCTTGATGATCTTGGATTGGCAACGATCGGAGTCGTTGAGCCGCTCTTTCTGATCTTCAAGGAAACAACTGAACTAGGTTTCTTCCAGTCGGAATTAGTTACTTTACTGCTCAAGTACTGCATTTCGGCTTTGTAAATCTTACCTGCAACACTTTGATAAGTAGAATTAATTCCGTTTTTGTTTGGTGAATCATAACCGGTCCAAACACTCATCGAATAGTTTTTAGTATATCCGTTGTACCATGAGTCTTTTGATTGACCACTTAAACTTGGATTAGCACTAATTGCATCGTCAGAGTAGTTTGTTGTACCAGTCTTACCAGCTTGATGTAAGCCTGAGATAATGGCGTAATCAGCAAAACCGGTGCTAGTTGGAACTTCCTTTAGCACATCGGTGATCATATAAGCCGTTGAAGCTTTCATGACACGTTTAGGTTCAGAATGATAGGAATGAGTGATGCCATCTGCTGTTTCAATTTTTGAAACGTAACTTGGTTTGTAGTAATTACCACCATTTGAAAAAGCAGCATAAGCAGCAGCACCTTGCAAACTAGAAGCATCAGTACCAATACCTTGAGAAGTACCTTTGTCCTCTGAAACCTTCATTCCAAGGTCTTTGGCAAAACCGCTAGCTTTATTGAATCCAACTGCATTCAATGCCTTAATTGCTGGAACGTTTCGTGAGGTTGCTAAAGCTTCACGTAAACTCATTTGACCTTTGTAAGTTTGATCCCAGTCTCTAAGGACGATGTTCGTACCAGGATAAACATATTTCGAATCATCTAATTGATGATAAGTGGACCAGTTCAAGTATTCAATCGCTGGACCATAATCCATCACGGGCTTCATCGTAGAACCATTACTACGTGAAGTTTGCACAGCTCGGTTTAATCCGAATTGAATATTTTTTAAATTACGTCCACCGATCATTGCTACGACTTTACCATTAGTTGGATCAACGACTGAAGCACCAACTTGCATCTTTGAATCAGGGAAAGCTACGTAGTTAGATGAGTTCACAATATTGTATAGACGCTTTTGCGCATCATAGTCCATATTGACGGTGATCTTCAGGTTATCACGATAAGGATCAAATCCCTTAGATCTAACCTCAGAAATAGCTTCTTTAACATATGGATCGGTGATCATCTTATCTTCATCGTCACCAGTTGTATTTTCTTTAAAAGGCTGCAACCCAGAATCGATCTGAGTGTTGATTGCTTCTTGTTCTTGAGCTTGTGTGATCTTTTCATTGTTATACATAGCCCGAAGGACTAAATCACGACGTTCTTTGGCGGCTTCAGGATGAGTATAAGGATCATAGTTACTTGGTGCATTAGGTAATCCAGCTAACATTGCCATTTGAGCCAATGAAAGTTCATCTAAAGACTTACCATAGTAATATTTAGCACCAGTTTCGATACCATAAACACCGTTATTCATATAAACCTTATTAACGTAAAACTCGAGGATCTGTTGCTTAGAAAAATCATGACTGACTTTCATGGCTAACCAAGCCTCTTGCATTTTACGTTTAAAAGTCTGATCTTTAGCATCGGTCGAGAAGACGGTCAGCTTAACTAATTGTTGAGTTAAAGTACTTCCACCTTGCAAAGTATCTTTAGTAACGTTATTGAATGCAGATTTAACGATCCGAACTGGATCGATACCAAAAGTTTCATTGTAGAAGTTCTTATCTTCAATAGAAACAACAGCATCTTGCATTTGTTGGGGAACTTTGTCGATTGTTACGTAATTTCTTTTGTTGGATCCGAGTGAACCAATTTGGTTACCCTTGGAATCAACGATGGTTGAGGAACCACCACTTTGCAATAATTCCTGGCTAATTGCAGGAGCCTTGAAAGCGTAAAAAATGAATATTACTAAAAATACCGTTATTGCGGAACCAAGAAGGATCCCAAGCCATTTCAAAATATTTTTGAAAGGAGAGGACTTCACTGGACGTTCATTATTGGGAGTATTATTCATTGTTTCTCCTTCCTTTTTGCGATTAATTTCTTGATTACATCGACGTAAGGCAATGTAGGGTTGTAGTTAGATTTTATCTCGTAAGAATCTTCAACTACTTGGGACAAATGAATGGACTTAGGTCCGTCATTTCTTTGTCCTTCCCAATATTTAAATAGCTTTTGCGCTGGCATGATAAAATATCTGTTGAGTGTCACGTATTTGATTATTACGAAACAAATGCCAGCTTGTTGTTCGCAAGCACGCAAATGGTCGATTTGATGTTGATGAAAATTCTTCAAAGGAAAGGTATTCTTATTAGTAGTTTCCTTAGCTTCAAAATCAACATAGTAACCTTGGTAAACACCATTATAGTCGGTCGTTGAAGCTTGTCTAAAATAAGCTTCTTTGATCACAGCACGTGATCTTTTGGGATAATCGACTTTCACTATTTGTAAAGGCGTTGGTTTTTTGTAGATTACTGCAATTTGGTGAGCACGATAATACTTATTACTTTCGTTTATCTCATCTTCCAGACGCATACCACGGTCGCCAAAGATAACTTTCTTGGCGGCTGTCGTAGACGTTCTTGATGGTTTAGATTGTTGTTCAAATTTTCTTCCATCAGGGTAGTTAAATTTCAAATTATCAACTCCTACTTGAAGAATTATACCATGATAGCAGAAAATAAAATTAGGAGAGGGATCTATGTGATCAATAATTTATGGATAACCGGGTATAGATCCTATGAATTAGGGATTTTCAAACCCGATGATCCCAAATCAAAAGTTATCAAAAAGTTTCTCGAAGAGCGGATCATAAATTACGCCGAGGACGGATGCGAATGGATCATTACCGGTGCTCAGATGGGGACCGAGCAATTTGTCGGTCCTGCAGTAAAAGAAGTTCAGAAAAAGGGATATGACCTCAAGCATGCTGTTATTTTGCCTTTTGCCAATTTTGGCAATCAGTGGAATGAAAACAATCAGTCATTACTAAATATTTTTTTAAGAAATGCCGACTACGTAAATAAAATCACCAATTTAGGTTATCATTCAAGTATACAACTCAGAACTTGGCAGAATTTTATGCTGCGACATACTGATGGTGCGCTATTATTTTACGATCCTGATAGTGGAGGGAAGCCGAAGTATGATTATTCTGCAATAAAAAATTATCTGGATAAGGGGAATGATTACTCCTTAGAGTTGGTAGATTTTGATGCAATGCAGGATTTTGCTAATAGCTTATCGGAAGAGTAATTAAATTTTTTCGCAATATTCGCAATAAATAAATAATTGGGGTGCAGATTATGAATAACATGAACCAAATGAATGGAAATGGATTTAATCCACAACAACAATCAAGCAATAAATTCTTTTTAAACTTCCAACCAAATGATATTTTACAAAAAGAATTCAAGACTAAGATGCGTGGCTACGACCAAGCTGAAGTTGATCAATTCTTGGATGGTATCATCAAAGACTATGAATCATACTCAAATGAGTTGAACCGTCTGAAAGCTGAGAACAATCGTCTTCAACAACAATTGAACTCGATGCCACAAAATAACCAACCAAACAATCAACAAAACAATGGTAATCAAAATAGCCGTCAAAGAATGAATAGAACTATTCCTGTTCAACCTAAGGCAGCTCCTATGAACAACTTTAATGCTACTAACAAAGCTAAGCCAGACGCATCAACTTATGATATCTTGAGAAGAATCTCAAATCTTGAAAAGCATGTTTTTGGTCATGACTTTGCCAATGGTTTTCCTAACAACAGTGCTTCTGCAAATAAGAGCAATGAACCGATCAAACAATTTGCTTCAGCTGCTGTTCCTAACAATAACAACAATTTGAACAACAATAACCAAGCAAATCCATTTGAATCCGGTCACAATGAGATCAATCCCGATTCAATGCAACAAAATTTGAACAACAATAATAACATGAACAACCCTAGCAACAACAGTAATTTGAGTCCAAATCACTTCGATGCAAATCGTCAAGATATGAACGGATTTGGCCAAAATTTAAATAATAATGGAAATATGAGCCAATTTTAGGTATAATATTAACGTTGTAAATTTTGAGTAATCGCGGTCTAGTTTTCTAGGCTGAGGAAGGTCCACGCCAGCACGAGCTGAGATGCTTGTAGTGTTTGTGCTTAGCCTAATAAGCTAAGGTACCTTTTGGTAACGGCAGCGAAAGCACTAAGGTTTTACTATGTGTTAATAGCTTGAAAGTGCCACAGAGACGTAGTATCAAGGGAAACCTTGATGGTGGAACGAGGTAAACCCCGCAAGCTGGCAACCCAAACTTTGGTAGGGGCGCTTCATAACGAGAAATGAATCTACTGTGAAGGCTTAATTGTAGATAGATGATTACTAATTGTATCGGTTTACCAGACCGGTACTTGAACAGAACGTGGCCTATAGAAATTTACTTGGTAAGGGACGACTTGCTCGTCCTTTTTTTGTACATAATTTTAACAAAAGAGGAAAAATATGAAATTAATTGCGACTATGTCGAGTGGTTTTGAATCAGTAACTAAACACGAATTACAAAACTTAGGCTATGATGTCTCAACCGAAAATGGGAAAGTTTATTTTGAAGGTGATTACGAAGACATCGCTAAGGTAAATTTGTGGTTGCGTAGTGCCGATCGAATCAAAATTGTCATTGATACTTTCGAAGCGAGAAGTTTCGAAGAATTATTTGATAAAGTCAATGCAATCGATTGGGATTATTGGTTGCCGCTAAATGCAGCTTTTCCGATCAAGGCAAGAACTGTCAAATCGAAGCTTCATTCCGAAAGGGATATACAAGCAATTACTAAAAAAGCTATCGTAAACAAAATGTCTGACGTCTACAAACGTCGGGGCAGACTGCCAGAATCTGGTGCAACTTTCCAGATCGAGACGCGGATCCATAAAGACGTGGTTGAAATAACTCTGGATACGACCGGAGACTCACTATACAAACGTGGCTACCGAACAGAGCACGGTGCTGCACCTATGAAAGAAAACTTTGCTGCCGCATTGATCATGTTAACTAACTGGCATGCCGATATGCCTTTTGTTGATCCAACAACTGGTTCAGGTACGATTGCCATCGAAGCAGCTTTATTAGCTAAAAATGTAGCACCCGGAATCTTGCGTCATTTTTCATTTGAAAATTTTGACTGGTTCGATCCAAAGATTTTAGAGCAAGAAAAAGAAGCAGCCAAAGAAGTTCAGACTGCTCCAGAATTAAATATTTTTGCTAGTGATATTGATGGTTCAATGATCGATATTGCCAAATTAAATGCCCATGATGCCGGCGTCCTTCATGACATCACTTTTAAACAAATTGCTGTGAAGGATTTGAAGATCGAAGGAGAAGATGGTGTAATCATCTCAAACCCTCCTTACGGACAAAGAATGAGCGATATGGAAGGGGTCCACTTGCTGTACGAACAAATGGGTGACCTCTTTGAAACTTTGCCAAGTTGGAGCAAATACATTGTTACCAGTGACTTGGAGTTCGAACAATACTACGGCAAAAAAGCTACCAAGAAGCGCAAATTGTATAACGGTTCTTTAAGAACTGATTACTACCAATATTGGGCTGAAAAGAAACATTAAAGACTATTTCGACGATGAAGGTCCCAGAGTACGAAGATTATCAAAGCAATTGTGATGACGATCGAAAATACCCAGGACCATTTTTTGTCTGCAATTGGTAATGCCATGTTCATTCCGTAAAAACCAGAAATGATCGTAGGAACACTTAAAACAATCGTATAAATGGTCAAGATCTTCATGGTATTGTTCATCTGATTATCAAGAATATTATTTGAAGTATTAGAAACACGGTCGATCACATCGGAAGACAAGTCTGACTCATCTTTTAACTGTTCGATTTCAACAGCCGAATCATGGAGACGTTCCTTAGTTTTATCGGTCAGATCCACCGTTTCGGCCTTGCTGTTGGCAATAATATCGATCTGCTTGATCACACTGTAGTCATTATTGATGGCCGTACTGATGTAGATCATTGAGTCTTGCAAATTAGCCAAACTAATAATTTGTTTATAAGAAGTCCGACGCTTTTCAATATGATTTTGGATCCGATTACGGTGATTGTTGATTTCATTAATAGTGTCACTGTAATCATCAGAAATGCGATCGAATGCATAAAAAATCAAGGCCCATAAACGATCTTCGATCTCACCTTGAAAATGAGCATTCGCGTTCATTAAGTAATCTTTGACGTAATGGGTATATTTATTGGTAAATAAAAATAATTGATCATCTTTAATAATAATCGCAACTGGGCGAGTACTTTTAGAAGCAGCCGACTTGATCTCATTTTGGACGTAGTATACTACTAACCAAATTTGATGGTCTTCGTCGAATTCTAAACGTGCTCGCTCGTTTTCGTCATCGGCATAGTCTAAGAATTCGTTGGTTAGGTTATATTGCTCGATCAGCTTTGTTCTGTCTTTGGTTTCTAGACTGGTTTCGGATTGGATGTCTATTAGAGATAGGTTTTGCTTAAGTTGTTCGGTTTTGATCATGTTTTTAATTCCCCTTGTTGGTATTTATTTTATCATATTGATTGCTTTGTATTTTGATAGAGTAAGGGGATAGAGGTGGTAGTTTGAATGTGAGGTTCACTGCCGGTTCCGGGTCGGGGCGCTATATGGGATTGGAACGTAGCCGACATCGATTGAAGCTATCCGAGAAAATCACTCGGACATCTCCAATACGAGTCTTCCTCTAAGCTCCTTCGTCGCAAAGAGGAATTTGGCTACTGAACCCATATAGCGCCCCGACCCTCCACCTAGAGTGGAGCAACCAATATCATTTTTTTTGGGTTTGCTCCACTCAAGGGAGTATAAATTGGCAATTGATGTGCTCCTTATTTCTCACATGTCTATCTCAAATCATTTGAGATCAGCAAGTTCAAAAGAAAAAAATAAATCCATATCCATACCCATTTTCTACCAAAGAACAAAGCGATGATTTTAGAACATAAAATTGACAAGATAAGTCCATAAATCAAAATCCTAGGACTTAATAGGAATAAGTCGATCTGTCTATCCAAAACAGTTTTCAACGATAAAAATAAGTACCGTATCCCACCCCAAAAAATGATTTGTGTACGACCTTAGGTCCTGTGGGGGTGGAGGGAATTCGCCGTCAGCCGCGAAATTTTTGTTTGCACGGCAAAGGCCGTGCTTACGAAAAGATCCAGCTTTGAGATGTCCAAGGCGGTCTTCCTTGGATAGCTCAAAGTGGGTCCGCAGCGTTCCACGGCGCAATTCCCGGAACCCCCACAGGACCGGCAGTGAACCACTAACCAACATACTTCCTCAAAAAACATCAAACACAAAAAAAGCAGAGCAAGCTCTGCTTTTTTCTATTTCGTAAACAAATCTATAACATCATCATGATCAACACCACTGAAATATTGGTCTAAATCGAAACCGTTTAAAATATTCTTGATGCTTTCTGAATCATAATCTTGGTTTAACAGCTTTTCTTTGATCTCGTTGGAATCTTTCTTACCGAAATAATCACCGTAGATCTCGATGTTTTTGATCTTTCCTGCTGAAATTTCATATCTGACATCGATTGTTCCCATTTGGAAGTGTTTGCGATTTTTTACTGAGAAGTCTGGAGATTTGCCGTAGACCCAATCCCAGTTGTAGTAGTAGTCATCGTTTAGCTTTTGGATGGCTGCTTTGTCATTTTCAGTCAATTGATATTCTTTGTTGGCAATTTCTTCCATACTATTTGCGTGGAATAATTCGAGGATCAAGCGGTCGCGGAATTGCTCTGTTGTTAGACTTTGATATTCCGGCTTTAAGTATGGCTTGACGTTAGTTACTCGTGATTTGACGGATTTGATACCCTTGGACTCGATTTTATCTTTTGGAACATTTAGTGCATTTGAAAGGACTGATAAATCTACATCGTAGGCTAGGGTACCATGAGAAAACATTTTGCCGTTTTTGGTATACATGGCATTACCGGAGAATTTCTTGCCATCGACCATTAAGTCATTTCTACCAGATACTTCGGCAGTTGTTGCTCCCATATCTTTTAAGGCATCAATGATCGGTTTCGTTAGCTTTTTGAAGTTTCCAAAATTGTCATTGTCGGAATTGACTACGAAACTGAAGCTGATGTTTCCTAAGTCGTCATAAACGGCACCACCACCGGAAATTCTTCTGGTGACAGTAATATCATTTTCTTTCACGTAATCTAAATTGATCTCTTCGAGCGTATTTTGATGGCGGCCAACGATGATACAAGGCTTTTGAATGTAAAAAAGCACTAATGGTTCGTCAAATTCTACGTTGTTCATTAAATATTGTTCTGTTGCTAAGTTATCGCGAATGTCGGTCGAGCGCATGCGGTAAAAATACATATTTTTTCGCTTCCTTCAAAAAAAGCTCGAGTTATTAAATTAACTCAAGCTTTCGTTTTTATTATGGAGTAAATAATTTAACTAATTCATCTTGTGGGATTCCCTTGAAGTAGTCGTCCAAATTGAATTGGTCTAATACTTTCAAAATCTCATCACGATCAAACTTGATGCCATTTAGTTTTGCTTTAACGTCGTTTGCGTCTTTCATACCGAAGTAGTCACCATAGATCTCAGTGTTTTCGATCTTACCGTCGACAACGTTATATCTAACATCAACAGTACCCATATCAAAGTGCTTACGTTGTTTAGCAGTAAATTCTGGTGATTTTCCGTAGACCCAATCCCAGTTGTAATAATATTGTTCTTTGATCTTATCGATTTCTTTTTGTTCTTCAGGTGAAACGATATATTCTTTATCTTTGATTTCATCGATGCTATTAGCGTGGAATAATTCCAACAATAGGCGATCTCTGAATTCTTCAGTAGATAAATCTTGATATTTCTTATCTAAGTATGGTCTTAAATTAGTTACACGACTTCTGATCGACTTGATGCCCTTTGAGGCAATCTTATCTTCAGGAACGTTTAATGCGTCGGTAAGGACAGTTAAATCAACATCTAATGATAATGTTCCGTGTGAGAAAGTCTTACCGTTTTTGGAATACATAGCATTACCAGAGAATTTCTTGCCATCGACTAATAAGTCATTACGGCCTGAAACTTCGGCAGTTGTAGCACCCATTTGATGTAGAGCATCAATAATAGGTTGGGTGAATGATTTAAAATCACCAAAGTTCTTGTCGTTAGAATCAACAACAAAGCTAAAACAAAGATTTCCAAGGTCTTGGTAGACAGCTCCCCCTCCAGAAATGCGGCGAGTAACAGTAATGTTGTTATCCTTTACAAAATCACTATTAATTTCCTCGAGTGTATTTTGGTTTCTACCAACGATGATACATGGCTTTTCAATGTAGAAAAGAACCAAAGGTTCGTCAAACTCAACATTGTTCATGAGATATTGTTCCGTTGCAAGATTGTCACGAATATCTCGGTCTTTCATTAGAACATAATACATTTGCGAAAATCCTCCTTGCTTAAATTTGTAAGCGATTCAATCGTATCACAAACTTTTAGATTTTGATAATAATGATATTTATGATTTTCTTAAATGAATTAATTCTTGGTGTATTAATGAATGAGCCGCTTTATTTTGTTTATCAGAAATATGTTTAACAAAGTAAGCAGGAAATTTTTCTAGCATGGGAATTATTTCGTCGACCATTGGTTGATAATGCTTCGAATATTTTTTTTCGATACTATCAGTCACAATTTGGCTGTCAGATAATAGTTGTAAAATATCGTTGTTTAAATTTTGTTCGATCAAGGTAGATAAACCTAGTTTAACAGCTTGAAATTCTAACTCGTGATTGTCTGCAGCAGCTACTTGTTGGACGTTACTGTCACGCTTATTTTCGGTTTGGTAAACAAATGCGATTGCAGCTAAGTTTTGATTAGTATTTAAACCGGCGTCGGTGTACAATTTAATCATGTCAATTAAACCTTTCGGGGGTATTTTATGTCGAAAAAGTATTACATTCAGCCCAGCGGGGCATGGGGTATCATCTTATGGTCCATTGCACTGATCATCATTTTTTTAGGTGTCATCTTGCAACTGGAAATATTTAGCTTTAGTGTTATCCCTGTTATTATTTGGATCGTAGGACTGATCTATATTTTTTATATCCTTAGAAGTTCTTGGATCAAAGTTTCGGATTCACAAATTGTTATTAAGGAACCCAATTATTATAAAACAAGATCCTTTGATCGTGCTGATGTGACGATCAAATCATCTAATAAATGGCAATTAGAGTTCGAATTTAAGAATCACGATTACTTTCCAGTTAAAGTTACATCAACTAGAAAGATCTTAACAGACTTAAAGAAAAGAGTAGGTGGATAAGAATGGCATTTCCTAGTGATATTGAAATTGCACAGATCAATGAGCATGACAAGATGAAAGATATCAATGATATCGCAACTAAATTAGGCTTGGATTCTCAAGATATTGAACCTTACGGTCATTATAAGGCTAAAGTCGGTCAAGCTGGGATTTCCAAAGCTATGAAGAACGATGATGGTAAATTGATCCTAGTTACTTCGATCAATCCCACACCAGCTGGTGAAGGTAAGTCGACTGTTGCTATCGGTTTAGCCGACTCACTTCAATCATTAGGCAAAAAAACTGTCTTGGCACTTAGAGAACCATCATTGGGACCTGTCATGGGTATCAAAGGTGGAGCTACTGGTGGAGGCTATGCTCAAGTCGTACCAATGGAAGACATCAACTTGCATTTTACGGGTGATATGCATGCCTTAA
The DNA here is from genome assembly GCF_003946515.1 of Companilactobacillus zhongbaensis. GTDB lineage: Bacteria > Bacillota > Bacilli > Lactobacillales > Lactobacillaceae > Companilactobacillus > Companilactobacillus zhongbaensis. The sequence goes on along the minus strand of NZ_RHOM01000007.1, from coordinate 92,134 downwards.
CTAGTGCGGTTAATACGTTAGCTGCTTTGATCGATAATCATCTTCATCAAGGAAACGAATTAGGAATCGATCCTAGACGGATCATTTGGAAACGTGCATTAGATATCAATGACCGTTCGTTGAGAAGCGCCGTTATTGGTTTAGGTGGACCAATCAACTCGATTCCTCGTGAGGAACATTTTGAAATCACCGTTGCCAGTGAATTAATGGCAATTTTATGTCTGGCACAAGATCTTGATGACCTTAAGGAACGTATCGCCAGCATTTTGATTGCTTACACTTATGATAGAAAACCCGTCTTTGTTAGAGATCTTCACGTTGAAGGAGCAATTACTATGTTGCTCAAAGATGCCTTGAAGCCTAACTTAGTCCAAACTTTGGAAAATACACCAGCAATCATCCACGGTGGACCATTTGCAAATATTGCCCACGGTTGCAACAGTATCTTAGCCACTAAATTAGCCATGAAATTAGGCGACTATACCGTTACTGAAGGTGGTTTTGGAGCTGACCTTGGTGGTGAGAAATTTATGGACATTGTTACACCTAAATTGAATCACGCACCTAACGCCATCGTTATCGTTGCCACGATTCGAGCTCTTAAATATAATGGTGGTCAAAAATTAGCCGACTTGAAGAATGAAGACTTGAAAGCTTTGTCGCTTGGCTTCAAGAACTTAAAACGTCACATCCAAAATATGCGTTATTACAACGTTCCGGTCGTAGTTTCGATCAATAAATTCGAAACAGATACTGCTGACGAAGTTAAGTTATTGACTAGTCTTTGTGATGAAGTCGGTGTAAATGTTGAACTTACTGAGATCCACCACAAAGGTAGTAAAGGTGGGGTTGGACTTGCTAAGGCAGTTATTAAAGCTTGTGAACAAGAAGCTAACTATACACGTTTGTATCAAGACGAACAAACTACTGAAGAAAAAATTGCTACGATCGCTTCAGAAATTTATGGAGCAAACAACGTTGAGTACTCTGATCAAGCTAAGAAACAATTGAAGACATTCAAAGACAATGTTTGGGACGACTTACCAGTATGTATTGCTAAAACACAATACTCATTGAGTGATGATCCTAAGAAACTAGGTAGTCCTAAGGACTTTACGTTACACGTTAAGAGCTTAATACCTAAACTAGGTGCTGGCTTTATCGTTGTGCTAACAGGTAATGTATTAACAATGCCTGGATTACCAAGCAAACCAGCAGCCTTAAATATGGATGTTGATAACACAGGAAAGATAAGTGGACTCTTCTAATGCCTTTTATTTATATACTAGTTTTACTAGGCTTGGTCATATCTGATCAAGCTCTCAAATTTTACGTTTTTTACAACGTACCAGCGATGGGTTTTCGAGAATTCATCCCTGGTGTACTATCTCTGACCAACATTAGAAATACCGGCGCTGCCTGGAGCATGTTGGAAGGGAAGATGTACTTTTTCTACATCGTCACTGCAATTGCCGTGATCGTGTTAGGATATTTATTTTTTAAAGCGGAAAAGAATCAGTATTTGTACCGTTTCTCCTTAATATTTTTATTAGCGGGAACCGTCGGCAATGCCATTGATCGTTTCACCCGTCAATTCGTGATCGATATGTTCAACCTCGAATTCATGAATTTCCCAATTTTTAATTTGGCGGATACTTTTATAACTATTGGCGTAATTTTATTACTGATCTCTTTATTCAAATCGACAGCAGGTGAAAAAAATAGTAAATAATGCAATTGACTTAACTTTTGAAGAAACTTCAAAAGCTCGTTTAGACAAATTTATCGATGAACAAGTTGAAGATCTTACACGATCACAGATTTCTAAATTCATCAAAGATGGTGAAGTTTTCGTCAACGGTAAGATCGTAACTAAAACTGGTTACAAACTAGTTAATGGTGACAAGATCGAATTTACCGTTCCCGAGGAACAACCAATTGAAGCCATCCCACAAGACATCCCCATCGATGTAGTATATGAAGATGAAGATGTCATGGTCGTAAACAAACCACAAGGTATGGTCGTTCATCCAGCCGCAGGGCACCGTGACCATACGTTAGTAAATGCCATCCTTTATCATAGTAAGATCCATGATGATGACATGGTCAGACCCGGTATCGTTCATCGGATCGACAAAGATACTTCGGGTTTGTTGATGATTGCTAAGAACAATCAAGCTAAACAATCATTAATGGAACAATTAAAAGAAAAGACTAATTTGCGCGAATACGTAGCGATTGTTCACGGCAATTTCAAAGAGAAAAAAGGTGTGATCAATGCACCGATCGGACGCTCTAATAGTGATCGAAAGAAACAAGCTATTGTTGACAATGGCCGTCATGCTGTTACTCACTTTGAAGTTTTGGAACAATTTAACGGTTACGCCTTGGTCAAGCTTAACTTAGAAACTGGCCGAACTCACCAAATCAGGGTTCACATGCAATATATCGGTCATCCTGTGGCTGGAGATCCATTGTATGGGCCAAAACATACCTTACCAGGCAACGGCCAATTCTTGCACGCCCAGACTTTAGGCTTCGATCATCCCCGAACTCATCAGTGGATGGAATTCTCAGTGGAACCACCAAAGATCTTTCAAGATACCTTGGAAAAATTGCGCAGTTGACATGTTCCGGTCGCTAATTTATTCTGAAAACATATTAATATTTTTTTGTTCGGATACTATTCGAACAAATGATGACAAAATCTTAAGCTAGGGCACCTGTCCTGGCTTTTATTTAGGAATAAGGAGTTTTTTTATGGCAAAAGAAATCATTGACGGTCAAACGATGACTCGTGCATTGACCAGAATAACTTATGAAATAATTGAACGTAATAAAGGAATCGATGACCTAGTTTTAGTAGGGATCAAAACTAGAGGAGTGTTTGTAGCTCACCGGATCGAATCACGTTTAAAACAATTGGAAAATATTAGCATTCCTGTTGCTGAATTGGATATCACACCTTATCGTGACGATGTGGCGGTTAATGAAAAAGATGCCCAAGATTACAAAGCTGAACCGCTCGACTTTGACATCAGCAATAAACACGTTATTTTGACTGATGATGTTCTCTATACCGGTAGAACAATCCGGGCAGCAATGGATGCCTTGATGTCATCCGGTCGTCCAAAGAAGATCTCGCTAGCAGTTTTAGTCGATCGTGGACATCGTGAATTGCCAATTAGAGCTGATTTTGTCGGTAAAAATATTCCGACATCACAAAAAGAAAAGATCCGCGTATTCATGAAAGAAATCGATGGAGAAGATAAGGTCGAAATCGAATAATTAATTGGAGTTGGAAAAATGAAACGTTATTTAATACTAGAAGACGGGACAGTTTTTCCTGGAGAAGGATTTGGCTCATCTGTCATTACGACTGGTCAACTAGTCATTTCCAACAACCGGACGGGGATCGAGCAATCGGTTACCGATCCTGATGCTGAAGGGCAGATTATTGCTTTCACCATCCCCGGTGTCGGAAGCTCCGGTATCAACCGTGACTTTTACGAGTCTATCAACTACCAATGTAAAGGGGTAGTGATTGGCTCTGCTAGTTCAGAAAGTGTTGACGGTTCAATTTCATTTGAGGATTGGATCACGACATTAAAGATTCCAGGGATCAAAAATGTCGACATTAGAGCTCTTTCTAAATACATTTATGAACATGGTGAGGTGAAGGCTTCGATCATGGATACTCATGATGAGCATGCGATCGACCAAATCAAGGCCTTAGTTTTACCAACTGATTTAGTTAAACAAGTTTCAACTAAGCAATCATATCCAAACCCTAATATTGGTTTGAAAATGGTGATCGTTGACCTCGGATTAAAATATTCGATCTTACGGCAGTTATCGTATCGTGACTGTAATTCCGTCATTGTCAATTACAATTCCACACCAGAAGAAATTGCCAGTTTACATCCAGAAGGAATTATTTTTTCCAATGGACCTGGTGATCCTAAAGATCTACCCAAGACGATCGAGAATATTAAAGTCTTACAAAAACAATTTCCGATCATGGGTATCGGGCTCGGCAGTTTGTTGGTAGCAATGGCAAATGACTGTCAGATCATTAAGTTACCTAATCCACATCATGAATCTTCTTTAGCAGTTAAAGAAGTGGCCAGTGGTAAGATCGACTTCGTTAATCACAATCATTCGTATACGATCGATCAAAAGTCGATTGGCTCATCTGATTTCATCGTGACGAATATTTGTGTTGCGGATGGCAGCATTGAAGGAATCCGCCACGAATTTTTGCCGATCATCAGTGTCTTATTTGAGCCAGAAGCAGCCCCTGGACCAACTGACGGGTATTACGTCTTTGATGAATTCATCGACTTGATCAATTCAACAAAGAATCAAGATTGGAGCATCTAGATTGGTAGTTAATGGAATACATAGTATTTTGATCATTGGTCCGACAAATAGCGATAAAAATGTCGACCTGTCGACCGCACTGTATGACACAGCACAGATATTGCATAAATTAGGCTACAAAACTAGTGTCATGGTGGAAAATCCGACTTCATTATTGTCCGCAAACGTCTTTTTTGACCGGATCATCGTGGAAAAAGTTAATGGAGAAAATATTCTTGATTACGTTGACCAATATCATCCTGATGCGATTTTGCCAACAGTCGGGGACAAGAATGCTTTAGGGATAATTTCCGGATTAAATGGAAAAATATCTTCCACCAAAGTTTTAGGAACGAATTATTTTGCATCACTTGCTACTTTCAAGCGAGAATTATTCATCAATAAACTGAATCAAAATGATTTGCCAGTCATCAATTTCATTTCTTCAGATGACGAAGAGGAATTGTATGACTTTATTCGTTCGATCGGTTTTCCCATCATTGCTCGTCGGCGCTTTTCTAATCGCCATTCGAGTGGTTGGACTAACATTAATAATTTATTTGAACTCGATAATTTCATGGCTTTGGAAGATTCGAAAAATGCTAAGATCGAAATCGAACGTAGTATTCGTGGTTTCAGCGAATATTCTTGCACCATCGTTCGTGACCGCTTTGATAACTCTGCTTTGATTGGAACGATTGAAGACGTTGAGCCAATTGGTATCCATCATTTGGATTCAAACTTGATCTCACCAGCTTTGTCGCTGAATGATTCAAAGCTGCAAAAGTTACGTAATTTAGCCATGAAACTAGCTCGAGTTTTTAACATCGTCGGAGTTTGTACGGTCCACTTTGCGCTTAATCATAAGACGAACGAATGTTACATTACCGAATTTATTCCGCGGCTAAGCGAAGAGACTAAATTTTTGGAATATGCTACCAGTTACCCCTTGGCAACGGTGGCCGTTGAACTTAACTTAGGATTTCAATTAGACAAATTACAGTTAGATTCTGGAAATAGTTTCAATGGAGCATGCGAGCCGTTTATGGATCATATCACATCACGTTTTCCTCAGTGGAATTCTTCTGAGCAAAGATACATTGGACCTAGTAAGACTTCTGATTCGAGTATCATCGTTAGTGGTTATAGTGTTGAGGAAGTATTCAATAAGGGACCACTCAATGATAAATTGAATGATACATTGACTCGCTACGAGAAATTGCATCAGCTCGATGATGATCAACTTTTTGAAAAGATCATTCACCCAACTAATTGGATGCTGGACGTTTTGATCGAAGCCATTCGACGGGATTTTGAATTGCCTGTACTCTCTGAAGTTACTTCGATCAATATTCCGTACTTACTAGCTTTGAAAAATATCAAAGACAATAGTGCGATCATTCGTGATGATGAGATCGATGAAAACAATATCGAACAATTAGTCTCAATGGGTGTTAAAGGCCTTGGATACAGCAAGTTGCTATTAGACCGCGATGACATCGTAACGAAGTCAGTTGTCAAAAGTAAAACATCTATTTCAGTCAATATGGATCAAATCAGTCAAAGAAACTTCTTTGTGACGAGTGGTATTAGTAATGATCTTAAATTTGGCGACCGTAATAAGATCGTCGTTCGTTCACCGATCATTACTTCTAAGAAAAATATCATGGTCCGTCAGTTTGTCTTATTGCAATTAGTTAAGTCGATCCATCAAAATGGTCTTGAAGCTGTCATTTTGGGCAGGGAGCCGTGGAGTTCGCCACTGGAGATCAGAAACATTGCTTATGAAATTGCTGATCCACACATGGAGCTGCAGCATCTCAATTTGGTCGATACTAAATCGATTTTTAAAATAATCGACTTTTCTCAGACGTTAAGTGATGAAGACAAGCAAAGTAATGAAGTCTTCCAGATCAGTGCTAAGCCGATCCGCTCATTGGATTTCAAATCTGATAAGACGATGCGAGTTATTGTCGTTTCTGACGGTCAAGCTTTCACCATTCCATCGGTCATTTATCGTCAAGTTATTGATGATAAGAGTTATGAAGTAAGTAGTTACAACAAGTTCTTATCTGAAACAGAAAAGAATGAATTAGTAACTGACATTAAAGCTGAACTGGAAAAAACAGATCATATCAACACTTACAATTTTGAATTTGCTTACGTCCATGATCACTGGATCATTACTAAAATCTCATCGGGGATGAACCAAGACATCATCCGTCACGAGTTAGCTAGTTCTGTGCACGTTATCGATACGTTGGTCAAATTGATCCTCGGTAATAATCTTGGAAAAGATATGTCGATCGAAGATATTTTTTACAATGACGACAAGAACTTTTTAGTGACCGTTAATGATCAAAAATTCAAAACTTATGATGAAATTGGTTTGAGATTTTTCTTGAACAATACTTTAAAAGAAGAATAAAAAATAGACCAAGTGATGTTTGACATCATTTGGTCTATTTTTATTTAACTCGTAATTTTTCGACTAATTCACGGTCAGGATCAACTAAGATAGTCGTTTGACCTTCAAAAATAACAAATCCCGGTTTGGCACCATTAGGTTTTCTAATATTGCGGACTTGCAAGTAATCAACAGGAACTTTGCTCGATTCCCGAGCCTTCGAATAATAGGCTGCAATCATGGCTGCTTCTAAAATCGATTGTTCGTCAGGATCACTCGTTTCCAAAATAACGTGAGAACCAGGGATGTCTTTGACGTGGAACCAATAGTGATTCTTTTGAGCAAGCTTCATCGTTAACTTATCGTTTTCAATGTTATTTTTACCAACAACAACTGGTACACCAGTAGAAGTTTCAAAACGTTCACCGACTGTCTTCTTTTTCTTACGGCGCTTTTGCTTTTTCTTCTTCTTAATATATCCAGACTCTTCAAGCTCTTCAATAATACCGTCAACGTCTTCGATATCAACATATTCAAGTGAGGCTAAGACTGATTCCAAGTAATTGACCTCACCAGTGGTGATATCAAGCTGTTCTTGGATGTGAGGAATAGAGTTTTGAAGCTTCCGATATTTCTTGTAATAACTCTGGGCATTTTCCGAAGGAGAAAACTCTGGGTTTAATTTAATGGTAACTTCTTCATTATTGTAATAGTTAGTCAAAGTAATCGACTTTGAACCACGTTGTATTTGAGACATGTAGGTCGTCAACAATTCACCATACAAGTTGTACTCATCCATGATCTTTGTCTGTTCCATTTGCTTGTTAAGCTTTTTGATCTTGGATTTATCTTTTTTCAAGATAATATTTAGACGGTGAGTGACGTTTTTCGTTTGTTGTTCGATCCGATCGATCCGAGCTCGGTCTAAGTAATAGTTGTCCAGCAATTGACCGAGGGTAGGGTAGTAACCAACTACATTAGTTGTGTGATTGAATTCAACTGCAAAAAAGCCGAGCTTCTTTTTGCCAGTTTGTTGAGCAGTATTTGGTGAAATGACTTCATCAAACTTGTTCAAGAATTCAGAAACATCCCCATCACTCTCCAAGACTGCTTCTAATTCTTTCGAAGTGTCCAAACCGATACCTTCGAATTTATCGCGAATGTCGCCAGCAGACATTGATGATTCAAAATCACTAGCTGCAGCCTTAAATGGATCGATTTTATCTTGTGAAGGTGGCAATTGATAAGTATCGCCAGGTAACAGTCCACGAAAACTATTATTTTCCGGTGAAACTCGCTTGATAAGATCGATGATCTTCCCGGTCTCGTTGTTGATCAAGAAAATATTACTGTGACGACTCATGATCTCGATCGTCATAGTATAGGAATGAATGTCACCGAGTTCGTTTTTTGCACTGAGATCAATGCTGACGACTCGGTCATTATTCAATTGGCGAAAATCTTGCACGATTGCACTGGTAATGTATTTTCTCAATGACATTACAAAAGTCGATGGTTTGGCAGGATTTTCAAATGGTTGGTCTGTAACTTGGATCCGAGCGTAATTAGGATGGGCGGACAACAAAAGCTGCTGATTCTTCCTATTAGAACGGATAGTCAAGATCAACTCATTAGCAAAAGGTTGTTGGATCTTGGCGATCCGACCACCTTTGAGAGTATTGTTTAGTTCGTTCACCATCGCATGGGTGAACATTCCGTCAAATGACATTTGGTAACCCCTTAATTCTTTTTATATAAAAATATGTGTATTTCGTTGTAGGAAAGTGTAGAATACTACTTTATACTTAATCCAAAAGGAAATTGTTTTTAGATGCGATAAATATAATATGCCTTTAATATGATATAATCAAATGGTTGTACATCCATTATACGTGAGTAAACGAGGAATTGATAAATTTATGAAAATTGCCATTGTAACTGATAGCACATCTTACTTACCTCAAGAAATTGTTGATCGTTACGACATTACTGTTGTTCCGATCGAAGTTGTGTTTGATACTAAATCTTATCGAGAAGATATTGATATTACTACTTCAGAGTTTTATGATCTATTGCAAAAGTCACCAGAATTACCTTCAACTGCTCAACCAGCAATTGGGGAAATGCTTAAATTATACGATAATTTAGCTAAAGAAGGCTACGATGCTGTGATCTCCATTCACTTAGCATCATCCATTTCTGGTTTTGTAAACAACTTGAAGAGTGCCGCAGAAACAGTCGAGAATATCAATGTTGTAGTTTATGATTCTTGGATCACTGTTCGATTGATGGGATACTTAGTACAAGAAGCTGCTGCCATGGCACAAGACGGCAAAGCTTTAAACGAGATCATCAAACGATTGAATATTTTAAGAAACACCATGGGTGAATCTTTCGTAGTTAGCGATTTGAAGAACTTGGTTAAGGGTGGCAGACTTTCCAATGCCTCAGCCGTTATTGGAACGATGCTAAATATCAAGCCACTGTTGGAATTCGATTCTGTCAGTCACTACATTATTGCTTACGACAAAGTTCGTTCACTCAAGAAAGCCAAAGCTAAGGCTGAAGACAAGCTCAAACGAGCTATCAAAGATTCAAAATACCCACTCCGCTTACTAGTCATTGATGGAGATGACAAAGAAGCAGGGGATGAATGGGCAGAACACTTGCAACAAAAATATCCGGATCTAACATTGGATCGTTCATATTTTGGTCCAGTTATCGGTGCCCATCTAGGAAAGGGTGCTTTAGCAATTGCCTGGATCCGTGATTTTGAAAAGTCATAAAAAACTGTGTTTTTATGGGGGATATTATGAAATTTAATAAGAAGAATCTTGCAGTTTTGTTCTCTAGTGCACTTTTATTAGCATCAACATTGGGATCTGCCACGACCTCTTTTGCGGACGTTTCACAAGATAATGACGTCCAAACAACAGAAACTACCAAGACAGATCAAACAAAATCAGCTTCAAGTAATGACCAGACGAATACATCAACTACTGCAGCAAACACACCTAAGGTCCAGGCTAATTCAACCGTTGATGTTGCAGCTATTAAAGTTGCTATGTTAGCTGAATTGAATAACTTGCGTGGTCAAAACAAATTAAACTCACTGACTGAAGTTGGTGTGTTGAATAACTACGCTCAAGAAAGAACGAATATCTTTGCCTCCAACGGAACAGGTATCGACAACCACGTTGGCTGGAATTCTCAAAAGATGGCTCCTTACAACTTAACAGCTGAAGAAAATATTGGTCAACTTCCACTAGGAACATTGCCAAATGATCCTGCTGAGATTGCCAAGACGATCATCGCTGAGTTTTATAACGAAAACAACGATGCCATTCCTAATTACGGTCACCGTAAAAATATGCTTAACCCATATGTCGGATATGTTGGCTTCGGTGTCACTATCGGTACTAATGGTATGATCTACTTTAGTCAAGAGATCGGAAATGATGCTTCATATGCTGCCAAGAGTAGTTATACTGACCGCAACACTTATTACTACACATCTCAAAATGACTACGCCAACGTTTCTCAATATGATGTAGCTGATGCTTCACGTAAGACTTCAAATTCTTCAGCAGATTACGTGCAAAATGGCAACAAGTACATTTATAGTGATATTCGTGGTGGAGCAAGTACACGTGACTCATACGTCAACCTATACGACCGTGAAGGTACGATGTACACTAACTTGCGTTTAGCTCCAGGAACAGACTGGGCTTCTGACATTGTTTCGATCATCAACGGATCATTTTATCTACACGTTTCGAACAACGGTTTCGTCCGTGCGGAAGATGTCCTTCCTTGGGCAACATTCTTAGCTGGTCAAGTTATCACTGCCAAAAACGATAACACAGTGATCTACGATGACTATGGCAAAGCTACTGACCGAAAAGTTATGGCCGGTTCAGCTTGGCAAACAGATCGTCGCTCGATCAACTTTGGTACTAACGTTAAATATTACCGTATTGGAACCAATGCTTGGCTATTAGAATCTGATCTAGTCAGCCCATTGAACTAATAACAAATAAACACAATTCATTAATGACAATATTCCACTGAATATTGTCATTTTTTGATGGAAATGATCAGGAGGACTTTTGTGAAATAAATATTTGATGATTATATAAATAAGAATGTAACTAAATATCGCTTAAATACTAGTATTAAGTCATGGTACATTGCTAACAAGTGGTTAATGATCTTTTTCCTATTATTCCCGTTAGCGATGGACTTATTATTTGGGACTTTTATGCTAAATAGTATCGTTAAGAGTATAATTATATTAATTATTGGATCGATCTGGGTCTACTTAAAGTATTTATTCGTTAAACACGTGTTAGTTGCGCACGATAAACCCTTAAAGCCTTGGAAGTACAATTTGTTTAATGCCATCACTTGGGGATTATTCGTCGCTGTCTTAGCCATTCCTTCATCTGGTAGTGACTATGCTGGAGGAAGTTTCTTGCTCAACTGGTTAATAATCTTTATACTGGGAGCCTTATTCTCGTTATTATTTACTAGTTTAGAAATGGACCGACTTCGTTTATATCTAAAAAAACACGCCTAATTCCCAGACCAGTTCGGGGGATGCTATGAAAAAATTTTTTACAGCTATATTTTTTACGCTAGTAATGGTGTTCAGTTTAATGTCAATCAATTGCGACACGGCTGAAGCAAAAGGTAGCTACGTCGATAATTTTAATACTGATGTCTACATCGATCCTGATGGAAGTGCCAAGATCCAGCAGTCGATTCGATTTTACGTTCATGGTAATCAGAAACAATCTAGCTTTTCACAGCGTTTTTCTGATTCTGTCAAAACTAATGGGGCTAAACCTAAAGTGACATTTTACGATGGCAACAATGAATTACCACTTCATTACGGTTCGGGTAAGGATAATACCTACGACACTGTAGCTGGAAATGGATTAGTTGCCGCTAGTGTTTATCACACGATAAATGATGGCTTTGCGACCGGAAAGTTTGATTATTCCGTCAAAGATCTGGTGGTAAACTACAATGACATTGCCGAAGTAAATTGGCGTTTGATCGGTTCCGATTGGAAAATACCATTTAACAAGGTTCGAATCACTTATCATTTGCCATCTGGATCCAAAAATGATCTTCATGCCTACGAAAAAGGGCCGACAAATTACAACATCAAGATCGATCATAAAAATAACTCAATCAGTTTTTTCGTCAACAAAGTTTCTGCTCAACAACTACTCGATACTAGGATCCTTTTCCCTAATTCCATTACTTATGCCAATAAGAATGTCATCAGCAAAAACGCCAAAGCAAAAATCATTCACCAGGAAGAACAATATGCTCATAAGCAAGTTGTTAAACACAGGATCTTTTACATAATTGGTATTGCGTTGATCTTGATAATCATCGCTTGGTATTTCATTCTCTTACGCAATATTTATCGAAATCCTTATAAGAGAGACTATCCGATTTCTCAATATCTTCACTGGTTCAAAACTCCCGATTTCAGTCCTACACAGACTAAGTTGTTGCTTAAGCAGCTACCATTTGCTGATTTCAGCTGTTTCATTGCTGAATTATTAGTCCAAATAGATCAAGGCCATTTACGGATGGTCACAAAAGGACAGACAGTCGAAATTCAACGGATCGATTCAGTCCGCGACGATTTGATCAATTACTTGTTGAATCGAGTAGGGGACAGTCAAAAAGTCGCCTCATCTGATATTCAGAAATTCAACGACGACCAATTATATTTGGAATATCGTAATTGGATCGTCCAAATATCAAATGGCAAAAATCATTTCATTGAATCAGTATCGATCAATTATCGTCACAGTCTGGCCAATGTCTCTTTGTTCACTAGCTTTTTTGCAGTCATTGAACTGATCTTAGCAGCATTTCTTTACCCAGCAGCAGTCTTTCCCATGGCATTCGTTACCTTAGGGATATTGATCGTCAGTTGGTCAATATTCGGTCTCCTTGATAGATATGGTAAATGCTTGACTAAGTCTGGAAAAGACATAATGGCAGAATTAAATGCATTTGATAATGTTTTATCTGATCCTGAAAAAGTGCAGAATTCTATTACTAATAGTAATATTATTATTATAGAGCATATTTTACCTTATGTAATAGCTCTCCAAAAACAATCCATTATTGACTTAGATGATTTTGCAGATGATAGAAAACAATTAGCTCTTTTAGTTACAGCATTTCAAAAAAATCCTGTCTTTAAAAAACACCATATAAGCATTTAAAATAACAGATCATTAAACACAAAAATGGATGAATACCTAAACGGTTTTCATCCATTTTTTAACGATTATTTTTCGAGGTAGTTCAAGGTAACAGTTCCCATTGCCTTAGCAGCAATCAATAAACAGTCTTCATTCATCATGAAATCAGGACTGTGATGTGGATGATTTGCTCCATCGGGAGTTTGGCAACCCACATAAAAGAAACAACTAGGACGATCATTGGCGAAGTAGGCAAAATCCTCAGATGGGTCTTGCGGACCACAGTCAAACACTTCTGTGATCTCGGGGATGTCGGCGTGACTAACAGCAGACATAGCTTTTTCAGTGATCTTTGGGTCATTGTACAAGACTGGATAATTGTCGTCATAGTCGATATCAGCTTTAACATCGAACATGTCACAAATGCCATTGACGATTTTTTCGATCCGCGTACGAACTACTTTTCTCGTTGATTCTTTCATGATCCGAACGTCACCCTTTAAGACGACACTTTCTTTAATAGCATTGTATGAACCAGCACCATCAAAGGAACCAATCGTCACACTAGCTGTGTCGAAGGGGTCGATGTTTCTGGATACGACAGTTTGTAAGGCAGTAACGAAATAACTTCCAGCAACGATGGCATCTTTAGAAAGATGAGGCATTGATGCGTGGCCACCTTTTCCAGTAAACGTGATCGTAAAATTAGCACGTCCAGTTTGCGTTTCTTCAGTGTGATAACCAATGGATCCGGTTGGCATAGAAGTCATTACGTGGACTCCAATAACGTTATCGACGCCTTCTAACACACCTGACTCGATCATTGATTTTGCTCCACCAGGGGAAACTTCTTCGGCAGGTTGGTGGATAATACGGATCTTACCACGAAGCTTGTTTTTCATTTCAAAGAGATTCTTAGCCAAGATCATCATGTATGCCGTATGTCCATCATGACCACAGGCATGCATCACACCAGGGTTCTTAGACTTGAATGGTAGGTCATTATCTTCTTGGATCGCCAAAGCATCAAAGTCGGCACGTAAAGCCAAGGTTTTGCCAGGATGCCCAGAGTCGATATCTACCACTAGTCCATAGCCATTACCAAAGTTCTTAGTTTCGATACCATTTTGATGATAAAAATCTTTGATATATCTAGCAGTTTCTTTCTCCTGAAAAGATACTTCTGGATGTTCATGTAAGTGGCGACGAATGTTGATAATATCAGCTACTGAGTCGTTTAATCTTTGCATTAATTCACTTTGAACTGTCAATTAATCAACTCCTTAATTGTATTTGATACTTTTAGGGTAACACTCCAGGCGGAAAAAATAAGCGTCAATATTGTTAGTTTTTTACACTTACAGCTTCTTAAGACCCTTCTTTTGTTCCTCATCGATCATGTGGGTGTATAGACTAGTTGCTCCAGTTGAATTTTGCCCAAGCTGTGTGGCGACTAGCTGTTCATTTTTCGTTGCTAGATAGAGTTTTGAAGCCAAGGTATGTCGTAATTTATGAGGCGTGATCCGCACCTTAAAGGCAGCCGAATATTTCGCCACCATTTTCTCGATAGTTGACGACTTGATCCGTGAAGGTTTTCCTCTATAAAGGGTTAAAAACAAGGCTCGGTCAGATTTCTTGGCATGGTATAGTTCTTTTCTTTGCTCAACGTAGTCGTTGATATATGGCAAAGTCCAAGGTGCGATGTGGACGATATCTTTTTGACCACCTTTACGAACGACACCGATGGTACCTGTCTTTAAATTGAGATGTTGGATGTCAGAATTGGCTGCTTCGGAAACTCTGAGGCCGCTACCCAATAAAAGCGCATTGATCGCCAAATCCCGTTTCTTATCCCGTAAAAAATACCGCTTTTGATTGTCCGTCAGTTTAGTTTCATACTTCTCATCGATGAAAGTTAAATACTCGTGGTCGGTATTGCCCAGCATCAGTTTGGTCTTTAAATTGGAAGCTCTAGTGGCAAAGGTCTCATTAGTTCTAACAAGAGCAATTTTATGCATTACATTACGGTCAAAATAAGACTCTCCATTGTCATCTTCCGTGTCTTCGGTCAAATACTTGAATAATGAAGATAATGCGTGCAGAGAGCGATTTACAGTCGAATGAGCCTTGCTTTCGTGGGAACCGGTGGTCTTTGCTTGATTCAACAAAGCAGACTTATAAAATTCGACTGTTTCTTTCTTGAGATGTTCCAACTCTTCCAGGTGTATATCAGACTGTTTTTTAGCAGGAGTATGCCCTTCACTGATCAGCCAGTTAAAAAAGCGGCGGAACTCAGTCAAATATTGGTAAAGAGTGGCAGGGGAGAGCGGTATGGTAGATTTTGCTTGATAGTATTCTTTGACGAACCAAGGGGATGTCGACAATTCTTCATCAATCAGTTTCAAATATTGTTGTTTTTCCATAATGGCTTTCTCCAAACGTATGTTCTATATGTAAATATGATACCTGTTTTACTCAAATAGGAAAACCATTACTGAAACATTTGGAAATTAATTTGAAAGCAAAAATCATAAATAGCTAAAAAGAGTCGTCACTTGAACGGCTCTTTTTTAAAAAATTAAATTGGCAGCAAATTTGTTTCAATCATCATCTAAAAATTAATTAATTTGCTTGTTTGGAACACATTAATATCTTTTGGCCAAAAGTACGTTTATCGTTTACGCTATCTAACATCACTTTAGCGACATCTTCACGATATGTTCGTGGCGCTCTTGGCATTTTGATACTATTAGTAGCAATCTTGACTGTTGGATTTTCAGTTGCGTTTCCATTGAATAATGGACCAGGGTGAATCGTTGTCCAAATTAATTTAGACGTCCTAAGTTTTGCTTCACCAGCTTCGTGATCGGCAAAATTCCCCTTTAAAAAAGTCGTAGCACCTAGTCGATATGGATAACGAGTATTTTGGTAAGTACTACCAACTCCGAGTGCCGAAAGAGAAATAATCCGTTTTACCTTGCTAATTGACATCGCCTCAATGATATTAGGAATTGCAAATGAAAATAAACTGGCACTACTATTCGAGATTGAATTTCCGAGTGTTACTAAGACAGCATCACATCCGACCAAAGACTCTGACAATAATGATGTGTTGGTCAATTCACCTTGTACTACAGTTAAATTCTCCGCAGGTGATATTTTTTGAGGGTGTCGAACAAATGCTACAACTTCGTTTCCTTGATTCAAAGCCAATGATACTAGTTCTTTTCCAGTTCTACCAGTAGCCCCAATAATCATAATTTTCATAGTTTCCAACTCCTAGATATTATCTTCAAGCCAATCCATGATATATTCTGTAGCCGTTAAGTATCCACCCATTTGCGTGTGCTGTTCAGCAGTGGTTTGTTCGTCAAACAACAAATAGTCCTTAGGGCAGGTCAAAGCTTCGAAAAACTGTTCAGCCGTTCCCGAAGATACATCAGCAGAACCATCTAGTACTAGCGTTTTTGTCTTCACTTGATCAATAATGTCTCTGTTATCATATTTTTTCAGTTCATGGATGATTGTCTGATCAGTAGCATCGTGTTTCCACTCATAATCCTTCAGCATAAAATCCATCATTTGTGGGCGAACTTTTTCTGGTATTTGCAACAATTTTTCCAGACGCTCAGAAATCATACCACCCCAATTTAAATTGCCGGGGTCAGTGATTGAAACACTGAGTCGATCATCGAACGCTGTCGCTCTTGGGAGCATGAATCCACCAAAACTCAATCCAATTGCACCGATATGATCCACATCAACACCTTCGATCTGTTCAGCAAAATCAATAACAGGTGTCATTACGTTCTCAGAATCCGGTCTAAACTTCAAATTTTGTAACCTTAATGCCATTCCTTGACCAGGACCATCAAAGGTCAGAGCATGGAAACCTCTTTGTAACGCACCTCTGATTACCCACATTGTATCGTCCGCCCAAGTATCACGTCCAGGGACGACAATCAATAACGGGGCTTTATTACCAGCTTTTGGTGATCGATAGAAATGTCCAGGAAGAAAAGTTTTTTCGTAGGGTATTTGAATTGCTTCACCAGGATATTCGCCGTAAACCAGTGCTTTATCAAAGCAATCCTGACTCTTTTTCGAGTAATCGACCATGCGTTTGTCATCTGTTTTACTGAAATACATCAATGACACACGCCAATAAGTTGAGGCTCTAAGATAACTGCTAGCAGCACTAACCAATTTTCCTTTACGCTCAAAATTCTCTGCTCTCGTTTGTAATCTAGCTGCCAATGAACTCCAAGTATCTATCCATGATTCTTCATCATTTTCTTGAATATTCATCATCGCTTCTAACACTTCACCTTCGTCACTCATGCGATAAGGCATTAAATCGATTACGTGCTTAAAAAGTGCATCTTGTAAGATATTATCGTTAAATTTATATTCTGACCAAGTTTTATTTAAATTTTGTTTTTCCATATTTATCGCTCCTTTGTTGTTTTGATATAAAGCATTCTATATTGAAAGGAGTTATACTTGAACTACAAAATTATACGGAGTGTTGCATTTTGAATAAATATCAAGATAAAAATAGTAAAACAGAAAGAATCATTAAAGAAAGTTTATTAGAACTACTGCATACACATGAGCTTAAGGACATTACACTTGAACAAATTGCCCAACAATCTAAGATGAACCGAGTTACGATTTACCGCCATTTTGAAGATAAATGGGATATCTTAGAAAGAATCGAGCAAGATTTTTTTCAAGACTTACTGCAACCACATCAAGAAATGATCAAACAGCTGCGTAAACCTCGCGAACAAAGAGATGATGGGGTAAAGATCCTGATGAATTTCTTAAATGTATTCAAGAGCAATCTGACTCTCATGCGGATCCTATTGGACAGGAAAGGGGACCCTAATTTTACTAATAAACTGATGGATTACTTACTGAATCGTGAAAAAATATCTCACCCCATGTTAGGGATAAATTCTGATAATTTTGAGTCAGAATTACTGTCGTATTATGAGATCTCCGGATTGATTGGGATCATCAAATTCTGGAGCATTCATCCTGAATATAATACAAAACAAATTGCCGTGTTCTTTTTTAATATTCGAAATAGTGAAATCAAAGCAGTTAATTCAAAGCAATAAAAAACCAAGTGTTTAAGTTATATAACTATTGAATTTTCTTCTAATCGAAAACTCAACCTCGTAAGTTTGATTATCTCAGACTTACGAGGTTTCTTTCGGTGGTTGCAAAAACAATAACTGAAATATTTGGAACTTATCTCGAGGGCAATAATTATGAACAGCAAAAAAAGCTGTTCAACGGTTCAACAGCTCTTCTTTTAAAAAATTACAGTCGATACAATAATTTAGTGAATTATTCAAAAATAGTTAGTTCAGATAATCCGTTATGGAGATTAATATCATCCCAAGGCATGTGTTCAGCCATGGACATACCAACTACATCGGTATTATTATCGATATCTTTGAGTAAACGAAGCAGTTCTGCAAGCTTTAGTGATCCGATAGCATAAGGAAATTTACTACGATCAATGCCAACTTCTGACGGAATGGTTTCTCTAAAGTCATCGGGATCAAGAACATCCAAATCAAGATGAATGGCGATATGTTTCATATTGTTTTTGTTGATCCAATCTAAAATTGGTTGGCTATCTTTCTTAAGTTCTTCAGGTACGATGTACGACATATCTAATTCTTTGATCAACTGGTCCATTGGACGTAATTCTTCATATTTTAGTCCTGCAAACAAGAAATTCTTTGGTTCGATAGGGTTCTTGACTTGTTTGTTGAACTTTTCAGCGCCCTTATGCATCAAATTTGCTGCAACTATCTCGTGTATATGACGAGAGGTTGATGGATCAGAAACATCTGGATGAGCATCTAACCAAATTACACCAAAATTATTAGGGTACTTGCCATGCAAGTAATCAAATGGTGCTTCAGAAATCGAACAATCACCACCAAGAGTGATCACCTTATCTGGATCTTTTAAGGATAGGGTATCAAAGGTAGTCTCCATCTGGTTTAGTAAACTTTCTTCTTCATCAACAACAGTGTCAGCAGAGTGCCTCTTATCAGAAACTGGTATCTCTAATGTTTCAGTTTTCTGACTTTCTGGAACCAATGCATTTAGCAATTTAGCTCCTAAACGATAATTGGGGTTCATACCACCTTGCCATTGTGGTAAAACTATTCTTAAATTATTAGACATAAAAATCTCCTTAGTATTATATATCTAGATTTGTCGATATGAATGCTTAAATAAAAAAACCTTAATCAGCAACTAAGTCTTCTTAAAGTTCTTTTGCAATATATTTGGATAACTCTTGAATATTTTCTTCATTTCGACGATAGTAAGTCCATTTACCATGTCGTTCAGAAATCAGAAGACCGCAATTGTGAAGATCACTCAAATACTTGGATATAGTTGATTGCGCCAAACCAGCGTTTTCAGCAATATCAGCAACACATATTCCTCCTTTTTCTTTCATCATGTATCGTACTTCCTCACTAGATACGGATGTAATTTCTTTTTCTGGGTCTTTTAACCACTGTAAAATATTTAACCTAGTTTGATTGGACAAAGCCATAAATAATTTTGCATTAACATTCATGAGTTCATCGTATCGCGAATCATCGAAATGTCAAATGCTGCTGTTTTATGTTTTTCAAAAAATAAAATTGCAAATTTTCACCTTTTAATAATCATTCTATTTTAGTTAAATTTGCTTAGACTAGGCTATTGCAAAATTAAGTTAAAAAAGCCAACCAACTCTTATGAGCTGATTGGCTTTTAATTTTCATGCTTCCAAATACATTAATAATGATAGCGACATTGAATAATTATCACGGAATCTTTTGTAATAGTATAGACAATCCGATCACTCTTATTAATTCTTCTAGACCAATAATTTTCTAGCTTGTACTTCAAAGGCTCAGGTTTACCAATACCTGTGAAAGGGTGGCGAATAATATCATTAATTATTCGATTCAAAACATTTAAAGTCTTTCTATCTTGTTTTTGCCAATATTGGTAATCAGCTAAAGCATTGACGGTAAAGCACACTTGATTAATCTTCATCAGAAAGCTTGTCCCATTCTTCTTTGGATAAAGTCTTAATCTTACTATTGTTTAACTGACCTATGGACTCATCCAAATTTTTACGATTAGCTTCTGTCCCTAGTAAATACATTGTTTCTTTCCAAGATTGGTACTCTTTTTCGGACATAATCACTACATTACGGTTTTTAGGTTTAGTAATAATAACTTGATCGTCATAGTCCACAACATCATCAGTTAACTTTTTTAAATTTTTTCTTGCCTCAGAAATGTTTGTAGCAGTAGTAGCCATCATCAAGACTCCTTTTTGGTACAAGTATTATTCCTAAAGTGAATTGTACAACATTTCGTACAAATATACCATTGATTATACTTAATGGAATCAATTGGGATAAAATTTAACAAACTCAAATAATTGGTAATGATTGACAATGACAATAATTATCAAATCAAAAGAACTCCACCAGTAATTGGTAAAGTTCTTTTTTACTAGTCTTGTTCAGCAAAAAAATTATCTAATGCAAATTTCAAGTTACCTGATAAAAATTTAAATGCAGATTTAGTTAATTGAGACTCCGGAGCAGAAATATCAAAGCAGTGAAAGGCTCCTTGAATTTCTAACAAGTTAGTCCAAATGCCAGCTTTTTTTAGTTTTTCAAAGTATTGGACTGTTTCATCATAGAAAGGATCAATCGTACCAACAAATGACAAGGCCGGCGGCATATTGGACAAGTCTTCAGCTCGATTCGGTGCAGCATAAATCGGTACATTTGAACTGTTGAATTGATGGTCTAAATAAATATCCCAAGCATTTTTATTCGAACGCTCGCCCCAAACGGGAGCATCATTGTCTTTCATCGACTCCGTGACCATTCTATCGTCTAACATTGAATAAATCGGCATCTGTAAAGCAATATTAACTTCACCTTTATCACGAGCATACAGCGACAATGCTGCGGCAAGTCCACCTCCAGAACTACAACCACCAACGATAATTTGATTAGAGCGGAGATTGTAATTACTAATATCGTCCTTGAGCCACAATAAACTCAAGTAAGCATCATTTAGGGAGGCAGGATAGGGAGCTTGAAGCGACAGAGTATAGTCTGGTGCAAAAATTATTCCCCGGCTAGCTAGTACTAATTGTTCGATCATCGCAATTTCGTCTTCTGGTTGTCCCATAGCGTAACCCCCACCGTGAAACCACAAAATACCTGGAACAGGTGAAGTAGGGGTATCACCGTCAGAATAGATCAAAACTCTTAATTTTGAGCCATCACTTCGCGTTAAGTAAACAGTTTTAACTTGAAGCCCACGAGAGTCTGGGACGACATCATTCCTAGCTGCATACATTTGCTTAATAATATCCAGAGAGAAATAGGGTAATCCTTGGCGAAATTGTTCACCTTGTTCGCGAATTTCTGGGTGGATCTGTTCAGTTGAAATTTTCATTTGTGGGAACATCCAATTCTTTTTTATTTTGATCTGTACCGTGAGAATACTCGACAAATTTCGAAGTACTATCTGTCAAAAAAATAATAGGCACCCACTTTCATTAAAATGTTAGTTTTAATGAAAGTACTCAATTTACTACCTTAATTTTAAAGTAATCGGTCAAAACGTCTATTTCAAAGAAATATCGATTGAAATGTAAATAAACGTAATTTTACTCGTTGATCGTTGATATTCAGCAAATATCATCTTTATGATCAATTGTCTAAATACAAAGTAATCTAGGAACAATTTATGACATATCTTTATATTACATGGCTTTACGGGGTTTTTGTACATTAACTAGTCAGCCTTTGAAAATTTCTAATTAGTCAAACTAAACCATATCAATCAACATCACGTGAATTCGTAGATTGGAACAATCAAATAAAATGACAGCAATCAATACCGGGATTGGACGCGTTTTAAGGACACGTTCAAATATTAAGCGAGTAGTTCTCAGTTAAAATCGATTACAGCTCACGCTAATTTTTAAAATGACTGCTGTAAATCCAAAACTTTAATTAAACCTTCGAGAACCTTTGATAACCGAAATATTTTTGCTGCATATTGTTATTTGAAATCAAATTTCAAAGTAAAATTCTAAATTACTAGATAAACGTCGATCAATGAAATAAGATCCAAAAAGGGGGTCTATTTGAAGATTAACTGCTCATTACTTATCTAAGGTTACATAATATATATTATACGAAGTAACGTTATTTAAAGAAAAAGACTACTCTTTTCCAAGTAGTCTCTTAAAAATGCTTTTTACGTAATCTGTTAAAGAACTTAACGACATCGCTTCGATAATCGTATTGCTGATTGTATTTCGTTAATGATTTAATATCGTGTGTGCTAGCTTTACCAGTTCGGAGCAAATAATCATAAAGTTCTAGATATGGCAGCTTAGCTTGCTTGGCGATTTCTAATTCATCATTGATATCATACGACGCGCGTTTAAACGACACGTTCGCCAATCCAGTTGAATCGATCTCCATGATCGCATACTCAGCACGCAAGTTATCGGCGAACTTTTGCCATCTCGTGTATGGTTCGCCGATCGAGCCTGGATTGACGATCAACTGGTCGTTTGAAGATGTTCGCATTACTTGATGATGTGTGTGGCCATAAAAAGCCATATCGATCGATTGATCATCCGTCAATTCGTCAAAGTTACCTTGGATCTCGTATGGCAGCAATTCATGGCCAGAATTCTTCAGTTTAAAGTTGTGTGATACTTGTAAATTTAAACCGTTAATTGATAGATTTTGATATGTAGGTGCATTCTTTAGCTGCTCAAAATTTGCTGCAGTTATCGTATCGGAGACGTATTCAATCATGCGAGCAACGTGAACGTATCCGTCGTTGTCAAAATCCAAATACTGTTCATTATCGGCTAAGACATGCACGACAATATCATCCCAGTTACCACGAATGAAGACGGTCGTATTGAGGTCATTTAGCCGATCGAATACCTCGTTAACACCTGGACCAGGGGTCAGCAAATCGCCTAAGTACCAATAATCTGTGATATTTTCGCTTTGCAACTGGTTGAGAACTGTTCTCAAAGCCGTCACGTTGCCATGGATATCAGATAAAATTGCGATTTTGTGCTTCACGTAAATTCCCCCTTAAGTAAAGGATTGTTTTTGATTAGATGTTTTCGTAAAACATTTATTATAACAACTGTTCCCGTAAAAAAATTATGCTTCTGCTTGATATTCTTTGATCTCATGGATGAATTTGTCGCCATATCTTTCCAATTTGGCGTGTCCAACACCGGAAACCGTTAAGAATTCATCACTATTTTGTGGCAAGATCTGTGCCATGTCCTTTAAAGTCTTGTCAGAGAAAATCACAAATGGTGGCACGTCAGCTGCGTGGGCCAGATCAAGTCGTAGCTTACGCAACTTTTCGAATAGCTTTTGATCGTAATTACCATCATCAATGATCGGACTTTGTTGCTTCGTAATCCGTGTTTCTCGACGCTTGACTTTCAACTCACTCTTAAGTACTTTCAAGCCCTTTTGCGTCAATTGCAACACCGGATAGCGACCTTGTGACATTTGTAAAAAGTCATTCGCTGTCAAAAAGTCGATAAACTCTTCGATATATTTCAAAGTCTCATCATGCATCAAACCAAAGGTCGACAATTCGCCGAAATTTCGCCAATCATTAGCAATGTCTGGCTTACCTGCCAGTACTCGTGCGACCGTCTTTTTGCCATATCTTTGATCCATTCTGACTACGCAGCTCAATGCTTGTTGCGTCTTTGAGGTCACGTCATTGGCTGGTCGTTGATCTAAACAGTTTGAACAGCGACCACAAGGTTCGGTCTTATTCTCACCAAAGTATTTCAGGATATAATTCATCAAACACAATTCTGTCTTGGCATATTGATTCATTTCCCGCAACTTGTCATTTAAGCTTTGCTTGTATGCTTCATCTGCTTCTGACTGTTCAATGAAAAATAAATGCAACCGCAGATCCGCCGGTGAATAGAGCAAGATAGCTTCAGCTTCCAAGCCATCACGCCCTGCCCTACCTACTTCCTGATAGTAGCTTTCGATAGTCCCTGGCATCGTATAGTGGATGACATAACGCACATTAGTTTTGTTGATTCCCATACCAAAAGCGTTAGTTGCAACCATGACGTCGATCTCATCAAAAAGGAACTGTTCTTGCATCTCATGGCGAACCGAATCGCTTAGCCCAGCATGATATTTACCGACCTTGACGCCTTTTTCTTTCAGTAAGTCATAGATCTTCTCAACGTCTTTTCGACGACCAGCATAAATGATTCCTGATTCGTTTGGATGTGACTGAACATATTCAGTCACATACCTCGGTTTATTGACTCCACGCTCGATCTTCAAAGCTAAATTAGTCCGCTCGAAACCGGTTTTAACCACATCATCTTCCGAGATGTTCAAAATCTTCATCAAATCTTGTTGAACCCGCTTAGTAGCAGTTGCCGTCAAAGCTAATAACGACGGTCCACTTGGTAGTGCGTTCAAAGGGTCGATAACATTTAAATAACTAGGTCGAAAATCGTGACCCCAAGAAGATAAAACGTGAGCTTCATCGATGGCAATCAATTCGATCGGTAAAGTCGTTAACCAATTGTAAAATTCTTCGTTTTCGATTTTCTCAGGTGCAACGTAAAGTAATTTAACGGCTCCTGATTCGATATAACGCATTCGTTCATTTGCATCAAAATAACTCAAGGTACTGTTGATATAAGTAGCCGGAATATTCATTTCATTCAAGCTATCGACTTGATCTTTCATTAGTGAGATCAAAGGCGAAACGACCAAGGTCAATCCTGAAGACATCAATGCTGGTATCTGGTAGCAAACTGACTTTCCACCACCGGTTGGCATAATGCCTAAAGTTCTTTTTCCAGCAAGAACCTTTTGAATGATCGATAACTGGCCTGGTCGAAAATCATCGTATCCAAAAGTGCTTTTTAATATTTCGTTTGGACTAGTAATCATGAAAACTCCTTAAAAATAAGTTCATTACTAGGATATCATTAACTGAAAAATCCGCCTAATCGTTAAGCCTTTTCAATTGATTTCCCTAATAATAAATTACGCAAAAAATCTTTTTTTAAATTAACTTGAAGTGATGTAACCCCTGATAAATGCCATCATCTTCGATCGATGTTGTTACAAAGTCGGCTCGTTTTTTCACGACCTCGGCGGCGTTTCCCATAGCAACAGCGAAATGCACTTGGTCAAACATTTCCAAATCATTTTCTTCATCACCAAAAGCCATCGTCTTTGATTTATCAGTAAAGGATTCCTTCATAAATGCTTGGATACCGACCGCCTTATTCGAAAAATCTTGGGTCACATCATAGACCGTTTTGGCGACCTTCACGAGTTTTACACCAGGAACTTCCATTGACAAAGGTTTTTCCTGGTCATTTCTCACGATCAATTGAATCACTTGCTCAGGGATCGCATCGTCATCGATCTCTCTTAGTTCCATTGAACTATCGGGCTCAAAGCCTGAGTTTCGATTTTTATACAAATGATCCGCAGTTTCAAAACAAAATGGGATTCCTTGCTCATTAAAACTTTGGACGATCAATCGCAATTGTTGATCAGTAAAAGTATCGTGTTTGACTACTTTTCCGTTGATCTCAACAAAACGACCGTTGTTGGCTATCAAATTATCGATCTGCAATTTTTCCAGAACATCTTGGATCATGCCGCGATTACGACCAGTGGCGATCACAGGCAATACATCAGTCTGGTGTAATTGCTCGATTGCTTCGATGGTCGAATTCGGGATCCGCTCTAAGATCGAAGAATTATCACCACTATTGTGACGAGCTAAAGTCCCATCAACGTCAAAAAATACTACTTTCAAATCATTCAAATTTATAACTCCTCAAACGTAATCTTCTAACAATTATATACGTAATTAATATATATTTATAAAATATTAGATTAGTTTTCCCTTAATCTAGTTGACTTTTTCTCTAATTAAGACCACTATATTTTTAATGTTTAAATTAAGAGGTGTATTTTATGAGTAAAGTTGCGATTATTGGATTAGGACATGTTGGGAGCACGACAGCTTATACTTTAGTCAGTCGAGATTTAATCGACCAACTAGTTTTATTTGATAAACATGAGAAAATCGTTACCGCACAATTTAAAGATTTAAATGATGGTCAAGTAGGTTTGAATTCACACGTTGAAGTCTTGCGTCCTGACCTCAAGGAACTAAAGGATACGGATATTATTATTTTCTCTGCTGGTAAAATTTCGGTCCAAGCTAATAGTGGTAACCGTTTCGATGAATTGAATTATACCAAGAAGGTTGCTCAAGAATGGGGTCCTAAGATCAAAGAATCCGGCTTCAACGGTATCTTGATCAACATTACTAACCCTTGTGACGTGATCACTCGGATGCTTCAAGAAGAAACTGGCCTCCCCCACGATCAAGTCTTCGGAACTGGAACTTGTTTGGACACTGCTAGAATGAAACAAGCAGTCAGCGAGAAATTTAATATCCACCCTAACAATATCCAAGGATCAGTCGTTGGTGAACACGGAATGACACAATTCGTCCCTTGGACAAAAGTTACTATTGGTAATGACACACTCAGCGAAGTCCTCAGCCAAGACGAACAAGATGATTTCGAAAACCAAGCTAAACAAAATGGGATCGATATTTTCTTCGGTAAAGGCTTTACTTGCTACGGCATCGCTAACCAAGCAGCTTTGATCACACAAACAGTTCTCAGCAACAGCAAAAAGATCATGCCTGTGTCGGTCTACAATGAAGACGAAGGCATCTACATTGGTCAACCAGCATTAGTTGGATCAGGAATCGAAAAAGTTTATCCACTCGATTTCACCGATGCTGAACAATCAAAATGGGACAAATCCGTTGCTAGCATCAAAGAAATGTATGCGGCCATTTAATTTTTAAACTTACACTCATCAACTAGATGGGTGTTTTTTCTTGTTTAAGAATGTATAAACCAACTTGAACAAACGTTCGTAGTCTTATACGATTAAACTAATGAAAAACTAAGAGGTCACTTATGACAAAAATTCCTTATATCACCGGTTTTAATGCCTACTTAAAAACGCGTCACATCTCAAAACGCGCTCACGATGAATACTTGAACTCACTTCACGATTTTATGGATTACTTGATCGAACACGATCCAGAATTCAAGGTTGCTCAAGATACGCAAACAATCAGCGATGTTGATGTTTTAGAATACAAAACATTTATGCAAAAAGACTTACAGCATAGTCCTAGTACAATCAATAAAGTTTTGAGCAATTTGAACATTTACTTTAAGTATTTGTTCGCTAATAAATTGATCGACGATATCCCTACACTAAATATCGTCAGCTTGAAAGTGCCAACTCAAGACAACTTCCCAACAAATATTTTTTTACAGCTAGATGATTACTTGCTCGATCCCGAGTTGAATATTTATACGCGTTTATTGATCTTGATCATCTCCAAGGGTTATCACTACCAAGATGCTTTGGCCGATGGCTTTTACCAAACTTTTGGTAAGCTGAAATTTTCTAAGAATGAGCAACGATTTATCGCAGAATACCGCAATTTCATCTCACCTTGGCAACTACATTGGCACTCAAAGAATCTCTTTCTCAGTCGCAATAAAGGAGCCAAATCACCACTATTAAGTACCGCAGCCTTACATCGTGATCTCAAAAAAGACAGCGACAAACTGCAACTCGAATTAACACCTAAAAAACTTTACACCACCTATATCTTGATCCTACTTTCCAAAAAAGAACTCACTGTGGACGAGAGAAAGACTATCGATCAATTAAGCACAAGTTCATTCCTATATTATCGAAGACTGTTACGTGAGACTGACTTTGAAATTTAATATTAAGTTTATCTATAGTCAAAGAATTTTTATTACTTTTGAATTATAATGTTGATATTGATTATAAAAGGGGAACAATAAAATATGTTCAAACACAAATTTTTTAAAGCAACTATTTTAACACTAGGCCTAGCCCTAGTTTCATTCGGAACAACTACTACTACTTCAAATGCTCAAGAAACAGACTCAGACATGACTTATGAACTATTCCCAATCGATTACTTAAATTCATTCCTAGACGGCTTAAACGCCAATTTAACGATCCCTAGCTATGAATTAGCCGACAACGTCGATGGAAACTATCGTACATTCGATCAATTCATCAGTGGAGATATGCCATTATGGCTAGGTTCAGCCAACACCAATTTTGCCAAATCAAGCAGAAACCAAGCTTTAGCCAATCACTACATGTATCGACTAAGCCCTGGTGACGGTGACTACTGGACATTCAAAAACAAAACCGTCCCTAATCTAAAAAAAGATGGCGGTTCGATCGAATTAAAACTACAAATCTTGAACAACTATAACTACAGTCAAATCTTGACCGAAAAATCCATCATCATCAACGTACCAGCACTAGACAATTTAAACGTCGACTTCAATGACACCATCACAACAAAAAATGCCACACCAAACATCTTCACCAACACTCACCAAATCTCAGCCTTCACCATCACAGACGCCAGCGGCAAAACATATCAAGCAACCAACATAGCCCCAGTAAGCAGCGTCTACCAAGACGGCAAAAAAGTCGCCATCAAAGACCTACCAAGCACCCTAAAAGCAGGAACATACACACAAAGCATCTTCTTCAACGTAAACAACATGGATCAAGAACAACTAAAACAACTATCAGCAAACGGTTTGATCACAGGAAACAACGGCAGCTCAAACATCAGATACTCAAACGGACAACTAATAGCAGCCAGAACAGTAATAGTCAAATAAATAAACCATTTATTTAACAAACCGCAACAATGGACCTATGATAAAGATGTTAGATAGGTATTGGTGATTTCCCTATTTGACACTCCTTAGATTTCGGCAGAATTAGACTCATCACTAACGAAACCGAAATCCCCCACATTATTGGATAGAAGTATTCTGAGATCTTAAACAGTCTCAAAATCAAAGCGCCTCGAAAAGCAAAAACTTTCCGAGACGTTTTTTTATTACCAAAAAAAGAAAGAACCCAGAAACCACCGCGATTTTTGCGCGAAGCAGCAAAAGAGCAAGAAAGATAAAGAGATAACATACCAACCGTTGAAGAAAACAAGAATAAATCCAATAGATAGAAATCGAGCAAAAGATCCTAGGACTCAAAAAGAATAGATGCCACAAAACAAATCACAGCATGTTTGTACAAAAAAAATACAATGGCCAAACCAGCCATTGTATAAAGCAATTACTTAATAAATGCCGTAATAATACCAGCGATAACAACCAATGCCAAACCACTAAGCACAGCAACCATTTCTTTTGAAGTCTTTCTTTCATGAAGAATATAAATACCACCAAGAGTAGCAAGAATAACGTTCATTTGAGAAAGAGTGAAACCAGTTGCAAGTCCGTTAACTGATGGACGTGCTGAGATCAAGTATGACAAGGCAGCTAGAGCAAAGAACAAACCAGAAATAATGTTAGTATATGAGCTCTTTGTCCTGTATGGTTTTGATGCTCTGTTTGACTTAGTTGCAAATGCGAAGATGGTAGCAACAACAGCCATACCTAAACCTTGTGGTAAGAAAGCTTCAAACCCTGAAACTTCAACAGCTTGTGGGAAAGCTGAGTAAGCTAAGTATCCAACCTCGGCGATCAATACCAAGCCGACACCTTTCAATGCTTTACTACCAGTAGTACCGGTAGCACCAGTAGTTGGTTGGTCTTTCTTTTCGGTATAAGTAGTTAAGTAAACACCGATGATGATCAAGAAGATAGCGAAGAAGCCGACTGCTTTTGCCATGCCTGTTGACCATTCACCTAGGACGAAGACGCCCCAAAGTGATGCTCCGATCAATTGGAAACCAGTTGAAACTGGCATTGTTCTTGAAACACCCATTTCTGTAAAGGCGTAGAAGACAAAAATTTGACCAAATGACCATGCTGCACCAGATAGAAAAGTAAATAAGAATTCTTTTCCAGATATTAGAGGTGTTTGCGTAAATAATGCTACAACGATGGCACCTAACAACGTACCGTATGTTGCACCAATAATTTGGTTAACTGGCTTACCACCAAAGTAACCTGTCAAGACTGGGAAAACACCCCAGCCGATCATTGGTAGAAGTCCAATTAGTAAGTTCGTAACGCTCATTATAAATCCCCTTTATTTAAGAAAGTATCTAAAACACCAAAACTGCTGGCAGTCAAAAAACCACCAGCAGTTTTAATGATATATAGATTATACAAGAGGAAGCGAACGTTTTCAATGAAAACGATTAACAAAAAGTAAATTCTTTTAATTGAAATTTACTCATATTTTACTAAAAGTTTTCGTTAAGTGGAGGAACGATTTGCTTCTTACGTGATACAACGCCTGGTAAATCAGCTTTGTTATCAGTTACTTTTGTATTTAATGCTTTTTCAAAGGTTGCAACATCAGCATCGTCACCGATGATAACACCTGTTGTATCACTAGTCATGATGTTAGTGATCAACAAGACAAACAAGTTGTAGCCGTTATCTTGGTTTTCAGCTTTGATGTCTTTAACAAAGTCAGCTTCTCTTTCAAGAGTATGGTCAACATCAACAGTGTTAACTTGAGCAACACGAACACTGTGACCATTCATGTCAAAGCTCTTAGCATCCATATCAAGAAGTTCTTTAGTTGACTTGTCGTCAAGGTCAGTTCCGGCCTTGAGCATGTCCATACCGTATGATTCGTAGTCGATTCCTGCTGTAGTAGCAAGACTCTTAACAGCGGCAACATCTTGATCAGTAGTTGTAGGTGATTTTAGTAAAAGAGTATCTGAAATAATAGCAGAAGCCATCATACCAGCTAAGTTAGCAGGAATTTCAACATCAGCTTCGTTGAACATCTTCCAAAGAATTGTACTTGTACACCCTAGTGGTTCTGCACGGTAGTAAAGTGGTTGGTCAGTTTGGAAGTTAGCAATACGGTGGTGGTCAACTACGTGTGTTACTTGAACATCATCGATATCATCAAAACTTTGTTGTGATTCATTGTGGTCAACGAGCATAACTTTAGAAACTTTGTCACTAGCTTTAGTAGTGATTCTTGGGTATTTGTAATCAAACTTGTCAAAAACAAATTTTGTTTCTTTGTTAGGTTCACCTTGAGCAACTGCCTCAGTATTAAAACCTGTTTGATTCTTGTAATATGAGAATGCAATTGCTGCTACGACAGCATCTGTGTCAGGACTCTTATGTCCAACTACTAATTCTTTTTCTTTTGCCATTAATACGTTTACTCCTTTGTTTTATAAAGATTTCAAACGATCGGTGTAGCTCTTATTACTCAAAAATTCATCCCACTCATTGAAAAATTCTTTAATACGAGGGATCTTGTCTTTATCTTCACGATAAACATACGTCAAATCAGCTGAAATTGCTGGTTCTAATGGTGTTTGGTAATACTTGAACATTTTCTCATTAGCTAAGCAAAAGCTTAGTGGAAGTCCCGCATAAACACCTTCGGAGTCTTGAACAAATTTCAACAATTGATAAGGTGAAGAAAATCTGGCAACGACTTTCGGAACGTCGACCAAGGAATTCTTGAATTTCTCGATCATCAGATCTGTAAAGTAATAGCCACGTAAGTACGATACCCAAGGAGTTGTGATAGCTTCTTTGTAAGTAGCTTTACCTCGTTTGGCGATCTTTTCATTATTGTGTACCAACATTATCGTATCATTAATAATCTTCTTTGACTTATAAGATTTCCAATTTTTGATAGTATTGTCTGGCAAATACATGACAGCAATATCGATCTTATTATTTTGGATCTGATCCCAAATCTCGTTTCTAGTCAGCAAGACTAAATCGATTTCGATATTAGGGTTGATCCGATTGAATTCAACAATAAAATCTTCAATTACTTTTGATTCGACAGAATTCAAAATTCCAATACTGATCGTACCAGAACTCTCGGAAGATTTTTGTTGAATTTGGTCTGTAACGGTATTAATGACATCAAATATTTCGTGGGTCGCATTCAACAAGACGGAACCAGCATCGGTCAAATAAATCTTCTTACCAACGCTGTAAAATAACGGGGCACCCACTACCCTTTCTATTTTTTTGATCTGTTGAGTTAATGCTGGTTGAGTAATACCTAAAGATTGAGCTGTTTTGGTGTAGCTCATATTCTTAGATAACTCATCGAAATAATTTAATGCTTTGGAACTAAATACACGTCTAGCATCTTCATCTAACAAAAAATTCACTTCCTTTCACTATCTAAATCAAACATTTATACAAGTCAATCATACTATATATAATAATTTAATTATAGCATTGCTAATTAATTAATATAATTTATTTCAAATCTGATTGGATTACCATCTGATTCCGGATCCAAGATAAATGATCCATTAGAATAACGATCGGCATCACTGTGTGAATTGAAATCAATTGCAAAATGTTGATTAGTATCAGTGATCACTTCAAGTTGCGTATTTGCGTTGGTCTTAGCAACTAAACAAATCCGGTGAAGTGAACGCTTCAGTTCTCGTAAGGTTAACACACCTCGGCGGGCACGACTAGTAATAGGAATTTCTGATAATTTCATTTGCTTGTATGACCCACGTTGTGTCAAGACAGCAATCTTATCTGTCGTATCATCCTTGTCGGCAATAAAGTAACCAGCTACTTGATCATCCGGCTTCAAACTAACAAATTTAACTCCGACAGCTTTACTACCGACGACAGGAACTTCCTCTAGTGGGAAGGCCGAAGCATAAGAATGTTTCGTAAAGACATAGATCAACTTATTATTAGCTTGATCTTGAGGAATGTAATCAACATCATAAACACTTTGATTGTCGTCTTTTAATTTAATATAGCGGCTGGCCCGAGACTTGTAAGTTCTTCCCGGCAGCAAGTCCGAAAACGCGATCTGCTTGATATAATTGCCATTCGTTCCCGTGACAAAGGTACCAGTTTGTTTTAGATTCTTGAAGACGAAAGCTTTTAAGACTGATTCATTATTGGCCAAGCCAACTTCTTGTGACAAGTGAGATCCTGTCTCTTTCCACTTAGTATCTTCAAGTTCAAAAATCTGTCGATAGATCAAGTTACCCTTATCAGTAAAGATGAACAAGTGATCTAAAGTGTTAGCTTCGGTGTTTAAGACTGGATAGTCTTCATATTTTAAGCCATTCTCACCTTCATCAGATGCCATAAAGGAACGTTGGCTGCTTCGTTTAACGTAACCGTCGTGACTAACTAAGACACGAACATCTTCACTAGCAACTAAAACAGTTGTATCAACTTTGATCTCATCAACCTTAGCTTCGATCTTCGTACGACGAGCATCACCATAGTTTTCTTTGACTTTAGTTAACTCATCTTTGATCACTCTCATCAATTCTTGATGATCATTAATGATCTTGTCCAATTCTTTGATCAAGGCATTTAAATCTTTATCTTCTTTTTGGAGTTCGGTCACATCAGTATTAGTCAAACGATAAAGTTGTAAGGAAACGATAGCTTCAGCTTGTGCTTCAGTAAATTGATATTCCTTAACTAAGTTATTCTTGGCATCCGATTTATTCTTACTAGCACGGATAGTCTTAATAACTTGGTCTAAGATAGATAAAGCTTTGATCAAACCTTCAACGATGTGAAGACGTTTCTTAGCTTTATCGCGATCAAACTTAGAACGACGTAAGACAACGTCTTCTTGATGCTTGATATATTCTTTCAGCATCTTGATCAAACCAACTTGTTGTGGTGTCATCTCAGCGATAGCCACCATATTAAAGTTGTACGAGATCTGCAAGTCAGTATTTTTCAAGAGGTAGTTTAAAATACCTTGAGCATCAACATCACGTTTCAATTCAACTACGATCGATAATCCTTGACGGTCACTTTCATCACGGACTTCAGCGATACCATCAACTTTTTTCATCACGCGCACTTCGTCCATTTTCTTGACTAGTTGTGCTTTGTTAACTTCATAAGGGATCTCTGTGATAACGATCTGTGACTTGTGGCCCCGTAGTTCTTGGATCGAGGTCTTTGATCTTAAATAAACTTTGCCTCGACCAGTTTCATAAGCCTCTTTGATACCGCTGGCACCTTGTAAGATACCACCAGTTGGGAAATCAGGTCCTTTAACGATCTTCATTAATTCTTCTAAAGAAGTATCCGGATCATCGATCAACTTGATAGTAGCTTCGATCACTTCACCTAAGTTATGTGGTGGGATCTCCGTAGCATAACCAGCTGAAATACCAGTTGCTCCATTGACTAATAAATTAGGAAAACGAGCTGGTAAGACCTTTGGTTCTTTTTCAGTATCGTCAAAGTTCCATTCTTCATCAACCGTATTCTTATTGATGTCACGTAGCATCTCTGTTGAGATCTTACTTAATCTAGCTTCGGTATAACGCATGGCAGCTGGTGGATCACCATCCATCGACCCGTTATTACCGTGCATTTCGATCAAAGGTTCACGTAATTTCCAATCTTGTGACAGACGGACCATGGCTTCATAAATTGATGAGTCACCATGGGGGTGAAAATTACCCATGACGTTACCGACACCTTTTGCTGACTTTCTAAATCCTTTATCAAAGGTGTTTCCATCGAGAAACATTGAATATAAAATTCTTCGTTGAACCGGTTTCAGT
This sequence comes from Companilactobacillus zhongbaensis, assembly GCF_003946515.1. GTDB lineage: Bacteria > Bacillota > Bacilli > Lactobacillales > Lactobacillaceae > Companilactobacillus > Companilactobacillus zhongbaensis. The sequence goes on along the minus strand of NZ_RHOM01000007.1, from coordinate 57,361 downwards.
CCATCGCGAATATCAGGAAGTGCTCTTTCCTGAATAATCGATTTAGAATATCTCTCAAAACGATCTCCCATGATCTTTTCTAATGGGATATCTTGGATTTTAGGAGAATTGTTTGCCAATATTTATCACCTATTCCTTGTTCAATAAATCATCAACAATTTGGCTATCCATGTGGTCGTTGTCATCGACTTTTTCCAAAATGTTGTCGCCTTCTTCAGTTCCGTTGAAGCGAACGTTTTTCTCGATCCACTCACGTCTTGGTTTAACTTTGTCACCCATTAACGTTGTGACGCGACGTTCGGCTAGAGCAGCATCATCGATGTTAACTCTGATCAAGATCCGATTTTCTGGATCCATAGTTGTCTTCCAAAGTTGGTCAGCATTCATTTCACCTAGACCCTTAAATCTTTGGAGGTCGTATCCTTTACCAGCTTCTTTGATCGATTCGGCTAACTCTTCTGGAGTCCAAGCGTAGCGATTATAGATCTTGCTACCACGTCCCTTTTGAACTCGATAAAGTGGTGGTAAAGCGATGTATACGTGACCTGCTTCAACTAGCGGTCTCATGTAGCGATAGAAGAAGGTCAATAACAAGATCTGAATATGAGAACCGTCATCATCGGCATCGGTCATAATAATAACCTTATCGTAATTACGATCTTCAAGTTTGAAGTCGGCACCAACACCTGCTCCGATAGTATAGATCATCGTATTGATCTCTTCATTTTTGTAAATGTCTTCTAGTTTGGCTTTTTGCGTGTTCAATACTTTACCACGCAATGGCAAGATAGCTTGGAATTTCCGGTCTCGTCCTTGTTTAGCGGAACCACCGGCAGAATCACCCTCGACTAGGAATAACTCATTCTTAGCGGAGTTTTTCGATTGAGCTGGCGTCAACTTACCTGACAATAAACCGTCATTTTTCTTGTTCTTTTTGCCATTTCGGCTCGACTCACGCGCTTTTCTGGCCGCATTACGTGCCTCACGCGCCTTGAGAGCCTTTTTCACCAATGTCTGGGCCTGTTCTCCATTTTCCATCAAATAAAAGCTCATCTGCTCGTATACTAGCTGATCTACAGCTGAACGGGCCTGGGGTGTTCCTAGCTTTCCTTTAGTTTGACCCTCAAATTGTAAGATCTCTTCAGGTATCCGAACCGAGATGATAGCTGATAGTCCTTCACGAACATCACTACCTTCAAGATTCTTACTATTTTCCTTGAGCAATCCGACCTTCTTTGCGTAGTCGTTGAAAGCTTTAGTCAAACCAGATTTCATCCCGGCTTCATGAGTACCACCATCAGCAGTCCGCACGTTGTTGACGAATGAGATGATATTTTCCGAATAACCGTCATTGTATTGACCAGAAAATTCAATCTCGATCCCTGAGTTTTCACCTTCAACGTAGAAAATACCACCTAAGGCGTCCTTACCTTCGTTTAAATATTTAACGAAAGATTGGATACCGTCTTCATAGTGGAATACTTCCTCACGGTCTTCTTCGCCGCGTTTATCGGTAATAGTAAATTTAACACCTTTAAGCAAAAAGGCGGACTCCCGTAATCTTTCTGCTAAAGTGTCAAAGTTGAATTTGGTCGTTTGGAAAATTGTTGGATCCGGCTTAAAGCTGATAGTTGTTCCACTATCTTCTTTAGTCTTTCCCGTCATCTTCAAAGTTCCTTTAGGATGACCACCGTTTTCGAAACGTTCTTCGTAAACTTTGTGGTCACGGACAACACGAACTGTCATCCATTCAGACAAGGCATTAACTACTGATGAACCAACACCGTGCAGTCCACCTGATGTCTTATAACTGTTCTCGGAGAACTTACCACCGGCATGCAAAACAGTCAGGATAACTTCAATAGTGGGTTTTCCTGAAGAGTGCATTCCTGTCGGCATCCCCCGACCATGATCGACAACCGTGATACTGTTGTCCTCATTGATTGATACATTAATCTCTTTACCATATCCTGAAAGAGCCTCGTCGACTGCGTTGTCGACAATTTCGTAAACTAGATGGTGTAAACCACGTGAATCGGTCGAACCGATGTACATACCTGGACGTTTACGTACGGCTTCTAAGCCTTCGAGGATCTGGATAGAAGAATCATCATAAGATGATTTAGGCATTTAAATCATTCCTTTTTAAATTAAGCTTAGTAACAGTGTTTAATTATAGCATGGAAATAAAAAAGTAAAACAAACATACGTTCTTTTTAAAAGTTAAATTTTGTTAAATTCCATTATTGTCTAAATAATTTTAAAAAAAACGGGTATGATGTACATTAGTAGTTTAAACTATTAGAAATAGATGTACACTTAAACAAATAAGAAATGAGAGTGATTTTATGTTAATTACCAAACTCGTTATCTGCATGATCCTAGCATACGTGATTGGTTCGTTTCCGACGGCGTACATCGTTGGTAAGGTTTTCTTTCACAAGAATATCTTTGATTACGGAAGCGGCAACGTCGGTACTACTAATGCTTATCGGGTCTTTGGTCCAATCGCAGGTACTGCAGTACTATTTGTTGACATCTTAAAGGGGACCTTAGGAGCTTTCTTACCGATTTTTGTCGGTATCGATCGTCCTTGGATGTTATTCGTTGGATTGTTCGCAGTGATCGGCCATGTTTTCTCGATCTTTTTGAAGTTTAGGGGTGGTAAAGCCGTTGCTACTAGTGCTGGGATCTTGCTAGCATATAGTCCCATTTTATTCATCGTTTGCTTCGCCTGCTTTGCTTTGATCGTTTACTTAACTAGCATGGTCAGCGTTGCAAGTTTGATAACTATCGTCGTTTTCACTGTGGCTTCTGGTTTTATGCACGACTGGATCTTAACTTCAGTCGCCTGCGTTGTCACTGTGATCATTTACGTCAAACACATCCCTAACATTAAACGTCTACTCAAGGGAAAAGAAAATCTTGTTGCTATCGGTTTAGCATATAAACGTCAACAGAAAAAACTTCAAGAAAAAGACGACCATTAAGGTCGTCTTTTTTTTATTGCTTATTTTGAATCAATATTACTTGATCGAAATACTGTAATAACCTTCGAATCTCTCATTCGGCTTTAATTGATTGATCCCATACTTACTAGTTAGTTGGTGATCAGTGTCGATCTCATCGGCAATGCCCCACCAAGGCTCAATACATACGAAATCACCTTTTTCGGGATATTGTGACCAAATACCAACAAACTTGGCATTTCCGGTATCCAATTTGATCTGGTGGTCAGTCTTTTCACTACTGATCTCGATCAAAGTTGGTTCCGTCAAACTATAAATGATTGCATCGTCGACAAAAGCCTCGTGAGTTAACGCAAAGTCTTGATTATCGACACGATGTTCTTGGCTTAGATCAATATTGCTATCCTTTAAAGATATCCGTGAATGAGTATCTTCCGGAGAAACCTTGATCTGATAATCTTCATAGTTAGTATTCTGAGCAAATGGTACCTTGAAACCAGGATGAGCACCGATCGAGAAGTATAAATCATTTTCTGAATCGGGATTATCAACGATATAACTGATCTGCAGCGAATCCTTCACTAATTGATAAATGATCTTCAATTGAAAACGGAATGGATAAATTTCTTGAGTCGATTCATCATCGACTAAGGTCAAAACTAGTTTATTATCATTTTGCGATTCCAAAGTAAATTCTTTATCACGAGCAAATCCGTGTTGATTCATTTGATATTTCTTATCTTGATAATAGTAATGATCGCCATTTAGGCGACCAACGATTGGAAATAATACAGGGGCATGGCGATTCCAAATATCAGGGTCGGCTTGCCAAATGTATTCCTCACTAGAATTATCTTGAATACTAATGATCTCAGCACCAGCTGATTTAACTTGAATTTTTAAAAAATCGTTTTGTACAGTGTATATTTCCATGACTTTCACCTCTATAGAATATAACGTGAAAGGTCTTTGTCGGAAACAATCTTGCCAACTTGTTCTTTGACGTATTCATGAGTAATTGTAATATCACCCATTTGCATATCTGGGCCTTCAAATAAAATATCACTTAAAATCTTTTCAAGAACTGTTGAAAGTCTTCTAGCACCAATATTTTGGTTAGTGTTATTTAAATCAAATGCCACTTTGGCGATTTCTTCAACTGCTTCTTTAGTGAATACTAAGTTGATGCCGTCTGCCTTAGTCAAAGCAACGTATTGCTTAGTCAAAGCATTATCGGGAACTGTCAAGATCTGAACGAAGTCGTCTTCTGTTAAGTCTTTTAGTTCAACTCTGATTGGGAAACGTCCTTGTAATTCGGCGATCAGATCACTAGGTTTACTTTCGGCGAAAGCACCTGAAGCAATAAATAACATGTGATCAGTTCTTACAGCACCGTATTTAGTATTAACTTGTGAACCTTCAACGATAGGCAAAATGTCACGTTGAACACCTTCACGAGAAACTTCACCAGAAGTACGTTTGTCACCAGGTGCGATTTTATCGAACTCATCGATGAAAATAATACCGTTATTTTCAGCACGGTCGATGGCACCTTGATAGATCTCGTCGTGGTCGACACGTTTTGATGATTCTTCACGGATCAAGACTTCACGAGCTTCTTTAACTGGTAAAGTTCTAGAGATCATCTTCTTAGGCATTAATTGATCCATCATGCCGCTCATATCAACACCCATTTGTTGCATTTGGTCGTTCATAGGAGCTTTTCTAGATTCTTGAACTTTGATAGTAACTTCTTTATCTTCCAAAAGTCCCTTATCAAGTTGTTCTTTAACTGACAAACGTTGGTCTCTAATGTCATCAGTTACGTCACGGCCCTCATCGGGATCTTCGTTTTCGGCTTGATCACCAGTTCTTAGCATGTCACCAAGATTTGATGAGTTGCCCATATTAGTCAACATTGACATGAAATCGTTCATGCCATTTTCTTGTTTAGTTTCTTTTTTGATAGCAGGCACTAAGAGCTTAACTAACTTCTTATCTACCTTACGTTTGACTTCAGGTCTGATTTCAGCAAACTTTTCGTCTTCTTCCATCGTTACTGATACATCCATCAAATCTCTAACCATTGATTCAACGTCACGACCAACGTAACCAACTTCAGTAAACTTAGTAGCTTCAACTTTAACAAAAGGTGCTTTAACTACCTTAGCTAAACGACGAGCAATTTCAGTTTTACCTACACCAGTAGGTCCGATCATCATTAAGTTCTTAGGTGTGATCTCTTTTTGCATCTTTTCGGGAACTTGCATTCTCCGGTAACGGTTATACAAAGCAATGGCCACAGAGCGTTTAGCATCGTCTTGTCCAATGATGTATTTATCTAGTGCTTGAACGATTTGTCTTGGAGTTAAATTTTCCATTTATGAATCTCCTCTAAAATTTGTCCGTAATGATATTAGTATTTGTGAAAATATCGATACCTGAAGCGATATTAACACCCTCTCGTGCAATTTCTTCAGCTGTCATATCAGTTGAGTGTCTTTGCATTGCTACCGCAGCAGCTTGAGCAAAGTTACCACCTGAACCGATGGAAATAACGTCTTCATCCGGTTCAATTACTTCACCACTACCAGAGATCAATAAGACTGTATCCTTATCTAAGGCGATCACCATAGCTTCGAGCTTTTGAAGTTGTGGATCTTTTCTCCAGTCTTGAGCTAATTCTACAGCAGCACGTTTCAAATTACCTGAATAAGCCTTTAATTTCTTTTCAAGCCAATCTTGTAAAGTGATCGCGTCAGCAACACCACCGGCAAAGCCGATGATTACTTGATCATCAAAAATTCTTCTGATCTTGTGAGCTGAACCTTTCATGATGAATTTCTCGCTAAGTGTGACTTGTCCGTCACCAGCAATAGCAGTTTTTCCATTGTGTTTTACAGCTAAAATAGTTGTCATTTATTATATCCTCTCTTATCTTGGAAAATATTTCTTGTAGTCTTTTTGCAAATGATCCATCGTTACATGCGTATAGATCTGGGTTGTCGATAAACTCGAGTGGCCGAGCATTTCTTGGACCGTTCTTAGGTCTGCCCCATTATCTAACAAATGGGTCGCAAAAGTATGGCGGATCATATGGGGATGAATGTCGGCAGTCAAACTAGTCTTTTTGATAATTTTATCTAAGATGTATTCGATGCCTCGACTCGTGATCTGTTTCCCTCGATTGTTCACAAACACGAAGTCGTGATGCTCTTGATATCTCCCCATCAGTTTCTGGCGTGATCCAGCAAGGTATTTCTTCAAGGCAGCTTGCGCATATTCGCCAAAGGGAACATAGCGATCCTTGTCACCCTTACCATGGATCAAGACGATGCCATTATTAAAATCTAACTGTGAAATCGTCAAATTGGCACATTCACTGACACGCATCCCTGTTGCATATAACAATTCTAACAAAGCTGAGTTTCTTAAGGAAAGAATGTCGTCACCTTGGACCGCTTCAAAAAGTTGATCCATTTCTTTTTCATAAAAAAATCTCGGCAATTTACGTCCTTTGCGCCGAAGTTGAACTAGCTCAAAAGGATTTTGCGATACGAAGTCATTTTTAACTAAAAAATTATAAAACGAACGCATTGATGACATTCTGCGTGCGATCGTATCATCGGCATAATTTTGCTCATCAACATAAGTCAAATAAGTTTCAACATCGAAACGGTCGACAACGGTAAAACCTTTAAATCCGCCGTTTTCATCCAAAGCCTTAACAAAATTGTTAATGTCCTCGAGATACGACTTCTTAGTCTCGTCAGAATAGTGACGGTTAACGACTAAGTAGTCCACGAATTTATCAACTAGATCTTGTTCGATCATTATTTTTGAACGGCTTCTTCATAGTCACCATTAGGACAAACGACTTGACGTCCACCTTTGACCTTCTTCTCAACTAAGTAATGTTGATCCTTAGGACAAGTTCTGTTGATTGGTTTATCCCATGAGACAAAGTCACATTCGGGATATCTTGAGCAACCGTAGAAGATCCGGTTTTTCTTGGATTTTCTTTCGATAACTTGACCTTTTTTACATTTAGGACAAGTTACGCCGATTTCTTTAACAATCGGTTTAGTATTACGACAATCTGGGAATCTTGAACAAGCGTAGAACTTACCGTAACGTCCTAATTTGATGACCATTGGTGCCCCACAAATATCACAGTCGATACCTGCTGGTTCATCTTTGATTTGGACTTTTTCGATCTTATCTTCAGCCGATTTCAGTTCTTTTTCAAATGGACGATAATAACGATCAACGACTTTGACCCAGTTTTCTTTACCTTCTTCAATGTGATCAAGTTCATCTTCAAGATTAGCCGTGAAGTCAACGTTGACGATATCTGGGAAATAGTCCTGGATCAAGTTATCAACGATACCACCGAGTTCAGTGGGTTCAAAACTCTTACCGTTCAATTTTACGTAATATCTTCGTTGGATCGTATCAATGGTTGGCGCATAAGTTGAAGGACGTCCAACACCATTTTCTTCCAAAGCCTTAACTAAAGAAGCTTCGGTATATCTTGCTGGTGGTTGAGTGAAATGTTGAGATGGGTCATTTGATTGAAGTTGGACTGTATCGCCTTCAGCTAAGTCAGGTAAGATGTTGTCCTTACTATTAGCTTCAGCAGTACTTTGGTATACCTTACGGTAACCTTCAAACTTCATCTTCGAACCATTAGCTCTAAACATTACGTTGTTTTGAGTAATATCAACTGACATAGTGTCGAAAACTGCTGGTGTCATTTGACTAGCAGCAAATCTTGACCAGATCAAGCTGTAAAGTCTGAATTGGTCACGAGACAAAATGTCTTTCAATGACTTAGGTGTCCGATAGATCGATGAAGGACGGATAGACTCATGGGCATCTTGTGCACCTTCTTGGTTCTTATCGTTACGCTTCTTGACTGCTGCGAATGGTTCACCATATTCTTCATGAATAAATTGCGATGCTTCATGGACGGCGACTTTAGAAATACGCTTCGAGTCAGTACGCATATAAGTGATCAAACCAACTGTTCCTTCTTTTTTACCAAGGTTGATTCCTTCGTAAAGTTGTTGGGCGATCATCATAGTCTTTCTAGTCTTGAAATTTAACTTCCGGTTAGCTTCTTGTTGAAGTGAACTAGTTGTGAAAGGTGCAGCTGGGAAGCGCTTGCGTTCTTTCTTAGTTACCTTTTCAACATCGAAGTCAGCTTTCTTATCGATCCGACTTAAGACGTCTTGCACAGCGTCATTGTTTTTAAGATCGACTTTCTTGTGGTTGATACCGTAAAAATTAGCTTTGAATTGTTTACGATTGTGTTTAAAAGTAGATTCGATCGTCCAGTATTCTTCTGGGACGAATTTCTTAATAGCATTTTCGCGTTCAATGACTAATTTCAAGGCGATCGATTGAACACGTCCAGCACTCAATCCCTTTTTGACCTTTGCCCAAAGAATTGGTGAGATCGAATAACCTACTAGTCGGTCAAGAACACGACGAGCTTGTTGAGCATCGACCAAATTCATATCGATACTACGAGGGCTCTTGAAAGCTTGTTTAACGGTGTCTTTGGTGATTTCGTTGAAGACAACTCGATTCTTTCCATCAACGTCTAATCCGAGTAAGTGTGAGACGTGCCATGCAATGGCTTCTCCTTCACGATCCGGATCGGCTGCCAGATAAACTCGCTTAGCCTTCTTGGCTTCTTTCTTAAGATCCTTGATTACGGGGCCTTTCCCACGAATTGAGATGTATTTAGGCTCATAATCGTGTTCAACGTCGACACCCATTTGACTCTTAGGTAAATCGCGCACGTGACCTAAACTAGCAACTACGTGGTAATTTCTACCTAGATATTTCTCAATGGTTTTTGCTTTAGATGGTGACTCTACGATCACCAGATTTTTTGATGATGGCACGTAGTGTGCTCCTTTCTACATAACGATAACTCAAATGAAAAACTGAACTTATATTAAATATCAATTTTTGTTTTGTCAATCAAATAATACAGTTAATTTGATAATAAAAAAAGCGTTCTCTAAATTTCAGTGAAATTTGTTAACGGTATTGCACCTTCTTTGATCAGCTGATTCGTCCCACTTGAATAAGTTGACATGATGGGACCAGGGATCGCATAAACATCCCTATTGGCATCTAATGCCATTTGGGCTGTAATCAAAGAGCCGCTTCTTTGTCTTGCTTCAGTAATGATGACCTTTTCTGACAATCCAGCAATAATTCGATTGCGCTGTGGGAAATGCCACGGTTGTGGGTGGTCGCCGGGAGGATACTCACTCAGCAAAAGTCCCGATGCTGCAATTTGTTCTTGCAAGGACCGATTTGCTGGTGGATAAAAATCTTCCAGACAATTTCCTAATACCGCTATCGTTTGACCGTGATTATCCAGGCAAGCTTGATGAGCCATCATATCAGCTCCTAAAGCGAGCCCGCTTAAAATAGTATATCTGTCTACAATTTGCGGAACAAGACCTCTAATGCAGTTATAGCTATATTTAGTCGCATTCCTAGAACCAACAATAGCCAAACATCGAGTTAAAAGCAAATTTTTATTTCCTTGATAAAACAACAAAGCGGGTGGATCGTAAATATTTCGCAGTTGGATCGGATAACAAGGATCCATGAATGAGAGCGCATTTACATTATTTAATTCTACACCTCTTATTAATAGTAGAAACTGGTTATATTTTTCTTTTCCTAAAGAATTCTGCAAATATCGACAACATTCTTGATAAAAATCGACCCGCTCAAGTGATATTTTAAGCATCTTTAAGAGGTCATGATTTGATACTAATCTAGTTAAACGACATTTGACTAAAAAATTTGTAATTTTATCCATAAAAAAACCACCTTCGTAAATAAATTACGCAAGTGGTTGATATAATTTCGAAATATTTTTGACAGGCGAAAAACTTTCGCGATGGATCGGTGTCTTGCCGCATTTCTCCAATGCTTCTAAGTGAGTCTTAGTGCCATAGCCATCATTATGCAAAAAGTCGAATTCAGGATATTTTCGATCATATTCTTCCATGAGTCGATCTCGAGCTACCTTCGCAATGATGCTAGCTGCACCAATGCTGAGTGACTTAGCATCCCCTTTGATCAATTTAGTTTGAGGGATGTTGACTGGTATAGTCATCGCATCAACTAAAATATGATCAGGAACTAAGTACATTTGATCAATGGCATCTTTCATGACCAACTCAGTAGCGTGATAAATATTTTCTTGGTCGATCAATCGCGGTGAACCAACGGCCACACTAATATCGATCGCTTGGGCACAAATTTGACGATACAATTCATTTCTCTTGGCGATCGACAATTTCTTCGAGTCATCGACTTCATAAAGCGTATTATCACTCGGTAAAGCAACCGCTGCAACAACAACTGGTCCAGCTAAAGGTCCACGACCAACTTCATCAACTCCGACAACGTATTGGCCATTTTGCCAAAAAGGTCGCTCGAGCGTTTGTTTTTTCTCAAAAGTAACTAATAACTCACGCTTTGCTTCTTGTCGTTTAGCATATTGGGCCAACAATCTTTGAACGCCTTTACGCTCATCAAGAGACAATTCATCTAACGTAGTTTGATCCACTGCTTGAGACAGTATTTCCTTAACTTCTTTGATGGTTTTATTCTTCATAAAATTCTCCGGGAACATCGAATGTCAAACGTCCAAATTTCAAATTACGAACGTCCATAATGACACGCCTTGCACCACGGTCATAATCTTCCTTAAATCCAAATTGTTTAGTTAAATGCATCAATAATTCAGCAGTCGTATGGTTGTATATGTCTGACTTTTCTAACTTGTAAAAATCAACGACCCGATCCAAGTAATTCGTCATCAAAAAGTTGAGCGCATAAATAGCAACATCATCAGGTGGATAAATTTTATCTTTAATAGCACCTGATAAAGCCAATTTCATGCCGACTTTAGGATCAGTGATCTTTGGCCACAAAATACCAGGCGTATCAAGGAGATCGATCCCATAGCTAGTTTTGAGCCAATTTTGGTTCTTAGTTACGCCAGGTTTATTACCTGTGACTGCAACATTTTTACCGACCATTTTGTTCAGAATGGTTGATTTACCAACGTTAGGGATCCCTACGCACATCGCCTTGATCTGGTAATTTTTTACGCCATTACGTTCGTATTTTTCGATCTTGTCAGATAATTCTGAACGGATCATGGTATTTAATTTCTCTAGACGATTATGCTTGGCATCAGATTCGATGGAAGCCGTTCCTTCTTGACGGAAGTTTAATTTCCAATCCTCTGTCAACTTAGGGTCTGCCAAATCAGCCTTGTTCAAAATAATAATGTGTTTCTTTTGATTGATAATTTGTTCCAATACAGGGTTTCTAGATGAATACGGTAATCGAGCATCCACTATTTCTAAAACTATGTCTACAACCTTTAAACGGTCTTGGACTTGGTTCTTCGCTTTGTTCATGTGACCGGGGTACCATTGTAACGCCATAATTATCACCTATTTTCTGTCAGTGTCTTGGTATTTTTCATAAATCTCATCAAATATTGTCATACTCGGCAAATAGCCGGCATTTAATTCAAGATACTCAGATAGTTTCTCATAATCAGTTTCTTGTTTTGGAAATGACTGATCGTGAAAAGCATTATTTGCAAATTGAGCATCTGGTTCAACGCTTTCCGCATTTCTCAATGTCATTAGAAATTCAAAAAAGCTTCTTCTCATTGTTTACCTCATTCCTTATTGATCGGTCGTCATCTTTTTGTTCATGACGTCAAACACGAGATTGTCATGTTTGAGATCGATCTTCTTAGCACGAATGCTATATCCCTCTTTAGTCGTGAATTTAGTGAACTTCAACAAGATCGTCTTGTCCTTACTATTCACATCGACCCATTTAGGAAACTTAAAGCTATTTTTAGCATAATTCATTACAAATTTTATTGGTAGTGATAACGCTCCAACTTTGATTTTTTTTGCTTTAAGCAAGACATCCCCATTAGTTTTGGCATAAGGCTTCATTTCAAGGTCGAAATGGATATCAGCTCCGAGGAACTTGACCTTACCAGATAATACGGCTTCGTCTTTCAATTTAAGTTGATATTGAGCCTTACCATTATTCAAGGTGTGCTTGAGGTAATAAGCTGACATTTCGTTAGCTTGTTTCTTGTTCATGTTAACGGTAAAAACTTTTTGATTCGGTGATTCGATCTTTGATGAAACTCGATAAGTTTCATTCGGTGCACTTAGGATCTTTGAGGTCAGCAAACCACCAAAAATCAAAATAACTCCGAGTAAAACTAAAAAGGCATACATCCAATAATTTTTCTTCTTCATATACTACTTATTGAGCCACTCTTTCTTGGTATTTTGCACTTGAGCAAAAATTTCATCTGTCATCATATCATAACCAGTTGCATTCGGATGGAAGTGATCTTGGTCTGATAAATAAGGATTAGTACCTGTCTTCTTCGACTTCTTTTCAACATATTTAGTCTGGTACAAATCGTTAATGTCAACGTAATAAGTATTATTGACCGACTTAGCTACTTCTTTGGAACCTTCGCCCCAGTCAATAAAAGCCTGCTTAGCGTTATCAACGTTGGATAAGTAAATGCTGAAAGGATTGTAGATCCCGACTAAATAAATTGGTGCCTCACTATTATAATGACGAATATCGGCTAATAATACGCCTAGACGACGGTCAAATGCAACTTGTTCTTTGGCAATATCTTTACTAGTAAGATCCATACCTTTTTTCTTGAGCAAGTGCATAAAGTCATTTCCACCTACCGTAACGGTAATAATATCGGCTTTAGGGAGCGATTTGTGCATCTTCTCATCAAAGGAGATCCGATCAATGATCTGACTACTAGTATCACCGGAAACACCATAGTTATCTGAGGTAGCCTTGACATCATAAGTCGAAGCCACTTTCTTAGTCAGACGTGTAACATATCCTCCACCGATCGACTTGGAATCACCGATCCCTTCTGTTAAAGAATCTCCTACTGCCACGATGTGGATCTTCGACTTCTTAGGAATGACTTTTTTCTTTTGACTCAATTTGTTAGTTTTTGGACTGTCTTTTTTTACTACTTGTTTTTGTTCAGCGGTAGTTGAACGATGATTAATGAAATAATAACCACCAGATCCACCGCCAACTAAAACAACTACTAATAAAACAATGATCCATAATTTCTTTTTCTTCATAAAAATCCATCTTTCAAAAAAAAGCTGATGTTAAACATCAGCTTTACTTGGTATAAAATTCGATTGCAAAAGCACCAGAACCAGCATGTGTTGCGATAACTGGACTAGTAACTCTAATCAAGAGTGGAACGTCCGGTACGATCTGCTTGAGATGTTCCTTGAGTTCGTTCACATAATCCATATTGTCAACATATGAGATCCCGATTGCTTGAATATCATCTTTTAATTCAGTGATTTCAGCGAGGACATTTTTCATGTATTTTTCAATTGTTTTACGTCCACGTCCACGCTTTGCGATGTCTAAACTGTTATTTTTTAATGTTAAAACGAGGTTGAGATTCAACAGTGTTGATAAAGTTCCAGCAAAGCGGCTCAATCTCCCACCACGTAAGATATTTTCAATGCTAGTTACGCCCATGTATAAATATGTATGGTCACGAACATTATTAATTGCCGTCTTAATTTCGTCAACAGATTTGCCTTCTTGCGCTAGCTTAGCTGCGGTAATAACTTGAAAAGCCAAAGCACGGTCGGTAAATTCTGTGTCGATTGCTTCAAAGTTACGGTCAGTCATATCACTGATCTGTCTAGCAGCGTTGATCGTTCCAGAAATAGCCTCAGTCATATTTAAAGAGAGAATGTCAGTATAATCTTCGGGAACTTCGTCGATTACTTTCATGAAAGTTCCAATCGAAGGTTGGGAAGTCTTAGGTAATTCCTTAGAAGAATCCATTTCTCTGACAAATTCCTCACGACTGATATCTTCCCCGTCGGTAAAAGTATTACCATCGATCTCAATCGTTAAAGGAACTACTCCGATATTGTACTTTTTAATTTCTTCATCCGTAATTTGAATAGATGAATCAGTGATGATTTTAACCTTGCTCATATTCTCCCTCTTTCATAGGGTTTTAATTGCTTAATTGTATAAATTATACCAGATTTATTAACAATGTATTAACATTAAGATAAAGTATTAATATGTACTTAAACAATCGGAAAGTTGGTATTCATTTTGAAAAATAATACTAAACAAAAAAACGATCCAACTCCAAAATTCTCACGGACTTACGAAATAATCAATGAAGTTTTCAGTGCCGTAACTCATGGGATCGGAATAGTTTTAGCGGTAATAGCAGCAATCTTTTTGTTGATCAAAGGTTTTAACACAGGTGATCCACTAACTATCACAGCTTTTTTCATTTATGCTTTCACGCTTTTTTTCTTATATTTAAGTTCAACTTTGTTCCACAGTTTGTACTTTACGAAAGCTAAAGGCGTCTTCCAAATATTTGATCACAGTTCGATTTTTTTGATGATCGCGGGGACCTACACTCCATACTGTTTGGTCGCATTGAAGAGCACTCCTTTTGCTATCACCTTGTTATCGGTCATTTGGGTCTTAGCCATCGGTGGTATTTTGTACAAGATCTTTAATGTTGGTCGTTACAAGTATTTTGAAACACTATTATACGTCCTCATGGGATGGGCGATCATCATAGCCATGAAACCCTTATATCAAGCCATTGGTGCGACCGGAACTTGGCTGTTGATTTTCGGTGGCATCGCCTTTACATTGGGGGCCGGTGTTTACTTGATCAAAAATTTGCGTTTTGTACACGTCATCTGGCACATCTTTGTCATGCTAGGTACAGCCTTGATGTTCTTCTCAGTTTACTTATACGTTGGTTGATCGTTCATAAGTTTCGAAGGTATACGGATAAATGTTTTTTTCATCCGTGGTACCTTCTTTTTTTTCGACTAATTTGAAATCAGCATAATTTAGTGGCGTCATTTTGGTGTCACCGGCGAAATCATGATGGATCTTAGTCACGTACAAAGTATCAACATCGTCTTTAAAAAGCTGAAAAATCGTGCTGCCGCCAATGACCATAATCTTATCATCTGGATCAACATGATTGAATAACTCATCTTTATGATTGATCAAGATCGCAGGTTTTTGGACTTGGTAGTTCTTGTCACGTGAAATCACGATATTTAACCGATTTGGCAACGGGCCATTAGGGAAACTTTCGTAAGTTTTGCGACCCATGACAATGACGTTCCCGGTCGTCAATTCTTTGAAGCGCTTCATATCGTTCGGCAAACTCCAAGGTAAATGGCCATCAACACCAATGTTGTGTGCTGAATCTTCTGCCCAAACAAATCCGATCATAAATAATCCTCTTTCTGGCTATTTAGACGGCAACTGGTGCCTTAATAGCGGGTAATGGTTGATAGTTTTCTACGACGATATCTTTCACGTCTAAGTCAAAAATACTTTTATCACTATTGATTACTAATTGTGGCGCTGCTTGTGGCTTTCTAGAAAGTTGTTCTTTGACCTGGTCTAAATGGTTCAAGTAAATGTGCGCATCACCAAAAGTATGAACAAACTCTCCTACTTCTAAACCAGTTTCACGGGCGATCAAATGCGTCAACAACGCATAACTAGCGATGTTGAATGGCACGCCTAAAAAGAGGTCAGCACTGCGTTGATACAACTGGCAAGAAAGCTTACCATCATTGACGTAAAATTGGAATAAAGTGTGGCATGGAGGCAAAGCCATCGTTGGCACATCTTCCGGGTTCCAAGCAGAAACGATCATTCGCCGCGAATCAGGCGTCGTCTTGATCATTTCGATCACGTCTTTGATTTGATCAATAATGCCACCATCTCGTTTTTGCCAATGACGCCATTGAGCACCATAGACAAATCCTAGATCACCGTATTTTTTTGCGAATTCATCATCATTTAGGATCGACTGGTCAAACTTCGACTTTTCTATTTTATATTGTTTAGCAAAGTCTTCATCTACTAAAGAGCGACGACCAAAGTCTGTCATATCTGGGCCTTGATAATCATTGCTTTCGATATATTTCTTAAAAGCCCATTCATCCCAAATATGATTCTTATGTTCTAATAAATATCTGATATTGGTATCACCGTGCAAAAACCAGAGCAATTCGCTCTTAATCAAGCCAAATGGAACTTTTTTCGTCGTCAATAGCGGAAATGACTTTTGTAAGTCAAATCTTGCTTGATAACCAAAAACACTAATGGTACCAGTACCTGTTCGATCGGACTTTTTATGACCGTGATCTAAGACGTATTGTAATAAATCTAAGTATTGCTGTTCGTTATTCATTGTTTTCTCCTATTCGAATTGACTCAAGTATTCCCAGCGTTCCATCATTTTGTCAGCTTCTTGGTTTGCTTCGTCTAGTTCACGTTGGTAGTCCATCAATTTCGTATAGTCGTTGCTATCGTTGTTCAACTGCGACTTAAGTTCAGAAATTTTATCATCGAGTTTCTCGATCTGTGGTTCTAACTTCTCGAGTTCTTTTTGTTCAGCATAAGTCAATTTCGTCTTTTCTTGTGGTTTCGACTCTTCGGCTTTTTTCTGCTCAGCAACTTTCTTCTCTTTGACTTGATGATGTTTTTCTTGTTCGAGCTGGTTCATCTTCTTGAGATAGCCAGAATATGAATCATAGCTTTCTTTGATGATCCCTTTCCCTTGGAAAATCAATAGCTTAGAAGCTACTTTATCGAGGAAATAACGATCGTGAGATACAGCTAAAACTGTTCCCTTGAATTCATCTAAATAATTTTCAAGGATCGTCAAAGTTTCGATATCCAAGTTGTTAGTAGGCTCATCCAAAAGTAAAACATTGGGTTGTTGGATCAAGATCGCAAGTAAGTACAGACGACGTTTTTCACCACCGGAAAGTTCTCGGATAAATGCACCTTGCATTTGGTGATCGAATTTGAACGTATCCAGCAATTGTGAGGCTGACATCCGCTCACCGTCAGTATTGCGAACATTTTGACCAATACCTTCCAAGTAACGAATGACCCGTTTATCAGGATCCATATCTTGTGTGTATTGCGTGTAGTAGCCTAATTTGACCGTTTGGCCTGTTTTGACTTCACCAGAATCAAGCTCCACTTTACCAGCTAAGACGTTCAAAAAAGTAGTCTTCCCTGAGCCATTTGCTCCAGTGATACCAATACGATCACCTTTAGACACTAAATAACTGAAGTCATCAATAATATCTTTATTTTCAAAATGCAACTTGGCATCTTCGATTGAAAAAACATCATTACCTAAACGTTGTTGAGCGATATCGATCGACATTTCCGACTGTTCTTGCGGTTTATTTTGCAAGTCGTCTTTTAAGTCCTTAAAACGATCAACACGAGCTTGTTGTCTCGTTCCACGAGCTTTAACACCCGCACGCATCCACTCTAATTCTTTCTTGTACAATTGTGTCTTATGTTGTTGAACAGCAGCCATCGTAGCTTCATTGGCTGCTTTTTGTTGAAGATATTTTTCGTAGTTACCAGAATATTCCGTCACATTTTGGTTTTCCAATTCAAAGATCCGATTGGCAACTTTATTCAAGAAATAACGATCATGGGTAACGAACATGACCGATCCCTTAAATTTGTTGAGATAGCCCTCTAACCAGTCGATAGCTTGATAGTCCGAATGATTCGTGGGCTCATCCAAAATCAACAGATCAGCGTCAGAGATCAAAGTCTGAGCCAAAGCAACACGACGTTGCTGACCACCAGAAAGGTCTTTGACTAACTTGTTTAATTCAGTAATCCCTAACTTGTTCAAAATAGCCTTCACGTCAGATTCCATTTGCCAAGCATCAGCAGCATTCATCTTCTCTTGCAATGCAAAAAAATCAGCCTGGATCTTATCATCATCGGGATGGTTGTTAAATTTTAACAGTGACTGTTCGTATTTACGGATCAACTTGAACAATTCATTTTCACCAGCAAAAACCGAATCAATGACCGACAAGTCTTCATCCAATTCTGGTTGCTGCGTCAAATAGTTGATCTTATAATCTTTGGGCTTTTCGATATCGATTGAATTGAGGTCTTCATTATGAACTAAGCCATCCAACAAAGTAGTCTTACCCACTCCGTTCAAGCCTAATAGTCCGATTCGATCATTTTCACTAATGGTAAAAGTAACGTCTTTAAAAAGCGTTCTTTCACCAAAATTTTTCGATGCATTAGAAACATTTAAAGTTTTCAAATAAACTCACCACGTATTTTCAAAGTTAGTTAATATTTTAGACGAAATTGACGATATATAAAAGGGAAATCTCTGCGGTTAAACAGTGTTAGTTGTTCTATTGAAGCGACGGAGACAGTGTTCAGCCACTCACATCAGAAAATCAAGGCAACAAAAAAGACCCTGATCGATCAGGGTCAATACAAATTGTGGACTATAGCTCATCCTTGTATACGTCGTAAACTGTCTTTTCTTTGTTAACAGTCAAGTATAACTTACCTGACTTCTTCGAAATAGCTGATGATTGATAAGCATTGTCCAAACCTTCAGCATCTTTTTGCTTGAATGGGAAGTAGATTTGCATTGGTTCTTTGCCTTCTTCATCGCCAAAAATGATGTCGACTTTTTCAAGGTCTTGATACTTGATGATACGATTGAACATACCATCAGCCATTGCACCTGTTGATACATCAGTGTCTTTGATGTAATCAGCTTCTGGCAAGATTTCTACTCTAAAACTCTTGCATGGGTGAATTTCTTCCATACGTCCACCGTTGATACGTCCAAAGCTTGTTGTAACACGAGAAATCCAAACGTCACTCATTTCACCGTGATTTACTGTCCAAGTATCATCATTTCTGAAATAAAACTTCAATTCCTTAAATACGTGTTTCATAATACCACCCTTTCGAAATACCATTTCTACACTCATATAATAACACGTGTGTTACATTTTTAACAAATATCTTTTTAGTTCTTCAAAAGAATTTTCGACTGACCTTGTAACGACGGCTTTCTCAAGCATAGTCATGTATTGGCCAATTTGTGGTCCGGGCTTGATCGATAAAACATCGATTACATCTTTACCTGTAATTTTCATATCATGTGAACTTTTTATCGGAATTTCTGAAACCGTTTTCTCTACTTCTTGGTTATTTATTTTAATTCCAAACAACTCACAAAGCGCTTCAACACGGGATAAATTATCAACATTATTTAAATAAATTGACCAGATGTCGAATTTCTCCGATTGAAAATCGAGCAACATTCTTTCAGTTGCCAAACAGTCTTCGCGAATCTTATTAGAAACCTTCCATTGTCGCATGAAATGATTGAACTCTTCATCTTCTATTCCCAAGACAAAACCTAGTGCGGTCCAAACCATCGTCTCATCAACAAACAACACGTCAGGTGTGTTCAGTAAGTTCTGAAGGTTAGCGGTTTGTCCGTTAAATCCTGGACAATGTTGCGATAAACCTAAATCACAAAAATTTTGGAGGCCCTTCTTCCAAGATTTCCCAAAAAGCATTTTGACGAACTCTTCGTGAATCCGCTCGATCGCGATTTTTTCTAATAAAGGAGCATTATCTTTGATCGCTTGTTTAGTCTTTTCTTCAATCTTAAAATCGAGCTGTGCTTGGAATCTAACTGCCCGCATCATCCGTAAGGCATCCTCATGGAAACGTTCTTCAGCCACACCAACAGCCTTGATCAGCTTATTTTCCAGATCCGTTAACCCATCAAATTTATCGACGACATTACCATTGTGATCGACAGCTAAAGCATTGATCGTGAAGTCACGCCTCTTCAGGTCATCAGTCAGGGAACGAACAAAAGTTACCTTGTCGGGTCGACGGTAATCTTGATAGCCGGACTCTGTCCGAAATGTAGTGATCTCATATGAATGGTCATCAACTAACACCGTGACCGTGCCATGCTTGATACCAGTATCGATCGTATGAGTAAAAATCGACTTAATCTCTTCCGGATAAGCACTAGTCGCAATATCAACGTCGTGGATCGGCAATCCTAAAATGTGATCTCGGACACTGCCGCCGACGAAATAAGCTTGAAACCCGGCGGCTTCAATACTTTTTAAAATTGGTAGTGCTTGTTGAAAATCTTCTGGAAGTTGTTTAAGTTGCATTTAATTACCCCATTTGGTCTAAAAGATCTTGCATATCCTCATCATCAGGATTTTTACGCAAGTATAATTGGAGAGCTGCTTTTAAAGCGTCTTGGTCGCCAGCGCTTCTTAAAATATCGATCATATCGTTCAAAAAGTCGAGATTATCTTTGTATTCATCAAAGACTAAACCAATATTTTCTTGAGCCTTGGCGATGTCATCTGTTTCGTAATAAGACTTAGCCAAGTTCCAAATAAGTTTTGGATTGTGGTTGAGATCTGCATTTTCCAATAAATCAAGGTTGTTTTTATACTGGCCGTGAGTAACGTAAAAATCACTCAGACGAATGATCAAGGTCAAAGGATGCTCGACCGTTTCGATACCTTTTTCGATGATCTTGATAGCTTCAGTTGGATCTTCAGCAATCCCTGAATCAAAAGCTGTCTCATAAAGTTTTTCATCTAATTCATTCAAGTTCAACCCTAATTGTGCATATTTGAAAGCTTGTTGGTTATCCTTAATATTCAAATAATCATCGGCTAAAACAACGTATGCAGTTGGATAATCACGATTAGTTTCCAGCAACTTCTCCAAAGTTGTAATAGATTTATTATAGTTCTTAACTTGATTATATAAAAATCCGAGTTGATATTGTGCATCTTCGTTGAGCTCAATAGCATTTAAGTCTTCAAACTCACTAATGGCTTCTTCGTATTTGCCCATTCCTGCTAATGAACTAGCTTTCCTGAGTTTTAAGGAGATCCCGGAGTAATCTTCGATTCCATCATCTAACAAAAAATTATAAAAGACGATGGCTTTGCTGAATTTATTCTCATCAAAGTACAATTCGGCAATGGCAAAGCGAAAGACATCTTCTTCAGGAAAGGTCCTAACGCCCTCTAAGAGCTTTTGTTCACTTACTTCATACATTCCTTGCGATTGATAAATATCAGCTGAGAC
Source organism: Companilactobacillus zhongbaensis (assembly GCF_003946515.1). Lineage (GTDB taxonomy): Bacteria > Bacillota > Bacilli > Lactobacillales > Lactobacillaceae > Companilactobacillus > Companilactobacillus zhongbaensis. Next base: position 36,269 of record NZ_RHOM01000007.1, on the reverse strand, counting down.
TAATAAATTTTCAGCATATGAAGGAGAACTAGGGGTTATTTGTGAGATATAGTTCAAAGCTTTATCGCTATCACCATCTGAAACCGCAATTTCTGCGAGTCGTGACAAGATTTGGCCTTCATCAGGATATAACTCTAATAAGTGTTCATAAACTACTTTCGCTTGAACGGAAAGTCCACGACTCAGCAAAGTTTCGGCTAACGAAAACTTCGTTTGGTCATCGTCTTGTTGTAACGATTCGTTTATCAAGTGATCTACATTTGAAAAATCACCCGCGTCAATTGTTTCAATAACTTCTTCTGCTTTACTCAAATTCTTTCCTCCAAGCATAATTTTTTCGATAAAAAAAGCGGTCAACCGACCGCCCCCAAGAAATAACTATTATTTAACTGAGTCCTTCAAAGCTTTACCAGGTTTGAATGCAGGTACTTTGCTTGCAGGAATCTTGATTTCTTCACCAGTTTGTGGGTTACGTCCTTTACGTGCAGCACGTTGACGTACTTCGAAGTTACCAAAGCCGATCAATTGAACTTTGTTTCCTTCTGATAAGTTTTCTTGAATTGATTCAAAGACAGCATCTACTGCTGAAGTTGCATCTTTCTTTGTCAATCCTGTTTTGCTAGCAACACTATCGATAAGTTCTGCTTTGTTTGCCATATTTGATAACCTCCGGAGATAAAAAAATTTTTTTAGAAAATATGAACAATTGACGTGTGTGTTCATCATTCCAATTACAAAAATACCATAGCGACGGGCATTGGGCAAGCCTTTACCCTCTGAAAGTCTATAATTTATAGTTTTTTACAAGAATTTTGATGAAAAAACGACTATTTGGCCAAAAAAACTGCTATTTCCGCTTTCTTGGCAATATCTTGATAGGTGTACCTTCAAAATCAAATGTCTCACGCAATTGATTCTTCAAGAATCTTTCGTATGAAAAATGTAATAGCTCATTGTCATTTACAAAAACGACAAATGTTGGTGGTTGGATTGCTACTTGCGTCATGTAGTAAATACGCAATCTCTTACCATTAACAACTGGTGTTGGTGCAATCGATGTTGCTCGCAACAATAAGTCGTTAAGCATAGCCGATTGGATCCGACGATGACGGTTGTCATAAACCTTAGTTACTAATTCAGGGATCTTCTCGAGTCTTTGTCCCTTCACAGCTGATGTAAAGAGGATCGGTGCATAAGATAAATATTGGAACTCAGTTCTGATCTGCGTTTCAAAATCATGCATCGTGTGATTATCTTTTTTCAAAGTATCCCATTTGTTTACGACGATGATTACACCTTTACCGGCATTGTGAGCATATCCAGCGACACGTTTGTCTTGTTCTCTAATACCTTCTTCGGCATTCAAAACTACACAAACTACGTCTGATTTATCGATGGCACTCAAAGCACGAAGTACAGAATATTTTTCTGTATTTTCGTAAACTTTGCCTCGTTTTCTAATTCCGGCCGTATCGATCATGGTAAATTCTTTGTCGAGGCGCTCATCAAAATACTTCGTATCAATAGCATCACGAGTAGTACCTTCCATATTTGAAACGATTACTCGATCATCGCCTAAAATAGCATTGACTAGCGACGATTTACCGACGTTAGGACGACCGATAAAGCTAAACTTGATCGAGTCATCTTCCTCGTGTTTTTCGTCGTTAGGAAAGGCCTTAACGATTTCATCGAGCAGATCACCTAAACCAGTACCTTGAGAACCGGAAACTGGATTAGGATCTCCAAATCCTAATGAATAAAAGTCATAGATGTTTTCACGTTGCTCGGGATTATCGGCCTTGTTGACAGCTAAAATAACCGGTTTTTTAGTCCGATAAAGGATCTTAGCAACGTCTTCATCTTCTTTAGTAACACTATTTTGACCGTTAACGATAAAAACAATTACATCGGCTTCATCGATAGCGATCTCTGCTTGATTTTTGATTTGAACCGTCATCGGTTCATCTGACATATCGATACCACCAGTATCGATCAGACGAAATTCCTTGCCGAGCCAACTAGCACGAGCATAGATCCGATCACGGGTAACACCTGGTGTATCTTCAACGATCGATAAACGTTCGTTGATAATTCTGTTAAAAATCGTAGATTTCCCGACATTAGGTCTACCTACGAGTGCAACTACTGGCACTGCCATGAGCATGCCTCCTTATTTGTTTGCTTGAACAATTTCTAAAACTTTAGCGACTACTTCTTCAATTGTCATGTTTGATGTATCAACTTCGATAGCGTCGTCAGCTTTTCGAAGGGGCGAAATTTCTCGGTGTGAATCTTTATAATCACGAGCTGCGATCTCATCTTCTAAAGTCTTTAAAGAAGTGTTGATCCCTCGTTCGATGTTTTCTTTGTATCGTCTTTGTGCACGAACTTCGACACTGGCGATCAAGAAAATTTTAACATCAGCGTTAGGAAGAACGGTCGTTCCAATATCACGTCCATCCATAACGATGTCAGTATCACTTGCTAATTGGCGTTGCATGTCAACGAGCTTTTCACGCACTTCCTTTATAGCAGATACTTGTGAAACATTATTAGTTATTTCTTCACTTCTGATCTCATCCGAGACATTTTGATCATCTAATAAAACATCCTGACCTTCATCTTTATTAATGAATTTGATCGAATGTTCATCCATCAATTGTACAATACTAGACATATCACCATAATCTATTTGGTTATCTTTTGCAAGTAAAGTGACTGTTCGATACATTGCTCCAGTATCACAATACACGAAATTTAGTCGTTTGGCGATCAATTTTGCGATCGTACTCTTACCAGCTGAGGCTGGTCCATCAATTGCTATTTGCATTTATTTACCCCACTTAAAAAAATAAAAAAGACAGGAATACACCTGTCTTTTATTTTACATTATTTTGTCCGTAATTGTGTACCTGGAGACAAAGTTGATACTCCTGGATTCAATCCTTTTAATGCTTCAATCGACATTCCACTATTTACAGCGGCACGATACCAGCCTTCACCTTGTTTAACAGTGTAAGATGATGAACCTTGAGAAGCAGTTTGTCCCGTAGTTGAACCAGCTTGTGATGTTGTAGATGAAGCTGATTGGTCTGTTTGGGCTGTGTTAGCTGATGAAGAAGCGTTAGTATCTTGTGATTGAGTTGCTGACTCATTCGCGTTAGCAGCTTCATCAGTTTGATTTACAGTACCAGAATTGTCTGATTCAGACTTCTTCTTGTCACTGTTAGACTTCTTCTTCGTTGATGATTTCTTTTTAGAATCTGAAGATTTCTTATCAGATGATGACTTTGAATTTGATTTCTTAGCAGTGTCTTTATCTTGTTGTTCAACTGATTGTTCAGTTTGACCACTACCAAGGTTACTTGAATCGTCATCACCCTTGAAGAAATACATCGTTGCTGGAATAAACATCAAAGCAATCAAGATGATTACTAAAATGGCAACTAATGTATGATTACCTCGTTGTTTACTCTTGCTGACGGCACGTGAAACATGACCTGATTCATCCTCGTCAGAATCAAAGGTGTTTTCCCATGGTTTCTCTTCAGCGTCACGAGCACTATCTTCACGGCTCTTTGCTTCAGCAGCATTATTGTCGTGCATTGCTGATGCCATACCGGCTCCGGCGGTAGCTCCAGTAGCAACTCCAGCGGCCATGTTCTTTTCATCATTTTGCTTGCTAGCCTGCAAGTGATCGACATTTTCAGCAGCGGGTGCTGGTCGATTTGGTTGGCTTGGCTCAGAAGTTGGGACATTGTTGACAAAGTCGGAACTTGTGCCAACATCTTTACCCACAACACTATCAGAGTTTGCAGGTATTGATTCATTTTCTGAAGGTGCTAAGTTGTACTTTCTTAAATCTTCCGGACTAACTGAACCTTTACGGCTCAAACCTTCCGTTGATGCGGGGATTTTTGAACCAGAAGTATTCTTATTATTATTCTCGGGCATTAAAATCCAACCTCCTAATTTCTATCCTTTTAAGGATAGCATATTAAGTTAAATTTTTTCTTAAAAGATTTATAAATACACCTTAATTTAATGTTTGAAATTAAAATGTCCGTCGATCCGTGGATAAATGATCAATACCCCTACACAAGTCAAGAGCGACTTAATAATATTAAATGGCACTACTCCAGTAGCAACATATTTTGGTAGACTCATGCCCAGTTGCATACCGCTAACATTCATGTACAAAGGCATGACGATGAATAAATTCAACAATGACATAACTACTGTCATCACGATCACACCGGATACCACTGCCATAACTTTCTTACCTTTGTTCCAATAATATGTAAATGGCAAGACTAAACTGACAGCTCCAACAAAGTTGGCAAAGTTTCCGATCAAACCAGCTGCCCCAGATCCGGTGATGATCCAGTGACAAACTGATTTAACGAAAGCGATGGCGACTCCCCCAACTGGTCCAAAGATCAGTGAGCCGATTACCGTAACGATATCGCTCAGATCAACTTTCAAAAATGGTAGCCAGATCAATACTGGAAATTCAAAAAACATGATGATCACAGCTAAAGCCGAAAGGATCGAAACTCCTATCAATGTATGAAATTTATAAGTACTGCTTCCCATAAAATCAACCTCTCCCGTTGATTCCCGAAGAAAAAAGGCCCATTTTGGGCGTACCAAAACAGACCTTCTCTGTTTTCTTCCATCTAGACTCTAACTATCGGTTTAGGAATTTCACCTAATCAACCAGTAAAACTGGGTAGCGGACTGTACCGCCGGTCGGGAATTACACCCTGCCCTGAAAACCAACTATTTAATTTATATTTTCACTATAGCAAACTATTTGCGTTCCTTCAATAGTGCGACCTCTTGACGAGTTAAATCACGATATTTTCCTGATACTAATCCGTCTAGAGTAAGGAAACCATACTTTTCACGTGACAATTTAGTAACCGCATGACCAACAGCTTGGAACATATTTTTGACTTGATGATTGTGACCTTCGTGAATAGTTAAACGAACTAACGAAGTTTTCTTCTTAGCGTCTTTCGAAAGCACTTTAGCTTTAGCTGGGGCTGAAGTATAATCCTTAAACTTAATACCTTTTTCCAGCTTCTTGATTTCTTCAGTAGTCAAGACACCTTCGATCTTAGCCACATAAGTCTTATCAACGTGATAACGGGGATGCATCAATTGATTGGCAAACTCCCCATCATTAGTCAACAAGATCAAGCCAGAAGTATCGTAATCAAGACGACCAATAGGATAAACCCGCTCTTCAACGTCTTCTTTCAAAAAGTCAGTAATAACCTTACGATCCTTATCATCCTTAACCGCAGAAATAACCCCACGAGGCTTATACATCAAAATATAACGCTTCTTCTCCGAACGAAGAGGCATACCATTGACCTCGATCTTGTCAGAATGATCCACCTTAACGCCCATTTCCCTAACGATCTTACCGTTAACCGAAACTTCGCCATCAGCAATCATCTGTTCCGACTTACGCCGAGAAGCAACCCCAGCATCAGCCATAGCCTTTTGCAACCGAACCTTATTTGAATTCATCAAAAAATCTCCTTAATAAAACTAACCAATTTAAAAACACATTTAACCGAGAAAAATTCCATCTCGGAACTAATTTAATCTCGTTCCTTATTGTATAGATAGACAACCGGAAGTGCAACAAAATACAGAGAGAGCGGAGGCACACGGGCAGCTGCTGAGGATTAACGCGGGTGATCGAACAAGGTGCGGCGAAGCCGTGCCTCGACCACCTGTGTTAACCGGAGGCCGCTGTGTGCCGGAGCTCGTTTTCTCATCCTTGAGGATAGAAATAAACAGCTCAATCAAATCCATAGCAAGTTTATCGAATAAAAATGGCTAACACCATTACGTACATACTAAAAAGTACAGCATCCACCTGTGTTAACCGAAGACCACTATCCCCTGGGGCTCGTTTCAGCATCCTTGAGGATAAAAATAAACAACTCAATAAAATCTGCAACAAGTTTAGCGAATAAAAATGGCTAACACTATTAAATAACCACGTATGAGATCCATCAACAATTTTCAAACCAACAAAAAAAGCGTCCCACCAAAAGGCAGAAAAACGCTAAGCATCCCCCATTGAAACATCATCAAACAAATCAATATTGCCCTCTGGTGTTTCAAAATCTTCAATTTTAGGCAGTTCATTAATATCCTTGATCCCAAAATAATCATAAAAATAATCAGTAACCACATACAAATTGGGATGTCCAGGAACATCTTTTTTTCCAGCTTCTTTGATCAACTTACGTGCAATCAAGGTATTAACACTACCAGAACTTTGCACACCACGAATATCATCGATCTCGATCCGAGTGATCGGCTGTTTATAAGCAACGATCGATAACACTTCCAATGCAGCTTGAGAAAGTTTCGTCCCCAATCCTGACTTAAAGTAACGTGTCAAAACGTCAGCATATTCGCTCTTAGTAACTAATTTAAAAATCTTATTAAACTTGGCTAGTTGCAAACCTGAAGTTTCATCTGCTTGTAACTTAATTTCTAATTGTTCAATATTTTGTCTGACGGCTGATTTTTCGATCCCTAATAATGATGAAAGGTCAGCTTCTGTGATCCCCTGATCACCTGCCACAAATAATAAGGCCATAATTTCTGCTTGATACAATCTTAATTCCTCAATTCAATGAAAAGTTCACTTTGAAAATCTGCTTGGTGAGCCAAGACTTCTTGGTTACGAACCATTTCTAAAATCGCCATAAAGTCGGTCACCACTTCTTCGATCCCGTGACCGACCTTCAATAATGACTTAAAAGTAATAATTTTATGTTTTTTCAACTTAGACATGATAGTAGCCTGAGCCATTTCGATCGATATTTCTTCATCCTCGATCATTTCCGTCTTCGGCCCATGTTTAATTTGATTTTGCAAAATTTCTGAATAAACACTGGCTAAATCAGATAAAGCAATTGATCCCGGCAAGAGAAATTGCTCAAGCTGAGTGCTAGGCACACTTGGTTCTTTGTCAAAAGAACGTGCTCTTTGTTTTTCTTTATCACTAAAATACTCAGAAACTCGTTTAAAAGTTTGATAAGTCAACAATTGTGAAACTAACTGGTCCCGAGGATCTTCTTCAAAAACATCTTCTTCGATCTCATCGGGAGCCTTGGGCAAGAGCATTTTGCTCTTGATTGACATCAACGTTGAAGCCATGACTAAATAATCGCCAGCAATATCCAACTGCAAAACTTTCATGTTATTCAAATAATCCAAATATTGTTGAGTAATATCAGCTATCGGTATGTCATAAATATCGATCTTTGACTCTTTGATCAAATGCAACAATAAATCGATTGGTCCTTGAAAATCAGTCAGGACTAATTTAAGTTTTTCCATTAATTCTCTTCCACTTCGTCATGCTCGCTTTCGGTCCACTTGCGCAAATCAGCAACTAAATCAAAACTTCCTAAGATAGTATACTCCGGAAATTTCCGAGCGATATCATCAAAGATCTTAAAACGATTAGTTTGCGAACGATATGATGGTGAAAGCGAAATATATTCAATAAAAACTGTTTTTTTAGAAAAAGACAAGGCTACTACACCGGAAAAATCTTCCACGTTACTCTTCCACAAATAAAGCTGACGACTTTCATCTTCGTCGTACAGCCGCAATTCGTTTTCCAAGTTAGACATGTCTTTTAAATCGGAGATGTAAGAAAGAAAACCCATCGTGATCTTCTGATTTTCTTCCTTATTATATTTAGTTAACATAACTACCTCCTATGCTCGAGGATGAGCTTGTTCATAAACTTGTTTCATTCTAGTTTGATTAATGTGGGTATAAATTTGCGTCGTGGAAATGTCTGAATGCCCCAGCAATTCTTGGACGACCCGTAAATCGGCACCGTTAGCAAGTAAATTAGTCGCAAAAGAATGGCGCAATGTATGGGGCGTAACATCCTTTTTGATTCCCACTTGAGCGATATACTTTTTGATCATACGCCAAATGGACTGCCGTGTCAGTTGTTGACCGCGGAAATTCAAAAAGACGAAAGACTTTTGACCATACTTAGTCACCAAATTATTGCGCGTTTCATCAAAGTATTTATTGAGCCATTCGATAGCTGTTTTACCTATCGGCAATAATCTTTCCTTGTCACCCTTACCCAATGTCTTGATCAATCCTAAATCTAAATGCAGATCATCCATCGACAAATTAATCAACTCACTGACCCGCAATCCGGTCGCATACATCACTTCAAAAATAGCTCGGTCTCTAACACCCAAAGGCTTTGAAATATCAGGTGATTCGATCAAAGACACTACTTCATCCATTGATAAAACCACCGGCAAATGTTGAGCTTTTTTAGGGGCGTCCAATTGCGACATTGGATTGGTCTCAATATTACCGATCAATTCCATCCACTGATAAAATTTCTTCAACGTTGAAAAAATCCTGATCTCCGATGTTTTAGACTTACCAGCTTCATCTTGTGAAGCAAAAAAATTGGTAATTTGAAAATGATCTTCAGGATACTTTTTCATATCTTGGTCTTCTAAGCAATGACTAAATTCTAATAAATCTTGTCGATAGGACAAAATCGTATTTTGAGATAAACCGCGGTCAAGTCTCAAATATCGAGAATAATCATTAATAATATCTTTCATGTACTGGCAATCTACTTTAACCTTGTCGCTCACTCAAAACACTCCTAGCTCTACTTCAAATATGTGAAGCCATCCTTTTGTTCTATTTTGCCTTGTTTCATTAAGTTACCTAAAGCGCGCTTAAAACTACCTTTACTAATACCGAAGTATTCCTTGATATCTTCTGGAGCACTCTTGTCGGTATAAGGGATCTTCTTATCACGAGCATGTTCCAAAACCGCCATGATCATTTCGGCATCAGGTGTGATCTCTTCAAAAGCTCTTGGACGCATCGACAAGTTCAATCGTCTATGACTAGAACCAATAACTCTCGCAGTCAATTCTTGTCCAATGCGCAAAGGACCATCTTGTTCATTAGAATGAATGAAACCAATGTAATAACCATCCGTCATAACAAAAGTTCCAGAATTCCGAATGGCAATAACATGGCACTTCTCATCACGGTTCTTCTCTTTATCACTAGCACTACGAGCCAGCTGCATATAAAGATTAAGATCAGCCAACTTCCCCCAAAGGCGACCCTTATGATCAACAGAAAGTTCAACCATAACCTTGTCACCCTTCTTAGGCCATTCAGAATGTTCCAAAGGAAGATCATCCAAAGAAACAACAATATCCTTATCCTTCAAACCGGAATCAACAAAAACCCCCAAGTCAGTCCGAACATCGACAACTTCAGCATAATCCCAAATACCCTTCATAACCTTAGGCATAATAGAAGTAATCTTATTCTTGCGGCCCTGAGTTTCATAAACAAACCCAGCCAATTCATCCCCAATTTCAGGGATCTCATCCAGTTCAGAAAGATCCATAGCAAAAGTAATACCCTCGATCTGAACAAAAGCTTCATCTTTATTTAAGTCTGTAACCGTACCAGAAAGCACGTTACCATACATATCTGCCGTTTCCATAATTCACCAGTTTTCTTTAATTTGCTATTCCATTCTACCAATAAAATGCGGCAATTTCACAATTTAACGTAATTGTTAAAAGATATTAATATTATAAAACGATAAATCCAAAAATATAACCTCCACAAATATCTAAGAACAGGAACCACCGCGATTTTCACAGCGACGAAGGAGCAAGTGAAAGAGCAATAAAAGAGTAAGAGAAGAGTATGTAAAATGGAATACCTAAAAATAGCAACCAATTAAAAGAACAAAAATAAATCAACCAGATAAAACGAGAAATCAAAATCGTAGGAACGAACAAAAACTAAATCTCTCAAAAAAACACACAAAACCAAACCACTGTAAAAATAAGTACCGTATCCCCACCAACAAAAGGTTATTCCACCAACCTAGGTTCTGGGGGGTGGAGGGAATTCGACCGTCAGCCATGAAATTTCACTTGGCAATTTATTGCCTAGTGAAAGACCCAGCTTTGAACCAATCGAGTGGTCTCCTCGATTGGTTCAAAGTGGCGTCCATGGCGTTCCACGGTCGCAATTCCCGGAACCCCCCAGAACCGGGAACAACCATCAAAAAAAACAACCCAGAACAAATTCTGGGTTGTCTCAATAAGGGATAATACTTAGTTTTTAACAGCATCCATCGACAGGAAATCAGGATTAGGAGTTACGCCAAATGACTTAGCGAGATCTCTCAAATCATCGTCAGTGATACTTTGTTCAATGTTGCCGCCTTGACTCTTAATAGTTGTGTAGATCTGGCAAGCTTTTTCGACAGTTTCGATCAAGCCATAAACTTCATCCATGCTATCACCACAGGCGAAGATTCCGTGATGTGGCCACATAACTACACGATATTCACTCATTTTATCGGCTGTTGCTTGACCGATATCATTTGTTCCTGGAGTCATGTAAGGGATGATACCAACACCTTCTGGGAAGACTACAAGTGATTCAGCTTGCATCTTCCACAATAAACGACTGATCGATGCTTCATCGAGTTCATGTGTAAATGATAAGGCAATCAAATTAGTTGGGTGGCAGTGCATTACAACACGTTGATTAGAATCGATCTTTTGTCTTTGAATGTGTGTCATCAAGTGTGATGGGAATTCACTAGTTGGTTGTCCACCATCATTGAAGCCCCAAAGTAGATCTACTGAATTACCTTCATCAGTGATCCGTACTAATCCAGCATCACGTTCTGGATAATTGTGAACGTTCTTGAAATAACGTCCAGTTCCTGTTACTAAATAATATTGTCCAGCTAGAGGGGATGCATCAAAATCGATTGGAATATTTCTAATAGTCTTACCTAAGTCATCGAATTGATCTACTTCTTCTTGAGTTAAACGAAGACTGACATTTCCTCCGTTTCTCTCGTCCCATCCGTGTTTGTACAACTCGTTTGTTGTTTCAGACATCTTTTCAACAAATTTTGAATCAATAAATTTCATAATATAATAGCTTCCCTTCTAAACTTTCCCAATTATTTTTTAGCATAAATTATTTTTAGTCTGTTACTAAGTTTGTATCACGTTTGAATTGAACATCTTTTTCATATTGGTGAATATTGTTCAACCAGTCTGTTCCAACGGGTACGTTATTTTGGAGACAGAATTCATCCCAAACGGCACCGAATGGATATGACTTAAGTTCTTCAGTTTCAGCCAATCTTGTTGTGAAGTCGAAGTTTAATTCTGCTTTCTTCAATTGATCGATTGGTTCAAGCATGGCTTGCAAGATAGCCTTTTGTGTAGCACGAGCTCCAACGACCCAAGCTGCAACACGGTTGATAGTAGCATCGAAGAAGTCAAGTCCGATGTTGGTCTTGCTTAATTCGTTATCACGAACTAATGAACGAGCAATACGTACTAATGCTTCATCAAAGATAACTACGTGGTCAGAATCCCAACGTACAGGACGTGATACGTGTAGCATCAAGCCTTTACCAAATGGTAAGAAGGCTGAGAACTTATCAGAAACATCTTCTGTTGGGTGCCAGTGTCCAGCGTCAATTGTCCATAACTTGTTTCTGCTGATGGCGTAGTTGTTGTAGAACAAGTGTGAACCAACTGTGTATGATTCGATTCCTGTACCAAACAACTTACCTTCAAAGGCTTCGATAGTATTCTTTTCATCGTATTTCTTTTCGATGATTTGATCCAATGAGTCGATCAAGCGTTCACGAGGAGTAGCTTTGTCGATAGGATTATCCTTGAAGCCATCTGGGATCCAGAAGTTGTTAACTGATTGTTGACCTAATTCTTTACCAAAGTAGTTGGCAATTTCACGACTGATCTTACCATGTTGGATCCAGAAATCACGGACACCTTTGTCAGGACTAGCTAATGTAAAGTTGTCTTTGACCATTGGATGTGAGAAGAATGTTCCGTTCATATCCAAGCCAACGCCTTCTTTTTTAGCCCAGTCTACCCAGTAACTGAAGTCTGATGGTTCTAGTTCGTCTAGATCCTTCTTCTTATCAGTTACGGCGTAAATAGCGTGTAATTGAACTTTGTGATCACCAGGAATCAATGATAATGCTTCACTCAAGTCACCTGATAATTCATCTGGTGTTCTTGCGATTCCTGGATAGTTACCACTAACACCAATACCACCTGTTAATTCTTGGTTAGGGAATAAGAATCCATGAATATCATCGCCTTGCCAGCAATGAACTGAAAGTTTAACTTTCTTCAAGTCTTTCAATACTTTATCTGTGTCGACACCAAGTTCGGCATAACGTTCTTTGGCAACTTGATAAGCCTTTTCAACATTTTCTGATTTTGTCATTTGTAACTCTCCTCCATTTTTAATCTAAGTGAAATACTTCGTCTAAATCGACTGTAACGGGACTTTTATCAGGGTTTGTATCCATCAAAGGCTCCATGTATGCCCACCATTTCTTGGCAGCATCGGTTTTTGCGATATCGTTATATTTTTCGATGTTATCTACTTCCAAATATGCGAACAACTCACCATTTTCTTTGTTCAAAAAAATCGAATAGTTGTGTGCGCCAGCTTCTTTCAAGGCTTTTCTCATTTCTGGGAAAAGATTGTTGTGGCGCTTGGCATATTCTTCATATGCATCTTTGTGTAAATACATGATTTGACCTAATCTTTTCATTTGACCGTTTCCCTTTCACCATTATTAAGAAATTCTTGATAGCGTTTTAATACATCGCCATATTTATTGGTTTCTGGATGGAATGTTTTTAATCCAAACGAATCTCTGATCAACTTACGACCTTCAGCAATATTATTGACATCGTTCATCGTGATCATTTGAACGATCAAGTTACCGATGGCAGTAGCTTCACTAGGTCCAGCATAAACATCAATGTCAGCTAATGTAGCAGTCAATTGATTCATCAATTTAACATTTGATCCACCACCGACAATGTTTAATGCTTCTAACTTGCAGTCTAAAATCTTATTAAGTTCTTGGATCTCATTGGCATAGTACAAAGCTAAGTTGGAATAAATTGCCATGGCTAATTCACCAGTAGTTTCGGGAACTTTTTGTCCAGATTGACGACAATAAGTTTGAATCTCGTCGACCATGCTGTCAGGATTAGTAAATCTGTCATCATTAACATTGATAAATTGTTGGAAAGGTGTGACCTCTCCAGCTAATTTTGCTAAATCAGCGAAACTATATTCGTCGTTTAATTCATGCTTGAGACATTGAACCATCCAAAGCCCCATGATGTTCTTCAAGAAACGATAAGTTCCGTATGCACCCCATTCATTGGTGTAATTGCCTTTAAAGGCTAATTCTCCGTTTTCAGGGACATTTAATTCTGTTCCCAGTAATGACCAAGTTCCTGAACTTAGGAAGGCCCAGTTCTCACCTTCACCTGGAGTCCCGAGAACAGCAGATGCTGTATCGTGAGTAGCAACGGTAATTACTTGTGTTTCTGGAAGATCATAAAGTGTATGCCACTTGTGACGGATATTTCCTAAGATAGTTCCTGATTCGACCAAACGTGGGAATTGATCTTGTGAGACATTGACCTTATTCAATAAGTTCTTATCGAACAATCCTTCACGTAAGTTCAACATTTGAGTTGTGGAAGCATTGGTTACTTCAGTCACAGCATTGCCTGTTAAAACATAACCAATGTAATCAGGAATCATCATGATCTTGTCAGTTTTTTCAAGATCATCTTTACTTTCTTCATACAATTGATACAACGTGTTGAAGTTTAAAAATTGGATACCAGTTTTCTTGTAGATATAACTCTTTGGTAGATCAGAAGTTAATTCTTGCATGGCATTCTTAGTTCTAGCATCACGATAGCTAATTGGATTTTGAATCTTTTCACCATCCATACCAACTAGAACATAATCAACTGCCCAAGTATCGATCCCTAAAGTTACGTCGTCATAACCAGCATGTTTGATTTTTTCCAATCCTTTGAAGATTTCATCGAGGATGGAATCAATGGCCCATCTATCGTGACCATTTTCCTTGGAAAAACCATTTTTGAATCGATGCATTTCTTGAAGTTCTAATTTGTGATCCTTAATGGTACCTAACATTAAACGTCCACTAGAAGCACCAATGTCGACAGCTACATATGCTTTTGCCATTGATTAGACCCTCTTTTCCTGTGTTGAACTACTCATTGATGAAGTAGTTGTTGTTTTTTCGACTGATTCCTTGCCATATCTTTCTTCGGTGATCTCATCCAATGACTTGCCACGTGTTTGTGGAGTCCAAATTGTACCGATGACTAATGAAACTAAGAGTAATCCGATCATGAACATTCCGGCTGTCTTGAAACCCATTGTCGAAAGAATGGTTGGGAAGATAATTGACCAAACACCGGCTGAAGCACGAACAAGGAAGAACATAACACCTTGTGATCCAGCACGATATTTAGTTGGGAACAACTCGGTAGCCCATAATGCGTACCAAGCTTGTGCACCGATCCCGGCTGAAACACCCCAAAGGATTACGAAGAACCAAAGACTTGACCAACCCATTCCGGTAAATGTCAAGATGATCCATGAGGCAGCACCCATTGCGGCACCAACGAAATAAAAGATTCTGTGATTTGCTTTGTCACCGTATTTGGCGAAACCAAAGTATGTTGCTAAGGCTGTGAAGATCCAAAGAATAGCTTGCAACAAGTTAGCTTGCATATTTGTTAAGCCACCTGCTGTTTCGTATACGTAAGGCATAAAGAAGCCCATTGCTCCGGCAACCAAGTTCCAGAACATGTAAACACCAACTAAGAACAAGAGTGATTTGACACTGACTTTGCTTGAGAACAAGTCTTTGTAAGGATGTGGTTTTTCACCAGTAAGTTTCTCCTTAGCTTTTTGCTCTTCCCACTCTTCTGATTCGTGAAGCTTTCTTTGTAAGCTCCAAGCGATAAATGCAATGACAAACAAAATTCCAAATAAGATTCTGTTACCTAACAAACCAAGTGGCGAAAGGACAACACCTAAAATAAAGATAATGGCAGGTCCCATCGACCAAGCAAACTGTGAAATACCGATATTTTTGGCCCGGTCATTACTTCCAGAAGTTTCTGAAATGTATGTCCAAGAAGCTGGAACACCAGCACCAACGGCAACACCAGTTACGGTAAATCCTAATAGCAACATTGGGAAATTCATTGAGAACATGACGATCAATGCTCCCAACATGTAAACTAACATGTCATATGTATAAATGATCTTACGTCCATATTTGTCTGATAGATGACCACCAAACAAAGCACCGATAGCAGCACCGAATGCGTTAGCACTCAAAGCTCCTAAGAGACCGACTTGAAAACTGCTGAGACCTAATTCGCTAGTCCAAAGTGTTAATCCACTGGCACCAGCAACGATACAGCCAGAATCCAAGAAATTAGTCAATGAAACTGTAAACGTTGATTTCAATGACCCTTTTTTTGAATCACTCATAAGTACACCCCTAATTTCTTATTTTTGAAGAAAGCGCTATCACCAAATTGCAAATCTAATATAACCGCTTTCACCGGAGTGGTACAATGTCAGTTGAACAGTTTTTGAGTAACAAATTTACAGGAGGAATGTTCATGGATTCACGAATCATCGGACGTTTGAAGCAACACGAATTAATTGAAAATGAGCAATTAAAAACAGGTCACCATATCGATGACCTGCCTAACAAAGCTATTAGTAAAGGAAAATCGACCAAAAGAGTTAAGGTCTTAAACAATTATTTCTTTCGTAATCGTGAAGTCTATATCAGTAAGCATGACCGCTTTGCCGACTATCCAGAACACTCGCACCAGTTCTTAGAGATGAACTACATGCTCAGTGGCAGCTGTGACCAAGTCGTTAATGGAAAACCAGTTCATATGAACAAAGGTGACCTTTTGCTGATCGATGTTGGCTGTACTCATTCAATCAAAAAGCTAAACGAAAATGACCTATTGATAAATTTATTGTTTCGAGATCAGTCGATCAATATCAATTTATTGGACAATATGCGCCGGTCAAATTCAGTCTTATATGAATTCTTAATTAATCGTGTCTCAGGTGAAGGTAACACTTTACCATATATCCTTTTCCCGAATAATATCGATCATGATATTAAAAACACGATGGAAGATATTATCAATGAGTACTACTCTAAGCGAGAATTCTCGGATTCTATCATCCAATCTTATTTATCGATACTACTAACCAAATTAGTTCGCCATTATCACGTTCCTATCAATAAAAAGGATTCCAAGCAGTTATTGATGATCCAAATATTAAAAGACATTTCCACCGATTTTCGAACGATAAACTTAGAAACTTTGGCCAAGAAATACGGCTACAACAAAAACTACCTCAGTAACTTCATCAAAAAGGTATCCGGCAAGTCATTCAGTACCCTAGTCATGAATCAACGTTTGATCAAGGCTCACACATTGATCACTACTACATCAATGCCAATTTCTGAAATTATTTACGAAATCGGCATGAAAAATAAAACTAGTTTTTATAAAAAATATAAATCCTACTACTTAATGATGCCTGGTGATGAAAGAAAATAGCGAAAATGGGTTTGCATTTTCTGAATAAACGTGAAATAATTAACAGCTGAAGAAAGCGATACCATATTAATTTTAATTTGAGGTGGAATTTTATTATGAAAATCAAAGCAGCAGTTGTTGACAAAGTTAACGATCCATTCGTTATCAAAGATGACGTTGAATTAGCAGATATCCAAGACGACGGTTTACAAGTTAAACTAGTTGCCTCAGGTATTTGCCATTCTGATGAAGCTTTAAGAAAAGGTGACGCAGCCTTCAGTTTCCCTGTTATCTTAGGACATGAAGGTTCAGGTATTGTTGAAAAAGTTGGTAAGAACGTTAAAAACTTCGAACCTGGCGACCACATTATCATGTCATTTTACTCATGTGGTGAATGTGATAACTGTCTAAAAGGTAAACCAACACAATGTCGTAATTATGCAGCATCAAACTTGAGTGGTACACGTCCCGATGGATCAGATCACTTTACAGAAAATGGCCATCACGTTAGTGACATGTTCAACCAATCATCATTTACTACACATACAGTAATCAACCAAAGAAATGCTGTTAAAGTTCCTAAAGATCTTGATCTTAGAAAACTCGGACCTCTTGGCTGTGGATACGTTACAGGTAGTGGTACAGTCTTCAATACCCTTCAACCAAAACCAGGTGACACAATTGCCGTCTTCGGTACTGGTGCCGTTGGACTTGCAGCTATGATGGCTGGTAAGATCTCAGGATGTGTTAACGTTATCGCCGTTGATATCGTTGAATCACGTCTTGAATTAGCTAAGAAGTTAGGTGCTACTGACGTTGTTAATAGTTCAAAGGAAGATGCCGTTGAAGCTATCAAGAAAATCACTGGTGGCTTAGGTGTTGATTGGGCTGTTGATACAACAGGTGTTTCAAAAGTTATGATGGACTCGATCACTGCCCTAACACAGGGTGGTACTTCAGCTACTATTGCTGTTACACCACACAACATCGATTTGAGTACTTGGAACGACCTTTGTGTCGACGATAAAAAAGTCGTTGGTGTTAACATGGGTGACTCAATTCCTCAAATTGATATCCCTCGTTTGATCAAGTTCTATCAAATGGGTATGTTCCCATTCGATTTGACTGAGAAATTCTTTGATTTTGATGATATCAATGAGGCTGATGCTGAATCTGTTAGTGGTAAGACTATCAAGCCTGTTTTGATCATTGACAAAGACTATGAACCAGGCAAATAATTTTTCGTTTTTAATTTTTAGAATACATCGATAGTTTTATATATATTTGACTCCAATCTGTTATGGATTGGAGTTTTTTATTATGGTGGCAAAAATTGATTAAATGATCCCCTCTTTTTTATTATTTAATAGCTATCAAAAAACCTGATTGCTGTTTTTTTCTCTTTCGTTCTATCGCATTTTTCGTCAGATGTGATTATTTTTCTATGAACCAATACGGTTGTATTTGCATTTATTTTTGGATCTTACATCATTTGCAAATTAATATTTTAGATATGATTTTAATTTCTTTCTTACAATTTACTAAATTTCATTTTCATACTTTCATCGTACAAAAATAAGCCGCTAAACTTAATTAGCGACTTGTTTTTCGTATTGATGTTTTAGTTGTCTATTACTTCTTTTTCTTCTAATCTCTTCTTCAAAACGTCTCTGATTCCACTGACTTGTTTGTCACCATCTCTTTGCGATAGCCGATAACCTACGAAGTATGGAGATACGACGTATCTTGGAACTACTTTGCAGATTATTTTTGAATATTCTTTGTAGAAGAAAATGTTGTAGGAGTCGAACTTTCCTCCGTAAAAATCTTCTAATACATATTGAACTGTCGTCTGAACCATGTCTGCTAATTTGTCGATGTTTTTTGCATCGGTAATTATGATGTTAAATTCTACAAATCCCATGATCGGTTTTTTGGAGATATTTAATTCAATTTTACTGTCCTTGTATACTTCCATACCTGTGAAGTTTTCTGCCTCTACGTGTTTGTATCCGTGACTTTTTCTAGTCCAATGATCTGGAAGTGTGGATGTCTTAGGCTTCCTCCCGAAAGCGGACCGACATTTTTGTACATTAGAACACTGGTATATTTCCCGCATTTTAACATTTTGTTCCAGCATTCATAAATATACTCGAAAACTTCACGATTCTTAGCTTGGTTATATGTGGCAATGTCACCGTTGTGGTCGCTTGATTCTATTAAGACAGTTTGGTAAGTGTCTTTTAAAGTTCTAAATTTATTATCTAGCCAGATCATGTCTTTTCGTTGATCGATGATATTCACTAGATTATCGGTATCACAAAAAGGACAGTAGCCATCGGAGTGCTTAATGTTTTCTGGCTTACCTTTTGCTTGTTCGATTTCAAATACTAATACGTCTTTGTTTGACAAAATTACACCTCAAATTGTTGGCAATGCAATATCCATTACCCTCTTCTCTCAAAAAATGATAACTCAAATTGTATTGAAATGCGAAAACAATTTTCTAAAAAAGCATAAAAAAAAGAGGCTCGTCAGCCTCTTTTTGTAATGATCAATTATTTTGTATTAAAGTGAGCGTGAAGCACCCTTGTATACAACACCACGTCTTGAATCAACTGTGATTGTTTCGTTGTCTGAGATTGCCTTTGTAGCGTCAGTTGCGCCAACAACTACAGGTAGACCCATTGCGATACCAACTACAGCTGCGTGTGAAGTTAGACCACCGTTTTCAACAACTACGGCACTAGCTTTTTCAAGAGCTGGTAAGTAATCTTTGTCTGTTGTTTCTGTTACAAGAATGTCGCCTTCTTCAACCTTCTTGTTAGCTTCGTTTGCTGAGTGAGCAATTACGGCTTTACCGATAACTGATTCTTCACCAACACCTTGGCCTTTAACTAGTTGTGAACCGATCAATTGAACCTTCATAACGTTTGTGGCACCACTTTCACCAACTGGAACACCAGCAACGATAAGGATCAATTCGCCTTCTTTAGCAAATCCTAGTTCTTGAGCTTTGTTTGCTGCTAATTCGAACATTTCATCAGTACTTTGTGGTTTTTCAGTAACGATAGGATCTACACCCCAGTTAACTGTCAATCCACGTTGTGTCTTTTCGTCAAATGTGATAGCTAAGATATCAGCACTTGGACGGTATTTTGAGATCATACGTGCAGTATAACCTGAAGCAGTTGCTGTAACGATTGTGCCGATGTTTAATTCTTCAGCAGTTCTAACAACTGATTCACCGATTGATTCTGTAACGTTTGAACCTTTGTATTCTTCGAAACGTTGGATAGCTAATTGGTTCTTTTCATCCAATTGTTTTTCTGTACGTTCGTCAATGTTTGCCATTGCTGCAACAGCTTCAACTGGGTAGTCACCGTTAGCACTTTCACCAGAAAGCATAGTTGCATCTGTACCATCAAGAACAGAGTTAGCAACGTCAGTAACTTCGGCACGTGTAGGACGTGGGTTTTCTTGCATTGAGTCAAGCATTTGTGTAGCAGTGATAACTGGCTTACCTAAAGCGTTACACTTCTTGATCAAGTCTTTTTGTACGAATGGTACGTTTTCAAATGGAATTTCAACACCCATGTCACCACGAGCAATCATCAAACCATCTGAAACTTGCATGATTGAATCAATGTTGTCGATACCTTCTTGTGATTCGATCTTAGGGAAGATTTGAACATATTCACAATGTTTTTCTTCAAGAATTTCACGAATGTCAAGAACGTCTTGGGCTTTACGTACGAATGAAGCTGAAATAAAGTTGATTCCGTTGTCACAACCAAAACGAATATCTGAAGCATCTTTTTCTGTGATACCTGGTAGGCGGATTTCAACACCAGGTGCATTAACACCCTTTCTTGAACCGATCTTACCTTCGTTTTGAACAACTGTAACTAATTCACGGTGTTCGTCATCTTTTTCTGTGATCTTCAAGTCAACAAGACCATCATCGATCAATACGTGACCACCAACATGTGTATCATCGTATAGTCCTGGGTAAGTAACAGCGATCTTTTCAGGGTTACCTGTAAGTGTATCATCCATTGAAATACGGATAACGTCACCGATCTTAGCTTCGAACTTGCCGCCTTCTTGAGGTGTTGTACGGATTTCAGCACCCTTAGTATCTAAAACGATACCAACAGTCTTACCAGTGATTTTTTCTGCTTCATGAACCATCTTCATACGTGAAAGGTGTTCTTCGTGATCACCATGTGAGAAGTTGAAACGGAAAATGTTTGCGCCAGCTTCGATCAATTTTGTGATTGTTTCAACATCGTTACTAGCAGGTCCAAGTGTACTTACAATTTTTGTTCTTTTCATTAGAATCCTCTTTCCAATTATTATTAGATGAAATATTTAGTTATTTTATCTACTTAATGACTTGTTCAAATCATATAAATCAAGATCAGGTTTGTGCTTACCGTCGAATAAATCAAGCATGTTATGGTAAGTCAATTGGTTATTTTCGATACCAATAGCAACGCCACCCTTGCCTTCTTCCAGCAAGTCAACAGCAAATGCTCCCATCTTACTTGCTAAGACACGATCTCTGGCAGTTGGTGAACCACCACGTTGAACGTGACCTAACACAGTTGCACGGGCTTGGAAATCACCATATTGGTTAAGCTTGTCCATGAACTCATCAGCATGCATAACACCTTCAGCTAAAACTACTAGCATGTGTTTCTTGCCTTTTTCACGGCCACGCTTAATTCTATCAGCGATTTCAGAAACGTCAAATTCTCTTTCAGGAACGACGATCTCTTCTGCACCACCAGCAACACCGGCCCAAAGTGCGATATCTCCTGCACCACGACCCATTACTTCAATAACGAAAGTTCTTTCGTGAGAAGTAGCTGTATCTCTGATCTTATCGATCGATTCGATAACTGTTGAAACAGCTGTATCGAATCCGATAGTAAAGTCTGTATATGGAATATCATTATCGATAGTTCCAGGTAAACCAACTGCATTATAACCGTGCTCAGTTAAACGCAAGGCGCCATGGTAAGAACCGTCTCCACCGATAACAACTAACGCATCAATTCCGAATTTCTTAAGTTGTTCGATACCCTTAAGTTGACCTTCTTCTTGGGCGAATTCTGGATATCTTGCTGAATACAAGAATGTTCCACCACGTTGAATACGATCAGATACGTCTGAAGCAGTTAATGGAAAAATATCTCCAGCAACTAATCCAGCGTATCCATAATTGATACCAAACACTTCTAAGCCCTTATCAAGAGCTCTACGTGTGACTGCTCTAATAGCAGCGTTCATGCCAGGGGCGTCTCCACCACTGGTCAATATACCAATACGCTTCATTTATTCACACTCCAAATTTATTTGATTCTAAAACAAAACCTTATAAAATATAACATTTTTTTCACATTCTTTGTAGCGTTGAAAACGTTTTAAACAAAAATTAGTTACCTTTTTTAAGAAAAACGTTCTTTTGCCCCAAAAATTTGATCAATTTTGCCTGGATTTCATCATTAAAATTAATCCAGCGATTATTTTTTAATAAAACCGCTTGTTTTTTTGTTTCCCGATAAACGATCACCGGAACATTTCCCCGAGAAGTCTCGATCAAATTATACAGATCAGTTAATTTTTGAGGACTATCTAATTGTCGAGGAACTTTCAAATATAAAACTTCATCGGGAAGTTTCCGCAAGTACTGTTTCGGGTCATTGACTTTATCTGCGATCACTTCGAGATCACCACGCCTGCCTTCGTTTGGTGTCCCGATGATCACTTTGATCTGGTTCATCAGATCATCATCCTTGATCTGATTGAATAGCTTCGGAAAAATCGTGATCGAAACTGAACCAGTCTCGTCTTCTAAAGTCGCAAAAGCCATTTGTTGACCTTTTTTAGTGCGAATGACCCGCATGTTCTTGATCAACCCGATCATGTAGAGCGAACGTCCCATATTGTTTTCCAATTGGTTGAGTTTGACCGTGTTGACATTGAGTAATTTTTGCCGGACTTTTTCAACTGGGTGACCAGAAACGTAAATCCCCAAAAATTCTTTTTCCTGATTTAATTTCTCAGTCAAAGTAAAGTCGTCGACTTCATGTTTCTTCGGTTCCAGCGTATCAAACAGAGAAATGCTATTCCCTGCTAACTTAATACTATCGACTAAGTCGCGAACGTCAAGTAGCGTTTCCTTGCGATTTCGATTAAATTGATCGAAGGCACCAGTAAAGACTAGCGGCTCAATGTAATCTGCTTTAACAAATCGCGTATCGATCCGCTGCAAAAAATTCAAAATACTGCTAAATTGCCCTTTTTGACTCCGTTCATTGACGATCGACTGCGAAAAATCACGACGCATCCCTTTAATACTGAGGAAACCAAATCGGATGCCTTTTTCGTCAACTTGAAATTCATAACCACTCAAATTGATGTCAACATTCATGATCTTGATCTGACGATCTTTAGCCGCCTGAATATAATTAGAAGTCTTAGTCTCATTGTTTAAGTTCGAATTCATCAAACAAGTAAAGAAGACACTTGGAAAATGCACTTTAATATATGCCAACCAAAAAGCTATCATCGAATAAGCAACCGAGTGAGATTTATTGAAACCATAATTACCAAAAGTTTCTATATAATCGTAAACATTTTCGGCGGATTGCCGATCATGTCCTAGTCGAACAGCACCTTCAACAAATTTTTGATGATTTTCGTTCATCAATTTCTCATTCTTTTTACTAATGGCTCGACGGAGTAAATCGGCATCTGCCAAAGAAAAACCTGCCATCTTGGATGAAGCTTGCATTACTTGCTCTTGATAAACTAAAACACCATAAGTCGGCTTCAAAATATCTTCCAAGGATGAATCAGGATACTCAACTGGCTCTTCGCCATGCTTTCGCTTGATAAACACATCAATGTTTTGCATTGGTCCCGGTCGATACAAAGCATTCGTTGCCACGATATCATTGAAAGCGGTGGGTTTTAATCGTCTCAAAACGCTTTTGATACCGTCAGATTCAAACTGGAACACACCATCGGTATCGGCACGTTGAAACAGCTGCAAGGTCTTAGGGTCATCCAATGGAATCTGTTCCGGATGAAAATTTTTACCCGTCATTTCTGAGATCATTTGGATCGATTTATCGAGGATCGTTAAATTCTTTAATCCTAAAAAGTCCATCTTCAATAGTCCCAGATTTTCGACATTGTTTTTCGTTTGCTGCGTTAAATTGATCCCATCGTCTTCCAGCTGAACTGCAACAATCTCTGTCATCGGCTTTTTACTAAGAACAATTCCAGCGGCGTGAGTCGAATAATGCCGTGGGATACCCTCAATCTGCTTGGCAATATCAAAGATGACCTGATTTTCCTTTGATTCGCTAACTAGTTGGCGTAAGGTCTCCGACTCATTGAAGGAATCGGACAAGGTCACATTTAACTGCTTAGGGATGGCATTTGACCACTTGGACATTTGGAAAGTTGACTGCCCAAAAGTTCGAGCGATGTCTCTTAAGGCCATCTTGGCACCCAAAGTTCCAAAAGTAATGATCTGAGCCATATGATCGGCACCGTATTTGTCATGCAT
Source organism: Companilactobacillus zhongbaensis (assembly GCF_003946515.1). Taxonomy (GTDB): domain Bacteria; phylum Bacillota; class Bacilli; order Lactobacillales; family Lactobacillaceae; genus Companilactobacillus; species Companilactobacillus zhongbaensis. The sequence continues at coordinate 12,107 of NZ_RHOM01000007.1, read as the reverse complement.
GTAATGCACCATTTCATCCCTGCGGTCATCTGGCAAGTCCAAATCGATATCTGGCATATTTACCCGTTGTGGGTTCAAAAAGCGCTCAAACAGCAAATCATACTTGATTGGGTCCACTTGAGTGATGCCTAGAGTATATGAAACTAAAGAACCAGCCGCTGACCCTCTTCCGGGTCCAGTCTTGATGTCAACATCGTGAGCATGCTTGATCACGTCCCAAACAATCAAGAAGTAATCAGAAAAGCCCATTTCTTCGATCACACCTAATTCGTAGGCTAGTCTTTTTGAATACTCTACAGGAACTTGTCCATGCATTCGTTTCAAAAGGCCCTTGGTAGCTAACTGTTTCAAAAAACTAGCTGAAGAAACATGTTCAGGTGTCTGGAACTCTGGTAGTTCAGTGGCTTTAAACTCAATTTTCACATTGCAACGTTGAGCTATTTCATCAGCGTTTTGGATCGGTTGGTCTAAGTTATAATTGTCAAACTCTGACTCGACCTCTTCTGGTGGACGCAAATACATTTGACCATTTTGCTGCCTTTGCTCCAGCTCGATTTTTTCACCAGTACGGATATGATTCAAAACTTGATAAGACAAAACATCATCCGGTACCAAATAGCGCACATCGTTGACCGAAACTAGCGGTGTCTGCGTACTTTGACCAATATCACGGATCCTTTTAACATAGGCGATTTGTTCAGAAAACAAATTTATCCCTAAATATATTGATCCGTCATCAATAAGGTGGCGGATATTTTGCAAAAAGCCGATTCCTAAATCTTGTTGCAAGATCTCGGCATCCTCACCAGGAGTAATAACAAACAAGTCATGGAGAAACGGGGCGATAACTTCAAACTTGATTGGATCATCACTGGACATGATTAATGAAGAAATCTTGATCAAATGATGATAACCAACGTCGGTCTTGGCTAGTAAGATCAATGGATAAACTTCAGTCTCATCCATCAATCCTAAAGTATGGACCGTCAGTCCGATGATCGGCTTGATCCCTACTTTTTGACAAGCCGTATAAAAATCGATCGAACCATATAAATTATTATTATCAGTCAAAGCTAGCGATGAATAACCTAGTTCTTTAGCACGTTTGACCAGACTAGTAAGTTTAATGGGACTTTGCAGTAAACTATAACTGCTCATAACTTGTAATTGTGTTTGCAATATAAAGCCCCCTTCAGTTAAAATTATAACAAAATTAATCCAAAGTTTATTGGGCAAAGTCTTAATTTATGCTAAACTATCATAGAAAGCGAGATGGACAAAATGAGATATGTAGCAGTTATTTTTTGGGCAATCGTCTTAGGTCAAGTTGCCGGTTTCATTGGAGGAGCATTAAACCAACAAACATACAACTTCCAAATGACATTGATTGTTTCGATCATATTTGCCGTAATATTTACAATCATTCCACTTATGTTAAAAGATAATAGTAAAGATAGTCAAAAAAAGGACGCTTAAAGAGTAATTTCTTTAGGTGCCTTTTTTATTTCCGTATGAAAAAATCCAGTAACTCGATTGAGTTGCTGGATTTTTTAGTTGAATCGCGTTACGGGTGATAGCGGCCTCCGGTCATCACTGCTGTTCGAGGCACGACTCCGTCGCACCCTGTTCGAACACCTGTGTTGATCCTCAGCAGCTGATCATCTCCCTCCACGCTCTTTTTTAATTAATCTTTGGTGATGTAAACGTAAAATGCATCGCTCGACAAATTGAGATCAAACATGATCCCATTTGATTTGATTGGTGTCAGGTTGGTCTTATTGCCATCCTTAGCGTCTTTTAGCTGCTTTTGGAGGTGTTGCATGACCTTCTTGCCATCGGCACCCGTTAGCTCGGAAATTGAGTACAGAGAACTAGCGAACTGCTTGATCCCTGATTTAGTCTTGAACGACTTGAGAGAATCTTGCATGGCTATCCCTATCAAAGAAGAATTTTGGACATTGAAATGCAAGATCGTATTGCTACTCTTCTTATAATTAAAAATACCATTTTGGGCAACTAAAGGAATTTGATCCGTTGGTTGTCCTGCTAAAAGTGTTGAATAATTATACATCTGAGCAAATTCAGTGTAATTCGCGATTGGCTGAGCCTTTTTAACTGTTACGATTTTCGTTTCCGTACTCTTGCCATCACTAGCAACGATCTTGATGTCTTGGTTCTTATCCGATGCTGGTACTGAAAAAGCAAATTCATGACTATGCATCGTAACATTGTGTTTTTCGCCATTCAATGTGTAGACCAACTTGGTCGCTTTGGTAGCCTTCCCCTTGATAACAGCTACGAGGCCACTAGCCTGATATTGGTCTTTTGTGGTAGTTAATGACAAATTTGAGCAGCCACTTAACACCATGAAGAAAATTGGAATCAGTAAAATCAGAAAGTATTTTATCTTTTTCATAGTAATTCCCCATTTATTTATACAAAAAAAGTCAAGCCATATAGACTCGACTTTTATTAATTAAGCTTGTGCGTCATTTTTTGTGTCGACAACTTTGTTGCCTTTGTACATACCTGATGGTGATACGTGGTGACTCAAACGATATTCACCTGATGCTACGTCAAATTGCATGTTAGGAACATTCAACTTGATATGTCCACGTCTTTGACGCTTCTTTTGTTTTGATGTTTTTCTTGCTGGTACTGCCATATTTAAAAAGCTCCTTTATTTTTATATTACTTAATCAAATCTAACGTTTAATATAATACTATCATAATACCGTTACGGCAAGCAAAAATCTAATTTTGTTTGTTTTTTGTTTGATTATCTTTCAAGGCATCCGCTATTTGGTTATCATTTGAAATCTTAACATTAGATAATTCTTTCTTAGCTGACCGAGTCAACTTTTGATCATCCTTTTTCTTGGAACCAGTATTTGCTAACAAGACTGTTATTACTGCTCCTAAGAGTAAAGTCACGATGATCAGTAAGATCAACGGTAGTTTAACACGTGTGAATCCAAAACTTACTGTTACTGGATCGATGTTTAAAATTGCAAATATGATCACGACCAATGCAATGATCAGACCTATAACAAATCTCCATTGTCTTTTTTTATCCATAATTAAAATCCCCTATTTTCGATTTCCTAGCGTCCCTGCTAAATAGTCTCCCACACTTGGTGCCATTTTGTAAAGAACACTGGCTAATTCCATGTAACGTGGACGATTGATCTCTCGTTTCTTCTTATTAAAAGTTGAAACGATGTCACTCGCAAGTTTCTCCGGATCAATAATGAACCGTTTCACTGAATTGATATAACTACCAGTGTGGTCAGCAATATCAAAAAAGTTAGTTGCTACGGGTCCTGGATTAACCGTTGTGACAAAAATATTGAATGGCTTCAATTCCAAGCGAAGGCCATCAGAAAAGCCAATCACGGCTGCCTTTGTAGCTGAATAAGCCGCCGATTTAGGTGTGGTGATCTTGCCTGCCATCGAACCAATATTAAAAATATGACCAGAGCCGTTATCGATCATTTTGCTTGCAACCAATCGTGTCATCAGCATCAAACCTAGAACATTGACTCTAAACATCTTTTCGACTGTCGAAAAATCAGTTTCTAAATAATTAGAAAAATCACCGAATCCAGCAGCATTGACTAAAACGTCGACTTTTTCGAAGTTGTCGTAGATGGTTTCTACGCCTTGTTCGATTGCTTTCGGATCACTCATATCAATCGACAAGTAAAAATGATTCGAATACTCACTGCCGACAGCGATACAAGCTTGTTTAACTTCGGCTAGCTTCTCGGTATTACGTGCCACTAAGATCAAGTTAGCTCCAGCAGAAGCGGCTTGAATTGCAACGTCTTTACCAATACCAGAAGATGCTCCAGTGACTAAAACAGTTTGCTCTAACAAATTAACCATGACGAACCCTCTTTTCTCAATTTAATGAAATGGTACTTCGTAAATATCAAAGTCATTTACTACTCGACTATTATCGAAAATCTTGCGTGCTTCATTTTGCAAAGCCAAAGCAGCCTTACCAGTGTAGCGAGCAGAAATATGCGTCAATAATAAACCTTTGGCATCGCATTTCTTGGCCACACGGGCAGCTTGAGCAGCCGTGGAGTGGAAATAATTGTAAGCCATTTTCTTATCTTCATCGGAAAAAGTCGATTCGTGAACTATCACATCGGCATGATCAGCCAATTTGTCGATCTCCGGTGTGTATCTAGTGTCAGAAATGACTGCGACTGTTTTACCAGGCTTATCAGGTCCGATAAAATCGGCTCCATTCAACTTAGTTCCATCTTCTAAAGTTACTTCTTGCCCTGCCTTGAGCTTACCATAAATCGGTCCATTCGGAATGTGGTACTGCTTTAATTTATCGACCAAAAGTTCACCAGTCTTCGGCTTTTCAACGATTCGATAACCAAAGCAAGTTATTCGATGTTCTAATTTTCCGGCATAAACCGAAAAAGTCTTGTCGTTGAAGATCTCGCCACCGTTTTTCATTTCGATGTACTTGATCTTATAACCTAGCTTAGTCCCGGTCACGGCGAGTGAAGTTTCCACGAACTTTTTGATGCCAACTGGTCCATATAATTCTAATGGTGCTTCGCCACCTTGATTAGCACGACTAGACAATAACCCAGGCAATCCAAAAATATGATCGCCGTGTAAATGAGTTATAAAAATCTTTGTGATCTTTCTTGGCCTGATAGTCGTTTGTAAAATTTGGTGTTGTGTGGCTTCACCAACATCAAATAGCCAAACTTCATTTCTTTCATCGAGCAATTTCAATGCGGTACTCGATACGTTTCTTCCTTTTGAAGGAACACCAGCACCTGTTCCTAAAAATTCTAATTCCATACAAAAATCCTATCTATTATTTATCTAAGTCGGCCAAAATCTCTTTCACCACAAAGGAGGAATAATACATCGAACCATCTGGATTAGGATGAACTTGATCATCGTAGAACCAATCTGGATGTCCCTTTGCATAACCATTCCAATCAATGACTGAAAGGTTCTTATACTTCTTCTGCGACTTCTTCAAGAGTTCGTTAACTGGTTTTTCCCAAGGCTTTGTAGGCACAAAGACGTTGATCCAGAACACATGACGTTTAGGTCCAACTAACTTCATAACTTGAGCCACTTGTTCATCGTTGAATGGTCCATTAGTACCTAGACCAACCATGACATTAGGAGCTAAGACACCTTGATCTTTATAACCTTGTAAAATATCAACACTCTCAGACAGTTGACGGCTGACTTCAGCATTAATAACTACATTTTTATCGCTAAATAATTGGTTGAAATTATTTAGTCCATCGGCCATAACAGAATCACCGACACCTGTTAATTGCAAATCTTTCAATCTTTGCAGGTCAAATTGAGAAAGTCCGTATTTTTCGAACTCTTCATTGACAGGCTTAGTCTTAGCTAACTTCTTATACTTAGCCTTTTGTTCGGCAGTCATGGAGCCATTGCTACCTTTATCTTTATTTTCTTTCAGATGTTCGATAGCTTTTTTGTTGCGCTTTTCGTTGTTCTTCGTATTCTTATTGATCTTCTGGGCAAGCTTACTGTTGTTAGCTTCTGGTTTTGGTGCTGAAGTAGCCTTAACTACTCCGTAACCACCAGTAGCCACGATCAAAGCAATCACGATGGCCAACACTCTACTAATTGCAGTAGATGACTTGAAGAAATTCTTCACATCTTGCCAACTAGCCTTAGCGAGTGGTCTTTCAACGAAACGGTATGAAAATTCTGTGATCAAGAAAATCAAGATCACTTCGATCACTGGGTAAAGTACCGGATGATCGGCAATGTTCTTGAATTTCGATTCAAAAAAGATCATTACTGGAAATTGATACAAGTAAAGTCCATAACTTCTAGCTCCAATATAATGGAACAATTTGTTCGACAAAACTTTATCCCAAATAGCACTTGGATGTGCTACGACAGCGATAAAGATACATGTCACAACTGAAAAAATGAACATTCCGCCACGATACAAGAAAGCAGAAGAATCTTTCACAGTGAAGATCATGAAGACCATCAAGGCAAACGACAATAGTCCGATAATATTCAAGACCCACTTGTCACTCTTCATGACCCCGACTTTCAGTTTCTCAGCTGGCCACACAATAGCTAGACCACAGCCAAGAAGGATCGAGAACAATCTAGTATCTGTTCCGTAATAAACACGACTTGGGTCGACACCTGGTTGATACAAAATAGCCATCCAAATGGCAGAAATGACCGAAACGATCATTGCAAACCAGAAGATCCGACTCTTTTTCATCCCTAACTTGATGAACAACAGCAATAATAAAGGCCAAACAATGTAAAATTGACCTTCGATCGACAATGTCCATAAATGAGTAAATGGTGATTCATTATTAGCAAATCTTTCAAAATAAGATTGACCATTAAAAATTTGCCACCAGTTGTAGACGTTCAATACGTTCGTCACAAAGATCTGATCTAAGTGGTATAGCAAATTCTTCAGGAACAAAACAATGTATGCCCCAGAAGCTAGCAAGACGAACAGCAAGCCCGGGTACAAGCGTCGGATCCGTTTTATATAAAAGTTGCTCAACGAAAATTTCTCACCAGCATCTACTTGGTTAAAGAAATGATCAGTGATCAAATATCCCGAAATTAAGAAAAAGATAGGTACACCCAAGTACCCACCAGAAAAGACAGTTGGGTTCAAATGGTACATAATTACGCCAATAACACCTAATGTACGTAGCCCATCAAATCCACCAATGAACCTTCTTTTTGGTGATTTATTCATAATATAATTACCCCTAAATAACTAAATAAACTCGAACGTGAAATCAAGTATTGTGACAGAATCACCAGTTTGTGCACCGGCATCGATCAATGCTTCTTCAATACCCATACCCTTGAGTTTTCTAGCAAATCTCATAATTCCATCTTGATGATCTAAATTACTGATTTGAAGTAGACGTTCAACTTCATCACCGGTAACTTCAAAGTCGTGTTCACCTGTACGATGAACTTTGAACTTGTCAGCCTTAGGTTGGTAATTGTACTCAACTGTTTCATCACTTTGAACGTCAAAGTGGATCGGTTCAGTCTTCGACAATACCTCACTAGTGTGATCAAGTAATGCTTTAACACCAGTATGTTGAATACTGGAAATAGCAAAAATATCAGTACCTTCCGGTAGTTTTTGCTCAAATTCAGCTAATCGTTCGTCGGCCCCAGGAATATCCAACTTAGTTGGAACAATAATTTCTGGACGACTTAAGATGTTTTCATCGTAAGTACCTAGTTCATTACGAATTGCTAAATAGTCTGTATATGGGTCACGGCCATTTTCTGGATCCATGTCCACTAAGTGCAAAATAACACGTGTTCTTTCAACGTGACGTAAAAATTGGATTCCTAGTCCAACTCCGTTAGAAGCTCCTTCGATCAAACCAGGTAAGTCAGCAATAACAAAGTCATTTCCGTTATCTAATTTAACCATCCCTAAATTAGGGTTTAACGTTGTGAAGTGATAAGCAGCGATTTTAGGTTTAGCGGAAGTTGCTACTGATAATAAGGTAGATTTTCCAACTGAAGGAAAACCAACTAATCCAACATCAGCAATCAATCTTAACTCTAAACGGATCATCTTTTCTTGACCAGGTTCACCATTTTCGGCGATTTCCGGTGCTCTATTCTTGGAATTGGCAAAGTGGATGTTTCCACGTCCACCCTTTCCACCTTTAGCAACGACTAATTCTTGTTTATTATCGACCAAGTCCCCGATCAATTGACCAGTTTCTTCATCAAATACGGCTGTACCAGTTGGTACTGCGATATAAACAGGATCAGCTTTGCGTCCGTACATTCCTTTGATCTGACCATTTTGGCCTGGATCAGCTTTAAAGATACGTTTGTATCTAAAGTCCATTAAAGTATTCATGCCTTCATCAGCACGTAAAATGATGTCACCACCGCGGCCTCCATCGCCACCAGCAGGTCCACCAAGGGGAACATATTTCTCATGTCGAAAAGCGACTGAACCGTCGCCACCTTTACCTGAACGAACGGTAATTTTTACATTATCAACAAACATCTGATCCCTCCTTTCTACCTATTGTTATTAATTTGATTATCATTTTTAAATTCTAGCACAAAAACACTATTCATAATACTTCAAAACACAAAAGCCTGTCCACCATTTTAGTAAAGTCGTGAAAGCATTTGAAACTTTTTGAACGTTTTTGAAAGATTATGATTGATTTTGAATGAATTTGATGTATTATTATTGCAGGAGGTGTGTGTAAGTGCTTACCGAAGAAAGACATCAAATTATTCTTCAACAATTACAACTTCACAACATCGTGAAGCTTCAAGATCTGATCCCCCTTACTGGAGCATCAGAGTCGACCTTGCGAAGAGACTTGCAAGACTTAGAAGAATGCCATAAGTTATTACGGATTTACGGCGGAGCTCAAAGCATTGTTTCTTTGCACGATGAACCAGCTCAATCGCAAAAGATCTCAACTCATCCAGATGAAAAAGCTCAGATTGGACGTTTTGCTGGCGAACTAGTTCAAAGTAATGAAATTATTTTTCTCGATGCCGGAACTACCGTGCAAGCCCTTATCCCATACCTGGCAAAGGCGTCTAATTTATTAGTCGTCACCAACAGTGTCGATAATGCCTCGACATTAGCTGATTATCAAGTTGAAACTTTTGTACCAGGAGGTCGCCTCAAGGCTAGCACAAAAGCGTTGGTTGGATCTAACATGACCAAAGCCTTAGCCAACTACCACTTCGATAAAGCTTTTATCGGAACGAATGGTTTTTCTATTAAAGCTGGCTATACGACCCCCGATCCAGAAGAATCAGCGACTAAAGAAATTGCTTTGCAAAATTCGCATGAACAGTTCATTTTAGCTGATAGCTCCAAATGTGGCCAAGTAAGTTTCAGCCGCTTTGCTAATTTGAGTGAAGCTACCTTGATCACCAACGAATTGCCAAGCAAGACTTTAGACAAAATCAAACAATATACCAAAGTTTTGGAGGCCAAATAATTGATCTACACTATCACAGCTAACCCATCGATCGATTACGTTTTACAATTAGACGCAATGACCGTTGGCGAAGTAAACCGAACTACTAGCGATGTTAAATTGCCTGGTGGAAAAGGTGTCAACGTATCACGGATTTTGAATGAATTAGCATTAGATTCGACTGCTCTAGGTTTCGTCGGTGGAGCTACCGGAGAAATGTTTGAAAATCTCTTGCAGCAACACCAATTAAACACCAATTTTACTAAGGTTTCCGACGACACCCGGATCAACGTTAAGATCAACGCCGTCAAGCAAAATGAAGAGACTGAAATCAACGGAACCGGTCCTAAGATCACCGCCGATGAAAAAGCTGAATTCATTAAATTACTCAAAAAAGTAGGTAACGGCGATGTTGTCATCATGTCCGGTAGTTTACCTAAAAATATCGAAACTACTTTTTATCTAGACATCGCCAAAATGATCCAAGCTCAAGGGGCCGATTTCGTGATCGACACAACGGGCCAAGCTTTACTTGACACACTGCCACTTCACCCCTTAGTCGTGAAACCTAATAACCACGAGTTAGCCGAATTGTTCGATACCACTTTTAAAAACGAACAAGACATCGTTGATAATGCTAGAAAGTTACTCGACCAAGGTGCCAAACACGTATTAGTGTCCATGGCTGGTGACGGAGCTTTACTAGTTACTAAGGACAAAGTATTCAAGGCTAATGCACCTAAAGGAACAGTCATTAATTCAGTTGGTGCTGGTGATTCCATGATTGCTGGTTTTGTAGGGACATTTATGAAAACTAACGACCCGATCGAAAGCTTTCATATTGGAGCAGCTTGTGGATCAGCTACCGCCTTTAGCCAAGACATTGCTGTTAAATCAAAAATTGACGAAGTTTACCAAGCTATTAATATTAGCCAAGTTAATTAGGAGGAGAAATCTATGGATCTGAAGGAATTACTTCTAAAAGATGCTATGATCATGGATTTAAAAGCTACTACCAAAGAAGAAGCTATAGATGAAATGGTCAGTAAATATTATGACATTGGAGTCATTGATGACAAAGAATTATACAAGAGCGACATCTTAAAACGTGAAGCTCAAACAAGTACCGGTATTGGTGATGGTATCGCTATGCCCCACGCCCGTGACAAGGCAGTTAAAAGAGCGACTGTGTTATTTGCCAAGAGTAAAGATGGTATCGATTATCAATCTCTTGATGGCCAACCTACTTTCTTATTCTTCATGATTGCTGCTCCTGACGGGGCTGACAACTTGCATCTCCAAGCTTTAGCTGCTTTATCATCGTTGTTGATCAACCCTGACTTAGTCGCTAACTTGAAAAAAGCTACTTCTGCTGATGAAGTTCAAAAACTATTTAGCGATGCAATGGATGCCAAAGAAGCTAATGAAAAAGAAGAAGAGGAAAAAGAAAAGGCTAAACAAGAAGCAGCTGCAAAAGCTGCTGCCGAGACAGCCAATTCAGCTGACAAGAAGCCTTTCGTTGTTGCCGTTACTGCTTGTCCAACCGGAATCGCCCACACATACATGGCTGAAGCTGCTTTAAAAGAGCATGCTGAAAAGCTTGGTGTTGACATTAAAGTTGAGACTAACGGTTCTGAAGGTGTTAAACATTTACTAACAGCTGACGATATCAAACGTGCTGACGGTGTTATCATCGCTGCCGACAAGAAAGTCGACATGCCAAGATTTGACGGAAAACATTTAGTTAACCGTCCCGTAACAGATGGAATTAATAAATCTGATGAATTGATAAACTTAGCCGTTGAACAAAAAGCTCCAATCTTCCACTCTGAAGGTGGCGCAGCTGAAGCTGAAGAATCAACTGAAAAGAAATCGCTCTGGTCAAAAATTTACGCTGACTTAATGAATGGTATTTCTAACATGCTTCCATTCGTTGTCGGTGGTGGTATTTTAATGGCGCTTTCGTTCTTACTTGAGCCAGCTGTCGGTTCTAATTCACAGTGGTTCTTATTCTTTAACCACGTCGGTAATTATGCATTTAGTTTCTTGATCCCCGTTTTAGCAGCGTACATTGCTGAATCTATTGGTGATCGTCCTGCTCTTCTACCTGGTTTCGTTGGTGGTTACATGGCTTCTCAAGCTAGTGCATCCATCGTTGCTTCAAAGAGTCCGGCCGGATTTATCGGTGGTCTTCTAGCTGGTTTCATTGCTGGTTGGATCGTTGTCGGTCTTAAAAAATTACTTAAGAACTTACCTAAGTCACTTGATGGACTTAAACCTATCTTGCTTTACCCAGTACTAGGACTACTAGCAACTGGTGCCATCATGTACTTCGCAGTCGACCCAGTTTTCGCAATTGTTAACCATGCTATCACGAACTTCCTAGAATCAATGGGAACTGGTAATGCCGTTATCCTTGGTGCCTTATTAGCTGGTATGATGTCAGTCGATATGGGTGGTCCTTTCAACAAGGCTGCTTATACCTTCGCCATTGGTACATTTACAGCTACACAAGATGGTGCTTTAATGGCCGCTGTTATGGTTGGTGGTATGATCCCACCTCTAGCAATCGCCATTGCTACAACTTTCTGGAAGAACAAATTTACTGAACAAGAAAGACAAGCTGGTCTTTCTAACTACGTTCTCGGAATTTCCTTCATCACCGAAGGTGCAATTCCATTTGCTGCCGCTGATCCACTTCACGTTATCGTTTCAAGTGTTATCGGTTCAGCAATTGGTGGTGGATTATCACAATTGTGGCACGTTAACGTTCCTGCCCCACACGGTGGTATCTTCGTAACATTGCTTGCAAATCACCCACTACTTTATGTCTTAGCAGTCTTGATCGGTGCCGTCATTGCCGGTGTCATCTACGGACTTTGGAAACCTGCCAAAGAAACTGCTACGGAAAATAAATAATATTGTTTAAAAAAAGCCAACTACTCTGATTGCGATAATCCCTTTATGGTTGTCAGATGAAATAATATAAATTCATCTGATATTCATGAAGGGATTTTTTTATGTCTAGAAGTAAATATACAGTCCAAGAGAAGCTGGATCTGGTGTTGGAGTTTAAAGAAACCCAACCCATCTTCA
>NZ_RHOM01000069.1 GCF_003946515.1 Companilactobacillus zhongbaensis | reverse complement strand
GACTAATGAACCTGTCCAGAAAGCTCTGGCTTATTCAGAATGCTTAAATTAATGAACCGCCGTATACGGACCCGTACGTACGGTGGTGTGAGAGGTCGGTAGCCTAGCTACCTCCTACTCGATCGGCTGAGGGCTGTATCCCCGGGCCCTTCCGTCTAGATAGTTCAACAATCCCCCCCTTTTGGTGGTAGGGACCGATTTTGCTGTGCAAATTGGCACTTTTTGCGCGTCCTAGTTCTTGCGGTCTATCTCAGATGTCTTCCTTGTTGGTAAGAGAAAGGCAAGTTCAAAATCAAAAGCAAGGTGAAGATCACATTATGGAGTTTGTTAAAAAGTGAACTTATTTTTGCTTAAAATTTAAGAGCTACCATCAACCCCCAGGTTGATGATAGCTTTTTTTGAATGCTTTTTGTCTTTTGCTACTTGGTTGCATCTTGTCTTCAGACTTTGTTGCTTTCGCAATCTCTTTTTTGGGATTGCTCGGGCATATCTGACCTGCGCATTCGATTATCTCACATTCGTCTGGCTTTTAACAGTATATTATTCTAATTATTATTTCTTATTTTTTGTGTGGGATTTTTGATGATTTATTGACAAGTTTACTTGTCATTGATATATTTATATTGCAAAGTAAACTTGTCAAAAGGAAGTGGTTTTGTTGGATAAGAAGGATGTTCTTCAAAAGTATCGAGCTGAGGGTAAGGATGAAGGATTTGATGAGAAGGTCCGTCGTGCTGATGAAAAAGGCTTTGTTGCTCTCGCTTTTTGTTCACTTTTATTGATGATTTACAAAGTTTTTATGGATCTTAATATTGGTGACATTTTGGCGTTACTGAATATTTTTATCGTCGTGGTATTATTCAATCATTATAAAGAAGAAAAAAGCGGATTGACTTTGTTTCTTTTGATTTTCCATTCGCTGTTCTTTGTGGCTTCTCTCGTTTGGTTTGTTTCATCAACTTTGTAAAATAGGATATTTGATATGAATTCAGATAAATTGATTTTAAAAAATAATGTTAAGAGTGCTCGCCGTGATAAGAATCTTTCTCAGCAAGGGTTGGCGGACTTGATTGGTGTTTCTCGGAATACTATTAGCTCGATCGAGACTGGAAAATTTAATCCTACGGCAAAATTAGCACTAGTTTTGTGTATTGCTTTAGATAAGAAGTTTGAAGATTTATTTTATTTTTAGAGACTAAAAAAGGGCACTTCATCATTGAAGTGCCCTTTTTGTTTAATCCAATTACTTACCTGAATTAATCTTGTGTTTTGGATTCATATTGCTTTTTCTTGAAGTTTAAATAATTTGTATACAGTTCAAAAATATCGTTTAGTTTATGAATATCTAACTTGAAGACTTCACTGATTTTGTTTAAGCGATAATTTGTTGTGTTTCGATGGATGTGTAATTGCTTGGAGGTTTCGTTAACGTTATCGTTGCATTTGAAATAATATGCTAAGGTATCGATTAATTCACGACCATTTACGGTTTTGAAAATTGAAACGAATATCTCTTCGATTTCATTATTAACTAAGAACGTGTTTGGATACTTTGACATTCGATTTGATTTTAGTTAAATTAGATCAAAAACAGGAGTTTTTAATCCATGAAAAGCTTTGCACACCATTATAGTAGCGACATCTCTCGTGAACAATTTGAACTAATCCGGACAGATCTAGA
>NZ_RHOM01000068.1 GCF_003946515.1 Companilactobacillus zhongbaensis | reverse complement strand
GATATTTTTGACGAATTTATAAAAGCATTACCCAATCGCCTGATCAGGCTCTTGGATAATGCTTCATGATGTTAAAAAACTATTTGATTGTACCCAACCTCAACATACGAATGAGTTGAGGGCTATTTTCGTGCTTTCAACCTTTAGTACTTTATTTTATTGTTCAGTTTCGTTGTTATTCTTTCCATAAGTGTTTTTAATATATCCAGACATTGTCATCGGTAAGATTACAAATAAGATTATCAATCAACTAATTGGAACAACGGCAACATGAATTGGTGTAGTAACTTCTGATAAGATCATAGTTGCAAAAGTACCACCTAGGATGATAACGGCACAGGTATAACGTTTTTTATATTGGTTAGTAATAGAACTATCAGTCTGTAATCGTATTCATGTTATCCTATTAGTAAAGGAAAGGCAGGGATTTTTATGTTATTGCTATCGAAAGATGATATTGAAAGTTTTTATTCACTTGAGGATTGTATCGATGCTGTCGGCGATGCGTTTAAACTTTTTTCAGCTGGAAAAGTGCAAGTTCCATTGCGGACGCAAATCAAAAAGCAGAATGGCCAAGATACATTTTTGTGTATGCCGGCTTTTTGCGAGGAGTACGATGCTTCTTGTGTCAAAGTCTTGAACATGTTTCCTAACAATATCGATCAAGGACTTGCCTCGATCAACGCCCAAGTGTTGAACATCGATGCTAAAACTGGGATCGTCGATACGGTCATGGACGGAACTTATGTCACACAATTGCGCACGGGCGCTGCCTCTGGTGTCGCATTTAAGTATTTAGCTAAAAAGGATTGCCGAAAAGGTGCTCTTATCGGAACGGGTGGCCAAGCCGAAACGCAGCTTGCTGCCATGCTTTCCGTGCGTGACTTAGAAGTGGTCGAAGTTAGCGACTTGAATTTTGAGCGAGCCCAACAATTTGCCGCAAAGATGAGTGAGAAATTGGCTGATTATCATACGAAAATCGTCGCTGCCAAGTCGGCCGATGAAGCCGTAAAAGATGCTGATCTAGTCATCACCGTTACTACTGCTAAAAAACCGGTGTATGATGCTAACAACATCAAAGCGGGGGCAACTGTCAGTGGTGTCGGCTCTTACCAACCAGATATGCAGGAAACGCCAGTGGGATTGTTGGCAAAAGCAGATAAGATCTACTTTGATTCACAAGCTGCGGTCTTAGCTGAATCAGGCGATGTCTTAAAACCACTGTCTGAAAAAATCATCACTGAGGCTGATTTCACAGGGGATATCGGCAAGGTGATCTCAGAAGAAATTCCTGGCCGTCAAAATGACCACGAGATCATTTTCTTCAAGACTGTCGGTATTGCTGCCCAAGACTTGATGACGGCTAAGTCGATCCACGATAAGGCAGTCGCTGAAGGCTTTGGAACGTACTGGAATTAATTTAGGGTAAACGTGTTATAGGGGAAATTGTAGTCAAATGAGACGAGCAAGATATTTTACAAAAAGAGCTGACCGTTTAAAAAAATCGAATCGCATCATTATTCGTATATCGTTAATATTATATTTTCGCAAATTGCAAGAACAAGTTAGCCACCCCGAAAAAATAAAAAAAGCTTAAGATCTATCAGGATCGGAGTGCCAGATTATTAGTAGCCGCAGGCCAGGGCGAATGCCTCCTGGGGTTTTTTGTATCCTAGTTGTTTCCTTGGTAG
>NZ_RHOM01000067.1 GCF_003946515.1 Companilactobacillus zhongbaensis | reverse complement strand
AAGATGGGTTGGGTTTCTTTAAACTCCAACACCAGATCCAGCTTCTCTTGGACTGTATATTTACTTCTAGACATAAAAAAATCCCTTCATGAATATCAGATGAATTTATATTATTTCATCTGACAACCATAAAGGGATTATCGCATTTTTTTACGCTGTTGAAGCTTTTTTTCTATGGCAAAATTACTACTTTGCCTGGTTTCGTTTGATTTTCTAAAAATTCGTGTGCTTCTGGTAGTTGTTTTAATGAGAAGGTTTTTACTGGATGAACGTCGACATTTTTATCTGTTATTAGTTGCAACAGGTCATTCAATTGCTTCTCATTGATTACGTAGCTGGCGAACGATGTCATGTAGCGGTCGTTTGGAATGGCTGTTACTGGGTCGAAATGATCTATGTCCCAAACTCCACCCATGTCACCTGTGATGCTGGCGATCCCGAATGGTTTTAAATTGTTCATCGAATCAAGTGCTGTCGCAGCTCCGACTAAATCAAAGATCCGATCTACTGGCTGATCTAATTTTAATTTTTTATCTTGATCCAAGACAAATCCATCGTAGCCTAACTGCAAAACTTCATCTTTCGCGTTATCTTTTCGCTAAGTACCTAGAACTTTGATGTCAGGATTGATGGCTTTTGCTAACTTTAAGCCAGCGATACCTACACCACTCGTTCCACCACGGATCAATAAGGTTTCAGCATTATCTAGCTGCAGCTGTAACAAGGCTCGATAAGCCGTATGAAATGTTTCTGGGATAGCAGCTAAATCGTCCCAAGGAATATTCGTTTCAACGGGATGAATAATTTTATTAGGTAGTAATGCATATTCGGCATAACTGCCATCAAAATCACGTCCCATTTCACCATTCATCGCTATAACTTTTTGACCTACCGGCAATCTCTTTGGATCAGTGGTCTCTTCGATCACACCAACACATTCGATTCCTAAGATCCGCGGAAATTTGACCGAAGGCGACTTTCCTTGACGAGTAAAAATTTCTGAATGAATGATCCCAAAACCTTTAATTTTGACTAACGACCAATCAGGTTTGACCTCAGGAGTGGGAACATCTTTATATTCCAAAACTTCCGGCCCACCTGGCTGCGAAACGACTACTGCCTTCATACGATTACCTTCCTCTTATTTTCCTGCTGAAAAGCCCCCAAATTGGTGACCAGTGTCATCGTTCAAACGAGCAAAAGTCAAGCCAGTCTTGTCAGTAACTGGTCCCCAAATTACCGTTGCACCATTGTCTTTAGCATTGGCAATGGCTTTTTCAACATCTTCAACTAAAGTGTAAAAAACTGAATACTCGGCAATTTTCCAGCAGTACCTAAAATACCACCAGTAGGATATTCATTGCCTGGTTCAATAATATTATAATATTCATTTTCCATATCTGTATACTCAACAAATTTCCAGCCGAATATCTTGCTGTAAAAATCCATTGTTTCCTTTGGATGATCTGTTCCGATCTCAAACCAGTTTACGTTGTTGTTATTCATCTAAAATTCCTTCTTTCTTAGCTATCTAGGATATTTTAGGTTAGATTACTAAAGGTTGAAAGCACGAAAATAGCCCTCAACTCATTCGTATGTTGAGGTTGGGTACAATCAAATAGTTTTTTAACATCATGAAGCATTATCCAAGAGCCTGATCAGGCGATTGGGTAATGCTTTTATAAATTCGTCAAAAATA
>NZ_RHOM01000066.1 GCF_003946515.1 Companilactobacillus zhongbaensis | reverse complement strand
ATTGAAGATGGGTTGGGTTT
Organism: Companilactobacillus zhongbaensis; assembly: GCF_003946515.1. GTDB lineage: Bacteria > Bacillota > Bacilli > Lactobacillales > Lactobacillaceae > Companilactobacillus > Companilactobacillus zhongbaensis. The sequence goes on along the minus strand of NZ_RHOM01000066.1, from coordinate 1,749 downwards.
CTTTAAACTCCAACACCAGATCCAGCTTCTCTTGGACTGTATATTTACTTCTAGACATAAAAAAATCCCTTCATGAATATCAGATGAATTTATATTATTTCATCTGACAACCATAAAGGGATTATCGCAGAGAAGGGATTTGCTTTTTAACCAGAAATCTTTCAAAAAGTCGTTATAATATAATTATATTAATAATGTGGGATGCGATTATGAAGAAGAAGAGAGTCTATTTAAAAATATCAACGACCATCGTGGCTTTGATAGCGATAGTTGCCTTATTTTACTTAAAAGTCATTTACATTAAAAGCACGCAAGGGATCACGTATTTTCCGTTTTACAAATCGATGACCTTCATCGATTACGGAGAAACAACGATCCCAGGAATGCTAGAATTCATTACCTTCTTTTGTATTTTATTAGTCTACATTTTCCTAGGAATAGGTCGATTAAAAAAAGCCGGCCGGCATTTGTATTTGTTCTTGGGTGGTTTTCAAGTAGCGATTTTGGTAATTTTGATCACGAATATGATCACCTTCGCGGTCATTAGAAGGGATGTTCACGTATATCCGGGACCGACGTTGATTTTGCTGCTGTTAAGTGCAATTCTAGCAATAATTTATGGAATTCCCGAAAAAGAAAAGCCGAAAGATGATCGGACGTATTACGTTGAGGCTGATAAGATCAGACCGATCTCGGATATTTTGAAGGAAAAAAGAGACATAGCGGGTGTAACGCAAAATGAGCTTGCAAAGATGTTGCAAGTGTCTAGAAATACGGTCTATCGCTGGGAAGCGGGGCAATCGAATCCGAATATGGATTATATTGTCCGCGTTGCGCAGGCGTTACATTTCCCGGTTTCGGATTTTTGGAATGAGGATGATGACGGGATGAACCGTGATATCGCTCAAGTTTTGAAGAGTCGGAAGCTTTATAAACAGGCTGCTTATTTTTTGATGTCGGTTATTTTGGTGATCGGTTTGGTGTTTGGGGTGGCTTACCTTGGACGTAATATGGAGTTTGCTAGCTTGGATCGGATCAACCCGTTTATTGAACAGAAGGTTGGTTATGTGATGGTGCATGATGCTGGTAAGCAGAAGGCTGCTGTGATCGATACTGATTATGGTGAGGGTGATATTGTTACTTTGAACGGTAGCTATGATCATAAGACTGAGTTTGTTAAGGTTGTGCATAAGGGGTCTTATGTGAAGTATGAGGTTCGCAATGTTGATCGTTCTGATGTGCCGGTTGGGATTCGTAATAATTTGTATGAGGTTGATCGTTTTGGGGATCCGGTTGAAGGATTGAAGAAGCTGAAGCTGTCTTATTCGAAGAGATATGTCTGATTTTGTAAAGATGTGAGAGATCAGTCGGTGTTTTTACTTGAGGTGAGAGAGTTTTTGGCAGACGAGAAGCGTTTTGCTTGGTTGGACGTTGGTGATTTTTGGTGGTTGTTGTTGGGATAGAGGTAGTAGTTTGGTGTGGTGGTTCACTGCCGGCTCCGGGGCCCGGGGATACAGCCACTGGAACGCTGCCGACGCAATTTTGAGCTATCCGAGAAGCCCACTCGGACATCTCAAAACTTGGTCTTTCACTAGGCAATAAATTGCCAAGTGAAATTTGGGTGCGCTCGGCATGGGCGTTAACTAGGTGGTGAAAGTCCACTGTGAGCCGTAGTAGTCGGAATCACGAGCTGAGGACAAGGGTGTCCATCGCGAGGTGGAATCTGAAGGAAGTCTAAGGCAAAGTACT
>NZ_RHOM01000065.1 GCF_003946515.1 Companilactobacillus zhongbaensis | reverse complement strand
TTGTAAAATAGACATGGACATGAATACTCCTTTGTAATTGGTTTCGACGCCTTAATTATAATGATATGAGTAAGCTCATGTCTATTTTTATACAATAAAATCCCGGTATGCCGGGGTTATTTTGTTATATTCATCTTTCAACCTTTAGCAGTTAGTTCAAGCTCAACAAAAACTATTGATGGAGGCTGGATTACAATGAAATTATTTATGCGTTTATTAAAAACAGCCGGCCATCTGAATTTTATTTTATTAGCTAGTATTTTGGCTGGGACAATTGCCACATTTTTACAGATGGGATTGTTGTGGCAAGGCTTTGATTCACTGTTCAACAATATTTCTTGTCTCTGGCTGTGGATTATTTTATTAGCCCTGATTGGCGGGATAACGCGCTTTTCGGAACAATATTTAGGTCATTTGGCAGCCTTCAAAATTTTGTCTAATATGCGAAACATGGTTTATCAAAAAATCTTGAAGCTAGCTCCCGCCAAATTGGACAGTGCTCGTAGTAGTGATGTTTTAAAACTTTTGGCGCAAGACATCGATCAGATCGAAATTTTTTATGCACATACGTTGTCGCCAATTGTGATAGGCTTTTTAACATCAGTGATTTTTGTAGTTATTTTCTGGATCGTGCAACCTATCTTGGGCGTTATCGCCTTGATTTCATACTTGTTGATCGGAATGATTTTTCCGTTGTATAGCCAACGTCATTTGGCGGATTTGACTGATGATTTGAACAATGCTGATCTAAAGGAGCAACGTATGATGTCCGATGCTGTAGTTGGAAAAGCTGAATTGCAGCAGTATCAAGTAGTTGAACCTTATTTGCAAAAGCTGCACGATGCTGGTCAAAATTATTGGAAACTTGACCGCCAGAAGAGTACGGGTCAGATCCGCAATAGTTTGAGCATGCAACTGACGATGGTCATAGCTTTGATCTTGTTCGTGGTGACCGTCAAGTTAAATGATATTTCTTATATGTGGGCCTTGGTCTTTCCGTTTACCTTCAGTCGCGTGCTGTCACTAGGAAATTTGCCAGGGTCGTTAGCTGGTGGCTTATTGGCGGCTCGTCACGTTTTTGAGTTAGTCGATGAAGAACCAATCGTGGAAAATACTGGTAAAAAGCAACTTTCAACGATTGAGAATTTTAGTTTGAAAAAAGTCGATTTTGCTTATCCAGAACGTTTGGATGATCAAATTTTGAAGCAATCAAATATGCAAGTTTCTCACGGTGAACGAATCGGTTTGATCGGTGCTAGTGGTGCAGGTAAGAGTACTATTATGAAGTTGATCATGCGTTGGTATCGGGCTCAAGCAGGCCAAGTGGAGATCAATGGAAAGCTTGTCGCCGATTATTCACTGGAACAACTGCGGAAGCAAATTAGTTATGTTCCTCAGACCGCACAAATTTTTAACACGACTATTCGTGAGAATTTGACTCTGCGTGATGACAATATTGACGATCAGAAAATCTGGCAAGTTTTAGAATGGCTGGATCTGAAGTCTACGATCGAACAACTGCCGGATAAGTTGGATACTAGGATCTCTAGTGCCGAATCAGTTTTATCGGCTGGAGAAGTCCAACGGTTGGAGCTTGCTCGTGCTTTGGTACATGAGAGTTCACTGCTGATTTTAGATGAACCTACTAGTAACTTGGATGTTATCAACGAAGCTCTGATTCTTCGGACTGTTAAGACTTATTATCGTGGTACTGTTGTTGTGGTTACTCATCGGTATAGTACTTTGGCTATTTGTGACCGAGTTTTGGAGTTGGTTGATGGTCAGTTGGTTGAAAAATAAGCAGCAAAAAAAGCAGTTGCGATAATCCCTTTATGGTTGTCAGATGAAATAATATAAATTCATCTGATATTCATGAAGGGATTTTTTTATGTCTAGAAGTAAATATACAGTCCAAGAGAAGCTGGATCTGGTGTTGGAGTTTAAAGAAACCCAACCCATCTTCAA
>NZ_RHOM01000064.1 GCF_003946515.1 Companilactobacillus zhongbaensis | reverse complement strand
TGGAGAATTGTCCGAGTGGCTGAAGGAGCATGATTGGAAATCATGTATACGGGTATTAACCTGTATCAAGGGTTCAAATCCCTTATTCTCCGTAAAGCAGGGAAGAAGAGATCACGAAAGTGGTCTCTTTTTTTGTGCTCTTTTTTGGGGATACATTACTGAAAATTTTCCACTTTCCTAAAATGGAAAATCATTTTGGACCAGATACAGGATTCACCAATACCTTTTGATAACTAATGAGTGCTGTTTTCATTTTTTATAGCATTTTTACAGTGATTGGAAAGGTTTGAGATCTTAATGAAAATATTTCCTCTTGCTTACAAGAAGTATTGAGACTTCAAATTACGTCATATCGATTGGAAATCTGAAAACCCTCCAATTACTTCAAGTGAATCAAAAACGGTTTGAGGAGTAGCATATTATCATAAGCTTTATGATTAAACCGGATTATAGACGTTTTAAACAATGAATGGTGTTCACATGAGCAATCGCATCGCAAATTCCACTTTATGTCTTCTAATGGATCATATCTTGTAGAAGCTGTATGAATTTGAAAGTTAAGTAACTTCAATGATTCGTTATTATTTTTAATTACTTATTTGCTGAGGGATAAAGTTATCATCATTGCAGATTTTTACTGTTGATACAAAATGTTAATTGCTAGTGTTTTTGATAATAAAACTCAATATCTGATCATAGACGAAAATACTGACATGTTTGATAGAGAAACTCGAAAATCAATTATAAAATCTTCGGATCAATTGCAAACCAAATATCAGATAAGAATCTATTGAGTCACTCACAATGTAATGAGTTGTTTACTCACGATAAAGGTATAAGGAAAAATTAAAAAACAAGGAATACATTCAAAATTTTTTAACTTTCTAAAAACAATCCCATTGGCTTGAAATGATATCGATTTCCTAAATCGGTGCTGAAGATTTAATTGGCTTCGTCATAACATCAAGTTCAGGAAAAAATGTTGATCACACATATGAATGGAATAATGCAAGTAGACGTGGAACACTGATGATGGCTGACATAGAATGTATGCCGAAAAAAGAAATTTCCGTTCGCAGTACGACAAAGGGTTGGGTTAGTTTTCCAATATCCGGAAAATCAACTTTTTGCTAATAGTGTCTTAAAAGATGTGACTTATGGTCCGCTTAACAATTGATCGACAGTTGATGCGGCTAACAAATTTGCGACAGAATATTTGAATAGATTGGGAATTGCAGAGGAAAAATTTGCAGATAATCCGCTAGAACTTTCTGGTGGCCAACAACGATTGGTCGCATTAGCTGGAGTGTTTGCAATGCAGCCATAACTATTAGTTTTAGATGAACCAACAGCTGGTTTGGATCATGTAGCCAAAAGATTACTATTTCAAATTTTGCATGAGGAAATTGATTAACGAAAATGTGCTGTTATTTTGATCTCACACAATTTAGAATATGTCTGCAATCATTGTATGAAAATTGGGGTTTTTGGTGATCACCGTCTATTAAAGATGGGTTCAACTCGGTCAGTACTCAGAGATACCGATCTTTTGCAAAAAGCTGACCTTGATTTGCCAGCTGCAGTGAATTTTCATCAAGAACTGCGGAGTGAAGATATAGTTACCACCGATGTACCACTAAATTTAGCAGAACTAACAGATCAAATTGTTGCTGGTTTCGGGAAGGAGGAGTAAAGTGCAACGTAAAATCACTTTGGGGAAATTCTTGTATCGTGATTCCTTTATCCATGAATTGGATCCCCGTACAAAATTATTATCTACGTTAGTCTTGGTGATTTCTCTTTTCATTGTGACTGACCCTTGGATCTACTTGATGCAAGCAATTTTGTTAGTAGTTTTGTTTTATGTTGCTAAGTTATCAATCAGCAATGTATTTAAGGGAATTAAAGCGATTGTCATTTTGCTGGTCCTAACATTGTTCTTCCGTTTGATAGCAACTCCAGGCCAACCGATCATAGATTTAGGCATAATGACGCCAACTTACGAAGGACTGTTAACGGGGATAAAGTTAGTAGCACGAATCACCTTGATGATCATTGCCACTTCGTTATTAGCGTATACGACCACACCAAGAAGAATGGCAATAGGATTGGAGAAAGCATTCAGTTTTTTAAAAGTATTTAAGATTCCAGTGAATGATTTCTCAGTTGTGACAATGATTGCCTTACGTTTTATTCCCGTTCTGATTCAAGAAGTAGGTAACACGATAGATGCTAAAGTATCCCGAGGTTCGAAAATAATTGATGGCAATGTTGTTGAAATGATGAAGGCCACATTTTCGGTGTTAGTTCCCGTGTTTGTAGGGATAGTAGAGAAGTCAGCAGACCTAGCCATGGCAATGGAGTCACGCGGATTTGACGAAAAAAGGGAAAATACGCAAATGTACCCCTTGCATTATTCTAAAAAAGATGTAACATGTATTATTGCTGTTGCGATTTATGCAATAGCCATTATATGGATCAAAGTTGTCTAGTTGATTTTTTTTAAGTTTTTATAATTTATCGCTGACAAATGAGATTGAGTATTATATAATGAAAAATGCGAAGTAATTATTCATGGCATATATACCAATTGCAAATAAAACTTTTTCAACTTTTTTAGAAAAAGTACTTGCAATAAGTATTTAAAACTAGTAATATATTTTTCGTTGTCAAGTTAACACAACAGCGACAACGACTACGACAGTTTTAACAATTATCCTTGAAAAAAAACAATTTTAAAAAGTTGTTGACAGATAGTTGATAACATGTTAAAATAATTAAGTCGCTTGTTGAGAGCTTTAGCGATCAACAAGAAGTAGACCTTTGAAAACTGAACAAAGTTTTAACGCTAATTGTGTAGGCCTTAATTAAATTAAGGTAA
>NZ_RHOM01000063.1 GCF_003946515.1 Companilactobacillus zhongbaensis | reverse complement strand
TTGTACATCAGCTCAGTACTTTGCCTTAGACTTCCTTCAGATTCCACCTCGCGATGGACACCCTTGTCCTCAGCTCGTGATTCCGACTACTACGGCTCACAGTGGACTTTCACCACCTAGTTAACGCCCATGCCGAGCGCACCCAAATTCTTGTTAGCGATTCATCGCTTACAAGAAGGCTCGTATTGGAGATGTCCGGGTGAACTTCCCGGATAGCTTCAATCGATGCCGGCAGCGTTCCAGTGGCTGTATCCCCGGGCCCCGGAGCCGGCAGTGAACCACCACACAAAACTACCACCTCCATCCCCCACCAACAAACAATCCAACCCAACCCAAACACCAAAAATCACCAACGTCCGGCCAAGCAAAACGCTTCTCGTCTGCCAAAAACTCTCTCACCTCAAGTAAAAAAATAGCTTCGATCCCCAAAGGAATCGAAGCAATAAAACTACTTCATATTTCCAACCAACTTCTTAACAGCAGAAGCCTGATACTCAGCCTGAGCCTGCTTAACAACCTCAGCCCGTTGAGTCTCACTCATAGAAGGATTAGCCTTCATCTCCTGAGCAACGATCGACTTAACATAATCAGCACCCTCAGACTTCATCTTAGCCTGAACATCCTTATCCTTAAGCATCTTATCCAGCTTAGAAGCCTGCGAAGTACTCAAAACCATCCAATCAGACCCGATCTCAAAAGTATTGGTCTGCTTAACAAACTCGTGGTCATTATTAGACAAATTAAACAAGAAAGAATAAAAACCGTTCTTATACTCCCAACGAGTAGTCTCCTGTTTAATATGCGAACTATCAAAGTTACCTTGTTTTACTTTATTAGTAACATTGATATCTGCCTTAGTATTATCCGGCTTTTTAGCTTTAGCAGTATCTGGGGTACGGTAAACATAAACTTTTTCTTTCGAATTAGTTCCTAGTTGCTTATAAAGCAACAAATTAGAACCTTTTTTAACCGTTTGAATAGCAATAGTCTTGTTCGTTGTAACTTTTTCCATCCCGAGATGGCCGTATTCGTTACCGACTAACAGACCGATTGAGATCAAGAATAAAGCGATAAAAACTGACATAACAGTGTAGCCGAGACGTTTGTTTTTTACGAAAACCGCAAAGAAATATGCGAGTGCGGCGGAAATAAGTATTGTGATCTGAACCATTATTATTCACCCGCCTTTTGTGCAGCTGCTTTTTCAACTTTGTTAGTTGTATCAACTGACTTAGATTTGGCGCCGTCTTTGACCATGAAAGTAATTCCAAAGGCGATCACACAGAACAGGATGGCGACCATGAAGGCTGCGTGATATCCCGTCAAAGTAGCACTCAAATAATTATCTTGATATTTGAGTGGTGTTGCGTGAAGCATAGCTTTGCCTGGTTTGACAGTATTAGTAACGTTAGTTAGAACACTGACCAAGATAGCTGTACCCATCGAACTGAAGACTTGTCTGACCGTGTTGTTAACGGCAGTACCGTGACTCATCAGATCAAATGGTAGAGCGTTCATACCGTCTGTTGTAACAGGCATCAAGACCATGGAAATACCGAACATCCGAATAGCGTAAAGAATTACGATATCGAGTGTTGGTGTATTTTTTGTTAAGAATAGGAATGGGATCGTTCCGGCTGTTAGCAAGAACATACCCATTCTAGCTAGATCTTTAGGACCGAATCTATCGAAAGCACGTCCAGTGATCGGTGACATGATACCAATCAAGAAAGCACCAGGAAGTAGTGTCAATCCTGAATGGAAAGCTGACATTCCTTTAACGATTTGTAGATACAATGGCAAGATCATTTCGACACCGATCATGGCCATGTTTACAGTTGAAGAAAGAGCTGCAGCGATAGTAAATTTTTTAACTTTGAAAACACGTAATTCCAAGAAAGGTGTTTCCATGTGGAGTTGACGATGACCGAACCAGATGATCAAGATCAGACCACCAATGATAGTACTGAGCACGATCGGTGAACCCCAACCTTCATCACCAACTGATGAGAATCCGTAAAGTAAAGCACCGAATCCTAAAGTTGAAAGTAATAATGAAGGAATATCTAGTTTAGTTTTTCTCGTTTTGATAACGGGACGCATGAAAAACATTGCAAAAATCAATACAAAAATGACGATCGGAATGATCATTCCGAATAGATCACGCCATGAATAATGATCGATGATGAATCCTGATAATGTTGGTCCGATAGCTGGAGCTAGTCCAATTACCAAACCACCAAGCCCCATGGCTGTACCACGTTGGTTAGCCGGGAAGATCGATAGCATAACTAATTGCATCAGTGGCATGGTGATACCAACACCGACCGCTTGAACTAGTCGACCGATCAAGATTGTCGCAAAGTTTGGAGCAATGAAAGCTAAAATCGTTCCGACTAAGAAAGTCGACATAGCGAATAAGTACAATGATTTAGTACTGTAATTAGTACTTAGCCAAGCTGTAACAGGGATCATGATACCATTGACCATCAAGAATCCTGTTGTTAACCATTGAACAGCTGAAGTTGAGACATTAAATGTACTCATTAATGTAGGAAAGGCTGTAGTCAAAATAGTTCCGTTTAGCACAGTACAGAAAGTACCGACTAATAAAACTAGGACCATTAGATTACGGTTGAAGGGTTTCCCATTGATATCTAAATGTTGCTTACTATTCACGATAGCAATTACCTCTTCTCAATTATTTAAAACCTATTTATTTTGAATATCCAGATCGTCGAAATTATCAAAAACGCGGTGCAAAATATCTTCAAGCTTCTTTTGATCAGTCTTAGAAATGTTAGCAAAAAGCTGATCGGAAACTTTTTTATCGGCTTCTTTGACAATGGCCAAAAACTTTTCACCCTTAGGAGTTAGTTGAACTAACTTCTTGCGATGATTAGTTGGATGAACTTGTCGCGTGGCAAATTCGGCTTGTTCTAAACGTTTGAGTGAACGAGCGATGCTGGCACCATCAAACAAAGTAACTTCACCGATTTTTTCTTGACTGTATCCGGGGTGATTCCCGATGAAGACCATTAAGACACCATCTACCGTGTTGAGATCTTGTTCTTTTAAGATCGAGTTTAGGGTGCGTTTTTTGGTCATCATGTAACGAACTGAAAATCCTGTTAATATCGTATAATCCAAAATATTATCTCCATATAAAATTTTTCATTATTTATAGAGCCAGAGATGATATTAAGAACGTGTTTGGATACTTTGACATTCGATTTGATTTTAGTTAAATTAGATCAAAAACAGGAGTTTTTAATCCATGAAAAGCTTTGCACACCATTATAGTAGCGACATCTCTCGTGAACAATTTGAACTAATCCGGACAGATCTAG
>NZ_RHOM01000062.1 GCF_003946515.1 Companilactobacillus zhongbaensis | reverse complement strand
CAGAAAGCTCTGGCTTATTCAGAATGCTTAAATTAATGAACCGCCGTATACGGACCCGTACGTACGGTGGTGTGAGAGGTCGGTAGCCTAGCTACCTCCTACTCGATCGGCTGAGGGCTGTATCCCCGGGCCCCTCCGCCTAGGGTAGTGCAATCCCCCCCTTGTTTAGTGGGGAAGTAGGTGCTTCCTAGTTTTATGCGCAAGATTTTGTTTGGTTTCTGCTCCTTGCTGCTTCTCGGTTCGCGGGACTAAAGCTCCGCTTATTTTGTTTCCTGGCGTACCTTTGTTTTGCAATCTTTTCTTTCCTTATTTGTTGGATAAGAGTTGATAGTTTTTTTCTTCTCTTGCTTTCGCTTTATGGCTTGCTTGCTCGATTCTCTCGCAATCTCGCCTTGTTCTTTTCGTTTTTATTTTGGGCTTGCTCATCTGCTCGGTTCCTCGCATTTTCGCAGTCATTTGAGTTCCTTTTTTCTTTTCTGATTCTTATGTTATACTAACGTTAATAGATGTTTATCATCTATTTGGACCTCGAGTCCGTAACGCCATTGCGCGTTTTATAACCTATCTCAGTGAGAGATGGGTTTATTTTTTTGCCCTTATTTTCAAAAAAGACAGTATTCTCGGCTTTTGCCTTTGAATACTGTCTTTTTTTAGATCATACATTTGATTTTGTTTTCTAACTTTCAGCGCTGTGGATGGTTCCTAGGATGTCCTCGTCTTCAAAGTCATGTTGCATGTATGCTTTGTTGTTGACTGGTAGGTGTTGTTCTAGGGTGTCGAATTGTTGATATTCGATTGTTCCGGTTACTTTGCTGAAGTCTAGGATGTGGCCACCGAAGGTTTTTTCTTCTGATAGGAAGTGGCTGTGGAAGCCTGCTACTGCTGCTCCGTCGAAGATTTCTGGGGAGTAGTAGCTTAGTAAGGTTCCGTTTACTTTTTCTTGGTCGAAGATGTTTTGTTTGGCTGCTGTTTTTGCCAGGGTGTCGTATGGTGCTGTTGATTTTCTTACGGCTCTGGTTTTCATTTTTTCGAAGGTTCCTTCTATTTTTATTGAGTAGAAGGTGTTGTTGCTGCCTACTTTTTCTTCGATCAATTTTTTTAGTTCGTTTCTAGTGATGTCTTTTACTGTCGTTAATTCTTTGTAGCTGGCGAAGTGGCTGTTAGAGAAGGGCATGGTGAAGTTTTCTTTTACTATGTTTACTTTGCCTTCTCCGTCTACTTGGTACGGTGTGCCGTCTAAGATGATTAGTTCGCCGTCTAGTCCTTCTCCGGTTCCTATTCCTGTGTCACCGTGAGCTAGTAGTTCTTTCATGGTCAAGGTTCCGTCTAGTAGTCCTGGTACTAGTAGGGCTAGGGTTCCGTGTTGGTATAGTGCTTTTGTGTTTGGCATGGTTGATCCTTTCGTCTAGTTTACGTAGTCGTCTAATAGTGTTGACAATAGTTTAATATTATCACTGTAATCAACTGGTATGTCGATGACTGTTGGACCTTCTGTTGAAAAAGCTGTTTTTAGAGCTTCCTCTAGTTCTTCAGCTTTGTCGACGTGGATGCCTTTGGCTCCGAAGCTTTCAGCGTATTTGGCGAAGTCTACGGATCCGATGTTTACACCGGAGTTTCTGCCGTATTTGGCTTCTTCTTGGAATTTTACCATGTCGTAGTATCCGTCGTTCCAAACTAGTTGGACGATGTTTAAGTTTAATCTTACGGCTGTTTCTAGTTCTTGACCTGAGAAGAGGAAGCCTCCGTCTCCGGCAATTGATACTACTGGTTGACCAGGACGCTCTAGGGCTGCTGCGATGGCCCAAGGTAGTGCTACTCCTAGGGTTTGCATTCCGTTACTGAATAGTAAGTGTCTTGGTTTGTAGCTTCTGAAGTGGCGTGCCATCCAGATGTAGTGGCTTCCCACATCAACGGCTACGGTCGTGTTGTCGTTTACTTGTTCTTGAAGTGCGTGAATGATTTCTAGTGGGTGAACACCATTAGCATCTTTTCTTTCAGGAACGGCATCTTTAGATAAGAACTTAGCTTGTCTTTGGTGCAAGTGATCTTTTTTATCTTGGCTCAATGATAGTTCTGGCAGTTTTTCGCTTAACTCGTTTAAAGTCTTGGCGATGTCTGCTTGAACTACTAAGTCGGGTTGGTATTCGTTAGAAATTTCTGGGGCGATGCTGTCTAGGTTGATGATCTCGCCGTTTCGATCGACGTTCCAAAGTCTAGCTTCGTACTCGACTGGATCATAGCCGATGGCGATGACTAGGTCACTTTCTTTGAGCATGGCGTCACCGATTTGGTTTCTAAATAGTCCGACACGTCCGAAATAATTTTTTTCGAGGTCGCGACTAATGACTCCGGCACCTTGGAAAGTTTCTACGACTGGGATCGAGAATTTTTTCAAAAAGTTTTGAATCGCTGCAGTTACTTTAGAGTCGGATGAACGCATTCCGGCTAAAATTACTGGCATTTCGGCTTTTTCAAGTTTGTTGATGATGTCTTCGATAGTCTTGCTGTCGGCACCACCTTGTTCAATCGGTGTTAGTGGAGCAATTGTTTCAGTTGATACTTCGTCATCTAAGACGTCTTTTGGTAGTGAGATGAAAGTTGCTCCGGATTTAGGAGCCATGGCAGTTTGATATGCATTGGCGAAAGTTTCTGAGATGTTATTTGAGTCTTGAACTTCAACGCTATCTTTTGTTGCTGTGCTCATTAATTCCTTACTAGGGATACTTTGGTGAGTCAATCTAGCGACGTCATTTCTCGGAACTTGTCCACCTAAAGCGACTACGGGGTCACCTTCTGAAGTTGCAGTGATCAGTCCAGTTGCAAGGTTTGATACACCAGGTCCTGAAGTAGTAGCTACCACTCCAGGTTTACCGGTTAAACGACCGATACCAGATGCCATGAATGAAGCATTTTGCTCGTGTCGAGTGATGATTAATTTTGGTGCTTTCGGATTATTGCTGTATTCCATCAAGTCAAAAAGCTTATCGACTTTTGCTCCAGGAAGTCCAAAGACATATTTGATGTCTTGGTTGATCATAGATTGGAATAGTGCCTCTGCACCGGTTTTTTTAACTGCCATATTTGTCTCCTTGTTTCCACGTTGTTAAGATGTTATTGTTTAAAGATAAAACGTTGGTGTTGATTTGTCAACACGTAACTCGGGAGAAAATTATGAAAAATATTGGATACTTAGCTCAAGATATTTCGATTTTGCACCGTCAATACTATAAAGATACGCGCGAACAATTCGATGCCCTAAAATTGAATCCAACGGCCGCCTGCATTTTGTTATCGGTCGGAGACTACCCAGAGATCACGCAAAACCACGTTGCGCGATTATTAGTAGTAGATAAAGGACTGGCTACCCGCGAAATCAAGAAGATGGAAACACTAGGTTACTTGAGCAAACATGACGGGTCAGGAAAAAGCAAGATCCTCGAACTCACTGAAAATGGGGCACAAGTCGTAGATCAGATCCAAGACATTCGAAAAAAATGGTGGGAGAAGCGATTTGCTGATACGGGATTGACTGAGGATAGTCCGCTGGTTGCTTCGATTGAACGAGTGGTTGATAGTATTGTTGATCCTGTTGAAGAATAATGTCATTTTATAATAAAAATATTTGGTGATTTTTAATAATGGAAAAGGAAGTGAAATGGGATTTCGCTTTTTTGGTTGGATTTTTTATAACGTTATGGTGATTTTGTTGTGGGGAATATTGGTAGATTGTGAGCGATTGCTATTTTCTTTTGCTGCTGTTAAATGCTGATTATTGAAGGAGTTAACTGATAAATATAATAAAATTTATATATAACATAGTTAATTATTTCACGTTTATTTCTTAGAAAATATAAATTAATACAAATGTTTTTATAATCGAAAATTAGGGAAAAAGTGTTGTATAATACGTGGATAAAAACTATAATAGGTTTCGTTAATTAAAATATTTATCTAAAGGTTGAAAGCACGAAAATAGCCCTCAACTCATTCGTATGTTGAGGTTGGGTACAATCAAATAGTTTTTTAACATCATGAAGCATTATCCAAGAGCCTGATCAGGCGATTGGGTAATGCTTTTATAAATTCGTCAAAAATATC
>NZ_RHOM01000061.1 GCF_003946515.1 Companilactobacillus zhongbaensis | reverse complement strand
TCTAGATCTGTCCGGATTAGTTCAAATTGTTCACGAGAGATGTCGCTACTATAATGGTGTGCAAAGCTTTTCATGGATTAAAAACTCCTGTTTTTGATCTAATTTAACTAAAATCAAATCGAATGTCAAAGTATCCAAACACGTTCTAAATCAATAACGACCGAAATCAACCAAAGACTTAAGCAAAAATCACAAAAGACAGTAAGTATTACCAGGGTAAGAAGGATAATTCAAAAAATTCATTTGGAAGAAAAGAAAAGTTAAAGACAGAAAGCAAAAATAAAAAAGAGGAATAATCTATTAAGAATATTGATGCTAAAAAATAGTTCAGACCAGACATGAGGCATTTGATCTTGAACTTACAATAAAAATAGTAACTGAGATAGACCAGTGAAAAATAAGGAGCACAAAAAGTGACAACTTATTAATAAAACAGTGGAGCTACTCAACCAAAAAAAAGAAATTTGTGATGCACTATTTAGGTGGAGGGGCGGGGCGCTATATGGGTTCAGCTGTGAAATTATTCTTAGCGATTTATCGCTTAGAATAAGACTCGTATTGGAGATGTCCGGGTGAACTTCCCGGATAGCTTCAATCGATGTCCACAGCGTTCCAATCCCATATAGCGCCCCGCTCCGGGACCGGCAGTGAACCTCAAACCAAACAACCACCACGATCGATCCACGATAAAATAAAAAAAATCCCCAAAGGGGATTTTCACCATTTATCTATAATATTATTCACTATGTTTCTTAACCCAATAAAGGATCTCTTCGAAAATCTCCCATTTTCTGCTTGGTTCATTGAGTATTTCATGCATCAAGTAAGGATAAACATGCAATTCCTTATCCTTAGAGCCAAACTTCTGATAAATCTCCAACGAATCCGTCATTGGAATTATGCCATCGTCTAATCCGTGTAACAACAAGATAGGATCAGTGATTTTGTCGAGGTCAGCATCTAATTGAGTCGAACTGTCGATCAAGGTATTCATTAAACCAACGGTGAATTCTTTTAAATTTCGTGGATCTTCATTGTATTTTTTCGTTACTTGTTCACTAGTATTTACGCCTTCACCTAATTGGTTTTTAACGTATGTTTCTGGATTGCCGGGCAGTTTTTCACCAAACTCGATTGAAAGTGGGTCGGTCGCAATGATACCGTCAACTTGGCCTGGGTATTTGGCAGCAAATTTTAAAACGGTGTGACCACCCATGCTGTGACCTAGTAAGAAGGTTGGTAAGTCGGGGAATTGTTCTTTGGCGATGTCGACAATTATCTTGCAATCGTCAGGAAGTTCCTCGGTTGAAGTTAGATCACCACGTTTGCCTTCAGATTTTCCGTGGCCACGTTGGTCGTAGCGAAAAACGTTCATGTGATGTGATAAGAAGAAGTTGGCTAGCGTTTCATATCTGCCTGAGTGTTCGGCTAGTCCGTGAGCGATAACGATGTTTGCATAAGGAAAATCAGTTAGGTCAGTGTGCTGATACAAATTGATCCCTTTGGTTGAAGACTCAACCATTTCTTCAAAATGTCTGCTTAAATTTCTATTCACAAAATCCATAATTACACTCCTTTGAAATCGTTTTATTTCCATCTCAACTTCATAGTACTACTCATTTAGGCAAAACAAAACACCATCCAAAAATTGAATGGTGTCCTTGAAAACTATCAAAAGGGTTTGTTTAGAATTAGTGTAATTATTTAATACATTGCAATTCAGGCAGGTTGCAGTGCATGAAAAAATTATTCGTTTTCTTTTGAATCTTTTGTTTTTTTAGAAGATTTCTTATCTGCAGAATCTACACGTTCTACATTTTCTTTAACATCATCGGGAAGTGAGGCAAATTTATCAAATAAACTTCCAAAATCATTTTCGCGTTTCACTGTTAAGCCCATCGGTATCAACCCCCTTCAGGTTTATTGGCTTTTTGTTTATCTAAGAATCATTATAGAACGTTTGGGAAAAAATCTCAATTGCTTGCAACTCTATTAGATAAGATTAAAATAATATAAGCGTATTTAAAGTTAATTATGAAATGGGGGAACAAATTGGCAACTGAATATTTAGAACATAAGTTAAGTCTCTTGCCCGATCGTCCCGGTTGCTACATGATGAAGGATATCAACTCCAAGATCATCTATGTTGGAAAAGCTAAAAATCTCAAGAATCGTGTTCGTTCATATTTTAAGAGTTCACACGAAGGTAAAACTGCGAAGTTAGTATCCGAGATCAGAGATTTTGAGACTATCATCACATCGAACGATAAAGAAGCTTTTTTGCTCGAAATTACTTTGATCCAGAAGCATCAACCGTATTACAACATCCGTCTGAAAAAGGGAACTGGGTATCCTTATATTAAGATCACCAACGAGCGTGATCCGAAAATGGAGATCACCGGTCAGATCAAAAAAGACGGAGCTTACTATTTTGGACCTTATCCTAATGTTTATGCTGCATCAGGGACATTGAACTTCTTACAAAAGGTTTATCCTCTGAGAAGATGTCAAGGTCATCTCGGACGTCCTTGTTTGTACTATCATATGGGACAATGTTTAGGTGCTTGTTTTAAGGAAGTTCCAGAAGAAAAATATCAAAAGCAGATCGAGAAGATCAAGCGTTTCTTAGATGGAAATGTGGGAGAAGTTAAGTCGTCGCTCAAGCAAAAGATGATGACGGCAGCGAAGAATCGTGAATATGAACGCGCAGCCGAATTGCGTGATCAAATTCAATATATCGAAGCAACCGTTGAAAAACAAAAGATCATCTCAAACGATTCTACACCACGAGATATTTTTAATTACTACGTAGAAAAGGGTTGGATCTCGATCCAAGTATTCTTCATTCGTCAAGCTCGTTTGATGAAACGTGAAAAACGGATTTTTGCTTGCGTTAACTCACCGGAAGAAGAATTGTCGACGTTTATTTTGCAATTTTACAATCGGAAAAACCAAGTCTTGCCCCGCGAAATTTTAGTACCAGAAAATATCGACAAAGATACTTTGTCGGAAGTCTTGGACGTTCCATTTAGAACCCCACAGCGTGGTCAAAAGAAAGCTCTAATGGATATGGCTGCGGAAAATTCTAAACTGGTCCTACAAGAAAAGTTCCGTCTGATGGAATTAGACAACCGTCAGACTTATGGGGCTCAAGAACAAATTTTTAAAGCCTTGGGATTACCATATGGTCACGTCATTGAGTCATTTGACCACTCGCACATTCAAGGAACTAACCCCGTTTCTGCCATGGTGGTATTCCAGGATGGCCGTCCAGAAAAGAGCATGTACCGAAAATACAAGATCAAAGATGAATTGGAAAATCATTCCGGTGCTGACGAAGCCGCCAATACTCGTGAAGTAATTTATCGGCGTTATTCACGTTTATTAAAGGAAGAAAAGAATTTGCCTGATCTGATTTTAATGGATGGTGGGATCATTGAATTACGTGCCGTCATGGATGTTTTACAAAATGAACTAGGTATCAATATCCCAGTAGCTGGAATGGTAAAAGATAATCATCATAACACTTCTCATTTGATTTACGGTGAAGAAGGTCATGCGGTAACCCTAGATCCAAAGAGCCAGGGATTTTATTTGTTGCAACGTATCCAAGATGAAGTCCACCGTTTCGCTATCACATTCCAAAGAAAAACTCGTAGTAAAAATGCTTTATCATCTCAACTGGACAATATTCAAGGAGTTGGACCAAAGACAAGAACCAAACTATTGAAAAAATACGGTTCAGTCAAAAAAATCAAAGAAGCTCCACTTGAAGACATCATTGATTTAGGAATACCGCAAACAACTGCTCAAACTATCAAAATTACTTTGAGTAATATAGAAACTCATAAAAAATATAAAAAAATGTAGAGAGCGGAAGGCAACGGGTAGCTGCTGAGGATTTAGGGACTGTCGGCACCCAAGGTGCGGCAAAGCCGTGCCTGCCGACAGTTTCTAAACCGGAGGCCGCTGTCGCCTGGAGCTCGTTTCAGCATCCTTGAGGATAAAGCTTAAAAGCTACTATTCAATTTGCAGCAAGTCTAGTGAACAAAAATAGAAACTGCTATTTTATAACAAAAAAATGGCTCTTCGACTACATGTGTTAACCGGAGGCCGCTACCTTGCGGAGCTCGTTTTCGCATCCTTGAGTATAAAACATAAAAGCACTATCCAATTAACTGCAATTTTAACCAGCAAAAAATGGATAGTGCTATTTTATTGCAGCAAATTTTGCTGGTAAAAATGGACAGTTCTTTTCTATACAGCCAAAGCCGTGCCTGCCGACAGTTTCTAAACCGGGGTCCGCTGTCGCCTGGATCTAGTTTCTGCATCCTTATAATCGGAAAAAACCACAATCTAAATTGCAGCAAGTCAAGCAAACAAAAAATCGAAAGTACTATTTATACAAAAAATGGTTCCTAGACTTCACGTCCAAACCGGAGTCTAATACCTCGTAAATCAAATCCCCAAAACAAAAAAACCAACAACTCTTCAAATCTGCGCTGGTCCCTGTCAAGTTGACATTTGAAATAATATAAAAATTGAATACTTCTTAAATGGCCATTCTCCTGTATTCCGCAGGGGTATGGCCATTTATTGTTTCTGATCTATCTACATGATTAAAATAGTAGATTCCTTCTTTGAC
>NZ_RHOM01000060.1 GCF_003946515.1 Companilactobacillus zhongbaensis | reverse complement strand
GAAGGAAAGAGCCATTCAGAATCCAGCTTATGATCAAGCAGCCATTGACGGTACAATAAGAGCTCTGTTTGAACAGGTTTAAGGTACAAGGTATTAGGTTTACCAGTTTTTCGGTCATGAATAAACGCATTTTGTTTAATAGAACCGTCCGGATTAAAAATATCGGCCTGTTTTAAGCCCATAACGTCACTCACTCGCAGTAGCGTCGCTTTACCAACTTGAAAAATCGTATAGTTACGTCGGCCAGCTTTAAAATTATTGAGTAACGTATCTTGAACCTCTTTAAGAACGTTTGAATCTTTGATGGGTAAGACAACTTGTTGCATAAGCTGTTAGTTCCTTTACTTTAAAATTAATTTAGTTGCAGAAAACCTAAAAATCGAATATTATAATGTAGTACGATGGTAAACTTAAAGGAGGCGGATTAGAATGAGTAATACTATTATTAAAAACAAGACAATTTCAACTCGTGTAACACCTGACATTAGTGAACGGGCTAAAGCTAATCTAGCAAAACAAGGGCTAACCGTTTCTGAGTATATACGCTTATCGTTAGTTAAAGCGGCCAATAATGAAGTTCGATTAGTCAGCTTTTTAGATTCTCCGGAAGCCTTAGCCGCTAAAAAAGAAGCAGAAACAGGGCAGGTCAAAAACATTGGTTCATTGACTGACTTTGAAGATTGGATCGATAAGTTAGATGCAAATTAAACAGACTAAATCTTTTGAACGTGAATTAAAAAAACTAGTCAAAAAACATTTCCCAATAACTGTCTTGAAGCCTTGTTTAGAAGCAATTGTTGAACAAGATGTACTTGTTTTGAATCAGATTAAAGATCATGCATTAAAAGGAAATTGGCGTGGTTATCGTGAATTTCACCCTGCCAGATATGGAAACTATGGCAAAAATTATGACAACTGGATTGTTATTTATCAGCTAGATCATGATGAATTGATTTTGTTATTGGTTGCAACTGGCTCCCATGAAATCTTGAATCAATAGCTATAGTTTAGGGGCACTTATTAAGAAATAAATTAAAATAACCCCCAATATCTACATTATAGATATTGGGGGTTATTTTAAAAACGTTTTTGAGGGGTTATTTGTTAAAAATAACTCCTGATTTTTATTTTCTTAAATAAGTTTGATATAAATCAACCAATAATTTTATTTTTTCTTTTGTTTTTGTTGATTCACTACCGGATATTTCTGTTTCAAGAAGTAACTGTGTAATTTCATCTATTTTAGAACCATCAACAGCGTCTATGTCAGTATAGGCAGTTTGAGAATCGCTTATATCTGAAATCATATCCTTTTCAACACTTAAAATTATTATAGGATTATTGATTTTGTACTTTATATTGGACTCAAAGAATCTGTAAGTGATATATTTATTGTCTTTTTTAAATATTACATATGCTTGAAGTTTATAATTTATTTTTTCTAGTAGCTTTATAGATTCTTGAGTTTTTTCATTTATGATTATGGGACTGGTTGGTAACAACACAGTAGTAGTTGATTTTCCTAGTCCTTTAAGTCGACGAATTAATCCAAGGTCAATAAGTTTAGTATTCCAGTTAGTTATAGATTTGGTAGTTGTTTGTAATTTCTTTGCTAATGCATCTATTGACCAAAAAGAACTTCCCCGATCATTGTTAGCTTTTAGTACATATAGAATATATAGAGAAAGCGGACCGGATTTGAGTAGAGGTAGGTAATTTGATATATCACTTAAACGTGCAAAAGCAACTTGCGCTTGTTTGTATCCATGATTAACAAAAAGGGAATACAATTGTTCATATTCTTGTATGCTTCCTTCGTAGCCAGTCTCTGCTTGATTCTTTTTTATGAGAGATAAAGCATCTTTATTTGATTTATTATCCATAATGACTTTCCCTTTCTTTTTCTATAATTTTTTTCTGCAATAAAGAACATTACTGCAATAAGTTCCTAAGAGCTGATGTGTATAGTCTCGTATAGTAAATATTATAGTTTTATATAGCCTAGTATAGTCCTCGTATAGTCTTATGTATAGTTAGATGGTAGAAAAACGTTGATATCTGCAAAAAAATACGACCACCATAGAAAACTAATTCTTTTAGCTTTCTATGGTGGTCGTATTTTTTGTAGATTATGTGGTAAAATAAATGTGTCTTAAGGAAAAGTCAGGCTTTAAGATACATTAATGATTGGATCTGATAATATTAACAAATATGTTGAACAGGCCTAAAGTTCAATTGATTGCAGTCAATTTTTTGCAGGGCCTATAAAACAAAGCTAAAATGTTTATGAGCTTGAGTTGTAAAAATAAGCATCTTCCTATAAGACATGATAACATTTTTTTTAAATGTTATCATGTCTTATTTTTTAACCAAAATTTCCACCAAGCGTTACTTTTTTGTTTTAAATTTAAATTATCATATTTAATTTTTATAGAAGTAGTGGTCTCAAGTTCTTCAACCTTCTTTTCAGTCATCAATTGTAGTTGTTGTGATTGATCCAATAATTTTTGCATTGAATTTAATTGTTCATCTTTTTCTTTAATTTGGCTATCTTTGATTGCCAATTGTTGGTTGAGCAATTCTATTGTATCTGTATTCCTATTACCAGCGTTACTAGTAAATGCTTTCTCTCTTGGTTCCTGGTTGTTGCCACCATCGAAATGCTTTTTTAACAGCAAATAACCTGAATTGGCAACAACTAAAGTTTGTACTCCGTTCCTAGTCACAGTTTGTACATAGTTTGCCCTAAAGTTTGCATCTAATTTTTTCCTAATTGCTTGTTTTGATACACCAAATTCATCAGCAAGTTCTCTAATAGTTGTCTTGCTTGATCTCTTATTTTTTTATCGTGCTCGGCCTGTTTATCAGCCAATGCTTGTTTCTCAGTAGAGCCTAAAGTTAACCCCTTAACCTTGTCAATGGCGCGCCATTTTTCCTGCTCTGTTAATTCACCATTATGCTGAATATTGAAAAGTTTTTGTCGTTCATCTTGTAATTCACCTTGTGAGAAGTCATTAGCGCCTTTCTTTTCTGGTTTCCAGGTAAATGAATACCCTATTACTGGTTTTCCACGTCCCTTGCCATATTTCTTTCTAATAGCTAGGCCTCTAAATAATGGTGTTAACTCTTCTTTGATGGGCTTTATAACATACCTATCAATATCTCCTGACTTTTTCCAATAGCTTTTGGGAATATCAAGTAATTCAAAAAAGTCTTCTTTTGATAAAAAAGCATAACCTGTTGTTCTAAAACCCTTTAACAATCTAAAGGCAGTTTTGGCGTAACTGCTTCTAAGATCTCTAAATTCCGCTAAAGCATATCTAACCCATGTATCTAAATTATTAAGAAGTGGCAAAGCATCTTTATATACTTCAACATCTACATAAGGGGAATCAGCTTCACCAACAATGCTGAATTTAGTAAACATAACAAACATCTCTCTATTTAATCCAGATTTGCTACGTCTTCCAAAATGAAGTCCCATTAGTTTTTCATAAGTTCTTTGAATATCATCTTCAAAGCGATTATTTGCAGTTGGTTTATAGTTGCTCAAGTCTTTAAGTTGTTCAAAAGAAAATCTAACTGTTTGATCCCCTTTATCACGCATACGAGAAATAATTGAAAAAAATAGATTCATTTCAATAGGGGTGAATTTACGTAAGGGAATAGTATTAAGTTCTGGATCATATTTTATAAGTTCATTGCTCATAATTACACCTCCATAACTATTATATAAAATCAACGATTGTTTATCAACGATCACTATTAAAAGCCTCGTTGATAAACAGACAAAACCTCGTTGATAAACAGACAAAACCTCGTTGATAAACAGACAAAACCTCGTTGATAAACAGACAAAACCTCGTTGATAAACTTCTGTACGCCCTGGGAGAGTAAGGCTAAATAGGGGTCTAAAAGAGGTTTAAAAGAGGTTTATAAAAGAGGTATATAAGAGGCACCACTGTACGAGATACAAACCTAAAACAAAAAAAACACAAAGGAGTTAGCCAAAAACCGGCTCACATTAAACTCCAGTCGCTACGCTTCTTGCGCCTCACTTCGTTCGTTGCCTAAAAAGGTGTGGCAAGCCACATTAATTCGGGCGCTGACGCCCCGATCCCCGTCCAAGCTGAGCCAGCTTGATCGCTCTTTCACTCGCCGTTAGGCAGGAAAGCAAAGTTTTATAGAAACTTTGGCTTTCGCCAATTCAGTGTTAAGACTGGGTTAGAGCTGTCAATTCCTCATGCTCCCACGCTTTGCTCGTCCGCTACCATTGACAGCAAACAGTTAGTTTTTTGAATCTTAACAAGAACTTAGCTGCTATGTTCGTTTTTTAGGGCCTTATTTTTCGTTTCTAGCAATTTTAAGACTATTCATATACATTTATACCAAAGCAAAACAAAAAGCCCTCAGCAGACTCTTAGAGGGCTAAATAACGAAGCCAGGACGATTAATAATATCTTCTTGTCTTTTTTGCAAAATATAAGTGTATAAGGAATCATACAAATTCTTTTTAATCTCGTCAGGTTCATTGACAGAAGCTTCAAACAATTCTTGAATATCAACTTGCCAAGGATCAGCAAGCATTTCATCAATTGGTTTTAATACTTTCTTTTCGTCAATCTTAATGACTCCTAACATCAAAATAATGCTTTTAGTTTAAATTCACAGATCTTACAGCACCGTTATTCAAAATTTGTTACCAAGCTTATAAAGATTATCTGCACAAAGCAATTAAAAAATTTTGGCTTAAAACAGCGTAATCTGCAACACTTTTTAAATATTTAAAACATAACAATCTTAGTTAGGTGCAAATATAAATTGAATTAAAAATACAGTCAATTCAACAACAGCAGAAATTGATTTTATGGTTATCAGCAGACCGAGTGAAACGAGGTCAATGCGCACTTATACATAGAATTTATTCTATGTTGTGCTAGACCCATTAAAAACCTGTATCAGAAGTCGCCGTTGGCGACAACAAAATCAAACTAATTTACCCAAAATCAATTTGATCTAACATACTTTCGGTACTTGCTTGGTCTAAGCCTAAATAAGCTAAAGTCATTGATTCACTTGAGTGATTTAGTAAGTGCATGACTAGGCCAATATTGTAATTTG
>NZ_RHOM01000006.1 GCF_003946515.1 Companilactobacillus zhongbaensis | reverse complement strand
CAGAAAGCTCTGGCTTATTCAGAATGCTTAAATTAATGAACCGCCGTATACGGACCCGTACGTACGGTGGTGTGAGAGGTCGGTAGCCTAGCTACCTCCTACTCGATCGGCTGAGGGCTGTATCCCCGGGCCCCTCCGCCTAGGGTAGTACAATCCCCCTTTGTTTAGTGGGGAAGTAGGTGCTTCCTAGTTTTATGCGCAAGATTTTGTTTGGTTGATTACTGAGCTGCTTCTCGGTGCGCGGGACTAAAGCTCCGCTTATTTTGTTTCCTGACGTACCTTTTGGTGCAATCTTTTCTTTTATTTCTTGTTGGATAAGAGGGTATTTCTTGTTTTATCTTTTGCCTTCGCTTTCTGGCTTGTATGCTCGTTCCTCGCATTCTTGCCTTGTTCTGGGTATTTTTTTTTGCTCTGTTTATTTGTTTCTGGCTTGCATGCTCGTTTCCTCGCATTCCCGCCTTGTTCTTAATATTTTTTGTTTTTTTGAGTGATTTTTTTGGCTGTTGAGCAGTTTTGTTGAATTTTTTTTGTGTTTTTTAATGTAAGTACTTTTACTGGTAAATTAATATTTGTGGGGTATTCATAATAAAAATCTTATTGTCTGGATTAATAAATTGCTTGATATTTGTTTTTTGTCATGCTAAATTATTTCTGGAAACAAAAGTTAGTACAACTAGAGGAGGAGACGACATGAAAAAATCTCTCAAGTATTCAGGGCTTGCCGCCGCTACCTTAATAGCTGTCGCACCTGTTGCAGCACCAATCTTTAATGGTTCTTCAGTGGTTCCTACTGCTGAACAGAGAGCTGATGCTAGTTATAGTAAGGCTACTCAGGAAGATGCTTACAACACTTTTGATGCAACTTTTAAAAACTACAATAATGCCACTCAGGCTGATTTTATTTACGGAGCTGGATTTGCTTTTTTGAATCCTAGTAATCGTTATACTTACTCGGCTGAATTGTTGAATGGTATTTTGAGACCTTTGCATCCGCAATATCAATCGGTTATTAATGATTTAGATGTTGTGGCTTTGCTTAATACTATTGTGTTCGTGGTGGTTCCGGCTGATGGGCAATCGGTTTCGGAATGGCGTGATGATATGCTTGCTGCTGGCCAACACGGTGGTTCGGTTAATTATCGGATCGTTGGTTTGCCGATGAATACTATTAAGGATCATGTTTTATGGTCTAACCAACAATTGGTTAAATATTTCGAGCCGGTTGAGTTGAATGGTAAGCCGTTAGATAAGACGGTTTATGCTAAGACGGAAGTGGCTCAACAAGAGATCCATGCTATGAATATTAACTTTGAGACTCCGGTTGATGGTTATGTTGGACAAAATAAGTCGGAATTCGGTACTACTGGTAAGTATCCTATTTCGATCAAGGATAATTTAGGTAATAAGGTTGATCCTCAAAACGTTACTTCGACTTTTTATAACGGTTTGGATTTAGCTACGGTCATTAATGCTTCAACTCTTCCTAAGGCAGGGACGGTTGTTCAGAAGATGACGATTAAGTTTAACCGTAACGAATATAACGCTTTGTTTAATGACTTAGACCAAATTACTATCAATGGTGAAACATACAGTGGTGGTCTTTTGTCTAAGGTTTGGGACAAGATTGGTAATACTTTGACGCTTACTCGAGTGATCAATGTTGGTCTTGATAACTGGACTGATTCGGAGATCAACGGTGAGGTTTCAACTCCAGTGGTTAATATGAGTGATCCTAATATCGTTACTAACTTGTTTGATGGTAAGGGTAATAAGGTGACTGGACGTGCTTTGGCTCAAGGTTCAGATTGGTTCACTGATACTAAACGTGTTAACAATAATACTGGTGAAGTGATGTATCGCGTTTCTACTAATGAATGGGTAAAGGCGTCTGATGTGTCTTATCGAGACAAGGATAAAGATACTGATGTCGACACTGGTGAAGGTTCAGGTTTAACGAATGTTACTGATCTTCCAGCTGGCTCCAAGATTACTTTAGATGGTCCTAGTGGTTTTGTTTACTCACTGTTTACTACAGATGGTAAGGCTGCTACTCGTGGACTTGCAGGTGATTCAGTTTGGATTACTGACAAGAAGGCTTCTGATAGTGAAGGCAATGTTTATTATCGGGTTTCTACTGATGAGTGGATTAAGAGCGGATCGGGGGTTAGCTTAGGTTAGGTTTTGGTTTTTCCTCAATTTTTTATAATTCTTAGGTGTTTTTCATGTGATGGGAAGTTGACCGCAATTTGATTTTTAATCATTTGCGGTTTTTTGTTTGGTTTTGAGTTTTATTGAGGTTGTTGCTTGGTTTGTGGCTCACTTCCGGTTCTGTGGAGGGTTCCGGGAATTGCGCCGTGGAACGCTGCGGGCCAACTTTGAGCTATCCAAGGGAAACCGCCTTGGACATCTCAAAGCTTGACCTTTTCGTAAGCACGGCTTTTGCCGTGCAAACGAAAATTTCGCGGCTGACGGCGAATTCCCTCCACCCTCCACAGAACCTAAGGTAGATCAATCATACTTTTTTTGTTTGGGTACGGTACTTATTTTTATCTCGGTATGTTGTTTTGGATTGGGGGTTGGTTCCTAGTTTTTTTCGGTCTTACGATTTTGGGTTTGTTTACTGATCTTGTTGATTTTTGTTTGTTGTTTCCTCCTTCTTGGGCTCGCGCTTCGCTCTCGCGGTTGTACTAAAAAAGCTTTCGAATCTTGTTTTTTGATTCGGAAGCTTTTCTTTATTTCTTTATGATGTTTTTCTTTTGTGTTTTCTTGATTAAATGCAAGTATTTTGGGATGGCCATCATTCTGCCTATTCTGGTTGGTTCTTTTATTAGTCTGTAGAACCATTCTAGGCTTAGTTTTTGGACTAGTTTTGGGGCTCTTTTTTTGGTTCCTGAGAAGACGTCGAAGCTGCCTCCTACTCCTATCCAGATGGCGTTTACTTTTGTTCTGTATTTGTTGATGAAATATTCTTGTTTGGGGGAGCCTAGGGCTACTAGTACTATGTTTGGTTGTTTTTCTTCTATTTCTTTGGCTATTTTTTCTTCATCTTTGAAGTAGCCGTCGTGGTAGCCTACTAGGTCGATGTTTTTGAATTCTTTTTTTATTCTGTTGGCTGAAGCTTGGATCACTTCTGGTTTGGCGCCTAGTAAGTATACTTTTAGGCTTTTTTGGTTGGCCGTTTTGATTAGGTACATTAAGGTGTCGAAGCCGGTTATGCGTTCGTGCATTGGAGTTCCTAGCATGTTTGCACCTTTGATGATGCCGATTCCGTCTGGTATGACGTAGTCGGCATTATTTACTATATTTGAAAAACGTGTATTTTCTCTTGCCGATAAAACTATTTCTGGATTTGGTGTTACTATGAATTTGTTTTCTTGGTTGTCCAGATCTTGGTTTAATTGATCGTGAAATTGCTTTTCGGTGAAGTTGTCGAATTCTGTTCCCAAAATATTTATTCTATTTTTGTGCATACATATCTCCTTTACGATAATATTATACATGAGAACGATACTTTTGAGAGGTGCAATATGCGGGTCTTACACATTAATGCTGGAAATGAAGATGGAGGCGCTCGAACCTACATTATTAACTTGATGAAAGGTCAAGAGACGACTGATACTGAAGCTACCTTGATGACTTTTGAAGAAGGTCCGGTTGCTCGGATGGCGCGTGATAACGGCTTGAATGTGGTCGTTATGCCACAGAGACGTCAGATCGACTTGTCTATTTTGACACCGTTGGTGTCTTATATTAATAGTCATCAGATCGATATTGTCCATACTCATGGGCCACGGGCTAATTTTATTTTGTCCTTGATCAGGAAGCGGATTGATGCTACTTGGGTCACTACGGTTCATTCGGATCCTCGGATCGACTTTTCAGGTTTGAAGGGAAAAGTCTTTTTGAAGTTGAATGTACGGGCTTTGAAGCAAGCTGATTTTATTTTTTACATGAACCCTAGTTTGGCTAACTACTTTGAATCGTTGCGTATTCCTAAGCGCAAGCTTTGTGAAGTGTTCAATGCGATCGACTTTAAGCAGGCAATTCCTGAACCACGTCGGCAAAAGAAATTTAGCTTGTTGATGGTGGCTAGGTTAGTTGCGGTCAAAAATCATGAATTGATGCTCAATGCTTTATCTAAGGTCGATTTTGATTATCGGATGATCTTTGTCGGTGATGGTCCACTAATGCCAGAGCTGAAGCAAAAAGCTAATTCGCTGGGACTTCATGATCGAGTTAAGTTCGTCGGCTTTCACGAAAATACGGGTGACTACTACGATGAATGTGATGTTTCCGTTTTGACTTCTAATTCGGAAAGTTTGCCAACGGTTTATTTGGAATCGGCGTTACACGGTCGACCAGTTATCGCCACAAATGTTGGTGCGACCGATAAGGTTATCAATGAGAATACCGGTTGGTTAGTTGAACCTGGCAATGAAGGGCAACTCATCACCGCATTGAATGAAGCCTTTGCTGAATATCAATCAGACGAGTTAGATGTTAAGGGCATGGAATTGTACCAAGATACCAAAGAGAATTATTCGATTGAAAGGCTGGCTGAGGCTGTTAATGGGGGCTACAAAACGGCATTAAAAGCTTAGTTTGTTAAAAAAGAGCTTAGTCATGTTAAAATGGTAAAAATTACCAAAAATAAGGGAGAAATGATGACTCAAAATTTGGATCGTGATCTTACTTTACATACAGATTATTATGAACTAAATATGATGTATACATACTGGAGAAAGGGGATCCACAATCGACGTACTGTCTTTGAAGCTTACTTTAGAAAACTTCCGTTCGACAATGGTTACGCTATTTTTGCGGGACTTGAACACGTGGTGGACTATCTTAAATCATTGAATTTCTCAGACGACGATATTGATTACTTACGCGAATATGGGGAATTCGACGAAGGCTTTTTGCGTTGGCTCAAGGATTTCAACTTTAGTTGTACCATCCGCTCAGCGCAAGAAGGGGATCTTGTGTTTAATGACGAGCCGATTTTTCAAGTTGAAGGACCGCTCGCTCAAGCTACATTGATCGAAACTGCTATTTTGAATATTATTAACTTTCAAACTTTGATCGCTACTAAAGCTGCTCGTATTAAGACAGTTTGTGGTGATAATCCTGTGCTTGAATTTGGTTCAAGACGTGCTCAAGAAATTGACGCTGCCATTTGGGGTAGCCGTGCTTCTTATATCGGTGGTTTTGATGCTACTAGTAACGTTTTAGCCGGCAAGATGTTCGGTATTCCAATTTCCGGTACTCATGCTCACGCCTTAGTTCAAGCTTATCAAGATGAATATGAAGCCTTTATGGCTTATGCTCAAACACATAAGAACTGTGTCTTCTTAGTTGATACTTACGATACTTTGAAGAGTGGTGTTCCTAGTGCTATTCGTGTGGCCAAGGAAATGGGCGACAAGATCAATTTCCAAGGTGTCCGGATCGATTCTGGTGATATGGCTTATATTTCTAAGCGTGTCCGTGAACAACTCGACGAAGCTGGTTTTACTGATGCTAAGATCTATGCTTCAAATGACCTTGATGAAAAAACTGTCCTCAACTTGAAGATGCAAGATGCCAAGATCGATGTCTGGGGTATCGGTACGAAGAATATTACTGCCTTTGATCAACCAGCTTTGGGTGCTGTTTATAAGCTCGTCAGCATCGAAGATGAAAAAGGCAATATGATGGATACTTTGAAACTATCTAGCAACGCTGCCAAGATCTCCACACCTGGTAAAAAACAAGTTTGGCGGATCACGAACAAAGATAAGAATGATAAATCCGAGGGTGACTACGTTTCCTTATTTGACGAAGATCCTCGTGAACACAATTCACTTTACATGTTCCATCCACAATATACTTACATCAATAAAACGGTCGATAACTTTGACGCCAAGCCATTGTTAGTCGACATTTATCGTGATGGTAAATTAGTTTATGACTTGCCTTCAGTGCAAGATATTAGAAAATATTGTGCAAATAATTTAGACTCACTTTGGGATGAATACAAACGTCTCTTGAACCCACAAATTTATCCAGTGGACTTATCATCCAAGCTCTACAGCCACCGGATGAAATATATTGAAAAGGTTCGTAATGACGTTAACAATATCAAAGTTGGTGACAATTAGTGAGAGAATTACAAAAGAAAATTATTGAATTTGAGAAGACTCAACCTCAGATCGATCCAGAAAAAGAAATCAGACGTTCAGTCGATTTTTTGAAAAAGTATTTATTGGATCATCCTGGTTTAAAGACGTTAGTTCTCGGGATCTCCGGTGGACAAGACTCGACTTTAGCAGGGATGCTTTCGGAAATGGCAATGACTGAATTGCGCAAGGATACGGGCAATTCTGACTACCAATTCGTTGCCGTTCGTTTGCCTTACGGTGAACAAGCTGATGAATCCGACTGTATGCAAGCCATCGAGTGGATGGATGCCGACCAAGTCGTTCGCGTTAATATTAAGAAGAGCGTTGACGAGATGGTCAACGCGATCGAAGAAAACGGTTTGGAGATCTCAGACTTCAACAAGGGTAATATTAAAGCTCGTGCTCGAATGATCGCCCAATATGCCATCGCTGGTGAAAACGCTGGTGTGGTTGTAGGAACTGATCATGCAGCCGAAAATATTACTGGTTTTTATACGAAATTCGGTGACGGAGCCGCCGATGTGACACCTTTGTTTAGACTCGACAAACGTCAAGGCCGTCAATTGTTGCAACATCTTGATGCGCCCGTGAACTTGTATGAGAAGACTCCGACTGCTGACTTGGAAGAAGATCGTCCTAGTTTGCCTGATGAGAAAGCTCTCGGTGTTTCTTACAAATACATCGATGACTACCTCGAAGGAAAAGATGTTCCGGATGAAGCAGCCGAAACGATCGAAGGCTGGTTCAAGCGCACAGCTCATAAGCGCAGACAACCTTACACAGTCTTTGATGAAGAAGATTAAATTAGTCACTTTAGAACATTCGATTTTTTCGGATGTTCTTTTTTTATTTCGTCAACTGGTGCTAGAATACCCACATACGAAAGGGGTGTTTACTATGATTAGACCCACACAACTAATGAACCCAGAGGTAGTTGCTATTAAGCAACAAGAAATTTTTAAATTTAATGCTTTGGCGAAAGCTAAACCGGATATTGTCAATATGACGGTCGGCGAACCGAGCTTTGCGACTCCCGACCATATCAAAATGGCGGCCATTAAAGCTATTATTGAAGATGACACGCGTTATACCGTGCCGGAAGGTGACCACGAATTATTGCGGGCCGCTTCAAAATATTTAGAAATGAAATATGATGTGCATTTTGATCCCGAATCAGAAATGATCACGACATTGGGCGTTACCGAGGGGGTCTTCAGTTCATTGAACGCCTTGTTAGGAGAAGGGGATGAAGTATTGATCCCATCTCCTTGTTATACTATTTATGGACCAGATGTCGGATTCGACCATTCACGGCCACTTTATTTGGATACTTCGCAGACGGGATTCAAAGTTTTACCTGAAGTTTTGGACCATGTTTTGCAAGCTCATCCAAGAATTAAAGTATTTTTATTTAATTATCCTAACAATCCGACCGGAGTAACTTATAATAAGAAAGAGCTTGAAGAACTAGCGACGGTTTTAAAAAAGTATGATATTTTCATAATCAGTGATGAGATCTACAGTGAATTGACTTACGACACGACTCATTATTCATTTGCAAAAGTCTTACCGGAGCAAACCGTCATGTTAAACGGTATTTCTAAATCACATGCGATGACTGGTTGGCGGATCGGTCTTTGTTGCGGCCCTAAAAACATCATCGCTCAGATCAACAAGATCCACGAATTAGCCACTACGGCTGTTACTACGATCTCACAAGCTGCTGCAACAGAAGCTTACAAAAACGGCTATGAAGATCCAGTGGAAATGCGTGAATCTTATCGTGAACGGCGCGATATTTTATACGCAGGATTAACGCGACTCGGCTTCGACTGCCCATTTCCAGACGGTGCTTTTTATTTATTCGCCAAGATCCCAGCTCGGCTGGAACAAGATGATATTAAATTAGCTAAGGAATTATTGGAAAAGTACGACTTGGGCATCCTACCAGGCAGCTTTTTCGGTGTCGGTGGTTTTGGTTATTTGAGATTTAGTTATGCTGCTAGTCAAGATAATATTGAAGCTGGCTTGGTCAAACTGGAAGAGTACATTAGTGACCATCCAGCTTAACAGGAAGTAATTTTGAGGAGATACTATGATTAATAAGTTTCAAAAAGTGATCAGTTGGATCATTTTGATCTGTGTGGCAATTTACACATCGATCGTTTTCATTCAAATGTGGCAAAATTATTTCGGCCACTATTTGCAAGTTGATGCATTCAAAAATGTCGTCTTTTTAGTGATAGCTTTATTATTAACGATAGGGATCGGCTATTTCTTGATGCGGATCAGCACGGATGACGCCAGGCTAAACGCAATGATTTTAATTACGCTACTGGCGTTATTTGCTGTCATGGCTATTTTTTGGATCAATTCTTTGCCACCAGAACAAGTCAGTGATTTTCATAAATTTTGGTTCACTGCACCGGATGCCTTAAACGGCAAGTCAATTTATGCGTACGATAACGACTATTTTGCCAAGTGGTCGTATCAAAGCGGTTTTTTAGTATACGTGATGGCTGTCATCAAGATTTTCGGATATCACATTGCAGCGATTCAGTATTTAAACGTCATTTATCAAGTAGTGATTTTATTATTGACGTATAAATTAGTAGTCAAAATCTTTGATAACGTGAAAATGGCTCGTTTGTCGGTCTTCTCATTGATGATCAACTTGGACTGGTTTGCCTTGAACAGTCAAGCCGACAATCAATATTTAGGAACGATGTTTTTCTTACTGACTTTTTATTTGATCTTATTAGATAAATACTGGACTTATCTTTTAGCAGGTATCACGCTAACTTTAGGTGCTATCGTGCGTCCGATCGGGCCGGTCATTATTGCCGGGATAGTCGTCTTCGCGATTTTTTACATGTTATTGAAAGACAATAAGTTCCATTGGTCAGCTTTAGGAAAACTAGCTATCGTGCTCGGGCTGTATTTAGTCTTGTTCAATGGTGCTAGTGCCTTAGTCAAAAGTAGCGGCTTGAGTGAATACGGTTTGAGCAATCGCGATTCAGAGTGGAAATTTGTCATTGGCTTGTCGCATCGTAATTATGGTCAATACGACCAAGGTCTAGTCAACCAGTTCAATTTAAAAGACAGTCGTGCCAAGATGAGCAAACAAGAACACCAAGTCATTAAGCAAAATATCACTGATTTGAATAAAAATAATCAATGGGCTGACTTGTTGTGGCAAAAAAATGCCATCATGTGGGCCAAAGAGTCTAACGCTATCAGTTTTACTGGTATCAACGTCAACCATTCAGCTTATACCATCAAGTGGATGACTTATGCCGGTTATGTCGCATCGATCATTTTAATAATTTTTTCATTCATCGGTTCCTTGCGATTGTTTAAATTTAACTTTAATAATGGAATATTTCTCCTGTTATTGCCATTTATGGCCTATGTAATAGTACAATTGTTAATTGAAGTACAAGGACGATACCGGATCGAATTTATTCCGATATTATCGATCTTAGGTGGCGTCGGATTATTTACGATCTGCAATTGGATCAAGTCAAAATGGAGTGGCAGAAATGACAGAAGCGTTTAAGTTAGGGATCGTAGTTCCTTGCTATAATGAAGAAGAAGTTCTTCCTGAAACTACCAAAGAATTAACCGCAATTATCGAACAGTTAGTGAATACGCAAAAGATTACTAATGACAGTAAGATCGTCTTTGTCGACGATGGCAGCAAAGATAAAACTTGGGAAATGATCGATGATTATTCACAATCGAATAACTTCGTTTCCGGTGTGAAATTAAGTCGCAACTTTGGTCACCAAGGGGCTTTGTTAGCTGGGGTAACGAGTGCTTCCCAGTCTTGTGATGCCGTGGTAACGATCGACGCTGATCTTCAAGATGATGTCAATGCCATCATCGAAATGGTCGATGAATTTATCGATGGAGCAGAAGTAGTCTATGGAGTCCGTAATAATCGTGACACTGACAGTTCCTTCAAACGGAACACTGCTGAATCGTTTTACAAGATCATGGAAATGCTGGGCGTAAAATTAGTTCCTGACTCAGCTGACTTCCGGTTGATGAGTAAACGAGCTTGCGAAGTCTTGTTGAGTTATAAAGAAACCAACTTATTTTTACGAGGCATCGTGCCAATGATCGGCTTCAAATCGGCAAAGGTCTATTATGCTAGAAAAGAGCGTTTTGCCGGGACTTCGAAGTATCCGTTGAGAAAAATGCTGAAACTAGCGATCAATGGGATCACTTCATTTTCTATCGTCCCCATCAAGATGATCATGGGACTCGGCTTTTTGATCGTCTTGGTCAGCATTGCCTTGCTGATCTACACCATCGTCCAAAAGATCCAGGGTGACGTCGTTACCGGTTGGTCATCGATGATGATTTCAATTTGGGCGCTTGGCGGTGTACAATTGATTTGTATTAGCGTTATCGGAGAATACGTCGGCAAGATTTTTAGCGAAGTCAAACACCGGCCAAGATTCACGATCGAGCGCGACATTTACACTGAAAAAACTTTAAAAGAAAATAATACGAGGTAAGTTATGAATCCAGCACAAAGAAGAGCGGTTCAATATTCACAAGTCATCAGCAAAGTAGTTTCAACAATTGAAGAAAATCAAGATCTATTAAATCCAGAATTCGAAATCTTGCGTAAAGCTTTGGATCGTGACCAAGTCAACAAGATCGACCCAATCAGATACAAACGTTACAAACACGACTTCGAAAAAGGAACAGCTGATTATCATAAATTAGCCGACCAATTGAAAAAAGCTAAGGCACCAGCACGTTTGATGGGCACACACTTGTCATTAGTTTCAACTTTCAACAAATACGTTGAAGGCTGTCAAATGATGACAGATAGCATTAACGAAGACCAAACAATCGAACGTCAAAAATTCGATGATGCCGAAAAGATCCAAGACGAAAACATGGATAAATTCTCAAAACTAATGCAAAAGTTGACTCAACTAGGCTAAAATGACCGATGAGCAATTAACGCAATTGATCAAAAAGGTTTCCCAAGAATATTTTGGGAAACCTTTTGTTCATCAAGCAAACTTTAATCCAAGACTAAAAACTACCGGAGGTCGTTTCCACTTAAAAGACCGCCACATCGACATCAATCCGAAAATGTATCAAGTCTTCGGCATGGAAACCTTAGTAGGTGTCATCAAACACGAACTGTGCCACTATCATTTGTACAACGAAGGACTACCATCACAACACAAAGACCGCGAATTTAAAGTCTTGCTGAAACAAGTAGGTGGCTTAAGATTTGCCCCGAGCCTAAAAAAGCAGACTCACAAAACATTGCACATTTATCAATGCAGTAACTGTGGAAGAGTTTACCAACGGGTGAGGAAACTAGATACGAAAAGGTATATTTGTGGCAAGTGTCGAGGAAAACTGAAATTTGTGAAAGATCTCAAGCTGTCACCTGAGAACAACTAGTTTGTTTTTCTGAATAAAGTGAATTATAAATGCCATCTTTTCACCGTGTTTTTCATGTTTAACACAAAAATTTTAATTTAGTTCTTGATAATCTTTTTCTCTTTGTGTAAAATATATCTTGTTTGTTGCGGGTATGGCGGAATTGGCAGACGCGCAAGACTAAGGATCTTGTGGAGAATTATCTCCGTGGAAGTTCGAATCTTCTTACCCGCATGGTATGTTTATGCACTTAACCATAACATCTATAGATGTTGTGGTTATTTTTTTGTGCTGGGAGTTTTGTTGGGGGTTCACTGCCGGTTCTGCGGGGGGTTCCGGGAATTGCGCCGTGGAACGCTGCGGGCCCACTTTGAGCTATCCAAGGAAGACCGCCTTGGACATCTCAAAGCTGGGTCTTTTCGTAAGCACGGCCCATGCCGTGCAAACGAAAATTTCGCGGCTGACGACGAATTCCCTCCACCCCCCGCAGAACCTAGGTTTGCATAAATGTTTTGGTTTAGTGGGGTTGGTTGGTTGTTGTTTTGTTGGATTGATATTTTTTGTGGTGGGGACGGTGCTCGCCGATTATTGCGGCTCGAATATTTTTGAACCTCATTAATATATCTGGAATAATTTCACTATAAAAATGGTTATTGAATATTTTTAAGGGATTGATACTAAATAAAAGTGATGGAACAAAAAAGGCCACGACTTCAACAGTCTTGGCCTATTATTATGCAGTAATTTTTTTATTGTGATTAAAGAATTAAAAATCAAAAACAAGTTAAAATTAAAGTCATTTTTATTTGTATTTGTCTTTGCTCCAAAAATTGACCAGATAGGAGCCAAAGTCAAAATCGTAGGAACGGATACGATTTGGTAATCCAATCCAAATGTAGCAATTTTATCTCGTAAAGATAGGAACCGTGTCCCCACCAAACAAGATAGCTGAAACTTCCCTAGGTGTTGGGGGATGGAGGAAATTCGCCGTCAGCTGTGAAATTCCACTTAGCGGTTTACCGCTTAGTGGAAGGCTCGTATTGGAGATGTCCGGGTGAACTTCCCGGATAGCTTCAATCGATGCCCACAGCGTTCCACGGCGCAATTTCCGGAATCCCCCAACACCGGCAGTGAACCTCAACTCAAACTACTAACTCTATCAAACTCAACCCCATCAGCATCAAATTCCGCTGCGTTTCCAGCTATCGCCAAACCAACAGCTGTCGCTATTAGGATCGCTAGTAATGCTCGTTGATACATTGGTAGTTTGTCGCGGTTCTTTTTAAAATCGTCCTTATTAAACTTTTTCATAATATCGATCTCCAAAGTATAATATTTAACTTACATCGAATTATAAACAGAAATGGACACAAGTAAATAAATAAGGCTTGATATCAGTCAATTATTACTGGTTATGTCATGGGGTATTGTGGAAAAGCTTTGGGGGTCTTATATTGAAGTTGGATTTATATTTTTTTATAGAATTATTAAGATAAAAGTAAAATCCATGATATATACTTGTTTTTTTTGTATTCTTAAAGTTGGGGAAGAACGGAGGAAGTTATATTGAAGAGAAAGCTACCACTACTGGCGCTATTTTTTGCTGTGGCATTGTTTGTTGTTGCTGGTTGTTCCAAATCCAGTTCTGAGAAGGATACTAGCAGTTCGAAATTGCTGTCTACCGCCCAGATCAAAAAGAATATTGGATCAAAATTGGTGACTACGCGTGAGAAATCACAAGAGAGTGCCACGAAGAAATACCAGGAAATTGTTTCAGAGGGAAATTATTCACTCGAGGATCCTTATGTGAAACTCAATCCATATAAGACTACTCCTTTGAGTGCTTTAGTTATTTTTTCAACTGAGAAGAACGCGACAGTTTCTTACACTGTCCAAGGTAAGACGGACGACGCTGACATTACTAATAAGGTAAATGGCGATTCGTCGATCACGCATCAAGTTCCGATCGTCGGGCTTTATGCTAATAAGACTAATGAGGTGACGATCAATGTCACTTACGATGATGGAACGACTGATTCTAAGACTATCGAGATCAAGACGGGAAGTTTGCCTAAGTACGTTAAGGGGGCTAAGGTGACTGTTTCCAAAAATGATAAGTCGAAGATGGAGCTCGGTGATAATAAACTTACTTTGATCAACCGGACTACTAAAGAACCATTTGCTATTGATGCTAATGGTGATGTTCGTTGGTATATGACTGATTACTCACAACATACTTTCGAACAGATCTCAAACGGCCACGTGCTAGTCTTGACGAAACGGGACGTTAATTCACCGGTTTATAACGATTTAGTCGAGATGGACTATTTAGGTCGAGTTTACAAAGAATACAACTTTAAAAATAAGACTAAGTCGTCAGACAGTGCTAACGACAATAAGAAGAGCGAAACTACTGTTATTCACCATGACTTAGCCGAGTTGCCTAATGGTGACTTGCTAGCTACCGTGAGTGATGGATCTGAATACAAAGAAGATATCATGATTCAGATCTCACACAAGACGGGTAAAATCGTTAAAGTTATCGATCTGAAGAAGATCTTGCCAAAGAGCATGTACATTCATTTCAAGAAGGGTGCCGATGGCAAAAACGATTGGTTCCATCAAAACTCTGTTGAATACGATCCAACCGACAATTCGATTTTAATTTCGGGTCGGAACCAAGATATGATCATGAAATTAGATTACAAGACAACAAACATCAAATGGATCTACAGCGGCAAAAAGAAATCATCATGGCCGAAGAAGTATCGTGATAAGATCTTGACCCCTACTAAGGGAACTTCGATCACTGGTGGACAACATGCCTTGAGATTGTTAGAGGACGTTAATGGTGATCCTGACCAGCAAAACATCTTGCTCTACGATAACAACATTGATGTCACTAACGGTGATGAGAAGAACTCTGGCAAGTACTCGCAAGCTGTTCAATATCACGTTGACGCCAAGAAGATGACGATCGATCAAACTTGGGCTTACGGTAAAAAACTTGGTAAAAAGAACTTTACTAATATTATCGGTAACGCTCAACGCCTAGAAAACGGCAATACTTTGATCGACTTCGGTTTCAAGAATCAAGGTAAGGAAAGTAATATTATTGAAGTTGACCAAGATGGTAACGAAGTTTTCAATGTAACTATCGCAAACTCAGCTTCCAAAGCATATGCTTATCGTGCCTACCGTTTAGCTTTTTATGACGAAGATTATATTTTCAATGTACTAGAAGATTAGCCTTATGATTATCATTGGTACGCACCAATTTTTTAATTAGTGTTTACTAATTAGTTTACTGATGTTAGAATATTTAGCGCAAACGATTTCAAAAAGGATGGAATATTATGAAAAAGACTAGAGTTATTAATTCTGACATTTCTCGTGTGATCTCAACTATGGGACATTTCGACACAATCGGTATCGGAGACGCAGGAATGCCTGTACCCGCAGGAACTGAAAAGATCGACTTGGCTGTCGAAGCAGGGATCCCTTCATTCATGCAAGTTTTAGAAAACGTATTGAGCGAATTACAAGTTCAAAAAGTTTATCTTGCTGAAGAAATGAAAGTACAAAATCCAGAACAATTGGCTGCTGTTAAGAAAGTTATTGGTGACACACCAATTGAATTCATTCCTCATGAAGACATGAAGAAAGACCTTAACGATACAAAGGCCTTCATTCGTACAGGAGAAGAAACACCTTATTCAAACATCTTGCTTGAAAGCGGAGTTGTATTCTAAAAAATAGTAGTTAATTGGAAGGTATAGTTTTATGAACAAGATCGTCGTATTAGGATCAACTAACGTTGATACAATTTTAAGTATTTCACATTTGCCAAAGCCAGGCGAAACTATGCATATGCAAGCTCGCTCAACTGCTGGTGGTGGTAAGGGTGCTAACCAAGCACTCGCCGCCGTACGTGCAGGTGCTGACACTGCTTTTATCTCAAAGATCGGTGACGACCACGCTGCTGATTTCATGATGGATACTTTTAAAGAAGATGGTTTGAACTTGGACCACGTAACCATCTCTGAAACTGAAGGAACTGGTAAAGCTTACATCTTGCTTCAAGATGGTGGCCAAAATAGTATTTTAGTATACGGTGGTGCAAATGCCGACGTAACACCAGCAGACGTTGATGCTGCTAAAGATACTATTGCTAATGCTGATTGCATTATCGCCCAATTTGAAGTGCCAATTCCTGCAATTGTTGAAGCCTTCAAGATTGCCAAAGAAAACGATGTTTTGACATTCTTGAACCCAGCTCCAGCACCATCAAGAAGAGATATTCCTGATGAATTGCTTAACTTAACAGACATCATTGCTCCTAACGAAACAGAAGCAGAAATCATTACTGGTGTTCACGTTGAAGACGATGCATCAATGCAAAAAGCTGCTGACGAAATGCACAAGATGGGAATTAGTACCGTCTTGATCACCGTTGGTTCAAAAGGCTCATTTTACTCATTCAAATCAGGTAAAACTGGTTTCGTAAATGCCTTTAAGGTAAACGCCGTTGATACAACTGCAGCAGGTGATACTTTCGTTGGTGCTTTGATGGCTAAATTGGATCATGATATGACAAATATTGAAGAAGCTATGACTTACGCTAATAAATCATCTTCTTTGACAGTCCAAACACAAGGTGCTCAAAATTCGATTCCTTATGCTAAAGACGTTAAATAATTTAATTTAAGCTTATTATCCTAAAAATTATTAGTATGATTTTTGGGTAATAAGCTTTTTTAATTTATATATCAAATGATGTATAAAAATAATCATTTTTATGTTGATCATATTAAGAGTATCGATAAATCAAGCGTTTTCAACACTTTCTAATGTAAGTGCTTTATTTCACAACTATAATAATT
Source organism: Companilactobacillus zhongbaensis (assembly GCF_003946515.1). Classification (GTDB taxonomy): domain Bacteria; phylum Bacillota; class Bacilli; order Lactobacillales; family Lactobacillaceae; genus Companilactobacillus; species Companilactobacillus zhongbaensis. The sequence goes on along the minus strand of NZ_RHOM01000006.1, from coordinate 108,708 downwards.
AAATTTATATGAAAAAACGGGATAAAAGTTTAATTTTATCCTGTTTTTCGATTGTAATAATTTTGTAAGAATGTTAATATAATAGTTGTATTTTTGAATGGGCAATGGGTCGAATGGTTTTAGAAGACTATCTTCCAAACGTACCACGAGATAATGCACACAATATTAGTTATCAGGAGGAATAGTCTGATGGAACAAGGAACAGTTAAATGGTTTAACGCCGAAAAAGGCTATGGTTTTATTACACGCGAAGATGGTAGTGACGTATTCGTTCACTTCTCAGCAATCCAAGGTGACGGTTACAAGACTTTGGAAGAAGGTCAATCTGTTACATTCGATATCGAAGACAGCGACCGTGGACCACAAGCTTCAAACGTTGTTAAAAACTAATTAGATAATAAACAAAAGTCAGTCTACCGATTCGGTAGGCTGACTTTTTTCTTACACATTTTTTCTAAATATTAAACTTTAACTACAATCGTCCTTTAACTCAAAAAATAAACCGGACTAGGTTATAATAAGCACTAAATAGTAAAAGGACCTTAAATATTTGCCACAAAAAAGAAAACCTCAACGTCGTCGTCGCCGGCGGAAGAAGAATAAGAACTTAAACATTTATATTATTATCGGTGTGGTCGCAATTTTGCTGATCGGCTTTTTCGGCGTTCAGCGTTATCGTCAAAATCAGCAGACTGACGCTACGGATTTAGTCGCCAAGGAGCATAATGCTTTTATTAAGAAAATCGCTCCAGAAGCAATCGATTTAGGCCATCAATACGGAGTTTTACCTAGTATTACCATTGGACAAGCGATCCTCGAAAGTGATTGGGGAAATAGTACCTTAGCTAGCAAGTACAATAATTACTTTGGCGTTAAGGGAACTGATCCTAATAACACCGTGGTGCTACAGACGAAGGAATATACCGATGGTCAATGGGTGACGATCAACGGACGTTTTAGATCCTATTCGGATTTTCGGGAATCGATGAAAGATCACGCGCTGTTATTAGTCAACGGGACCACTTGGAACTCAGCTCAGTATCAGCAAGTCATTAGTTCCAAAGACTACATTGAAGCAGCCGTCTCGCTGCAAACGGACGGCTACGCGACGGATCCCGGATATACCACGAAGATCATCCACGTGATCCAAAAATACAATTTGATGAAATATGACCGAGGAATCAAGTAGAAACTCGGCTATCTGTGATAAACTTTATAGTAAAAATGACGGGAGAGTAATTTTGAAGGAATTAGAAGAAAGAATTAACAAAGACGGCCGCGTACTTGGCAAAGATGTTTTGAAAGTCGACAGCTTTTTAAACCATCAGATCGACCCAGTTTTAATGGAAAAAATGGGCGAAGAATTTTACAACCATTTCAAGGATGCTAATGTTACCAAGATCTTAACTGTTGAATCTTCTGGTATTGCACCCGCAGTTATGACAGGACTACAATTCAAAGTCCCAGTTGTTTTTGCTAGAAAGCACAAATCTGTGACATTAAAAGATGATTTATACACTTCAGAAGTTTATTCTTTTACTAAGAAGACTTCGAATCACATTAGTATTTCTAAGAAATTTCTTTCTTCAGATGACAATGTATTGATCATCGATGACTTCTTAGCCAACGGTCAAGCCGTTAATGGTTTGAATGAGATCATTGATGCTGCCGGCGCTAATATTGCTGGTATTGGTATCGTGATTGAGAAGTCATTCCAAAAAGGTAGACAATTGATCGATAAAGAACAGATCCCAGTATATTCACTTGCACGGATCAAAGCTTTTGAGAATGGACACGTCGTTTTCGGTCAAGAAGACGAGTAACATTAGGAAGGTGGATTCATGACTTTTATTGCACCTGGGAAAACTATCGGAATTATCGGTGGTGGCTCGGAAACTTATTTATGCGAACTAGAAGCTAAGAGAATGGGCTTTCGGACGATCTTGCTGACTGATCAAGCAGACGATATCGCCACACAAGCCGCTGATAATTTTTTAGTTGGTGAATTACAAAATCTTGATAATTTAAATGGGATCGGGCAGCATTCAGACATTCTTTTGTATATGGATGACAATTTTGACAGTCATCTACTTGAGGACTTAAGCAAACGTTACAATGTGACCCAAGGATCGACTTTATTAGGGATCGCTCAAGACCGTTACATCGAACGGACTTTTTTGAACGACCTCAATATTAATGTGCCACCGTTTTTTTCAATTGTGACGGTCGAAGACATCAACAAGGCAATCAAAGAAATTGGATTTCCTTGCATGATCAAGCCCCTACAAAAGAATCAAGATTTATTGAAACGCCACATTATGTACAATCAAGAAGATGTTAAAAAGATCCAAGACCTCTTAAAGAGTGGGACTTATATTTTGGAAGCTTGGATCGATACCAAGGCGGAATATTCGATCATGGTCAGCAAGAGTAAGAATGGCAAGATCCACACATTCCCAATTGTCCATGAAATTTACGACGGCTCTCAATTAATGAGTGCTTATATTTTTAAGAAGAACGACCCCGCAGTTGAAGCGGAAATGCAAAGAGTAGCTTTACAAGTTGCTCAAAATATTGACTATGTTGGAATTTTTGGTATAGGATTTATCTTGTCTCAAACTGATGTCCTCTATGTCAAAGGTATTTTTCCCGGTATCAACTACGGAGCCAACGTTTATCAAGAAGCTACTGGTATTTCGCAGTTTGAATTGCACATCCGTGCCATCTGCGATTGGCCAATACCAGAGATCTACCCATTAGTTGATACCGCGATACTGAAAATAGTTGAGGGAATACTGCCACAAAGTTTGGATCTTTTACAAGAAAAAGCACAATGGAAATTTAACTACTACACTGGTTTCAAAGCAAAGAATGATCCTGCAAGGGATGTCGGATATATTTCTTTGGTCGGAGATAGCCCCGAAAGTCTCAAGCAAGACATTCAATCAACTAAAATTTGGAGAGTAGAGTAAGTATATGATTGACAGATATGTGACCCCTAAGATGAAGCCCATTTGGACTGATCAAAACAAATTTCAAGCTTGGTTAGAAGTAGAAATAGCTTCCTGTGAAGCTTGGAGCAAGTTAGGTGAGATTCCAGCAGAAGACGTTGAAAAAATCGCTAAGAACGCAAAATTTGACGTTGCAGAGATAGCTGAGATCGAAAAGGATACTAAGCACGATGTAGTAGCCTTCACCAGAGACGTATCTCGCTCCCTAGGCGAAGAAAAGAAGTGGGTCCACTTCGGATTAACATCAACAGACGTAGTCGACACAGCCTACGGTTACTTGATGAAACAAGCCAACGATATCATTCGCAAAGATTTAGATGATTTCCTAGAAGTAGTAAAGAACAAAGCCAACGAATACAAAGACACAGTAATGATCGGCCGGACTCACGGAGTCCACGCCGAACCAACAACATTTGGACTAGTATTAGCCAACTGGTATTCAGAGATCAAACGTGACATCGAAAGATTCGACCACGCAGCCAAAGGCGTAGAAGCCGGCAAGATCAGTGGAGCAGTAGGAAGCTTCGCCAACGTACCACCAGAAGTAGAAGCTTTCGTCTGCAACAAACTAGGCATCAGAGCCCAAGAAGTATCAACACAAGTATTACCACGTGACCTACACGCAGAATACATCACAGCCATGGCCATCATCGCAACATCCGTAGAAAGATTTGCGCTAGAAGTAAGACACATGCAAAGAACCGAAGTAAGAGAAGCAGAAGAATACTTCGCAGCCGGCCAAAAAGGCTCATCAGCAATGCCACACAAACGAAACCCAATCGGTTCCGAAAACGTAACAGGACTAGCCAGAGTAATCAGAGGACATGCCCTAACAGCCATGGAAGATATACCACTATGGCACGAAAGAGACATCTCCCACAGTTCCGCAGAAAGAATCATCATCCCGGACACAACAGAATTACTAGACTACATCCTAACCAGATTCACAAAAATCACCAAAGAACTAACAGTCTTCCCAGAGAAGATGAAAGAAAACATGAACATAACACACGGTTTGATCTACTCACAAAGAGTATTACTAAAACTAGTAGAATCAGGACTAAGCCGTGAAGCAGCTTATGACATAGTACAACCATTAACAGCCAAAGTATGGGACGAAGGAAAAGACTTCAGAACACTACTAGAAGCTGACAAACGAGTAACAGACAACCTAACAGAAGAACAGTTGAACGATGCCTTTGATTATCACTGGCATTTAAAACACGTAGATGACATCTTCAAACGAGTAGGTTTGGAATAAAGATAAAGAAACAAAAGAAAGCAGTGCAATGGGGACAAAAAACCAGAGCACTGTTTTTTTGCATCCTTTAATCTCCAACAAAAATAAAGAGGGGTTTAGAATTGCGATTTTTCAAACGACAAAGGAGCGAAGAAAAGAGCAAGAAAAAGCAGAAAAAGGAAACGAACCGATGAAGAGAACAAAATAAATTAAAGAGATAAGGAACAGAAAAAAACAGGAAGAGAAGGCAAAAAAATAGGGGACAGGGGTATAAACCAAAAAAACATAGCAGGAAAAAAATAAGTACCGTATCCCACAAGAAAAACAGTAGACAACAAACCTAGGTTCTGCGGGGGGTGGAGGGAATTCGCTGTCAGCCATGAAATAAAGGAACGTAAATGCTAACGCATTTGCGCAACTGGTTCTTGGTGGTGGCTACGCCACCGAACAACCATGGAAGCCGCGGCGAAATTCCCGGAACCCCCCGCAGAACCGGCAGTGAACCCCAAACAAAACAGTGAAACCGTCTACAGTTAAAAACAGCCGTTCGCTTTAGTATTATTAGAAACAATAATTTGCTACAATATAAAATAGATGTTTTAAGAAAAAACGTTGATTTAATAAGGATTTGGGAGAGTTATTAATGTCAGACGAAAAATTACTAAAAGGATTAAATCCCGAGCAACAAGATGCAGTAAAAGCCACTGAAGGCCCATTACTCATCATGGCGGGAGCCGGAAGTGGGAAAACCAGAGTATTGACCCATCGAGTGGCTTATTTGATCCAAGAAAAAAATGTCATGCCATGGCACGTCCTAGCAATCACCTTTACTAACAAGGCAGCTAAGGAAATGAAAGAACGTATCGGTAATCTTTTAGGAGAAGAAGGGCAAGACGTTTGGGTCTCAACTTTCCATTCTCTTTGTGTACGTATTTTACGTCGAGATATTGATAAAATCGGATATTCAAAATCATTCACGATTTCCGATCCTGCAGAACAACGTACTTTGATGAAGCAGATCTTAACGAGATTAAACTTAGACCCGAAGAAAAATGATCCTCGGTCTATTTTAGCTGCCATCAGTAATGCCAAGAACGATTTGCAAGACCCAGCAGCTTATGCGCAAAATGCCAAATCTCCATTCGAGCAAACTGTCGCTACTTGTTACGATCGTTATGCTAAAGAAATGGAACGAAACCAAGCTTTGGATTTTGACGACTTGATCATGCAAACTAACGTCTTGTTTGAACAAAACCCACAAGTTCTAGAAAATTATCAAGACCGTTTCCAATACATTCACGTTGACGAGTATCAAGATACTAACGAAGCTCAATACAAATTAGTTAAATTTTTAGGTGCTAAGTACCGTAATGTCTGCGTCGTTGGTGATGCTGACCAAAGTATTTACGGCTGGCGTGGTGCCAACATGAAGAACATCATGGACTTCGAAGATGATTATCCTGAGGCTACTTCGATCAAGTTGGAACAAAACTATCGTTCCACGCAAACGATTTTGAATGCTGCCAACAAGGTCATCAGCAACAATATCAACCGGAAACCAAAAGAACTATGGACTGATAATAAAAAAGGCGAACCAATTGATTTTTATCGTGCTCAAAACGAGTCCGATGAAGCCTTATTCGTGATCGAACAGATCAAGAATTTATTGCTCAAAGGCTTTAATTACGGGGATTATGCGATTCTTTACCGGACTAACGCGCAATCTCGTGTTTTTGAAGAGAAATTGATCCAGTCAAATATTCCTTACAAGATCGTCGGCGGGCACAAGTTCTACGATCGAAAAGAAATCAAAGACATTTTGGCTTACTTACGTTTGATCGCCAATCCAGACGATTCAATGAGTTTCCAACGAATCATCAATTCACCTAAGCGTGGTATCGGACCAGGTACGATCGAAAAATTACAAACTTTTGCCAACGAACATGACTGGTCATTGCTTGAAGCAGCCACTAATGTTGACCTTTCACCGATCGGTGGTAAGCAAAACATTACCATCGGCAAATTTGCCACAATGATCAAGAAGCTCTCACTTCAAAGTCAAAATTCATCAATGACAGAATTGATGACGAGCTTGTTGGATGATTCCGGCTATTTAGATGACCTCCACAAACAAAAGAATTTGGAATCAGATACTCGAATCGAAAATATCCAAGAATTACAAACTGTTACAACACAGTTTGATCAAGGATACGAACCGAACGAGGAAGTCGATGAAACACGACTTTCTTCATTTTTAACTGATCTTTCTTTGACTAGTGATCAAGATGAATTAGAAGAAGATCAAAAAGAAGTAACCTTAATGACCTTGCATGCTGCTAAGGGACTAGAATTCCCAGTTGTCTTTTTAGTCGGAATGGAAGAAGGAATTTTCCCTTCATCTCGTTCGATGATGAAAGAAAGCGAAATGGAAGAAGAACGTCGTCTAGCCTATGTTGGTATTACACGTGCCGAGAAGAAGCTCTTCATTACTAATGCATACAGTCGGATGCTTTATGGACGTATCCAAAGCAACCAAATGTCTCGTTTCGTTAATGAGATTGGCGATGAGAACTTGAACTTAGTCAACGCAACTGCCGGATCAATGGCTTCGCCACGACTAAAAGAAAAAGAATTACCATTTTCAAAGAGAAGACGTGAGTCAGCATTTCATTCTAGTTACCAAGTTAAGACGGCTAACAAAGCAAGCGGTGCTCAAGGTGCTGAAAATGTTAGTTGGAATATTGGCGACAAAGTTAACCACAAGAAGTGGGGGCAAGGAACAGTTGTTAAAGTTACCGGTGACGGCAAAAATGCTGAATTGGATGTAGCTTTCCAAGATGAAGGAATCAAACGTCTCTTGGCAGAATTTGCACCGATCACTAAAGTAACTGAATAAGGAGGAAAAGATATGGCAGAACAAAATGTTACGAAACAAGAAGCTAATCAAGAATTAGCCGAATTACGCGACACTTTGAATAAATATCGTGAAGCATATTACACTAAAGATGCTCCTCTAGTAGAAGATAGTGAGTACGATAAACAATACAATCGATTATTAGCTCTCGAACAAGAATATCCTGATTTAGTAACACCTGATTCACCATCACAATTAGTTGGTGATGTAGTAGACCCCGAATTCAACAAAGTAAATCATGAGATCCCGATGCTTTCCATGGGGGATGTTTTTTCAGAAGAAGAACTCTCCGAATGGAACGACCGGATCGAAAAAAATGTCGGTAGCGAAGTCGACTACAATGTCGAATTGAAGATCGACGGTTTAGCAATTTCGTTAGTTTATGAAAATGGTATCCTCGTTCAAGGTTCAACTCGTGGTGATGGTACAACGGGTGAAAATGTCACCGAAAACTTAAAGACGATCAAATCGATCCCGCAAAAATTACCGAAACCACTCAGCTTTGAAGTACGTGGCGAGTGTTTCATGGATAAAAACGAATTTTTACGTTTGAACAATAATCGTGAAGCTAACGGTGAACAAGTTTTTGCCAATCCTAGAAACGCCGCTGCCGGAAGTTTACGTCAGTTGAATCCACAAGTAACTGCTGACCGAAAACTTGATACGTTCATGTATACGATCGTAACTTTTGACGACTTGAACGTTACGACCCAACACCAAGCCCTACAAACGTTGGAAGAACTAGGTTTCCACGTCAATCCAACGGCAAAAGTCACTACTGGTTTAGATGGTGTCAAAGAATATATTGAACACTACGGTGAATTACGTGATGGCTTAGATTATGGGATCGACGGTGTGGTTTTGAAGGTCAACGACTTAGCTGCTCAACGTCGATTAGGTAATACTGTTAAGGTTCCTCGTTGGGAGATCGCCTACAAATTTCCACCAGAACAAGCAGAAACAATCGTCCGCGACATCGAATGGACCATCGGTCGGACAGGTGTGTTAACACCAACAGCTGTAATGGATCCGGTTAGTCTTGCTGGAACGACCGTTTCTCGGGCAACCTTACACAACATCGATATGATCAAGTCTAAAGACATCCGAGTTAACGACACAGTCTTACTACACAAAGCAGGAGATATTATTCCTGAGGTTTCACAAGTAGTTTTGAAAAAACGTCCGGAAGATTCACAACCTGCTGAGATTCCAACTCATTGTCCATACTGTGATTCTGAATTGATCCGTTTGGAAGATGAAGTGGCTTTACGTTGCATCAATCCTAAATGTCCGGCACAAGTAAAAGAGCAGTTAACGCATTTTGCTTCAAGAAATGCGATGAATATTGACGGATTAGGTCCAAAAATCATCGAACAGTTGTATACTAAGCATTTGATCGAAGACGTAGCAGACTTATTCAATCTAACAGCCGATGATTTGTCTACACTCGATGGTTTCAAAGAAAAATCGATCAATAACTTATTAACGGCAATCAATAACTCAAAAAGCAATTCAGTCGAACGATTAATTTTTGGATTAGGGATTCGTCATGTCGGTGCCAAAGCGGCACGGATCCTGAGTGAACACTTCGGTGATCTTGATGGATTAATGGATGCTAGCAAGGAAGAAATTTTAGCCGTCAACACGATGGGTGAAATTATTGCTGACAGTATAATTACTTATTTTGATAATAATGATGTTCAAAAGCTTATTAATGAACTAAAATCAGTAGGAGTTAATACAAAATTTATTGGTAGTTCGAATAATAATGAAACAAATCAACATTTTACTGATAAAATAATTGTTATAACTGGAACTCTAACGAAATATAAACGTTCAGAATTAACGAGCCTACTTGAAGATATGGGTGCTAAGGTTACGGGATCAGTAACTAAGAAGACCGATATTTTGATTGCTGGTGAAAAAGCCGGAAGTAAGCTAACTAAAGCACAGCAATTAGGAACTCAAATTATTGATGAATCGACTTTATCTGATTACCTCAATGATACCGAGGAGTAAGTCTGGCTTGTTGCCTTTAATATGAGTATTTTTCTTACTCAATGAACGATCAATAAAGGAGATAACTTTTGAAAAAATTCATAAAAACCACTGCCTTGTTGATGGCATCGGTGATGCTTTTATCGGCGTGTGGAAATTTACAAGATTCTAGTCTATCTTCTGGTGGAGGGGACACGAACTCTTCTGTCCAGACGACTAACTCAACTGACTCAAGCAGTTATGATGTATTGCTAAATAATGGTAAATACAAGACTAGTCCGATCAGTGGTTTGACTGCTTCAAATAATACGAACCAGTTCAATACCCGTAGTTTTGAAAGTGGCTTAATGAAACTTTCAAAAGATCAATTTTCAACTAAAGATTATGTCTTCCAAGAAGGACAAATCTTGACAGCCGGAACGGTCAATAAATGGCTAGGCCGCGAATCAAAGAAAAATCCAACTGGTTTAAATCCTAAGTCAAATGGCTCAACTAAAGCTGATAAACGTGAGCCAATGTACTTACAACAAATGCTTGAAGAAGACTATTTAACTAAGCAAGATGGTAAATACAAACTAGCTGGTATGTCGATCGGTATTGCTTTAAATCAAGTCGACTACTACCAAAAGAAACAATATGGTGCAACTTACCAAACTAAGATCTCAACTGAAGCACAAAAGCAAGCCGGTGAACGGATCGCTGCTGAAGTAGTTAAACGACTACGTAAGGATAAACAAGTCGGCAATGATATTCCTATCGTTGTAGGCCTTTATTCGGTTGCTCCAGAAGATACGATCGTAGGTGGAAATTACATCCAATATTCTGTCAGCAAGTCTGGTAAGTTAGGCTCTTGGAAGGATCTTGGCTACAAGAGTCAGATGCTACCAACAGTGAATAACGAAAAGGCTATCAGTAGTAGTGATGAAGATGCTTTTTCAAACTTTAAGTCCCACATCCAAGACTATTTCCCTAACTTGTCAGGAGTTACTGCTCAAGCACACTACGACGGGAAAAACTTGACGTCATTAGATATTACTATTAACACGCAATTTGATGGATTAGCTCAAGTAACTAGTTTCACCCAGTTCGTGCAAGATAGTGCAGGCAAGTACTTGCCATCTGGTGCCGACTTAGATATTTCGATTCAAACTGTTGACCAACAACAAGCATTTATTACTAGAACTGATGGTAAATTTAGTTCGCACGTATTCAATGCAGATTAGTAAAGGAGAAGTTATGATTTCAAAAGAAGAAGTTTTACACGTTGCTGAATTGGCAAACTTAAAACTAAAAGACAATGAAGTAGACGGCTTCGTTTCACAATTGGACGACATCGTTACGATGGCTAGTCAATTATCAACCGTTGATACAGAAGGTGTTGAACCAACTTATCATATGAGTGATACAACTACCGTATTCCGCGCAGATGAAGGTAAACATACCCAAACTCGTGAAGAATTACTCGAAAACGTACCAGAAGTTCAAGATAACTTGATCAAGGTACCATCAATCGTTGATAAGGAGGATGGCGAATAGTGGATTACTTTAACGAAACAATTGATTTATTGCACAAGAAATTAGCTGACAAAGAAATCACAGCTGAAAGCCTTACTAAGGATACTTTGCAAAATATCAACGACAAAGAAGCTAAACTAAATGCTTACGTAACAGTCAATGACCAAGCTACAGAAGATGCTAAAAAAGTCGATGAAAAAGGTATCGAAGGTCGCCTCTCAGGTATTCCCGTAGCTATCAAAGACAACATTTTGACTAAAGGCGTATTAACAACAGCTTCAAGTAAGATCTTGTCTAACTTTATGCCTATTTACGATGCTACAGTTACTGAAAAGCTCAAGAATGCTGGAGCTATCAATGTTGGTAAGACAAACTTAGATGAGTTTGCCATGGGTTCATCAACTGAAACTTCATACTATGGAACTTCCCACAATGCTTGGGATTACACTAAGGTTCCTGGTGGTTCATCCGGTGGTTCAGCTGCTGCTGTTGCCAGTGGTGATGTTATCGCTGCTTTAGGTACAGATACTGGTGGTTCAATTAGACAACCAGCTTCATTCAACGGTATTTTTGGTATCAAACCAACTTATGGTCGTGTATCACGTTGGGGCGTTATTGCTTTCGCTTCAAGTTTGGACCAAGTAGGTGTTATGTCAAAACGCGTTGAAGACTCAGCTGAAGTTCTTACAACGATTGCAGGTCATGACGTTCATGACTCAACTAGTTCTGAAAAAGAAGTTCCTGACTATCGTGCTAACTTGAACAAAGACATGCACGGTGTAAAGATTGCCGTTCCTAAGGAATTTTGGCATGAAGGAACTGATCCAGAAGTCTTGAAGACAGTCGATGAAGCCATCGAAACTTATAAGAAACTCGGTGCTACAGTCGAAGAAGTTAGTTTGCCAAGTTTGAAGCATGCGGTTGAAGTTTATTACGTAATCGCATCTTCAGAAGCTTCTTCAAACCTTCAAAGATATGATGGTGTTCGTTACGGTTTCCGTGCTAAAGATGTTAAGAACATCAAAGAATTATTCGTTAACTCACGTTCAGAAGGCTTTGGCGATGAAGTAAAACGTCGTATCATGCTAGGAACATTTACGCTTTCTGCTGGTGCTTACGATGCTTACTTCAAAAAAGCTGCTCAAGTTAGAACTATTTTTATCAACGAATTGAAAGCTGTTCTCGACAAATACGATTTGATCGCTGGACCAGTTACAACTTCAACTGCGTTTGGTATCGGCGAAAAGATCGATGATCCATTGGCAATGTACATGAATGATATCTTAACTATTCCTGCTAACTTAGCTGGTTTGCCTGCTGCTTCAGTTCCTGCTGGAACAGTCAACGGCTTGCCTGTCGGTTTGCAATTGATGGCTAATTCATTTGATGAACAAGCAATCTTCAATGCTGCGTATGCATTGCAAGAAGAAAACAAATTTTATGAACAGATTCCAACTGCATTAAAGGAGGAAGACTAATGAATTTTGAAACAACGATCGGTCTAGAAGTCCACGTTGAACTTAAGACTAATTCAAAGATGTTTAGTCCTTCACCAGTAGCTTATGGTGCTGAACCTAACACAAACACAAACGTGATCGACTTCGGTTTTCCTGGAGTCCTTCCTTCAGTTAACAAAGGTGGATATCGTCTAGGTGTCATGGTTGCTTTAGCCTTGAATGCAGAGATCGAAAAGCACACTCACTTTGATCGTAAAAACTACTTCTACCCAGATAACCCTAAGGCTTATCAATTAACACAACATGAAAAACCACTAGGGCATGATGGTTGGCTCGAAGTTGAAGTCAACGGTGAAAAGAAGAAGATCGGTATCGAAGAACTTCACGTTGAAGAAGATGCTGGTAAGAATACTCACCACGGTAACAGTTCTTACGTTGACTTGAACCGTCAAGGTACACCACTTGTCGAAATCGTTTCTAAAGCTGATATGCACACACCTGATGAAGCATATGCTTACCTAGAAAAACTTCGCCAAATCGTCCAATTTACTGGCGCATCTGACGTTAAGATGGAAGAAGGATCAATGCGTGTTGATACGAACATTTCAATCACACCAATTGGTTCTGACAAATTAGGTACTAAAGTCGAATTGAAAAACTTGAACTCATTTAACTATGTCAGAATGGGCTTAGCTTACGAAGAAAAACGTCAAGCAGCTATTTTGAAAAATGGTGGAACAATTGGTCAAGAGACACGTCGTTTTGACGAAAAGACCGGTGAAACAGTGCTAATGCGTGTTAAATCTGGAGCAGATGACTATCGTTACTTCCCAGAACCAGACCTTCCAGCATTCAACATCGATCCATCATGGATCAAAGAGATCAAAGACTCATTACCTGAACCAGCGGAAGAACGTCGTAATCGTTATATCAACGAACTTGGAATTCCTGAATACGATGCTGGTGTCTTGACAGATACAAAGGAAATGTCAGACTTCTTTGATGAAACAGTTAAGTATGATGCTAATCCAAAACTAGTTTCAAACTGGTTGATGGGTGAAGTTAATGGATACTTGAACGAAAAGAAAATCGGTTTGTTAGATACTAAATTAACGCCGGAACACTTGGCTAAGATGATCAACTTGATCTCTGATGGAACAATTTCATCGAAGATCGCGAAGAAAGTCTTCCAAGAAACAATTAGTAACGGTACAGAACCTGAAGGTTGGGTCAAAGAAAAGGGCATGGTCCAAGAATCAGATCCTGCAGTCTTGAAGCCAATGATCGTTGATGTATTAGATAACAATCAACAATCGATCGACGACTTTAAGAATGGTAAAGATCGTGCTGTTGGCTTCTTGATCGGACAAATTATGAAGAAGACACGTGGACAAGCCAATCCAAAAGTTGTTAACAAGATACTGATGGAAGAATTAAATATCCGTTAGCGAGGAGTATTTTATGCGTGCTAGATTGATTTATAACCCTACATCTGGACATGAAACACTGCCACACAGTGTAGGTGACATTTTAAATGTCTTGGAAGAGGCCGGCTATGAAGCTAGTGCCTATCGAACAACTGCCAAGAAAAAGTCAGCACTTAAGGAAGCTAGAAGAGTAGCACAAGAGGGGTTTGATTTAGTAGTTGCTGCCGGAGGCGATGGAACGATCAATGAGGTTATCAATGGGATAGCCGATTTGGAAAAACGACCAGAAATGGCCATCATCCCAGCAGGAACCACTAATGATTATGCGAGAGCTTTGAAGATCCCCCGTGATGACGTTGTCGAAGCAGCCAAGGTAGTTTTGAAAAAACAAAAGCTTGATGTAGATATCGGGCAAGCTGGCGAACATTATTTTATTAATATCGCCGGTGGAGGCTCGATGACGGAACTGACTTATGAGGTTCCGTCCGCATACAAGTCCATTTTGGGCTACCTTGCATACTTAGTTAAAGGAGCTGAACTATTACCTAGGATCAGCCCCATTGACATGCACATCGAATACGACGATGGCGTATTTGACGGCAAGGCAACGATGTTCTTGATCGGATTAACTAACTCGATCGGTGGAATGGAACAAATCGCGCCTAATTCCGTCATCGGAGATGGAACGTTCTCTTTGATCATCGTCAAAGAAACAAACTTGCGTGACTTAGTCCATTTGATCACCTTAGTATTGAATGGTGGTCGTCACGTAGACAATCCGAAAGTTATTTATACTAAGACAAAAGAAATCACCGTCAAAGCCAATGATGATAACCGCATCATGATCAACTTAGACGGCGAATATGGTGGAGATGCACCAATGAAGTTTAAGAATCTGCATAATCATGTTAGGATGTATGCAAATGTAGATTCGATCCCGTTGAAAGCTCTTGATACTCGTTCGGACGAGGAAAAAGACGTCGGCGAGAAAATAATTGAAGAAGAAAAACACTTAGATTAACAGTCCCTCGGGCTGTTTTTTCTATGTAAGGAGAAATATGGATAAACCTAATATCAAAAAAAATGACCAACTAGAATTGTCAATCGACGATCTATCATACGAAGGTAAAGGTGTGGCTAAAGTCGATGACTTCACACTTTTTGTCGATAATGCTTTGCCTGGTGAAACTGTCAAAGCAGTCATCACCAAAGTAGGTAAGAGCTACGGCTTTGCCAAGGCCTTGGAGATCTTGAAGAAGTCACCTGACCGTGTCGATAGCGTTGACAATGTCTACGTGCGTACTGGTATCGCACCATTGAGTCATTTAGCCTATCCAGAACAATTGAAGTTCAAACAACATCAAATTGAAGTCAACTACCAAAAGAACCACTTGGACATTCCCGTCAACGAAACTTTAGGCATGGAAGATCCATTCCACTACCGGAATAAAGCTCAAGTTCCTGTTCGTGAAGTTGACCATCAATTAACGACTGGATTTTATCGTCGTCACTCGCATGAGTTGATTCCGATGGAAGACTTTTTGATTCAAGATCCTAAGATCGATGCTGAGATTTTACGCGTTCGTGATATTTTACGGAAATACAAAGTTCGTGGTTTCGATGAAGAAAATCATAAAGGTCAAATCAGAACGATCATGGTCCGTCGTGCTTATTACACTTGTGAAATGATGGTCGTACTAGTTTCTCGTGTCCGTGACATTTCTCATTACAAAGACATCACTAACGAGATCATGGCTAATGAGGACGTCAAGTCACTTTATTTAAACATCAACGAAAAGAAGACGAACGTCATCTTAGGTAACGAAATGAAACTGTTAGCTGGTTCAGCTTACATCGATGACAAGCTTCTAGGTCACACTTACCGTATTTCACCACGTTCGTTCTACCAAGTTAACCCAACGCAAACGCAAAAGCTTTATCAATTAGCTATTGAAAAAGCCGACTTGAAGGGTAACGAAAACGTTGTCGATGCCTATTCTGGTATCGGTACGATCGGATTGTCATTAGCGGATAAAGCTAAACAAGTTACTGGTATTGAAGTAGTTGAAGACGCCGTGAAAGATGCTCAACAAAATGCTGACATTAACGGAATCAAGAATGCTGATTTTATCGTTGGTAAGACAGAAGACGTCCTGAATGACTGGGCTAAGAATAAGGTTGCCGTCGACGTCTTAATGGTCGATCCTCCACGTAAAGGACTAGCATCATCATTGATCGACAGTATCGTCAATATCAAGCCTAAGAAGATCGTTTACGTCAGTTGCAATCCAGCAACACTAGCACGTGACATCAAGGCTCTAAGCGACGCATATCAAGCAGATTCAACAACGCCAGTGGACATGTTCCCAATGACAAACCATATTGAATCAGTTACTAGCTTGAAATTGAAATAATTAAAAAAGATGAATCTCTTCTTGTGTTGAAGGAGGAATTCATCTTTTTTGTATTATCGTCAATGATTGATGGAAATAGATTGACTTGAGTACTAGTAGTGTGTGATACTTCTTGTCGGTGCCAAACCTCGTAAGTAGAATCCGGTCGGCGCTTTGGCGTTTGGAAGATCGGTGCAACTTACAATGAAAAGAGTCCTGCAATTTTGTGGGACTCTTTTTTATTGGAAAATTGTTTGAGAGGTAGAATCTTCTTGTTCACCCATCTAGTTGTGGTGTGCTTTTTGATATCCGCTGGATTGTTTCGTTTGTATTTTTAATTAAAATAGCACTATCCAATTTTGCTGGTTAAATATGCAGCGGTTTGGATAGTGCTTTTTACCTTTATTCTCAAGGATGTTGAAACGGGCTCCAGGCGACAGCGGCCTCCGGTTTAGAAACTGTCAGCAGGCACGACTTCGTCGCACCTTGGGTGCTGACAGTCCCTAAATCCTCAGCAGCTGACCGTCGCCTTCCGCTCTCTGATCTGAAAACGAGCTCCGCGAGGTAGCGGCCTCCGGTTAACACATGTAGTCGCGGCACTGCTTCGCAGCACCTTGTGCGACTACACGCGTTAATCCTCAGCAGCTGACCAACCTCGCTGCGCTCTCTGATCTTTTAATTTTTAAATGAATGTATAGGACTAGGTATGTGTCCACCACGATGTATGAAGTCTGCTGGACTGTTGGTGTTTACGGGCATTACTGGTGCTTGTCCGAATAGTCCTCCGAATTCTACTGTGTCACCGACTTTTTTGCCTGTGTCAGGGATGATTCTTACGGCAGTGGTCTTGTTGTTGATGACACCGATGGCTGATTCGTCAGCGATCATTCCGCTGATCGTTTCTGCAGTTGTGTCACCAGGGATAGCAATCATGTCTAATCCCACGGAACAAACGGCTGTCATTGCTTCGAGTTTTTCGATATTTAGATTTCCTTTAGTTACGGCACGGATCATTTCAGCATCTTCTGATACTGGGATGAAGGCACCAGATAGTCCTCCAACGTGTTCACAAGCCATGACGCCACCTTTTTTAACGGCATCATTTAAGAGGGCTAGGGCTGCAGTCGTACCAGGGGCACCGACACTTTCCAAACCAATTTCTTCTAAGATCTCAGCGACTGAGTCGCCTTCGTTTGGAGTTGGAGCTAGTGACAAGTCGACGATACCGAATGGTACGTTGAGGGCTTTAGAAGCAATGTTTCCGACAAATTGGCCCATTCTTGTGACTTTGAAGGCTGTTTTTTTGATGGTTTCGGAGACTTTATCGATCGGTTGACCTTTGACTTGTTCGAGGGCACGTTTGACCACTCCTGGTCCACTGATTCCGACGTTAATGACGCAATCTGCTTCACCGACACCGTGGAAAGCACCAGCCATGAATGGATTATCTTCGACGGCATTGGCGAAGACAACTAAGCTCATGCAGTTGACAGGGTCTTCTTTAGCCAAGTCTTTGATAACGTGACCCATTTGTTTAACGGCATCTAAATTGATACCTGATCTAGTTGAGCCGACATTGACTGAACCACAGACACGTTCAGTCTCAGTTAAAGCTTGCGGGATCGATTGGATCAAAGTTTCGTCACCAGTTTGATAGCCTTTTTGAACTAAGGCTGAAAAACCACCGATCAAGTCGACGCCGAGTTCTTTGGCAGCTTGATCCATCGTCTTAGCGTAGGCAACGTAATCTTTGTCATCAGATGCAGCAGCGATGATCGAGATCGGAGTTACCGAGATACGCTTGTTAACGATAGGGATACCGTATTCTGATTGGATCTCATCAGCTACTTTGACTAAGTCTTTAGCTTTAGTAGTAAGCTTGTCATAAATTTTTTGACGAGCTTTTTTTCCGTCACTGTCGATACAGTCGATGAGGGAAATTCCCATTGTGATCGTCCGGATGTCGAGTTTTTCTTCGGAGATCATTTGAATAGTTTCTAAGATTGAATTAGTTTCCATGTGGACCTCCTAGAGTTTTTGTGTGGCATCGAAGATTTCTTGGCGTTGAACGTGAATGTCTAAATTAGTATCCTTGCCTAGTTGTTCGAATTTGTCTTTCACGGAATCAAAATCTGATGTATCAGGTATTTCGACCATCATCATCATGGTGAAATTACCATGCATTAAAGTTTGCGAGATATCGATGATGTTAATGTCTAGTTCGGAAAGTTTGTTGGAAACTTTCGCCACGATTCCGGTGTGGTCTTTTCCAAATACTGTGAGAATTGCTTTCATGGTGGGCCTCCTTCCTTAAAAAATGTCTAAATCAATGATAAACGATTTAATTTATCTACACAACTAGGATAATAATTAAATATTAATCTTATTTATTTACAGAACGACGGTCAGTCTTATTAGGCGGTGTAGCATTTTTATCATTGATGATGTATTGATGAAAGAGCGAGATAAATTGCGGATTGTCGATCATATCAGAGTGTTGGGCATTTTTACCAGTTAAAGTGATCAAAGTGTAATGATTGATCTGACCTTCAAAAATGTATTTTCCTGCTTCAACACTACCGATAGGAACGATCCCATCATCAGTATAAGCTTTTGTTCCGGCAATTGAATAGTAGGTTAAGTCAGTAGGTAATTTAGATTTGTTTTTTTCAAAATCACTGAGCATTTGCGTCCGTTTGGATTGATTACGTTCTTCGAAATTGTAAGGCGTCCCGACGGTCATCATCCGGTTCATGTTGATGTCGTTGGAATCGAAATAATGTTCCAAATAATACGTCCAGATCAAGCCACCATTGGAATGACCAAATCCATCGAAGTTATTGAACTTATAACGAGACATTAAATCGTTGAAAGCAATTGAGAACCAGCGAGCTTGTTGCTTGATATTGCTGTAACCGTCTTTATTATTTTCAAAACCGACAACGATGAAAGGACGATTGTCATTATTCTTGATCGAACCTTTGTAAGTGATCGTGTCGTTTTTATGGACAGTCAGTTCAAGCAGGCTGTGGTGCTCGTCGAACTTTTTATTGATGGTGCCAACTAAGTCTTCAAAGCGGGTGGCTGAAGCACTAGAACCTGGAATCATGATGATTGGCGAGAGTGGTGAATTGTAACGTCCAGCAAGCGTTTTGATGTCATTTTTAGTTGAAAAATAAGAGGGGATGGCGACAATGGTCAAAATGATAAAAAGCCAAATTATCGTCTTGAAACCTTTTTTGGAAGCGGGTTGTTTGATGAATTTAGTTTTCACGAGAAACGCCTCCTTTTTCCAAAGTTAAATTGTCTTGAAGTTTAACTTGTTCGGCAATTTTGACGAAGGGGATGTAAATGATCGTCGAGACGAATAAGGAAATGATGGTGAACAATAAAGCTTGCCAACTACCGTTGGTACCTAGGAATGCTATCAAAGGACCTGGCGTGCCAACTGGGACCGAGTAGACGGCTGGTGGCATTAAATGGAGTTGTAAAGCGATGACAGCAAGAATCATGTTGACCATTGGAGCTAGAATGAAAGGAATCAAAAAAATCACGTTGAAAAAGACGGGGATACCCGACATTAAAGCACTGTTGACGTTAAAAATACTAGGTATCAACGACCAACGCGAAACGTTGATGAAATCACGATCACGAGAGACCCAAAGAATCGCAATGATCAAAGCTAAAGTAGCACCTTGACCACCATAAGTAGCAAATGTGTGATAAAGAGTGGAACTGTTAAATAAATTAGGTGCACCCCAAGCTGTATGGTGGTTTAAGGCGTATTGCAAGTTTGTGGCAGCTGAGTTATCTGCGTAAGCAAAGTTAGTTGCCGAATAGGGACCGGACCAACCTAAAAAGGACATGATGATTGAGTATAATCCAAGCCCAAAAGTTCTTAACAAGCTCAAAATCGGTTTAGAACTAGGATTTGTACTGGAAAGGGCAGTGATGATCGTTTCTGGTAAGTTAGAATAAAAAGTGACGGTAACTAAGTCACTGATGATGACTGATATCACGATAGCAATCAAGATCGGCTTGATCGAGATCCCGGTCCGTTGCAACATGTTTTAAGACATCGCTAAGGAGTTAGGAGCGGTGGCTTTTTTACTAGTCCATTTGAATAAGTAACCGATGAATATCCCTAATAAAATGGCAAAAAGCAATCCCCGAATACCTAAAACGGCGCTGTGAAATGACATCGGAGTTTTCCGTGAATAAGTGTAAGCCACGATCAATAACGAGATCGAAGCGGTGATACCAGCTAGTTGATCGTCACGTTTGAAGTGTTTAGCAGTATACTTAGCCGCGGAAAAAGCAGCGATGACAGAGATCCAGCCTAAGGTCATGGTGGAGATTGCTGAAAAAATATCATCTATTTGATAAAACAAATTGTCACTCAAGAAATCAGTCCAGTTGCTGAAAAGACCGTTTTTTCCTAAGAAGACTAATTGGATGGTTCTGGAGAAACTTCCAATTAAGGCGAAGGGAAAGATGGTTAGAACAGTTTTTTGGATGACACGGTATAAAAAAATCTGTTGGATTTTTAAGTTTAAGCGGATCAGCTTTTTTTCTAACGGATGAGTGAACTGTTCTTCCACGATAACACCCTCTTATGTTTTTAATAATTTTTCTGTTCAACTTAGAGTATAGACTATTATAAAAAACTATCCAGAAATTTGGTCCGGGAATTGCGCCGTGGAACGCTGCGGACCCACTTTGAGCTATCCAAGGGAAACCGCCTTGGACATCTCAAAGCTGGGTCTTTTCGTAAGCACGGCCCATGCCGTGCAAACGAAAATTTCGCGGCTGACGGCGAATTCCCTCCACCCTCCGCAGAACCTAAGTTGCATTAAGCCTCCTTTGTTGGTGGGGTTACGGTACTTATCTTTATTGCGGTTGTTGTTTGGTTGATTTTCGGGTATCTATATTTTTTTTTGGAATTAAATTTTGATTGGGGGACTTATCTGTTTCATTTTTGTTTGTGTTTTGTTTGTTGATAAATTTGAAGGCAAAAGTTCAAAGAAGTAAGTTTAAGAGAAAAATTGTTTTTGCTTTTTGATTGAGTGTATTGGTGATTTTGCTGTTCCATAAATAGATGTATATCTTCTTATTTATGGAGAGCTTTTTGAGTAGCTATTTTTTATTTATATCAGTAGAATTGGTGTTGAGGTGATTTTTATGTTGAAACTCGGAATTATCGGTACTAATTGGATTACACAACAATTTGTTTCCGCTGCCGAAGAAACTGAATCATTTGCTTTGACTGAGGTTTATTCTCGGACTGAGGCTAAGGCTAAGGATTTCGCTGACAAGTTTCCTTCTTTTGATGTGCAATTGACTACTGATCTGGATGAATTTTTTGCTAGCGATAAATTTGATGTGGTTTATATTGCATCACCAAATAGTTTGCACTTTGCTCAAGCTAAGCAAGCTTTGGAAAATGGGAAGAATGTTATCGTTGAAAAGCCTAGTACTTCTAATGTCCGTGAGTTGACTATTCTTCAAGAGACTGCTCAACTGCATGGTTTGTTTTTGATCGAGGCTGCTCGTCATATTGAAGAGCCTATTTTTGAAAAAATTCAGTCTTACGTTGATGCTAATAAGGCGGCATTATCCGGGGCAACTTTGTCATATATGAAATATTCCAGTCGTTATGATGACTTTCTTTCTGGAAAAAATCCGAATGTCTTTACTACTAAATTTTCTGGTGGTGCCTTGTATGACTTAGGTGTCTACGTTGTTTATGACGCCGTTGTCTTATTCGGTGAGCCTAAGTCGTTCGACTATCAAGCAGAGATCCTTGCTTCAGGTGTTGACGGTAGTGGTAGTTTAACACTCAAATATGATGACTTTGACGTCAATATTATAATAGGAAAAACGAAGAATTCGGTCATGCCTTCGGAAATTTATTTTGGTAAGAAAACATTGCTACTAGATAGCGGTGGTGACATTACTAAGCTTGAAGAAAGTGTGGCTGGTCAAGATATTAAGGTGATTCCAACTACTAAGGATGACAACCCAATGGATTGCGAAGCTGTGGAATTTGCTCGGATCATCGAACAAAATGACCAAGATAAGTACCAACAGTTGTCGAGATATGCTAGAATAGTTAATCGCATTCTAGAACACGCAAGGGCTTCAGCAGGAATTATTTTTGAAGCAGATGAGGATAAATAAATTGGAAATACCTAAACTTTATCAAGATTATTTCAAAGAACATAATTTTGAACAAATGACTAAGATCCAAGAAACGGTTTATCAACCTTTCAAACAAGGCAAGGACTTAGTAGCAATGGCACCAACTGGCTCAGGAAAGACCTTAGCTTTTTCCATGCCCATGATCGAAACTTTAGTGCCAAAAGATGGCTTGCAAGTTTTGATTTTAGAGCCATCACAAGAACTAGCTATCCAAGTTAGAACGGTTCTTCAACCACTGGCTAAAGCGGTTGGTTGCTCGGTTCAAGCAGTAACTGGTGGGGCTAATCCCCAACGTCAGTTGAAAAAATTAAAAGAAAAGCCTGAGATCTTAGTGGCAACTTTGGGCCGCTTGAAAGAATTGACGGATGCACGTAAAGTCAAACTCGGTAACGTTCAAACTGTGATCGTTGATGAAGCGGATGAAATGTTGAATGAAACAAAGTTAGACGCCGTTCGCGAAACTATCGACGAAATGCCAGCTGACGTGCAGATGACCTTTTTCTCAGCTACCGGGAATGATATTTTTAAAAATATGTCCAAGTGGTTTGGGAAAGATTTTGAAGTGATCGACCAACGTTATGATCGTTCATATACGGCAGGTATTAGTCATTATTTCATTAATACTGGTAGCGACGGGATGAAAAACATCTTGATCCGTGAAATGGCTCATAATAAGAAGTTTCTCGGAATCGTCTTTTTCAACAACTCGCGTTCGTTGCACAAGGCTATTAGTGATTTGGACCACGCTAAGACTAATTTCGTGGCACTCGACAGTAAGATGTCTTCACAGCAAAGAAAGACTGCCTTGCAACTATTTTCTAGCAAGAAAGTTACATTGCTTCTTACTACAGATGTCGCATCTCGTGGGATGGATATTGAAGATGTTACAACGATCATCAATTACATGATCCCTCGTGACAATTCCGAATACTTGCACCGTGCCGGTCGGACAGGTCGGATGGGCAAGAGCGGTGATGTCGTTACTTTTGGTAATAGTCATGACTTCAGAAACTTGCAAACTTTCAATGATCTTGATATTCAAAAAGTATTCTTGAATCATGATGGTACTTTTTCTGACAAAGAGACTTATCACAAACGTAAAAAAGCTACAGCTTCAAGTCAACCGAAACCAAAGCACAAGAAACGTTTACGTGATCAAAAGAATAAAGGTAAGCGTAAACCGAAAAAACCTTTACAATAAATTTTATTGGTGGCACGATATTAGTGTTACCTTTTTTTGGTCCCTTGGCTCAGCAGGATAGAGCAACTGCCTCCTAAGCAGTAGGTCCCCGGTTCGATTCCGGGAGGGATCATTAGTTTCTCTGTTTTATCGTTTGAAAAAATTAGATAAATGTTGGGAGAAATACGAATATGAAAATGGATGATATGCCGGCAAATAACTTAAAGCACCCCCTATCAGAAGAAGAAATTCTTCAATTAGACCTTCCTAAATGTTCACAGGGTGCATCTGCTAACAGACAAGTTATTGAAAGACATGTGATAGAGATTTTAAAAAATCCTCAAATATCATCAGTTGTTAAAAAGCTGTCAGAAGAATAGTTTATTACCTCTAAATACTCGTAACCATAATTTGGTTGCGAGTATTTTTTAGGATGAAAAAAAAAGCCCAGAGGGCTTTTTTTGTTAGTTTAATTCGAGAGTTCCGGTGTCGTAATCATGAGTATAGTTATAAATATCTATCTCATCAGTCTCGCTATTTGCTAAGTTTCCAAGGAACTTCAATCTAAGTGAAGTAATTTCTTTGATATCGTTCATGTTTTCAATCAAAAATACCACTTGTCCTTTTTTCTTGCTTCCAGCCATATATTCTCCACCAATAGTTGAGTCACTTTCGATTAAATCTGCTTTTATTTGATTTCCATTATTTGTTAGGAGTTCAGACTGATTGGGATAAATATTGATGTCGGTGTCTGTGGTCGATATTTCGAAATTGACGATTATTGTACCTTGAGCAGTTTCACCATTAATATCTTGTGGTTCTGTAAATTTTCCGACATTAACATCAGGAATCTTAACTGTTACGCCGGACCAGGAATTATCTGACCAGTTGATATTATAAGTTTTAAATTGTTCTACACCATCAGGTAATTTTCCTTTTCCGTTATTTTTTTTTGATTTTTTTTCATTTTGTGACTTGTTTTTGTCACTGGAATCAGACCTATTTAGGTCTAAAATTAAATCCTGATCTTTATCGGAACTTTTAAATTTCAAAAGAACAGGATCTTTGGTGTTCTCTAATTGATAAATCCTCGTGACTTTGGCAGATTGGTTTTTATCAAGCGTTACATCCAAATCTGCACCAACATTTTCGGTTAATTGTTTATTCGATTTCTTTAGTTTCTGATATGGATAAATTTTTGAATCCGCAATATAATCTGGATTTATTGATTTTGATCCATTATTTTTAATCTCATATAAAATAGCTATTGCATGCTTGCTAGAAGTTTCGTTACCAGCAGTGTGTGGCTTAATGATTTTTGTTTTTTGTACATCAACTTTTACGTCATCAATTACAACGTTATGTCGATCAATACTTTTGGAACAGCTTGCTAAAAAAATAGTGAAGATTAGGACACTTATCAGAGATAAGGTGGTAGTCTTTTTATTCATTAGTATTTCCCCAGAAAGTAAAATCAGCTTTTTGTTGTCGTCAGTGTTTGGACTAACCATGGAAAAATAAGCGAATGCGATTATTGTAACTGTCTGGCGTTAAATGAACGATTCGAAAAAATATCATGGTAACTCTTACAATATAAAAAATATGAAAATATTTCTTTCTTTTGTCATTTTCTTAAAGTTAAATTTAGATTTGATTGTAAATCTTATAAATGTATAATTATATTTATAAAAACGTATTATATTTTGTTTTAGAGGGAGAATTAATATGATTAAATCTAAAGGTAAGTTTTTTACGTTATTCATTGCTGGATTGGTTTTAGGATCCATTGCTTTAACGCAAAATAATGCTCAAGCGGATACAGTTGATTCAAGTGTTGATGCTAACGCTGTTAGTGCCGTAAAAGCTGATACACCTGAAGTTCCAGCTACTAATTCGGAAGTTTCAGACAATGATGCTGATCATTCTGCAGTTTTAACTACTGCACCTGTTTCGACTGGGGATGAAACAGCTGATACTTCTAACGAAGCTACCGCTACGACTTCAGCCCAAGCAGATCAAACTGCTAATACTCAAGCTTCAATTTATATGGACACTCAAGCAGTGGCTGCTAATGTGCTCAGCGAGTTGAACAATTTACGTGCTCAAAATAATCTGCCTGCGATCAACAACGTGGACTCATTGAAGGGGTGTGCCCAATCGCGTGCGGATGTTCAAGTAGGACGCGGTGGAGTCAGTCACGCCGACTGGTCAGCTGATGCTATGGCACCTTACGACTATGATGCTAAAGAGGCTTTGGCTAATTGGGATATTGCTAGTTTGCCAAATGACCCTTATCAAGTGGCAGTTCATTTCATCAAGAATTTTTACACTGAAGAAAAGGCTCCTGAAGGTACCTTTGGTCACCGTAAAGCCTTGCTAGATCCATACTTATCAACCGTTGGTGTTGGTGTTTCCATGGATAACGGCATCATGGTCGTTGCCTTAGAATTTGGTAACGATGCCGCAACTGAAAGCAGTTACGATCAAAAAGCAGTTCAGTCATACAATGACACTTTCAAGAATGGATATGCTAACTACTCGAGATATGATAAATCATCATTGAATGATACTGATCACACAACGAAAACAGATAATTACATACCTTTCGATACTAAAGGAGAAGTTTCAACATTTGATAGTTTAGTTGATATGGTCGACCGTAATGGTAACGTCTACGACAGTCCTAGACTTGCTCCATGGACTACTTGGTATACCGACATCTTAGCTCAAATCAATGGACAATTATATTACCGCGTTTCAAATAATGGTTTCGTTTCAATAAATGATGTTCGTGCTTCGGCATACGTTGACCTCTACCTCAGCACACCACAACCACTAGAAATTTTCAACGATAACATGATGTCAACAGGTCGATACACTCAACCTAATACCGAATATCACGTTGATCGTCGGACAATGGACGGTACCGCTCTTCGTGTCGGTGAGGGCCAATGGTTCATCAATATCACTAACGGATAAGATTAAAAAATTATCATTGATTTGTAATAGTTAGATAACGGTGATTGTTATATCGATTGATCAAAATTAAAAAGTTTTGAATGCTTTTTGATTGACTTTCTTTTAAAAGGGATTAGAATATCAGTTATATTTTAAAAGGAGGTAAATGATTATGAAATATCGTGTACTATTAAATACAGACACACAATTGTTTACCGTAGTAGATAAGAATAACAATAATTCTTTTGCAGACGGTAAGACAATCCAAGAAGCCGTTTCTAAATTACAACAAACAGCTTAATTCAAAAATAAGATTTTTACTGAAACGCTTACAACCACGTGTTGTAGGCGTTTTTTTAGTTTGTGATGTTATTGCTTAAATTGTACTTTATGTATTAGAATGATATTAGGTATAATTATATTGTTATTTAACTAAAAAATAATTAGGGGGAATTGCTATGCGACAAAATATAAAAAAATATTTACTGATTATTGTCTTAGCTTTTGCGACATGTTTTAGTTTGCCGGGGACCAATCAGAATAGCATTTCCTCTCAAAATGTTGAAGCTGCCGAAGCTGCACCAGTACACACACCAAGTGGTGATCCAATCGGAATTATCGGTGCTTATATCGTTGGTGGATATACATTACAACCAACTAGTCAATACACTTATTTGGATCGACCAGTAACTTTGCAGTCCAAAGCTGTGTACAATATGCTGGAGATCAATCCGTTACGTCCATTTTCTTATCAGTGGATGATGAGTAAAGATGGTATTAATTGGGGAGATCCAGCAGATTTAGACAGTGCTAATATAACGTTGCCTGCCGATAGTGTGGGAACCAGATATTACCAATCTACTTATACTAAAGTATCAGGATTATGGGGAAATGAAAGGTCTGGTTATTATTCAAAAATGGTAAGCGTTACGGTCTTACCAGAACCAGTAGAGGCAACAAAGGTCAATGTCACCACCGATGATGACTATTTGTACAATAATCAAGAAAATGCTTCAACAACTTATGCACATGCCCAACTTGAACCGTTTGATTCAACCGCAACAATAACGTGGTCATTAAGTGGAAGCAGTTCTGATTTAGCAACGATCGATCCTAATACCGGATTGATCACAGCCAACAAAAATGGCAAGTCAGGTACGATCGAAGTGGTTGCTACAGCGCACAACTCTGACGAAACAACTGTAACAGGTTCTACCAAGGTAAAAATTGGTGGAGGGCTGGACAATCAAAAAGTTGACGAAGGAAAAACTGCCACCTTTGATATCGGAGGCCAGTTCGCAGCTGTACCAGATTCCATCGTTTGGCATAAGATTGTTAACAACAAAGACACAGTGATCTCAGGTGCCAATAAAATGAGCTACACGACACCAGCAACAGTCTACGATGACAATGGAGCCCAATATTACGCTGTCATTAAGATCACCCAAAATGACAGTGAAGGAAATCCGCAAACGTCAACAATCACTACCAACAAGGCAACCTTAACGGTCATCCCAGATAAAGTTCCGCGAGTATTGTTAAATAGTACAGTCATCAATAACTCATACGATGATCACAATGCTGACAACACAGAGCTTAATAACGTGATTTCTGGTGACAATATCACTATTAAGGGAACCGCAACTGACGATAATAAGAATTCAGCCATGAGTGCGGCATCGATCAAGATCAAATTACCAAAAGATATTGAAAAAGACGACAGTGGGCGTCCAGCAATTACTGATGTTAAAATCGATGGTCAATCGACTGAAAACTATTATGTAGTATCTAACAGTAGTGATCCAGGGACTTACATTATTAATTTTTATGAAATTGATTTTACTCAAACTAAGAGTCATAGTTATGAATTAAGTTTCAACACCCAAAACAAAAATACTTATGATTTTGTCACTGTTCCATCATTAACAGGTGTCGATTCGAATGAAGATCCAATCGATGGTACTTATGAAGGTAACTCCTTAACAATCCATTTCACAGATGGAAAATTAGCAGCAAGTGCCAACAACTTGGATTACGGAACATTGAAGTACGATAACATTGGAAAACCACAAACAGGAACAGTCGACGGTGATGACAGTACGAACGTACTAACAATCAATGACAACCGTCGTGACAAAACAGCTGCAAGCATTTACGTATCTCAAAGCACACCGTTCACGACATCTAATGGAGAAAAAACATTACCAGCAGAATTACGTTTTTACGATGATGACGGAAGTTATAAGGTAATCGGCAACGACAATACACTAGTATCAAGTACAGCCGAAGGCCAACAACTAACCTCAGTCAAAAATGGTGACGACTATGGAATTAAACTGTACATCCAAAAAGGATCTGTTGAGTATGGACAGTTCAATTCAACAATAGAATGGACATTCCAAAACGCGCCAATATAGCAGAGAGTGGAGAGACGCGGTTAGCTGCTGAGGATTTAAACACAGAGAGCGCAGCGAGGTTGGTCAGCTGCTGAGGATTAACGCGTGTAGTCGCACAAGGTACGGCGAAGCCGTGCCGCGACTACATGTGTTAACCGGAGGCCGCTACCTCGCGGAGCTCGTTTCAGCATCCTTGAGGATAAAACATAAAAGCACTACGCAAAACCGTAGCAAGTTTAGCTAACAAGAAAGGATAATACTATTCAATTTGCAGCAGTTTTCTCCATAAAAAATAGATAGCACCATCTCGTATATACGCAGCCGTGCCGCGACACCTGTGTTAACCGGAGGCCGCTGCGTCTCGGAACTCGTTTTCGCATCCTTGAGGATAAAGCATAAAATCACTATCTAATTGCGGCAAGTTTAGCTAACAAGAATCGAATATACTATTCAATTAACAGCAGATTTCTCCATAAAAATAGATAGCACTATCTCATATTTGCGAAGTCGTGCCTCGACCACCCGTGTTAACCGAAGGCCACAGTCGCCTAAAACTCGTTCACCATTCTTGATGATAAACCAAAAATGCAAACAACCAATTCCAACTCCAACCATCAAACAGGTACATACCAATTTTCACAATCAAAAAAATCCTAAAATAACAAAATTATTTTTACCGAGTATGAGAAATACTCGGTATTTTTTTACGATAAAATCAATAGAGATAGCGTTTACAATTATAGAATGATAAATTAAATTTCTCCACAATTTGTAACAAAAAAATAAAGAGCTTGTGAAACATAAATATATCGTTTTAGGATAAAAGCGTGTATAATTAAGAAGAAAAAAATCATTGTTATCAATAGCATGAGGTAATCAATTTGTCAGCTAGGAGGGATATCAATGCCAAAGAAAACTATGAAACTCATCCTGATTTCTATGCTTACTTTTTTACTGTTGATCGGCTTGGGCGGAGCTAGCGAGAATTCAAATCCTGACGCAAAAGCTGAAGATATATCCATTGTTCCGAAAGGAAAACCAACTGGGGATTCAGTGGATTTATTGTTTTTAACTATTATTTCTGGATATGGTTTACAACCGAAGGATCAATATACTTTTATGGGCCAACCCGTTGATCTATCAGTAAAAATAAATATGAATGCTTTTGATCTTGCAGGATCAATAGTTTACCCATTTTACGGTCGACAATGGTATAGTTCCACAAATCCTACTTCAGCTGATAATTGGCAAAAAGTTAGTGGAGGAACGAATCGCAAATTAACCGTTAATCCGACATCAGTTGGAACGGTGTATTATCAAGATTCTTATATCAAAAAAGGATTGTTGCTTGGCAAGTCATTTTACTCAGATGTCGCAACAGTAACGACTTATCCTGATCCAGTCGAAGCTACGGGCGTAACTGTCACGGTTGCACAGGATTACTTGTATAACAATCAAAAAGATCCTGCAATGACTGTAGCTTATGCCAAACCAGAACCATTCAATTCAACTGCCAAACTAAGTTGGTCAGTCGATAACACTGAACTAGCTACGATCGATCCAGATACTGGTGAAATCACAGCTAATAACTCTAGCAAATCAGGAACAGTTCATGCAATCGCAACACTGACGAACAGTAATGGCGACCAAGTTACTGGAAGTGCTCCAGTCAAAATCGGTGGTGGATTAGACGACCAAACCGTTAACGAAGGTCAAAAAGCCACCTTCAAAGTCCAAGGAGAATGGACGACAGTAAATTCAGTCACTTGGCATCGAGTTGTTGATGGCAAAGATGAAACGATTTCAGGAGCGGATAGTCTCAGCTACACAACTCCAGAGACTACTTACGATAACAACGATGATAAATATTACGCTGTTTTAAAAGTTCCTACCCAAGATGCTAGCGGAAATAACACCGTTACGACTATTACGACTAATAAAGCTAATTTAACAGTTATTGCGGATACTAATCCTAAAATAACCGGTACTAGCAACATATACAACAACACTCATAACGACCATAACGCTGATGACACGATGATAAATGGTGTTATTGCCGGTGACAATTTAACAGTACGTGGTTCATTCACAGATACCAACAAGAATTCAATTATGAAGTCTGGAGCGATTCAAGTGAACCTTCCGGATAACTTGAAGACGAATGAAGATCCAGATGGATCAGATTTAACAGGAGTTAAAGTTGATGGCCAACCAACCGATGATTATTACATCGGATCTGGTCCAGCAGGAGACTATCAATTCGTTTACTTGTTTAATATTGATTTTTCCGAATACAAGACCCACACTTATGAATTTAGTTTTGATGTGGAAGACAATGGTAACTCGAAATTCGTAACGACACCTACGTTGTTCGGTCAAAGAGAGGATGAATCCAATATCGATGGGAATTTCCCAGCCAACGAGCTGACGATCAACTTTAGTGATAACAAATTGACCGCCCAAGCGAACGATATCGATTACGGAAAGCTCAAATTTTCTAACGTCGGTAAGCCAGTGACCGGAACCATCAATGGTGATGAAACGGCTGATATTTTAAACGTTTCAGATAACCGTCGTGATAAAAAACAGTCCAAAATTTTATTGGAACAATTGGATGGATTTACTTCTGATTCAGGAAATAAGCTGGATGCTGAATTGAGATATTATTCACCCAATGGCGATTATCAAGTAATTGGTACTTCCGAAGTAGTACTTTCGGACACGCCAGCTGGGAGCACGGTTAATTCAATTGAAAACAGTAGTACAACAGGCCTGAAATTATTCATTCGCGAAAATTTGGTCAAAAATGAAGATTATGGTTCCGTCTTAGGTTGGACGATTCAAAGTGCTCCTTAAAAATCATTCAAATATGCAAAGGAAAAATCAGTAATTCGATCAAGGTTACTGATTTTTTTGTTGCAAAAATTAAAAATGCCGTTGTGGCGAACATAGGAAGAAAAAATTTTTTTAAAAATCATGAGCAAAGTTTTTGTAAATAGCTAATGACAACGATAAGATAATTATTACAAATTTGAAGGAGATGTTGTTACATGATTGACGAAAGTAAAATGACACTGGATCGTATTTCATTGGAAAAGGAAGCCTTAGACTTTAGTTTGGCGACTGATCCCCATCCTCGTATTTACGAGATTCCTTATGAAAAAGGTCGCATGGTTTTGGACCAAGTTCAAAATAGTCCTGTCCATAAAGAAAATGTTGAGATCGAAGATCGTCCAGTTTCCACTGGTGAATGGGGAGATATCAATGTTCGTATCATTCGTCCAGAAGCAAATTATGAAAAACTACCAGTAATTTTTTACATTCACGGTGCTGGTTGGGTGTTTGGGAACGCTCATACTCACGATAAGTTAGTCCGCGAATTGGCCGTTAGAACCAATTCTGTCGTCGTTTTCCCAGAATATTCGCTTTCTCCAGAAGCCCAATATCCAACTGCTATCGAACAAAATTACGCTGCATTGCAATGGGCAGTTAATAATGCTTCTGAATTAAATATCGACGCTAGTCGCTTAACAGTTTCTGGCGATAGTGTTGGTGGAAATATGGCCACAGTGATGACAATCATGTCAAAGAAACGCCAAGGACCAGCTATTAGTCAACAACTTCTTTACTACCCAGTAACTGATGCCAATTTTAATACAGAATCATACAATGAATTTGCGGAAGGATATTTCCTCACTAAAGAAGGTATGAAGTGGTTCTGGGACAAGTACACTACTGATGAAAAACAACGTGCTGAGATCACTGCATCACCTTTAAGAGCGACAATTGATGACTTGAAAGATCTTCCTAAGGCTATGATCTTAAATGGTGAAGCTGATGTGTTACGTGATGAAGGTGAAGCTTATGCTAGAAAGTTACGTCAAGCTGGCGTAGATGTTACTCAAATGCGTTTCCAGGGTATGGTGCATGACTTTGTTATGGTTAACTCTTTGGACCAAAGTAAGGCTACTCGAGCTGCTATGGATGTTTCTACTAAGTGGATCAATAAGAATAATAATAAGTAATTTATCCAATTTAAAAAGCCGACGATTTTTGTCGGCTTTTTTGTTTTAGTTTTTGTGTTGTATTGAAACATAGTTTTTAAGTTATGGTCACTGGTTTGGTTTGATGTTTACGGGTGATTTTTTGAAGTGCTGAGATAGTGCAATAAATTTTTGCCTACTAAATCTGCTGTAAATTGAATAGTGTTATTAATGCTTGTTAATTAAGTATGCTGCGGTTTAGATAGTGATTTTAAGTTTTATCCTCAAGGATGCGAAAACGAGCTCCAGGCGACAGCGGCCTCCGGTTTAGAAACTGTCAGCAGGCACGGCTTCGCCGCACCTTGGGTGCTGACAGTCCCTAAATCCTCAGCAGCTGACCGTCGCCTTCCGCTCTCTGATTTGAAACGAGTTCCGAGACGCAGTGGCCTCCGGTTAACACATGTAGTCGCGGCACTGCTTCGCAGCACCTTGTGCGACTACACGCGTTAATCCTCAGCAGCTGACCAACCCCGCTGCGCTCTCTGTGCTTTATTCTAATTCCCCAGTAGCGAAGTAATCCGCGATTTTATTTTCATTATGAGCCAACCAACCACAGGCTGCAGCTGCGATGGCTCCTACTAGGTCGTCTAGGAATACGTTGATTTTTCCTGTTGATTTGTCGTTCAATTTATCGAGGATCCCGTATTTTAACTTGTCGACATAACCGTAGTTTGTTACGGAGACTGATCCGTATAAGCTTGCTAGGGTGATGGCCATGTTTTCGTCGACTCCGTAGGTGGATTCGTCGGTTTGCATGATTCGTTGCATTGGCGAAGATAATAGGCCTTTTTCAGCTAGAATGTCTAATTCGATTCCTGTCATGATGGCGTTTTGCGCTTCACGTTTGTGTAGAACTTTTTTGATGGCATGAATGGCTAAGGCTTCATTCAAACCGTGGACGTAATCTTTTTCGAGGAAGATGACGATGTTGGCGATATCTTCCAAGGTAACTTCTCGTTTTTTCAAACTTCTGATGATGTGGTTATAATATTGTTCACTTAATTCTGTACTTGATGGCATTTGATCTACTTCCTTTTGATAAAAATTTCAATATTGTTTTATACAATTTGAGCTCAATGAATTAAAATAATAATTGCATAGATAGGAGGGTACTTATGACTTTTTATTCATACAATTATTTGGATGAACAAAACAAAACGCCAAATCTATTATTCATCTTCGTCTCGATGATTCTAGTCCTAGCAGTGGTAATTTCCGGTTATTTGTATTACCGCAATCGGACTGACAACAAATACCGTGATCTTCTGATCATTTTCGTTTTGAGCGGTGCTTTGTTCGTTGGAATCAATTACAATAACTATGAAAAACAGTTAGATGTAACTAATAAGACTAATCAAACTTTAACGCTTATGCGATCAGTTGCAAAGTCAAAAGATGTGTCCGCTAAAAAATTATACTCAAATAGTTCAGCATTGACTGAAGGAATGCTCATAAAAGATGGTAAAAAAATTTATCGAGTAAGTTTTGATACTAATCAAAATAGTTTTAC
This sequence comes from Companilactobacillus zhongbaensis, assembly GCF_003946515.1. Classification (GTDB taxonomy): domain Bacteria; phylum Bacillota; class Bacilli; order Lactobacillales; family Lactobacillaceae; genus Companilactobacillus; species Companilactobacillus zhongbaensis. The sequence goes on along the minus strand of NZ_RHOM01000006.1, from coordinate 74,465 downwards.
GTTAACGAACGTTCATTTAGTAAACAAAGATAATGTAACTTATAGAAAGTAGGAGTGGGAATGGATCTTTCATATGCAGATTTAACTTTAAAATTCACCGTGGGATTTATTTTCATGGTCATTCAAATCAATCTGTTTGGAAAAAGTAATTTAGCACCAACTAGTGCGATCGATCAATTACAAAACTATGTTCTTGGTGGTATCGTCGGTGGTATGATTTACAACCAAGACATTTCACTGCTGCAATTTACCATGGTCTTGTTGATCTGGACATTGATCGTCTTCATCGCTAAATTCTTGACCAATCACAATAACTTATTCAAAAAAATCGTACAGGGCTCACCAGTGGAGGTCATTACAAATGGCAAAATCAACGTTAACTCAGCGTTGAAGATGGGATTGTCCGCTAGTGATTTAGCTTTTAAATTACGCCAATCAGGCGTTAATGACATTCGTAATGTTAAACGGGCGATCTTTGAACAAAATGCTCAACTGACAGTTATCATGAAAGATGAACGAAACATTAAGTATCCAATCGTTCTCGATGGCAAAGTTAATAGTGACGAGTTAGACATCATTGGTAAAGACTCGGAGTGGGTCGAAGAAAAACTGGCTGAACACAATTTAAAAATATCGGAAGTTTATTTGGCTAACTATATCAACGGTAAAGTTATAGCTTACACTTATTAATTAATATAATGATGAAACTTCATAAAGAATATACTATACTGTTCCATGAGGTGAATATTATGAAAAAATCGATTAGAACTATTATTACTAGTGCTGTTTTAGCTTTAGGGTTGGCTTCAACAGTTGGTTTATCAGCTCCAATCGTTCAAGCAAGTACAACAACTGACACGAACGACGCATATTTGGACATGCCACGCGTTGAAAAAATCGAAACAGGCAATTTCTTTTATGAGATCACACAACCAATTGGTTACCAAACTCTCAGTGGAATCAGTCCACTAATGTTGATCAATCCTGATGGTTTCATATACAACTCAAAGATCAAAGTAACAATGAGTGATGGGACACAGTTGTTACAATGGGGAACAGACAACGCTTATTACGTTAACGCTAGTCAAGTTAAGTTGTATACACAAGTTAGATAAGGAATTGTTAAAAAAACCGCAAATCGCGGTTTTTTTATTTTTTAAACGAGTATCATAATCATCAAAGTGGGGGATAGTTTTGAACAAAGGACATGATTTAAAAAGAAGGATGAGTTACTTAATATTTGCCATCATCCTGGATGCAGCGGCAAACGCTTTGATGATATCCAGTAACATGGGGAGTGCGGTCTGGATGGCTTCAGGGGTCAATATTTCGACCTTGATCCACGTACCATACGGAACGACCTTGTTCGTTTACGCAATATTAGTAACGATCACGAATCAAATTTTATTGAGTAAATTTGACGGACACATATTTATTTCGAATTTATTGTTTTCACTACCATTTAGTTATCTAGTCGGCTTTTTCACCTGGGCTTATGGACCATTGCATTTTGCCCAAATGAATATTGTCGTTAGATTTCTGATCGATATTGTCGGATTGGTCGGAGTGTCAGCCGGAACATCGATCTATCAACGTTGCAACTTGATCCAACATCCAAACGACGAATTGGCATACTTATTGAGATTCAAGTATTTACACGGGTCAGCTGGTTGGGGACAGTTGTTTAGCTATACACCACCAGTGGTGATCATGATCATTTGTTATTTAATCAGTGGTCGGATCCTTTCGGTGGGTATTGGTACTATTTTGGCCATGTTCATTCAAGGCGTTATTATTGGCTGGTCAGATAAGCTGATCGTTCCTTCGTTGAAGCATCATTTGAGAATAGGAAAGACTAATTAGGACTCGATATCATATGATCATCGAGTTTTTTTGTGCTCTCCTTTTCATTCTGAATAAGTAGTCTTATCATTTGCCTGAGGTTACATTTCCATTATGTTGCCTTGTTATGAAATTTAGTTATGAGTTTTGAGCATTTGGTTTGTTTCGTGCCGTAACGGTGTTACAATTAATATAATAATTTTTATGAGGTGACATTAAATGAATGGTAACGATCCGGACTCTAAAAAAAATAACGCTGAGGCACTTTCTTTGGATCAGCGAAGAGCTAAGCTAGTCGCTAGTGTTGTTTGTGCTTTGAGCGTTATTTTTTTGTTTATTTGGTTTTTATTGTTTAAACAGCAGTATAGTTTGATGATTGTTTTGTACTGTGTTGCGCCATTGTTGCTGTATTTATTTTTAAATTGGGCGTTTAATTTTTCTTATGCACGACGCAAGGATTAGATTTCTTTTCGCATGTCGTGATGGAGGATTCCGGCGTCTAAATATTGGCCACCGACCACTTTGAAGCCTAATTTTTTGTAGAAACCGTTGGCTTGGTCTTGGGCTCCCAAAATCACATAACTATAACCGTTTGTTTTTGCATCTTTAATGATGCGGTTGATCACTTCACTGGCTAAACCTTGCTTACGGAAATCCTTGGAAACGGCCACTCGTTGGACGTGGATGCCGTTATCGTCAGTGGGGTAGTAGCGAGCTGTTGCTGCCGGAGTTTGATCAACGTATAAAGTATAATATTTGCACTTGTCCTCGTAGTCATCTACTTCCATGTCTGCGGGGACTTTTTGTTCTTCAACGAATACTTTGGTCCGGATATTTAAACAGTCACGATAAATTTGTGAGTTTAGATCAGTGGTAGTTTTTATTTCGTGCATGGGGACACCTCTTTTACAGAATGGAACTATTATACGTTTAATCGTAAAAAATAGTCAAAAAAAAACAGACCCGAAGGTCTGTCTTTCAATATTGGAAAATATCTATTATTTAACAGATGGTGTACCGAACCATTCGATACGTTCTTTTGTTGTTTCTGTGATTGCCTTTGCACCAGGAGCAAGCAATTTACGTGGGTCATAACCCTTTTCATCGATGTCTAAGTCTTTCTTAGCTTCGATGTATTCACGAGTTGCTTTAGCGAATGAAAGTTGCAATTCAGTATTAACGTTAACCTTTGAAATACCCATCTTAACAGCTTTGATGATTTGGTCCTTAGGAATACCTGAACCACCGTGAAGTACAAGTGGTGTGTCAATAACATCAGCTAATTCCTTAAGACGATCGAAGCTTAGGCCTTTCCAGTTGTCAGGGTAAACACCATGGATGTTACCAATACCAACAGCAAGGTAGTCAACGCCAGTAGCGTTAAGTGTCTTAGCTTCTTCAACGTCAGCTAATTCACCAAGACCAACGATACCGTCTTCAGTACCACCAATTGAACCAACTTCTGCTTCAACTGAGATGCCTTTAGCATGAGCTAATTTAACGATTTCCTTAGTCTTTTCAAGGTTTTCTTCGAAAGGTAAGTCGTGGCCATCGAACATAACCGAGTTGTAACCAACTTCGATACATTCTTTAGCAGCTTCGTAGTTACCATGATCCAAGTGCATTACAACAGGAACAGTGATTCCCATTGATTTTACAGTGTCTTGTACAAGGTGTAGACATAATTCATATCCACCCATGTATTTAGCAGCACCCATTGATGTTTGAACCAATACAGGTGTCTTTGTTTCTTCAGCAGCGGCCAAGATTGAACGTGTCCACTCCAAGTCGTTGATGTTAAAAGCACCAACAGCATATCCGCCTTTACGGGCAGCATTGAAAATTTCATTTCCGTTTGTTAAAACCATCGATAGTCCTCCAATAAATTCATCTTTAGAATACAATTCTTATTTTAACGCATTTTTTTAACAATTTATATACGTTTTCTAAAAGTATTTAGCACCTTTCACAATCAAAGTTAGTGAAAAATTAGTTTTTAAACTAACAATTGCCCTAGCAATCGCTACTTGTGACTGCTACTTTGTGATTTAAAAATGGTGATAGGGTAGAAATGAAAACGTCACCAGAATCAGTAATGCGACGAAAATAAACCACCAATAGCGGGTTCCGTCAGCTTTTATAATTGTATTATAGATCGCCATGACTAGGAAAAATGATGTCAAAATCAATAAGATCCCCACGGCGATCAACCAAAAAATAGAAGTCATAATTAATCCTCATAAATCTTTTCTTTAAAATATAAGTTAAGTATATCCATCTTACCCTAAATTTAACTTAAATTTGAATCTGGATACTTAGCAGTAATGAACCAAAATATCTGATATAATTTTAACTAATTAGTTGAGGTGATATTTTGAAAAAGGTAAAAGTAATGACAGTTTTCGGAACACGTCCGGAAGCAATTAAAATGGCACCATTAGTTTTAAAACTAAAACAAAATTCAGATCGATTCGAAACTGTGACTGTTGTAACAGCTCAACATCGCGAAATGCTTGACTCGGTACTAGAAATTTTTAAGATTAAACCAGATTATGATATGAATATCATGAAGGAACGTCAAACGCTAAGCGGTATTACCGGATTAGTGTTGAAGATGTTGGATGACATCATCGAAAAAGAAGAACCGGATATTATTCTAGTTCACGGCGATACGACAACCACATTTAGTGCTAGTTTATCGGCTTTTTACCATCAAACGACTATTGGTCACGTTGAAGCCGGACTAAGAACCTGGAACAAGTATTCTCCATGGCCTGAAGAAATGAACCGTCAAATGACAGACGATTTAGCAGATCTTTACTTTGCGCCAACTGACAAGAGTAAGGAAAACCTTCTCAAAGAAAACCATCATGAAGAGGGGATCTTTGTGACGGGAAATACTGCCATCGATGCTTTAAGAAGTACCGTTCATCAAGATTACCATCACGACGTCCTAGATATCATCGATCCGAATAAGAAGATGATCCTAGTAACTATGCACCGTCGTGAAAACCAAGGTGAACCCATGAAACAAGTCTTCCGTGCAATGAAGAAAGTAGTAGAAAAGCACGATGACATCGAATTGATCTACCCGGTTCATCTAAATCCAGTAGTTCAACAAACTGCTAAAGAAATCTTAGGAAACGTCGACAGGGTTCACTTGATCGAGCCACTAGATGTACTAGATTTCCACAACATGGCCTCAAGAAGCTACTTCATCATGACCGATTCAGGTGGTGTTCAAGAAGAAGCCCCATCACTAGGGAAGCCAGTATTAGTATTAAGAGATACCACTGAAAGACCAGAAGGAGTCGAAGCCGGAACTCTTAAACTAGTAGGAACAGACGAAGAAGTAGTAGAAAAAGAAATGAGCAACCTGATTGAAAATCAAGCAGAATACGAAAAAATGGCCAACGCCAAAAATCCATACGGAGACGGAAAAGCCTCAGATCGCATCCTCGACGCAATCAGTTACTACTTCAAACAAACAGATCAAAAGCCTAATGAATTTAAGTAAAAAGCCAAAAAAATGGCTGAAACGAAAGGCAAAATATCCAATCTTTTGGGTATTTTGTCTTTTTTTGGTGTCAAGAAGCAGGATTTTTTTGACTATTAAGATACTTAATCAATAGAAAAATAGTGTACAAATTCCTGCAGAAGTAAGAACAAGAAAAACTAGACACCGTACCCCAACAAAAACAATTTATTTTGCGCAAACTTAGGTTTCGAGGGGGTGGAGGAAATTCGCTGTCAGGTGTGAAATTATTCTTAGCGATTCATCGCTTAGAATAAGACTCGTATTTGAGATCGTCGAAGCGTTCTTCTTCGAGGAGCTCAAATCGACGTCCACACCGTTCCACAGCGCAATTTCAGGAACCCCCTCGAAACCGGCAATGAACCTCTACCAAACAATATAAGCAAAATAAATACCAAAACCAAACCAAAAAAGCGACCAAGAAGCTTTATAGCTTCTCAATCGCTTTCTTTTTTGAGCGCTGTCTGAACCTTTCCAATAGGTGGCGGTTAGAGTAACCGAAGATCCACTTAGATGAAAAGTAATTAAACAAACCAACTACTACTTGGTCGATAGCTTTGATCACCAAGTTGTTCCAAGGTAAGATCAACACAGCTAAGATCATAAATAAGTTATCGATCACTAATGATAGAATTCGTGATAGCAAGAAATATGAACCTTCGTGGAGCAATTTCTTGTAGTCCTTCATTTCCGTGTGGAAGACGTACATCTTGGTCACGAAAAATGAGAAGGTATTTGAGATAAACCAGGCGATAGTATTGGCTAATCCAAGTTGTAACTCCATGTTATTGTGGACGATGTTGAAAATAGCAATATTCAGCAGTGATGCTAAAAAGCCGAATATACAATACATCCAAAAATCACGATATTTTTTAATATAGTCCATGATTATGCATCCATTTCTTGAGCCTTTTGATAGAGCGCTTCTGCAAACTTATCTAGTTTGTCGATATCGTCTTGTTCAGGTTCCAATTCAATTTTAACAGGTTCAGCACCCTTAGTTGCGCCAGTTTCCTCAAAAACCTTGGCAAATTCATCAACGGCGCTGCAGAAGTCTTCATAGAATGTGTCTCCGGAACCGCAAGTTCCGTAAACCTTTCCTGTTAGATCAAGGTCTTGCATATCGTCGTAGAAGTCTAGTGCTTCATCAGGGACGATTCCTTGGTCGTAAGTGTAGCTAGCGATAATGCAGACGTCAGCGTCTTCAAAATCGGAAGGGTCAGTTTGGGAGATCTCGCTCATCTCAACGTCGGCTTGGAGTTCTTCGAATTTTTCAGTTAGGACGTATGCAATATCTTCGTCGTTACCTGTGATACTTGCATATACGATTTTTACTTTAGTCATTATTTCGCCTCATTTTAAAATATCTTGCAATATTATAGCAAAAATTATATCCGGCTACCATCTAAATAGAATTATCCAGAAGAAATTAAAGAAAATGTTATACTATTCGTATCATTTACTATGAGAGGCAATTATTTATGATCACATTGAAATCACCCCGTGAAATTGAAGGCATGAGAAAGTCTGGCGAACTTCTTGCCAACACTCACATCGGTTTAAGAAAAATCATCAAACCAGGAATTTCTTCTTGGGAGATCGAAGCTTTCGCCGATAAATACATCACTGATCACGGTGGGACACCTTCAGAAAAAGGATTTGAAGGTTACAAATACGCTACTTGTGTCTGCGTCAATGATGAGGTAGCTCACGGAATTCCCAGAAAGAACTTGATCTTGAAAAAAGGCGATGTCGTTAAAGTCGACATGACGGTCAACTTGGACGGTTACGAAAGCGATTCTTGCTGGACCTATGCCGTTGGCGAACTCAAGCCAGAAGACAAGCACTTAATGGAAGTAACGCACAAAGCACTCTACTTAGGAATCGACCAAGCAGTCATCGGAAATCGCATTGGTGACATTGGCCATGCGATTCAAGAATACGTCGAAACAGAAAATCACATGGGGGATGTCCGTGACCTGATCGGTCATGGTATTCAACCTACAATGCACGAATTACCAAATGTTCCTCATTATGGAGAACCAGGTACAGGTTTAAGGTTACGTGAAGGTATGACGATTACAATTGAACCAATGGTAAATTTAGGAACTTGGGAAATCAAAGACAAGTTCGTTAAAGAAGACGGTTGGGAATATTTCGTTTCTGCAGATGGCACTAACTCTGCACAATACGAGCACACAATTGCCATTACTAAAGATGGTCCTAAGATCTTAACTTCACAAGACCCTGAATACGATGCAAAATATCTTTTGAAATAACGGTCAAGGTCAAATGGAAGAAAAAGAACAGCAGAACATTCCGATTTTTAAGCAAAATATTCCTAAAACTCAAAAACTATTCGGTTTTTTTAAGCTGATTGGTGAAGCAGTAGGTAATTCTAACGTGCCGATGGCTTCAAAGGCAGTCACTTACTATATACTATTGGCGCTTTTTCCCGCAGTAATTATTGTTGGTAACTTGATACCTTTACTGCACTTGAACAAGCCAACGGTCATCGAATACATTGAGTTTATTTTGCCTGCCGACTTGCACCATTACTTAATGCCAACGATTACGAAGGTCTTATCCGATTCTAACGGTGGCGTGTTGTCAATTGGTATTGTTTTAGCAGTTTGGGCTATTTCTCGAGGTACTAATGTTGCCCAAATGGCGATGAATGAAGGATATGGTATCGATGTAAATAGTCTGTTTGCGGACACGACTTTTTTCAACTTTATCATTCGTCGTGGTCTGGCTTTTGTAATGACGTTGGTAATGATCAGTGCTGGAGTGGCGGTAATTATCGTGTTTACTTTCGGTCAAGGAATTTTGAATTGGATCCTACCAACTTTCGGTCTGAACGCGTCGTTTCTGAACGAATTTTCTCGTTGGAAATGGCCAATTGCTATTGTTATAATGTTATTGATCGTCTTTACTTTATTCTATTTTTTACCTAATGTACGTTTAAAAATTCATTACGTATTGCTTGGAACGGTTATCACTACGATCGGGATCTTGTTATTGTCGCAATTGTTCTCCTTTTATTTAGATTATTTCGGAACGGCTTGGAATAACTATGGGACGATCGGTGCGATCATCATTTTTCTATTGTGGATGAATATGACTGTGACGATTTTTTTGTTCGGAAATGCTGTCAATGTAGGATGCGCCGAGGCAAGCCAAGGACCATACCTATATCAAAAAACAAGCAAGCTAACTAATATGTTAAAAACACATGAAAAGGAAGAAGAATAACAGATGAAAGTAAGAAAAGCTATTATCCCTGCAGCAGGTTTAGGAACGAGATTTTTGCCCGCCACGAAGGCTTTAGCTAAAGAGATGCTACCTATCGTTGATAAGCCAACGATCCAATTTATCGTTGAGGAAGCCAAGGCATCAGGGATCGAAGATATTTTGATCATCACTGGTAAGAACAAGCGCTCGATCGAAGACCACTTTGATTCAGTTCCTGAATTGGAACAAAACTTAGAGTCAAAGAAGAAGACTGAACTCCTTAAAGTAGTTCAAGAAACTACTGATCTCGGCGTTAACTTGTATTACAGTCGTCAAGCGCATCCAAATGGTTTGGGTGATGCAGTCGCTCAGGCTCGTTCATTTATCGCAGACGAACCATTCGTCGTTATGCTCGGTGATGACTTGATGGTCGACAAAGTTCCTTTGACTAAACAATTGATTGAAGACTATGAAGCAACTCACGCTTCAACTTTGGCCGTTATGCAAGTACCAAAGGAAGAAGTTTCCAAATATGGCGTGATCGACCCAGAAGGTCAACAACGTCCAGGACTATACAACGTCAAACAATTCGTTGAAAAGCCAAAGATGGAAGATGCACCTAGCAACTTAGCCATCATTGGTCGCTACTTGTTGACACCAGAGATTTTTGACTTGTTAGACACTCAAAAACCAGGTGCAGGAAACGAGATCCAATTGACCGATGCAATTGATCGGATGAATAAAACGCAAAGAGTATTTGCTCATGAATTTAAGGGTGAACGTTTCGATGTCGGTAACAAATTTGGTTACGTCAAGACAAATATCGAATACGGCTTGACTCATCCTGAAGTAAAAGATGAATTAAAACCTTATTTGATCGAGCTAGCCAAGGAACTTCAAGCAGAAGCAAAGCCAGCCAAGAAATAATTAACCTAGTAAAATACAATCATCAGCAATTCGAAAACCAAAGAGTTGCTGGTGTTTTTTTGTGTCGTCATAAAAAACGGGAAAATTATAGAACGGCTTTTTATTCAGCAAAAGCAAAAATTCCCAATTTTTAAGACCACGCAGTTTAGTAGAAGTCTTCAAATAAACAGCCTGATCGACAACGTCCAAATCAACAACAGCCAGCCGACTACCCTGAGTCTCAACCATCACACGGTTATTTTTATTAAAATCATTCAACATCAAAATCAAATCAATTGTTCGCATATAAAACACCATCGTTGTTTTTATTTCCTATTTAAATTATTATTTAAACTTAGGGTAAAGCACAGAGAGCGGAAGGCGACGGTCAGCTGCTGAGGATTAACGCGTGTAGTCGCACAAGGTGCGGCGAAGCCGTACCGCGACTACATGTGTTAACCGGAGGCCGCTACCTCGCGGAGCTCGTTTCAGCATCCTTGAGGATAAAGGTAAAAAGCACTATCCCAATTGTAGCAAGTTTAGCAAGAAAAAATAGCTAGCACTATTTTATATCTTCGAAGCCGTGCCTCGATCACCTGTGTTAACCGGAGGCCGCTGTGTGCCGGAGCTCGTTTCAGCATCCTTGAGGATAAAGCATAAAATCACTATCTATTTGCAGCAAGTTTGGCAAGAAAAAATAGTTAGCACTATTTATATCTTCAAAGCAGTACCGCGACCACCTGTGTTAACCGAAGGCCGCTGTCGCCTGGAGCTCGTTTCAGCATCCTTGAGGATAAAGCATAAAACCACTATCCAAATTGCAGCAAGTTTCGCAAACAAGAATGGAAACCACTATTCATTTACTGCAATTCTAGCAAATAACAATTAAAATCACTATTTTATGCAAATAACCGGGTGCATAATGACATATATATGCTACTCCACGAATCAACTATTAGCATGCTTATGATAAACCGCAAAAATAAGCAATAAGCAGCACCAATCCACCTGTATGAACGAAAAAACAATGCACTCGAACAAGTTTCAAAAAACAACGTAATAATTTCAATCGATTTCAAATTAAAGAGGTAATGAATGTATGGATTCAGTAGTAATTATTGATGCCAAAAGAACTGCTATCGGCAAATTTCGAGGTCAATTTGCCGATCTTTCTTCAGTTGAACTAGGTACACAACTAGTGAAGCAGTTATTGACCAATAACAAAATCGATCCAGAAGATGTAGATCAATTCATTTTTGGAAATGTCTACCAAGCTGGTATGGGTCAAAACATTGCCCGTCAGATCAGTCTGAATGTCGGTGGTAGTGTCAAATCAACTGCCATGACCGTAAATCAAGTTTGTGGATCAGGGATGAAAGCTGTCCATGATGCTACTAATGCTTTGCTACTTAACGATGCAGATATTATCGTCTGCGGTGGGGTAGAAAGCATGTCGAATGCTCCTTTTTACGCTAAGCGAGTGGGTAAGTTGGAAGCTTCCGACGAACAAGGCGATACATTGTTCCGCGACGGCTTAGTTGATGCTTTCGGAAATTATCCGATGGGAATCACGGCTGAAAATGTTGCTGAACAATATCATGTAACTCGCCAAGAACAAGATGAGTTTGCTTTAAACTCGCAAAAACGAGCTGCAGCAGCCACTGAAAAAATCTCTGATGAGATCTTACCGATCACGGTAAACGATGCTCAAATCGTCCAAGATCAATCGATTCGACCAGAATCGACCTTAGAGACCATGGGAAGTTTAAAACCTGCTTTCAAAGAAAACGGAACTGTGACAGCAGGTAATTCATCTCCATTAAACGATGGTGCAGCAGCCATGATCTTAATGAGAAAAGAAACTGCTGAAAAATTAAACTTGTCTTACATTGCTGAATTAACGGGTTACGTTGAAGCAGGGATCGATCCAAGCTTGATGGGCTACGCACCTTATTATGCCATCAATAAATATTATGATAAGTATCAAGTCAACCAAGATGAGATCGACTTTTTCGAGATCAATGAAGCCTTTGCTTCTCAATCAGTCGCTGTTGCTCGTGACTTACAAATACCTGATGACAAGCTCAACATATATGGTGGAGCGATCGCTATCGGACATCCGCTCGGGGCAACTGGAGCTAGATTGATCGTTTCGTTGATCAACATTTTGCAACACGAAAATAAGCAGACCGGGATTGCCTCACTTTGTATCGGTGGCGGCATGGGAATGGCTTTAGGACTGAAACTATCATGAAAATATACGAGATGAGCAACCAACAACGGATCGATTATTTGCTCGAACATGACTTCATCGATCAAGGACAAGCCGACTTTTTAGCAAAAAAACAGCCTTTGTCGGAAGATCTAGCTAACAGCTTAAGCGAGAATCAGATTGGTATTTTTGGTTTACCTTATGGCTTTGCGACTGATTTTTTGATCAACGGTAAGGACTATTTAGTGCCAATGGCTATCGAGGAACCTTCGGTCATTGCTGCCGCTTCAAATGGTGCCAAACGGGTCAAAGCTAACGGCGGCTTTAAAGTTATCACTAGTCCTCACATCATGTATGGTCAAATCGTCCTAGAAGGAAGTAGCCCTGAATTACTAGCTAAACTTGAAAAAAACAAAGCAACCATCATCGAATCAGCCAATCAAGCACGTCAGAGTTTGTTGAAACGTGGCGGAGGCGTAGTTTCCTTAACGTTTGAAAAAATCGGTGACGATACGGAAGTCTTGCTCGGGGTCAACACCGTGGATGCCATGGGAGCTAACATTGTTAACTCAATGTTAGAAACAATTGCACCACAAATTTCTGAATTGACAGGAAATGATGTTTTGTGTGCAATTTTATCTAACAGTGGCAAGTCCCAACTGGTCAAGGTCGAAGCCAGGATGAAATTTTCTGACCTACAGACTAAGCAAATGACAGGGCAAGAAGTTGCCCAAAGAATCGTGCGTTTGTCGGATTTTTCCAAGCATTCAGTCATGCGGGCGATTACCCACAATAAGGGGATCATGAACGGGATCGACGCGGTTTTGTTGGCAACCGGAAATGATTTCCGTGCTGAAGAAGCAGCAGCTCACAGTTTTTATTCGCAAAAAGGTTATCAGCCATTCAGCAATTGGCAGATCAAAGATGACCAATTAGTAGGAACCTTGGAACTTCCAATCGAGATCGGTAGTGTCGGTGGGGCGATCAAGGCTTTACCGATGGCGCAATTGAGCTTGGCCATAATGAAAATCGATAATAGCCAAGAATTACAAGCAGTGATCGGATCCGTCGGCTTGGCCAACAATTTGTCAGCCTTACGAGCCTTAGTCACAACAGGAATCCAAGCTGGCCACATGAGCCTCCAAAGTAAATCTTTAGCCGTATCGGCAGGAGCCCAGGGTGATGAGATAACGGAAATATCGAAGCAATTAAATCAAATCAAAGAATACACATTAGAAAAAGCTTCAGAACTCTTAGAAAAATTGAGGAAACAGTAAATTGGATATAGGAATTGAAAAAATTGGTTTTTACACACCAAAGAATTATATCGATATCGTCGAATTAGCTAAGGCGAGAAATCAAGAACCAGATAAGTTCACGATCGGGATCGGTCAATCAAAACAAGCCGTGCCAGCCGAGTATGAAGATGCCGTCACCATGGCAGCAGAAGCAGCGGAACAAATTTTGTCAGATAATAGAACAGACATCGGTCTAGTCATCGTCGGAACTGAGAGCAGTGTCGATGAATCAAAAGCTTCAGCTTTATTTTTGATGGATCTACTGAACTTGCCTGAAGATGCTCGTGCTTTTGAAATCAAAGAGGCTTGTTATGGAGCCACAGCCGGTGTCCAAATGGCCTACAATTTCATCGCCAATAATCCAGATAAAAAAGCATTAGTCATTGCCAGTGACATTGCTAGATATGGCATCAACACACCAGGTGAAGTAACACAAGGTGCTGGGGCAGTAGCTATGCTGATCAGTAATCAACCAGAAATTTTGAAGTTAGAAAATAAATCAGTTTATATGAGCTGCAACGTCGGTGATTTCTGGCGTCCGACTTTTTCAAAAACAGCCTTTGCCAGAGGAAAATTCAGCAATCAGATCTACATCGAATTTTTCCAAACGCTCTGGGAAAAGTATCAAGCAAAATATCAAGCAACCGCCGAAGACTTCAAAGCAATGCTTTTCCACATCCCATACACAAAAATGGGAGCCAAAGCCATGCGGACCTTGGAAGGAAACATCCCAGATGCCACTTACGCTGAATTAAAAAATCAATATCAAGAAAGCATCAAGTTCGGCCGTGAAGTAGGAAACCTCTACACCGGTTCACTATACTTAGGCTTGTTATCATATTTGATCAACTCCGACGTAAAAGCAGGAGAAGAACTATTACTCTTCAGCTACGGATCAGGAGCAGTTGGAGAACTATACAGCGCCAAAGTAGCGAAAAACTTCAAAGACAACCTAAATAGCGAAGAAATCAAACAAACACTAGAACAACGCCAACAAATCAGCATTGCAGACTACGAAAAAATCTTCTCGAAGTCGATCAAAAACGGTGAAAAAGTAGACCCGGCCGAAGTAACAGGCAAGTTCTACTTAAGCGAGATCAAAGAAAACGAAAGACTATATAGCAAAAAATAAGCCAGCAAACGAGACCACTGAAAAAGCAGTCTCTTTGAAAGAAAAGCGCATCTAATCATTCCTTCAGATTAGATACGCTTTTTTGCTATAAGTTATGCATCGAGCTGGCTAAAGATGCTTGAACAACAACCTCAATTGAAACTAAGTAAATCCTCAGAATTAGATAATATTCCAATTCCACAATATTACGAGTAACTGCAACTAGTTAACTTGTGAACTTCTCATTGGTCCTGCTAATGCGAAGACCACGTAATGACCGTCTGAATGCAAGAATCGATTGAATTTTGAATAATTTGCCCCTTAATCTTACCGATTTGTAATATGGCACTAACAGTTGTGTTAGGTATATTTACAATCCTTAGAGGAGTCAGGATAATGTGAATTATCGATAAAAGAGGAGATTATTCATGCAACAATTCACACCAAATATTTCAAATAAGGCGATGAATCGCGAGACTTTTAAAATCATCTTAATGGGATTGATGGTTTTAGATCATATAGAATATTTTATTTCCCCATATTTAGCAGATTTCTTTCACATTATTACTAGAGTCGTTGCCGTTGGTTTCGCGTATTTAGTAGTAGAGGGGATGCATTACACGCATAGTCGTAAAAATTATCTAACGCGTTTGATTGGTTGGAGTATTTTTATGGCTCTAGGAAATTATTTATTAAATTCATTTGTCTTACGACAACCAAGTCAAATGTCCATCCTAGGCGACAATATTTTTGCCACTTTAGCTCTAGGGCTGGCAGTTATTTGGCTCTGGGATAACCAAGCAAAGAATGCAAATTCGAAAAAAGGGTTACGAATATTATCAGTGGTTTTATTGATTTTCAGTATCGTGCCGTTTCTTGAAGGTAGCACGGTAATAGTTCCATTCATGTTTATCACACAATTGACGCATCAAAACGTAAAAAAAGAAATTTGTCTTATTTAGGCTTGATGATGATTTTACTCATGATCGAGCTACCAATGGCTTTATCTATGCCAATAAGCAATCCATTAATGTTGTTTGATAGTATAGCGATGAATGCAAGCGATATTTTCTTTATTTTAATAATTCCGTTATTGCATTTTTACAATGGAAAAATCGGTTCACACAGTCGGCAATTGAAGTATCTTTTTTACATTTTTTATCCGGCACATCTGTGGGTAATTCACTTAATTATGAACGTGCAATAATAAATTGTTTGCAGAAGCTGTATTGATTTTGAAACTAAAAACATAAAGAGGCAAAGTAATCATTAAACAAAAACCGAGCACAAGCCATTTTGAACAGCCATAAATATTTTTGAAAAAAAACACAAAAAAATAAGTTCAGAAAAACGCACTAAACAAGGCATTTTAAACAACGAAATTCGAGTAAAACACCGTCATATCAAACAAAAAACAAAAACTTGCAAACGCTTACAACTAATGCTATAGTGAAAGCGTGGTAAAGGTGAATTGCCAAAACTGTAGACCTATAAAAATAGTTTAAAGTTTTACTTTTCGTTTGGAGATGGTAGGATTTTAGATCAAATTAACAGTAGAGTATTACAGCAAAGAGGCACGATTGGAACTAGCTAAATACGTTAACATAAAATCGACTATAAATTTAATTAGTCGCCTAAACTCAATACATGATGTGCTAGGATCCTTTTTGAAGTATGACAAGAAACAAGTAGTAAGATTTGTTTTCAGTAGTAAGATTCATTTTGATGAAACTACAGTGTGATTTCATCTTGCCACTTCAAATGTTTAGAGACCCCGTCGGGAGACGTGGTCTTTTTGTTTACCTAAAAACAAAATAGAGAAAAAGTGGCCTATCGTGAAACGATGGGCCACTTTTACGATAAGAACTTAATTTTTTGTTTAAAACAATGATGAACCGATTTCACCAAACGAAATAAAAACCGATGATAACAACTAAAATAAATCAACAAGATAGGAATCAGTGACAAAAATCCTAGGAGGAAATAAAGCAAGGTAGAACAATATAAACCAAAACTATCACCACTATAAAAATAAGTACCGTGCCCCCACACAAAAAAAGATATTATTGTGATCCTAGGTCCTGGAGGGTGGAGGAAAATCGCTGTCAGCCATGAAATAAAGGAACGTAAGTGCTGACGCACTTGCGCAACTGGTTTTTGGTGGTGGCTACGCCACCGAACAACTAAGGAAGCCACAGCGCATTTTCCGGAACCCTCCAGGACCGGCAGTGAACCACCACCAATCAAACATAACTCAATAAAAAAAAGCAACCCAGACATAATCTGAGCCACTCATCCAACGGTATCCATTCTAATTTATCAATAAGTATCTCTACCCAACAACTTGAACAGTAATATTTTGACGTCCAAATTGTAAAGCTTGAGAGTTAGGCATAGCAATATCCAATTGGTTAGGATTGCTGTAAGCAAATGTACCAGTATCATTAACAGTTCTGTTAAGTACAGTACCATCGCCTAAAGTGATCTTAAGTTGAGTACCCTTAGGGTATTTTGAAAGGTTAGCAGCAACGCCACCGTAACCCATGCTTGAACCTAAGACAGCTGGATCATAAGCAGTTGCACTCATAGAGATCTTTTCAGCAGGCTTTTCGTCTGACATGTATTGACCATTGATCCATGAGTTTTGACCTAAGTTATACCAAACTTGGCCGTTAGCATCTGTAGTTGATTCGTATACAGTGTAACCAACTCCACCTTCAGCGGTTGTTCCTAAGAAGTAACCGTTGTTAGCTGAGCTATAAAGGTTTACTGAACCATCAGCAGTAACGTACATAGTCTTGTTAAGGCTGACTACTGGAGCAGTAAATGAAATTTCATTGTTACTTAGCCATTGGCCATCACCTACTTGGTAGTAAGTAACGTCGCCAACTTTAATAGCTTTAGTTGTTGCCCAAGCAGTATCTTTAGCAAGTGTGCTTGATGAAGCACCAACCTTACCGTCTGCTGAAGGTGTTGTGTAAATAGTAGCGCCTGAAGCACTCTTAACGTAAATAGTAGTTAATGGCAAATCAACAGTTGAAGTCGTTGCGGCTTGAACAGTGTTGTCAGAAGCGTTGATTGAAGCAGTAGCTGAAACTCCAACAAATGCAAGTGATGAAGCTGCGATCATAGTTGTAACGATTTTTTTGATTCTCATTATATATATATTCTCCTAGTTGTTCACGAATTTATCTTTAAAAAAAATAAGCGAAATTATCTAACGAGAAATACTATATAACGTATATCGGAAAAAATCTTGATTATAACTCAACTGTAAAGCCGATGTAATCTTATTGAAAAATTAATAACGCAAAATATACAAAATTATTTTATAAATATTTTTTAATTTCATCTAAAAGGGCATCAACGGTGTTGATAACACAACCGTTTAATTTGATCAAACCGATCGTATAGGTGTTAACGTATTGGAATGGATTTTCGCCGATAACCTTAACGGCATCAAGCTTTTCAGGGTTGTCAGCACCGTGTTGTCTCAAGTCAGTATAAAGTCCAACCACGGGGATCTCCTTACCAAAAGCCAGTCCGATTTCAGATGCGACACCGATATCGATGATTTCACCGTCTAAAACTGCGACGACTAAATCTGAAGATAATAATTCTTTGTTATCTTCTTCGGCGATTTTAACGGAATCAGCAAATTTTGTTTTGTCATTGATGTCGTCATTTTCTTGAGGAAGGTAAACTTCAATGTCTGAAGACATCTTTCTGATCTTGTCGACAACAAACGCATTGAACATACGGTCAGCTTCAGAAAAGAGACCATTAGCAAAATAAATTTTCATAGTAAAAAGCTCCTTTTTAAGTGTTGCTCTTATTTTAGCATTTAATTTGTAGTTAAAATTATGAATACGATACAATAAGAGAAATTGTGAAATCTATGGGGGATAGGGCGATGAAAAAAGCTTGGTACGTCGTGATTGCAGTTGTGGTCGTTGCAGTCTTAGGAATTATTTTTATTCCAAGAACTTTCCACAATAATAATATGATGTCAGACAATGGTCATATGGGAATGATGGACGGAGGAAATAGCTCCGATTCGAAGTCAGAAGGAAATTCTAGCCATATGATGTCGGAACCAGATGTGGAATTGAAAGATCCAGGTACGCCTTTGAAGCAACTGAATCTTCCACCGATCCTCAAACCCGATAAAAAGACCGATTCTGATGTTTATTACACGGTCACGGCCCAATCAGGGCAAACGAGTTTTAAAGACGGCACAACGACTAATACGCTAGGTTATAACGGAACTTACTTAGGACCAGTCATCCAACTGACTCGTGGTCAAAAAGTTCATATTAAAGAGGTCAATGACTTAGACGAAGAAACGACTTTCCACTGGCATGGAGCAATTATTTCGGGCAAAGCCGATGGCGGACCGCATGATCCGATCAAAGCCCACTCTAGTCGCAACATTTCTTTTACTGTTGACCAACCAGCAGCAACCTTGTGGTTCCATCCACATCCTAGTGGGAAAACAGCCGAACAAGTTTATGAAGGCTTAGCTGGCTTGATATATATTAATGATAAACAAAGCAAAAAAATCGCCTTACCTAAAAAATACGGGGTCGACGATTTTCCATTAGTAGTTCAGGACCGAACATTTGATAGTGATGATCAATTTAATTATCAACAAGATTACAACGCTGACGGTACCCAAGGACAAAACATCCTCGTCAACGGAACCTTGAATCCATATATCGACGTTTCGACTAGGTTTGTGAGATTACGTTTGTTAGATGGTTCCAACGCTCGTAATTTTACTTTTAAACTTTCAAACGGCCAGAAGATGTATCAAGTAGCCGGAGATGGCAGCTTTTTGGATAAACCAGTAGCACTGAACCAGCTCAAACTTTCAGCTGCTCAAAGAGCTGAAATCGTGATCGATACAAAGGACATTCCTGACGGAGATACCTTGAAATTAACTGCGGGTGGCCAAAACGTTTTGACGATGAAAATGGGTCAACGAAGTGAAAACTACTCGAAGTTGCTAAAGACTTTGAAGAAAATGTCAGCCGCAAAAATGCCAACTGGCGACGTTGCTAAACAAAAGTTAGTTCTAAGTGGGATGAGTAAGATGGTCCAGATCAATGGCAAGCAGTTTAATCCAGATCGAATCGATATTCATTCTAAAGTCGGCCAAAAACAAGTTTGGACGATTGAAAATAAAAAAGAAATGATGATGAACATGATCCATCCGTTCCACTTGCACGGAGTTCAATTTAGAGTTGTTTCTATTAATGGTAAGAAACCGCCGATGAACTTACGGGGGAATTTAGATACTATTCAGTTGAATCCTGGAGATGTTTATAAGATTGCTTTTACTTTTGAGAAGAAGGGACTTTATATGTATCACTGTCATATTTTGGAGCATGAAGAGAATGGTATGATGGGGCAGGTTTTAGTTGAATAAAAAAACCATACTGGATTGGCATTGTACTTTGGTGATTGCTTTTCTGGTATGGTTTTTTTGTTTTTGGAAATATTTTTTGTTGTTTTTTTATTTTGTGTGGAGTTACGCATTCTATTTTTATAGTGGAAATGGGTTTCAGGATACAGTAGGTTCTGACTTAACAACTGTCGATAGGTACTGTTATTGGGATATAGAACAGTGCTATCCAATTTTCCTGGCTAGACTTGCTGCAATTGGATAGTGCTTTCCATTTTAGTTAGCTAAACTTGCTGTGGTTTTGGGTAGTGCTTTTATGTTTTATCCTCAAGGATGCGAAAACGAGTTCCGAGACGCAGCGGCCTCCGGTTAACACAGGTGGTCGAGGCACGGCTTCGCCGCACCTTGTTCGACCACCCGCGTTAATCCTCAGCAGCTACCCGCGTCTCTCCACTCTCTGTTATTTCGTACTCTTCCTTCTAATCAACTTTGTATCCAACTCAATACGAGCAGGTGTGTGGTCTTTATTGGTTAGTTGGTCGATGAGTAGGTCTACTGCTGTTCCGCCCATCATTTTGGTTGATACTGCGACTGAGCTTAGTTCTGGATTTACGAAGCTGGCTAGGGAGGAGTTGTTGAAGCTGAAGATGCTTACTCGTTCCGGCACTTTTATCTTGGCTTCTTGTAAGGCTTGCAGTGCTCCTGCAGCCATGGGGTCGCTGGAAACGAAGAAGGCGTGGGGGAGGTTGTCTCCTCGTTGCTCGATGGCTTGCTTCATTTGATCGTAGCCGGAATCCTTGGTGAAGTCTCCCTTGAAACAATTAGCCACGTTGAATGTACCTTTTTTGGTCATGATATTTTTGAAAGCCGTAAATCTCGGGTCAGTGATAACGCGATTGTGGTCGGTGGTCTTTTCTTCGCCGTAGAGGATCCCAATGTCCTCGATGTGTTGCTTATTGAAAAAGTCGATCACGCGTTTAACGCCGAGTGAGAAGTCGGTCAAAACACAGTCGTAGCCGGATTCGAATTGGTTGTCATCGATGAAAACTATTTTGTTCGTGATATTAGTCAGCGACTTTACTTGTTGATCACTGAATTTACCAACAGCAATGATGCCGTTGATGTAGTTTTTGATGTCGGTGATGTTATTGTTAAAAATGCGAACGACATCAAATTTTTGTTGCTGGCTTCTTTGCTCGATGCCTTCTCTGATCATCATGTAGTACAAGTCGTCTTGTTCTTTTTCCTCAGAATACCATTGAACTAAGGCGAGACGTTTTTGAAAATTGTTGCTAACTTTTTTATTAGTTTTTTTGTAGTTTAATTGTTTAGCAATTAAGATGATCGTGTCACGGGTGTTTTTAGTCACTGATAAGCTCATGTCGTGATTCAAAACACGAGAGACTGTGGCGGTCGAAACGCCGGCTTTTTCAGCGATGTCTTTTAAAGTTGCTGCCATTAAGCTACTCCTCCTTTAATTTTTCTGCAAAACGGTCGAATGCTGCATCACCAGCGACATCACGTTTGAAGACTCCGGCATCTTCCAAGATCCGGGCAAAAACATTTCCCAGCTCGTGGCAGACTACTTCGTCTACGTTGGCAACGGTACAGTCATCGTTTTGTTTGATCTGGTCAGCCCAAGCGCGGTGATATTCAGCAATTTGATTAGGTTGATCTAAGACGTACTTTTCAACCTCTTTTAATTCTTGAGCAAGTCTACCAGGCAAAACAGCTCGTCCCATTACTTCGATCAAGCCGATACCTTCTTTTTTGATGTGTTGAACATCTTGATGTGGGTGGAAGATCCCATCAGGATATTTTGCTGATGTCTGATTGTCTCTTAAGACTAGTTCTAAGAAATATTGACCTTCATTTTGATAAGCGATAGGTGTGACGGTGTGGTGCTCATTGCCGTCAGTGTAGGCTCGAATGTCGACTGATTCATCGGTATAATTTTTCCAGAAATCTAATATCTTGCCAGCTACGGGAACGATTTTGTTCGGGTCATCGCTTTGGATCCGCAACGATGTCATTGGCCAATCGATCCGACCGACTTTTACCCCAGGGATGTTTAAGTCAATATCTTGCATGACTTTCGCATCCATCATTGGGAAGTGATGACGGCCACCTTGATAGTGCATGTGGGCGGTAATAGTGCCACCAATGATCGGCAAGCCGGCATTGCTACCGACAAAATATTCAGGGAAGTCTTCAACGATAGCCAATAAGTTAGCAAAGGTATGTTGATTCATTTCCATTGGTCTGTGGACATCAGGTGTAAAAATCACGTGTTCGTTAAAATATTGGAATGGTGAGAATTGGAAGCACCAAGTTTCACCACTTAGCTGCATGCGGATGATCCGTAAATTAGCCTTAGTAAAGAGGCCAACTTTTCCAGTATAGCCTTCATTTTCAATACAGAGAGGACACTTAGGATAGCCGTTGTTAAATTTTTTTTGCGTATGCATCAACATTTTTGGTTCGACTTCGGGTTTCAACATATTGATGTTGATCTCAAGGTCACCATACTTGGTCGGTGCATCAAAATTGATATTTTTAGCAATCGAACGAGTTTTAATGTAATTGTTTCGTTTGCACAATTGGAAAAAATAATTCGTAGCTTTACTAGGGCGACGTTGATATAAATTCCAAAAAATTTCGTTCACCGTCGAAGGTAGTGGAGTCGCTAGATCCATCAAGTAGTCACCAAGTTTTTCCCGAGAGTCTTCGTCACCAGAGATCTTGCCGTTTTCAATGGCAGTTTCGATCAAGCCATCCATCAAATTTAACAAGTCATTAGTGTGTGAATCAGAATCAGTCACGTCGCCGATCAAGCCTTTGATTCGATTATTCAAATAGATCCGGTCGATATCTTCGAAGCTAGTATTGTTGTCGATAATGTATTCAACAAACTTATCAATGTCATTCATGAACGCTTATCTCCATTTAGTAAATATTTAGTTAATTAAATGATAACGCTTTCGTTTTTCCTTCACAAGAAAATTACTAATAATATAGTAATTTCATTCATATTTATTGTTGGTAAATATTGATATTTAGTATGTTATTATTTAGACATTATTTATTTAATTTAAAGAATAGAGGACATCTATATGCCAACGGCAGTCGTTACAGATACAGCCGCATATTTAACACCTGAGCAAATCGAGGAGTATCACATCACTGTTTTGCCGATCACTGTTATTTTGGGGGACAAGCAATACAAGGAAACTGAAGAATTAGGCTTAAATACTTTTTATGATTATTTAAAAAACGAAAAAGAACTACCAACAACTTCACAAGTTTCAATGGGACAAATCAAAGAAGCCTACGACAACTTAGTAGACCAAGGCTACGACAACATCATCTCGATCCACTTATCAAGCGGGATCACATCGTTCATGGACAATTTAAGAATGTTTTGCAAAGAATACGACAAAGCCAAAGTTTATCCATTCGATTCCCTTGTAGCCAGCGCTGGGGAAGCCGACTTAGCGTTACTAGCAGGCTCAATGGTCCAAGCAGGAAAAAATCCTGAAGAAATCATAGAAAAAATGAAACAAATGCGCGCCTCCAGAGACGTATACTTTGCAGTAGATGACCTAAAACACCTAATGAGAACTGGCAGATTAAGCAACCGCTCAGCAGTAATAGGAAACCTACTAAACATCAAACCAATGCTAACCTTCGATCCAGAAGGAAAAATCATAGCAATAGGCAAAGAAAGAACCATGAAACGCTGCCTAAAAGCAGTAATAAACAAAATGGAACCAGAAATAAACCAATCAAAATACCCGATCCACGCCACAGTAATAGACGCCAACAATCAAGCAACATCAGACAACTGGACAAACGAACTACATGAAAAATTCCCAAAAATAAGAATAACCCAAAGCCACCTAGGCCCAGCAATCAGCGTCCACACAGGAGAAAAAACCATGGGAGTACTATGGGAAATAGATTGGCAGTACTTGAATAAGTAAAAAGCAATAACAAATAAAATAAATAATAGAGAAAAAAATGATAAGACCCCATAAACAGAAATCAATCAAATGTTTATGGGGTTTTTACGTGTGTAAAAAATAAAAAGTGAACTTAAGTTATAAGGCTTCTTGGGGTTTACCAACCAAGAATAAGACCGAGATAGACCGAAAAAACTAGGGCAGCAAAAAGCGCCAATTTAACCAGAAAAACTCGGTCACCATAAAAAAAGAGAGGGGTTATGTATTCAACCAAATCTAGGTGGAGGGGCGGGGCGCTATATGGGTTCAGCTGTGAAATTATTGTTATCGATTTATCGCTTACAATAAGACTCGTATTGGAGATGTCCGGGTGAACTTCCCGGATAGCTTCAATCGACGTCCACAGCGTTCCAATCCCATATAGCGCCCCGCCCCGGAACCGGCAATCAACGCACAACACAATCTACCACCACCAATTCCACCAACAAAACAAAAAAGGATCCCGCAAAAAAAGCGAGATCCAGTAAAATACAATTAACCACGAACACGTCCAGCCCGCTTAAATCCAATCCACTTAGCAAACTCGGCAATCAAGAACACTGCCACTCCGCCAACTAAAGCAACTAACCACTCGAACCACCCAATAGCAGCAGTATGGAAAACCGACTGCATAAATGGCACATAAGTAAGGATCAATTGCAGGATCATCATTAAAGCGATGAAAATGTAAGATTTTTTATTAACGAGCATTTCTTTCGACATAGCATAATTCTTAGTTCTGATATTGAACAAGTAGAAGATCTTACCAACGATCAAGACGTTGATCATCGTAGTACTTGTCACAGCTGCTGAAACTCCAGCACGGGTGAACCATTCATCAACGATCATACCGATGATAGCCATCAAGATCGAAATGTAGATGACTTGGTTGACGTCACTCTTGTTCATTAGACCACTTCCGGTCTTTCGTGGCGCCCGTTTCATGATACCTTTTTCAGCCGGCTCAAAAATCAGGGCAAATTGGATCGTTGTGGCTGAGACCATGTTGATCCAAAGTAATTGCGTTGGGTGAAGGGGAATGTCATCACGAGCCAAGATAGCAAAGGCGATGATCAAACCTTCAGCAAACGAAATTGGTAATAAGTAGAGAATACTTTTCTTAATGTTATCGAAGATCCGACGACCTTCTTTAATAGCTTTGGAAATTGTTGCAAAGTTATCGTCGGTCAAGATCATATCGGCCGAGTCCTTAGCAACGTCAGTACCCTTGATACCCATGGCAATACCGATATCGGCCCGTTTTAAAGCAGGGGCATCGTTGACACCGTCACCAGTCATGGCAGTAACTTTGTTGTCTTGCTGCAAGGCTTTGATGATCTCAATCTTGTTTCCTGGTGTAGTTCTAGCAAAAACTTGATTTCTGTTAGCAGCGAGAACTTTATCTTCGTCACTCAATTGATCCCATTCAGGACCAGTGATTGCGTGGATTTCATTAGCTAAACCTAGTTTTTCACCGATAGCAGTCGCAGTAGCTGCACTATCACCTGTGATCATTTTGACTTCAACACTGGCAGAGCGAATTTCTTTCAGTGCTTGAATAACTTCCTCACGAGGAGGGTCAATGATGGCCGCAAGTCCTAAGAAATGCAAACCAGTCTTGATCAAGTCGTGGGTAACGTCGTCAACGTTTCCATCAACCTCACGATAACCAACGGCAATGACACGTTTACCTTGGCGCGAGTAGTCTTCGACAGTTTGAGTCCATTTCGGAATATCGAAGCTTTCGTCGAGCGTTTTGAACATAGCAAATAATTTATCAGGTGAACCTTTAACGAATAAAGTTTGTTGATCATCTTTTTTAACTAATTGACCCATGTAACGATAATCGGAGTCAAAAGGTAAGATGTCGACTTTTTGATAATGGTCTTTGGTGCCAACGGGGTAGACCTTGTTGTAAAGCGATAAGAAAGCACCATCAGTTGGTTCACCGTTGATGTTCCATTTGTTGTCTTCGTGCGTTAAAACTGTATCGTTAGCGTAGTAACCAGCTTGAACGAAGAGATCTAGTTGTCGATCAAGGTCGACTTTTTGACCATCTTGGGTAATTTCGCCGACCGGTTCATAACCAGTTCCGCTAACTTGATAAGTTTTATCAGCGAAGATCAAGTCGGTCACGGTCATTTCGTTTTTAGTCAAAGTACCAGTTTTGTCGGTCGCAATGACGTCAACTGAACCTAGAGTTTCAACAGAAGGTAAAGTTTTGATGATCGTATTTTGGTTTTTAGCCATGTCAGAAACACCTTTGGCTAAAATTACTGAAGTCGTTGCGGGCAATCCTTCAGGGATAGTACCAACGACTACAGAGATCACGGCCATAGCTAAGACAGGCAGTGAATAAATATCAAACATAAATCCGATGATAAAGATCACAACGGCGGCAATCAAGATCACGTAAGAAACACCAGTACCTAATTTGTCGATGACTTGCATCAATGGTGTCTTACGAGTCTTAACGGCACTAACTTCGTCAGAGATCTTACCGATCTCAGTAGCGTTACCAGTAGCGACAACGATACCAATACCACTACCGTTAGTTACCGCGGTAGAAGCAAAGGCCATGTTCTTCTGGTCAGCTAAAGCAACGTTGTCTTCAGGAATAGCTTCTTCGATTTTTTCAACGGAGTCAGCTTCACCAGTTAAAGCAGATTCTTGGATACTCAAGTTATCCGCTACGACGATCCGCAAGTCAGCGGGGACGTTGTCACCAGCTTCTAGATAGACATAATCGCCAACGACGATTTTTTCAGCGGGGATGTCGATCCTTCGACCGTCACGATAGACCGTCGCATCGGTCGAAAGCATCTCTTTGATCTTTTCAACGGCATTTGAGGCACTTGTTTCTTGGAAATAGCCGATCAATGTATTGATGATCACTACGATGGCAATGATGACGGCATCAGAATACTCTTGCAAGGCCACAGTCAAGACGACGGCAGCTAGTAAGATGTAAATAACCATGTTGTTGAACTGACGCAAGAAAATCAGCCATTTCGGAGTTTGTTGCGACTCCAGTTTATTAGGACCGTCTTCACGCAGCTTTTTCTCAGCCGCATGAGCTGAAAGTCCTTGTTCAAAATCCTTAGTATTATTATTCCTCTGTATTTCAGACAGGTCCGTTTGATAGTTTAGGGGGTCCATTTTCATATCCTCTTTAATTTGAATTTGTTTGGAAAAAAAGAGAACTTTGGTAAACACGAATTACCGGAAATAACGGAATTTATCTATAGTGATAGATTCGACCAATAAAACGGATTTTGCATTTGAATAAACGCTTACCAAAGTTCTCCTAAACAGGATTCACTTTTAATATGAAAAAAGTTATTTGTGTCTTCAGTTGAGAAGGCTCCTCGTTTCTAAATTTAGTAATAATATCTTATCAAGATTATTATGTTTGGTCAAACTTATCTTCTCGAAAACTTAACGATCGTCTCCACGTGTGGTGTTTGTGGGAACATGTCGACTGGTTGTAAATAGTCAACTCGGTATTTACGAGTAAGTAAAGTTAGGTCTTTAGCCAAGGTTGATGGATTGCAAGAAATGTAAACGAGTTTTTCAGGGCGGTTATTCAAAATCGTTTGGATCAATTTATCATCTAAGCCAACTCTAGGTGGATCAACGATCAAAGCTGTCGGATCAATGTCTTGTTCCAATAGCTTTGGATAAACTTCATCGACTGATCCGACAAAGTATTCCGCGTTATCAACATCATTTAATTCGGCATTTTTCTTAGCATCCTCGATAGCTTCAGGGATGATCTCGATGCCGTAAACCTTTTTAACTTGGTCGGCAAGATTAATACCGATCGTTCCTACACCACAGTAGGCGTCGAGTAAAATATCATCTTTTGAAGGATTCAAGGCTTCAGTAGCCAAGTCGTACAACTTGTCAGTTTGTAACGAGTTCAGCTGCAAGAAAGCACGAGGCGACAAGTCGAAGATCGAGCCATTGATATCTTCCTTCAAATATTGATCGCCCCAAAGCAACTTAGTTTCATCGCCCCAGACTGGTCCTTGGTCTTTCAAGTTGATATTTTGCGAGATCGAACAAACTTCAGGTATCTCTTTGTTGATGGCTTCGATCACTTGACGCTCTTTCAAAAATTTAGGCGAACGAGTGACAAAGGTTACTTGTAATTGGTTGAACTCAACTGATTGACGAATGATGATCATGCTGAGAATACCAGATTTAGCTTGAGGATCATAAACTGGTAATCCCAAGTCTTCAATGATCTTGACGATTTTTCTCATGGCTGACATCGTCAGATCCATTTGCGTTGGCATCTCAGTCAGATCAACTAATTCCTGGGTGCCATTTTTGTACAAACCACATTTGATTTTGCCGTCAACCATTTGAATAGGAAATTGGGCTTTATTCCGATACTTCTCTTGTTGAGGCGAAGCAATCGTTGGTTTGATCGTATAATGTTCGTATGCATGAGGCTTATATTTTTCCAATGATTCACGCAAAATATCAGCTTTAAATTTCAACTGATCCTCATATTTAATGTGAGCAAACTCCAGACCACCCACTTCACTTGCTAAAGGAGTCACATCTTCGTTACGATAAGGACTGCGAGTTCTAATTTTGTGGATCTTTCCGTTAATAAAGCGGGGATGTAGGTCAACCACTTCACAAACGATGACATCTTCGGGTACAGCACTAGGGACAAAGACAATAACGTGCTTGAAAAAGCCGATTCCTTCGCCGTTGATGCCGATCCGTTTGATTGTCAGTGGAAAACGATCTCCTACTTTAAGTTCTTCTGTTATATTATTATTCATGAATTCTTCCTTTATTTAGGCTCTAAACTACATTTGAGTATAACACGCGAGGTAAGTCAATTGACAAAAGTTACAAAAATACAA
This sequence comes from Companilactobacillus zhongbaensis, assembly GCF_003946515.1. Classification (GTDB taxonomy): domain Bacteria; phylum Bacillota; class Bacilli; order Lactobacillales; family Lactobacillaceae; genus Companilactobacillus; species Companilactobacillus zhongbaensis. The sequence goes on along the minus strand of NZ_RHOM01000006.1, from coordinate 46,033 downwards.
GCTCAAAAAAGAAAAGGCCGTTACAACGTTTATTTAGACGGTGAATACGCCTTTCCAGTCGGTGAAAGTACCTTGATCGAATTTCGATTAATGAAAGATCTAGAATTGACTGATGCCCAAGTTACTTTGATCAAAAACAAAGAAAATACTAACAAAGCTTACGGTGATGCCGTCAATTATTTAAGCTACGAATTACGAACTGAAAAAGAGATCAAAGACTACTTATATAAAAAAGAGTACACAACTCCGACCATCATGGATGTCTTAGATCGATTGAAGGAGCTCAATTACGTCGATGATGCCACCTACGCCCAAAGTTTCATCAATACGCAATTAAGGCTTTCCGCCAACGGTCCGAAGATCATCGAACAAAAGATGTTCAAAAAAGGCGTTCCCGATTCGATCATCAAAGAGAAAATGTCTGAGATCGACCAAGACATTTTGCTAGAAAATGCGACCGATTTTGCCAAGAAGCAACTGCGCAAAACTAATCACGGATCATTTAAACAACAAATGATCAAGCTCAAACAAAGTTTGTACTCGAAAGGTTACAGCGGAGACATTACTAACCAAGCAATCGAGTCCTTAGACCTAGAAAAAGATGAGGATGAGGAATTAGACAATCTTCGTAAAATGATCAACAAAGTTTCTCATCGCTACGATAACACCTCGAAATTGATCAATTATTTGATGGGTAAAGGTTTTTCTTACTCAGAAATAAAACGAGCGCTTGAAGAAGATTGAGTATGATTATTCTTTTAATAGTTTCACGGCTCTGTTATAATTTTTTTGAACAAGATTTTGAAAGCTGGTTACGTTATGCAAATACCCAGAGAAGGGGATTACGTAGCAATCCAGAGTTATAAACATGATGGTCACTTGCATCGGACGTGGCGTGAAACAATGGTATTGAAGACCAGTGAAAATGAGATCATCGGCTGTAACGAGAATACTCTAGTTACCGAGTCTGACGGTCGTCGTTGGGTCACAAGAGAACCAGCGATAGTTTATTTTCATAAGCATTATTGGTTCAATATCATCGCAATGATTCGTGACACAGGCGTGTCTTATTATTGCAATTTGGCAACACCATTCGTTCTCGACAAAGAGGCCATCAAGTATATAGATTATGATTTAGATGTCAAAGTATTTCCTGATGGAGAAAAACGGCTACTCGATGTTGATGAGTATGCTGCCCACAGTAGAATGTGGAGATATCCACCTGAAATAGATAAGATTCTACATTATAATGTGGATGTTTTGATTGATTGGATAGACCAGGGAAAGGGACCATTTTCCCCGGAATATATAGATCTCTGGATGAAGAGATACAATGAGTTGTCTCACCATTAAATGGATTGCACGATCCTTTGACTGCCATGTTTTATTGGCAGTCATTTTTTTATTTTTTGAGGTTGTAGTTTGGTTGGTGGTTCACTGCCGGTTCGGTGGAGGGTTCCGGGAATTTCGCCGTGGAACGCTGCGGGCCAACTTTGAGCTATCCAAGGAAACCCGCCTTGGACATCTCAAAGCTTGACCTTTTCGTAAGCACGGCCCATGCCGTGCAAACAAAAATTTCGCGGCTGACGGCGAATTCCCTCCACCCTCCACCGAACCTAGGTTTGTCAAAAATCGATTTTGGGGTGGGAATTGTGGTCCCTAGGTTTGGTGTGATTTGATTGCTATTTTTCTTCCCCTTATCTGGTCCATTTATTTTTGATCATTTCATCGGTTCTTTTGTCATTCCATGTTTTTCTTGCTCTTTTCTCGCTCCTTCGTCGCTTGAAACTCGCAATTTTTGCGATAAGGGTCTGAGGGGGTATCTCAAAAATCAATTACTGTATGAGATAAATGATTTCTTCACTAACAAAGTAAAAACCGATGATTTTTCAAAAATAAATCAACAAGATAGAAATAAGATGTCAAAATCCTAGGAGAGGATAAAAATAAGTACATCAATATAAACCCAAACAACTACCACTATAAAGGTAAGTACCGTGCCCCCACACAAAAAAGATATTATTGTACCCCTAGGTCCTGGAGGGTGGAGGAAAATCGCTGTCAGCCATGAAATTTCACTTAGCGGTTCACCGCTTAGTGAAAGACCCAGCTTTGAAACAAGCGAGTGGTCTTCTCGATTGGTTCAAAGTGGGTCCATGGCGTTCCACAGCGCATTTTCCGGAACCCTCCAGGACCGGCAGTGAACCGCCACCAATCAAAACATACCTCAATAAAAAAGTAGCTCAGACGATATCTGAGCTACTTTTTTTATTTGTTAATTTTATTTGGATCCAATGAGATCCCAGCGAGAAAGTCTTTGATTCTTGGTGTTGGGTTTTCGAAGAAGTCGTTTGTGGCTCCGTCGTAGACTTTTTCACCATCTTCAATGAAGACTATTTTGTCTGATACTAGTCTGGCAAATTCCATGTTGTGGGTTACGATGATCATTGATTGTCCATCTTTTGCCATTTCTTCTAGGATCTTGAGTACTTGTGTTTCTAGCTCGGGATCTAGGGCACTGGTTGGTTCGTCTAGTAAGATGTAGTCTGGGTCCATTGCTAGAGCTCTACAGATGGAGATTCTTTGTTGTTGTCCTCCGGATAGTTGACTTGGATATCTGTCTTCGTATTCGGCTAGGCCAACTTTGTCTAAGAGATCTCTGGCTACTTTGTTGGCTTCATCTTGTGACATTTTCAAAACGTTGACTGGTGCTTCGGTAATGTTCTTTAGCACTGTCAAGTTTGGGAACAAGTTCCAGTTTTGGAAAACCATGCTCGTCTTTTGACGGATCCTCATGCTATCTTTTTTGGATAGTGATTCAGCGTAGTTGTAAGAAAAATCTGAGAAGTTTAAGACTCCTGATTCTGGTCTTACTAGTAAGTCGATCGAACGTAGTAAGGTCGATTTTCCTGATCCTGATGGCCCTAAGATCACTGAGGTTTTTCCTTCAGGGAAGTCAACGGAGATGTCTTTTAAGACTTCTTTACCGTCGTACTTCTTGATGATGTTTTTCATTGAGATCATTAAGCTTCACTTCCTTTAACGTATCTTGAAGTTCTCTTTTCGAGGTAGTGTTGTAACCAAGTTAAGAGACTGCAGATGATGGCGTAGAGTGCTGCTGCTAATGTGTACATTAGTAGTGGCTGGAAGTTCTTAGCGGTGATCTGTTGACTGACTTGAAACATTTCCAAAATGGTGATCGAACTGGCCAGGGAAGTGTCCTTTACCAAACTAATGAATGAGTTCGATAGTGGTGGTAAAGCAATTCTGACAGCTTGTGGCAAGATGATCTTCATTAATGTTTGTTTCGTTGAAAAACCTAAGGTAAAAGCTGCGTCCCATTGATCTTGTGGGACTGATAATAAAGCTGAACGGATCGTTTCTGAGGCATAAGCACCAGTGTTAAGTGAGAATCCGATCACTGCAGCGATAAATGGATCTAATTGCACACCGATATTTGGCAATCCAAAGAAAATGATGAACAGCTGAACTAGGAGTGGCGTTGAACGAAAGACCCAAACATAAAAATTGGCGATCGCTCTTAAAACTAACCATGGATACTTGATGGCTTTGTTTTCACTCGGTTCAATAAATTTGATTAAAGCTGTTAGGACTGCAAGTATCAATCCAAATATAAATGCGATTATCGCTAACGGAATGGTGTATTGCACCATTGCGACTAACATTTCTGGCAATGATGTAATAATTATATGCCACATAAAATCCGCCCCTCTCGAAAATTAAAAATGATTATTTACTAATGTCTTCACCGAAGTACTTGATCGATAGACGCTTGAGTGTGCCATCTTCTCTAAGTTCTTGTTCGGCTTTGTTGACCTTGTCGCGTAAAGCTGTGCTATCTTTGTTGAAAATTGGAGCAATCTTAGTATTTGGAATCTTGTTAGTTGGGATAACTTGATACTTCAATCCGCTGTTCTTGTTATCTTTTTGCCAAGTTAAGAAAGCTTCACGTGAATTGATAGTAGCTTTGACACGTCCTTGTTTGATCATAGACATTGTAGTAGCAAAATCAGATGATGGGACGATATTAGCTCCGAATTTCTTAGCTTTGTTGTAGTTGTCGGTACCAGTACCTTCAGCCACTTTGACACCCTTTAAATCGTCGACTGATTTGATAGAAGGATCGTCTTCTTTAGTAATTAAAACTGATTTTGATTGAACGTAAGGTTTAGCAAAGATGTAATGCTTTTCTCTGTCTTTAGTTTCACCAACGTTGTTGATCACGATATCGAAAGTCTTTGAATTTAGACCGGCGATCAATGAGTCCCATTTAGTTGGAACAAACTTAGCTTTAAGGTCCATCTTTTTAGCTAAAGCTTTAGCAAAATCAACTTCAAAACCAGTTAATTTACCATTTTCACGGTATGAATAAGGAGCATAAGTTCCTTCAAGTCCGATCGTAAGAGTCCCCGCGGTCTTAGTCTCGCTTGACTTGTTGGATGAGCAACCTGTAAGCACTAAGGCGATAGTTGCTACTAATGAAAGTAGTACTAGAATTCGTTTCTTCATATTCTGAATTTCCCCCAATAGAATTAATGTTTTTTATTCTCTCACAAATTGCTATTAATTAAAAAGATTTGAATTTAATTTCTAGAAATTAAATAAATCAGTTGATAAGTATCTTTCGCCGTTGTCAGGTGAGACTGTAACGACCTTTTTGCCTTTGCCTAACTTCTTGGCGATTTCAATAGCACCAAAGATATTAGCACCAGCAGAAATTCCTGGTAAAAAGCCTTCTTTACGGCTGACTTCTTGAGCCATGTTGATAGCTTGGTCAGAAGTAACTTCGACGATGTCTGAGTATGAGTCTTGATCTAAGGTATCTGGGATCATACCAGCACTGATTCCTTGGATCTTGTGCTTACCAGTTTTTCCTTCTTTAAGTAGAGGAGATTCGGCAGCTTCAAGAGCATAGATTTTAACGTCTGGGAATTTCTTAGTCAAAGCGTGGCTGACACCTGATAAAGTACCACCAGTACCAACACCGGCTACGAAAGCATCAACTGTTTCACCTGCAAAGGCATCGATGATTTCTTTACCAGTTGTTTTTTCATGGATCTCAGGGTTAGCTGGATTTGAGAATTGCATAGGTAGGAAGTAACCTTTTTCTTCAGATAATTCTTTAGCACGTTTGATGGCACCACCCATACCTTCGCTTCCTGGTGTAAGGACTAGTTCAGTACCATAACCTTGCATGATCTTACGACGTTCAACACTCATTGTGTCTGGCATCATGATGATCAAGTGATAGCCTTTGGCAGATGCTACAAGTGAAAGACCGATTCCTGTGTTACCTGAAGTAGGTTCAACGATAGTGTCACCAGGTTTTAACTTGCCGGCTTTTTCGGCAGATTCGATCATTGATAGGGCAATACGGTCTTTAATGGAACTTCCTGGGTTAAAGAACTCCAATTTTACATACACGTCAGCAGCGTCTTCTGGTACAACGTTGTTCAACTTAACGATAGGTGTGTTACCAATTAATTCTGTGATATTGTTTGCAATTTTTGTCATGATATTCCTCCAATGAATTCCTTAATATTCTTATTGTATAACATTCAGTAGATCTTTACGCCTGAGACCACCTCCATCAGCTACACGCTTGCTCCTTAGCAGCCATGACTTGTTCGACCCAGTTACCAAAGAACTTTTCTTGGATCTCTTTCCAAGCAAACATAGGCTGGTCGTTGATCGGTGAATAGTAGTTTTCTGGCTGGACCGGATCAAGCTCTGGATGGGCGTTGTATTCTCTCTCGTATTCCTTCTTCAAATCGTCTCGTTGATATTCCAGATGTGAAAATAGGAAAGCTTGAGGTTTGCCTTTTGCCTCGGCTAAAAATAGTAAGCCTTTGTCATTTAAAACGTTCAAGACTAGTTGAGAATTGTCATTGATCTGTTGTTGATTCATTTCCGCATATCTAGCATGTGGAGCAGGGAAATTGTCGCTAATGTTTTGCAAAAGTTTTGACGAGTGCAAGACGTTATTTTGGAAAACGCCAAAAGTTTTATGCGGTAGGATCTTTTTGTCGATGCCGTACAAATGATGTAAGGCTGCCATCGCACCCCAGCAGACGTACAGCTGGGGGATCCTCATTTCATTTAAAGTATTTAATAATTCGTTGATCTCATCTTCATAGGTGACTTCGGAAAAATCCAATTGTTCGATCGGACTGCCGGTGATAATAAAGCCATCTAAGTTGGGAAGGTCATTCAGATCCAAAGGTTTCATCGTATTGGTGATCGATGGATCTAGTTTCCGGTCAACATAACGAGTGGCTGAATAATAGTAAACTAATTCAACGTTGTTATGTGCCCGGGTCAGTGACTTATAAAAGTTTTGATTCGTTTCGAGTTTGTTATACATCAAATTCAAAACACCAATTTTTACAGTGTCCACGATGTTGCTCCTTTCCATTCCATAAAAAAAGGGAACTGACTAATTGTCAGCTCCCTTGAATAAAGTATTCGCTACTAGTTATCAATTGAGTGGAATTAGACATGCTGAAAAAGTATAATGATCTTTCATCATTACACAGCAACATGCATCCATTTTTGTGTTGTATGATTGCTTCATGTCAAATTCTCCTCTGATAGTTATGCATTTAGAATATGATTAGTATTTCATTAAGTCAAGTATTTAATCTTTTATTTTCTTTTTTTCGGTATAAATCGATAGTGAGTCGAATTCGAGGTATGAGGCTAAGGTCACGGATACCATCACGATCAAGACGAGCCAACCGATGGTCGATCCTAAGATTTGTGATAGGGGAAATACTTTAGCCACGAGATAAATACTACCGATGCTCAAGAAAAAGTCGATCAATAAGTTTAAACCGATGATGACTTTGTCGCGTTCCAGGATAAAAAAGTGAATGAAACGTTTGAGTGGTTTTCTAGTGGAATTACGATACATGATCAGAATCGGCCGTTGTGCGATCACCTTGATGGCGAAGATCCCTAAGGAACCGACGATCCCACCAACCACGATTCGCCAAGTCAAAGCGTGTAAGACTAGAGCATTGTAGGCCATGCCTGCGATCAGAAGGCTTACTATGTAAGGGATGAAGAAGAAAAATAAATAAATAACGATGATTTTTTTGTTAGACAATTTCAATTACTCCTTATATAGTATTAAATTTATTTTATCATTAATGGCAGTAATATTGTTGAATTGTTTTACACCTGCTATAATTGTTACATCATTTTTATTTAATATGAAAGAGAGTGAAAAAATTAATGAGTGATGACCCTGTCGCGTTAAGCGTACAATTATTGATTATTGTCGTATTAACGCTCCTAGATGCTATTTACGCTGCTGGCGAGATGGCAATCGTTTCGGTAAATAAGGCGGAAGTCGAGAAAAAGGCCGAACAAGGCGGTCGTAAGGACAACCGCATTTTACGCGAAATCAATCATCCTACTAATTTTTTATCAACGATCCAAGTAGCAGTGACCTTAGCTGGGTTTTTATCTTCAGCAATTGCTGCCACAAGTTTAAGTACAAAATTAGAAGGTGTGATCGGTAATTTTCCAGGAAGCATGGAACTTTCAATCGTTATTATTACGATCGTCCTATCTTTTCTGATTTTGATCTTTGGCGAACTATTTCCCAAACAGATCGCCGTTCACCGGTCATATCAAGTATTAAGATTTACCGAACCTATTATTAATGCTACTAGCAAGATCTTGAAACCATTCGTTTGGTTCATGACTGCTTGCTTGCACGGTTTGATGAAAATCACACCGATCGATTTTTCTCAAAAGAAAGACAAGGTATCTCGTAATGAGATGCTTTCAACGATTCAAAAGTCGCGTGAAAGCGGCACGATCAATGCTGACGAGTATCAAATGCTTCAAGGTATTATCAAGTTCAGTGATAAGACGGTCCGTGAAGTCATGGTCCCTAGAACTGACGCTTTCATGATCGATATTAACGACTCGTTAGATGATAATATCGATGCAATTTTAGCACAGCCTTATTCACGTGTCCCTGTTTACGGCGGTGATAAGGATACTATTATCGGAATCGTTCATATTAAGAACTTGTTGAAGCAAGCTCGTATTTCTGGTTTTGAGAATGTTAACTTGAAGAAGTTAATGATTGAACCACTATTCGTTCCTGAATCTACTAGTATCGATTCCTTACTATTGAAGATGCAGTCGACACAGACACAAATCGCCATGATCATGGATGATTACGGTGGTGTGGTTGGATTGGCTACGATCGAAGATATTTTGGAAGAGATAGTTGGTGAGATCGATGACGAATATGATCAAACTACTACTAATTATCACCGAATCTCTTCAACTAAATACTCTGTAGTTGGTAAGCTCTCAATCGAAGATTTCAACGATTTATTCGATGAAGATATTGACGAAGAGCAAGAAGACGCCGATACTATTGCAGGATATTTAATTATGAATTTAAATGAGATCCCTGATGTTAACCACCCTAAGAGCATTACTTTAAAGAGTGGCGTGAAGTTGACTTCAGGTAAGGTCGATGGCGCTAGGATCCAAAATGTGATCGTTAAGATCCCTAAAAATAAAGTAAAAGTCGTAACGACAAATATGTTTGAAAAGAAATACTAATGTATTTCTTTTTTTATGAGTTAGGAGCAAGTTATGGAACAAAACGAATTAGAAAATGAGGTAAGCAAGCGTCGCACGTTTGCCATTATCTCTCACCCGGATGCTGGTAAGACTACTATTACCGAACAAATGCTTTACTTCGGTGGTGTGATCCGTTCAGCAGGTACCGTTAAAGCTAAGAAGTCAGGTCAATTCGCCACATCTGACTGGATGGAGATCGAAAAGAAACGTGGTATCTCCGTTACTTCATCAGTTATGCAATTCCACTATCAAGGAAAAGACGTTAACATCTTGGATACTCCAGGACACGAAGATTTTTCTGAAGATACTTACCGAACTTTGATGGCCGTTGATGCTGCTGTCATGGTTATCGACTCAGCTAAAGGTATCGAGCCACAAACGAAAAAGCTTTTTAAAGTTGTTAAAAAACGTGGAATTCCTATCTTTACATTTATGAACAAGTTGGACCGTGATGGTCGTGATCCACTTGACTTGATCGCTGAACTAGAAGAACTACTCAATATCGAAGGCTGTGCTATGAACTGGCCTATCGGTATGGGTAAGGAATTAAAAGGTTTATATGACATCAAAAATAGTCGTCTCGAATTGTATCGTAAAGAGGGCGACGACAGATTTTTGCCATTGGGTGAAGATGGACAGCTCAAAGAACACAATCCGATCGAAGAGGATAGTGTTTATGAACAAGCTTTAGGCGAAGTTGATTTGATCAAAGAAGCTGGTAACAAGTTTGACCTAGATAAGATCATGAAAGGTGATCAAACTCCTGTCTTCTTCGGTTCTGCTTTGACTAACTTTGGTGTTCAAGTGTTCTTGGATACATTCTTAGACATGGCTCCAGCTCCTGCAGGACATCCGGTTAAGGATAGCGAAGAAGTAGTTAAGCCAGATGATCCAGAATTTTCAGCATTTGTCTTCAAGATCCAAGCTAACATGAATCCTAATCACCGTGACCGGATCGCGTTCGTCAGAATTTGTTCCGGCGAATTTGAAAAAGGCATGGACGTTACCTTGAGTAGAACAGGCAAGTCAATGCGTTTAAACAACGCCACCGAATTCATGTCTGATCAAAGAGAACAAGTCAAAACAGCCGTAGCGGGTGACATCGTCGGATTGTACGATACAGGAAACTTCCAAATCGGCGACACGATTTATACAGGTAAGAAAAACATTCAATTCGAAGACTTACCACAATTTACCCCTGAAATGTTCATGGAAGTTCAAGCTAAAAACGTCATGAAACAAAAGTCTTTCCACAAAGGAATGCAACAACTAGTCCAAGAAGGTGCCGTTCAGTTGTATCAAAAATACACTACTAACGACTACATCTTAGGAGCAGTTGGACAACTACAATTCGAAGTCTTCCAATTCAGAATGAAAAACGAATACAACTGTGACGTAGTAATGAATCCAATCGGCTCAAGAATAGCCCGCTGGATCGACCCAGAACAACTAGACCAAAACATGTCTTCAACCAGAAACATGCTAGTAAAAGACCTGGATGGAAATCCACTATTCCTATTCGAAAACAAATTCGCAGAGAACTGGTTCGCTAATAAGTATCCTGACGTTAAATTAACAGCAAAGCTCTAAAGAATCAGAGAGCGCAGCGAGGTTGGTCAGCTGCTGAGGATTAACGCGTGTAGTCGCACAAGGTACGGCGAATCCGTGCCTGCCGACAGTTTCTAAACCGGAGGTCGCTGTCGCCTGGAACTCGTTTTCGCATTCTTGAGGACAAAGAAAAACAGAACAATTAAAATCACTGCAAGCAGAGCTATCAAAAATTGATAGCTCTACTTTATTACTGAGACTTTAATACGACCACTTTTGTGAATAAAAAACGCTACTTTGTGGATTACGTTTCAGCATTATTGAGGATAAAAAGGTTGAAAGCACTGACCAGTGCTGCAATTTTATCCAAATTACCAAATAACCGTTATCCCACAAACAAAAGTTTAGTCACTAACCTAGGTTCTGTGGAGGGTGGAGGGAATTTGCCGTCAGCCGCGAAATTTTCGTTTGCACGGCATGGGCCGTGCTTACGAAAAGGTCAAGCTTTGAGATGTCCAAGGCGGTTTCCCTTGGATAGCTCAAAGTTGGCCCGCAGCGTTCCACGGCGCAATTCCCGGAACCCTCCACAGAACCGGCAGTGAACCACCAACCAACCAATCTAACAAAAATAATAAAGGTGCACTATGACGAAAAAACTAACAAGAAGAGAATTACTTTTCATCGGTTCGATGCTCTTCGGACTGTTCTTTGGTGCTGGAAACCTGATCTTTCCAGTCTTCTTAGGACAACAATCAGGAGGAAACGTTGGCCTTGCCATCATCGGTCTCTTAATCACCGGTATCGGATTACCGCTACTAGGTGTCGCGGGATTAGGGATGACTGAAAGCGCCAGCGTCTTTGATCTATCGAGTAAGATCCACAAAGGATATGCCTACGTCTTCACGATTTTACTTTATTTGATCATCGGTCCTTTTTTTGCCACACCACGTTTAGCAACGACATCATTTCAAATGGGGATCGTCCCGTTTGTCAGTTCCGATATGCAAAAAACCGTCTTGATGATTTTTTCAATTTTGTTTTTTGCTGCTTCATGGTGGTTTGCTCGAAGACCTAGCAAGATCATGACTTACGTTGGGAAATGGCTGACACCGATTTTCTTGATTTTATTAGGTATTTTGATAATTGTGGCTTTAGTGAAACCAATGGGATCATTGAACTACACTCCCCAAGGTTCGTATGCCAAAAGTCCGGTGCTAGCTGGATTTACCGAGGGATACAATACGATGGATGCTTTAGCTTCATTGGCATTCGGCGTAGTTGTTATCGATGGTATTAAGACTTTAGGTGTGACTGACCCACGAGAAATCGCCAAGGATACGATCAAAGCTGGTACGATCAGTGTTGTTTTGATGGGGATCATTTACGCCTTGCTAGCAATTTTAGGAACGATGAGTCTTGGCCAATTCCAGTTAGCTGCCAATGGTGGTGTCACTTTGGCTCAAACTTTCAACTATTACTTCGGAAGTTTCGGGAACGTCTTGCTTGCCTTGATCGTTATTATTGCCTGCTTGAAAACTTCGATCGGCTTGATAACTGCGTTTGGAGAAGCAATGCATGAAATGTTTCCTAAGATCTCATATCAAGTTTTGATCTTGATTGCTAGTGTCTTGCCTTGTGTTTTCGCTAATGTTGGTCTGACAAACTTGATCCAATATTCAACACCAGCTTTGATGTTCATTTATCCTTTGGCGATAACTTTGATCATCTTGGCAGTTTTGACGCCGATCATCGGTTCATCGCGGTACGTTTACGTGATCACGACCATCTTTACTTTTGTACCAGCTGTTTTGGCTGGACTTGAGTCGATGGATTTCATGTTCCACGGTCAAAGTTGGTTCGTGAACTTGATGAACTTCAATCGTATTTTACCGCTGTCAGACCTAGGTCTCGGTTGGGTCGTCCCAGCCTTGATCGGTTTGTTCATTGGATATTTTGTCGGATTATTCTTCAAAGAACGTACTGCAAAAAAATAAAATTAACTTACATCTTCCTTTTGTGGAAGGTGTATTTTTTTGCTTGAAATATTTATATTTTTATTTTGCTATTTATTAGTTGATTCTGCACTCATCGAACTTGATAATAAGTTCAACTGTTTCTAAAAAAGGGAGGGATTATTTTGGATATAGGACAACTTTCTAGTCAGATCATCTTACTATTCGGGTTGATGCTAGTCGGCTTTTTAATTGGGAAGCTGAATTTCTTGAGAGCTCAATCTTCGAGTGATCTGACTAATATTTTGATTTACATTATTTCTCCCTGTTTGATTATTGGGGCTTTCGAGCAGGAGTATTCGGCCGCTCGGATCAAGTTTTTCTTGTTGGCTTTTGTAGCCGTTGTGATCTTGTATTTTATTGAAATTATTATTTCACGACTTTTATTTGGACGGGTAGCTGATGAAAACGTTGCGCGGATTGCCATTTATGGCAGTGTTTATTCGAATGCTGGCTTCATGGGTATCCCGCTGATTTCAGCTTTATTTGGTTCTTCTGGAGTGTTTTTTGGCGTAGTTTCCTTAGCTTGTTTTAATATATTCAACTGGACTCACGGAATTAGTTTGTTTTCGCACCATGGTGAAAAAGATGAAACTATTAATTGGGGCAAGATTTTGCTCAATCCTAATATTATTGCGATTGTTTTAGGCTTATTGATGTTCCTCTTTTCACTGCGACTACCAGGCACAGTCGATCAAGTCGTCAAGTCGGTTGGATCAATGAACACGCCACTTTCGATGATCGTGATCGGTAATAGTTTGACGAAAATTAAATTTAGTCGGGAAATGTTGGAAAAAAATCTCTGGATCAGTATTTTTTTGCGTAATTTATTTTATCCACTAATTGCGATCGTGATTTTACGTCTGCTGGGTGTTTCTGGCGTAGCTTTTTATACAACGGTCATCATGGCAGCTTGTCCCGTTGCCGGATTGGTGGTCTTGTTTACCTTGCAAGCTGAAAAAAATCCCGCACCGGCAATTTCGATCATGAGTTTGTCGACGTTGTTCAGTTTGGTGACGATCCCGTTAATTTTTAGCTTGAGTAATCTGCATTTTTAGTCCACGATGGTTAAAAAGGAGTGATCACATGTTAATGGACGGACATACCCATACAGAACTTTGCCCTCACGGAAGTGGCGAACCTGTCGAAAAGATGATCCAACGAGCAATCGATCTCGGTATGGAAAAATATTGCATTACCGAACACGCACCTTTACCACCAAATTTTAAGGACAGTTATCAAGGCAGTGTTGATGGACTTTCGGAAGCGTCATTGGAAATGGATCAGTTGCCAGAGTATTTTGAATTAGCTGAAAAAATGCAGGCTAAGTTTAAAGACCAAGTCGAAATAACCGTGGGCTTTGAAGTTGACTATTTAGAAGGCTTTGAAGACTTCACTCGTGATTTTTTGAATAAATACGGTCCACGCACGCAAGAAAATATTTTATCGGTTCACTTCATGAAGGGAACGAATGACAAGTTTTGGTGTGTTGATAATGGTTTTGATGACTTTCAACAAGGATTTGCAGACTATTTAGATGATCCTCAAAAGATTTTTGCTCATTATTATCAAACCGTTCAAAAGTCGGTTGAAGCAGATCTCGGCAAATATTCACCGCAACGGATTGGCCACATGAGTTTAGTCCGGAAATATCAAGATCATTTCCACATTAGCGATGATCTTGATGAGGATAACCTGAATTTGGTGAACGATATCTTACAAAAAATTAAAAAACAAAACCGACAATTAGATTTAAATTTTGCCGGTCTTTATAAACCTTACTGCAATGATTTTTATCCAGGTAAGCAGATCCTACGAATGGCTGAAGGCCTTTATATTCCTTTGGTGTACGGCTCTGATGCGCACGACATTGACTCGGTCGGTCACGGGATTCATTTGATAAATTCTTTGACTAGCTATTGACATTCTTAAAATTCACGGCTATTATTACAGTTAAATTAAATAAATGATTAATTTTACTAATCAAATTCTAATAAAAGTCATGAATAGGAAAAGTAAACGCTAGTCCCTCCAAAAGAGAGTTTCAGTTGCTGGAAATGAAACGGAAACTATTGTTGAACACACACCTACGAATAACTTCAAAGCTGAATTTAGTAAGCTTTGACGAAATGGTTCGTTATCCCAGTTGACTCAGCCAACATGAGGTTTGATCCGCAAGGGTTAGACAAAGGTGAGGTGGAACCGCGTTATTTACGTCCTCTTAGCATTTATTTGCTAAGGGGCTTTTTTTGTGGTTTAGGTTTTGTTGATGTTCACTGCCGGTTCTGGGAGGGTTCCGGAAATTACGCCGTGGAACGCCATGGGCATCGATTGAAGCTATCCGAAGAAAACCACTTCGGACATCTCCAATACGAGCCTTTCACTAGGCAATAAATTGCCAAGTGAAATATCATGGCTGACGGCGAATTTCCTCCACCCTCCCAGAACCTAGGTTGGAATAAACCTCATCTTTTTGGTGGGGGGTACCGTACTTAGCTTTATGGAGATCGTATTTTTGGTTTTTATTGAGTCAGCCATTAATTTTCCTCAAATAGTTTTTCTTGAGGGATTTATCTATTTGATGAATGTTGGAACATTTCATCGGTTCATTTTGAGATTTGTTTTGTGAATCGGGTTTATGACTTTGATTTTTGATTGGTAGGAATTTGGAGGCGTTGATATGAATAATAATTTGTTGCCACTTGGGACTCGTGATGAGTTTGGGCGTAGAGCTGTGGTTAAGCAGCATGTTTCTTCTGTTATTGGGGATACTTTTTCTGATCGTGGTTTTGCTAAGATCTCAACGCCACTTTTGGAGAAGCAGTCGGTTTTTGAACCTTATAAACTTGGTAATTATCAGATGTATCGCTTGTTGGATCAGGAGGGTGATACTATTGTACTTCGGCCGGATATGACTTTACCTATTGCTCGATTTTTGAGCTCTACTAATATTTCTCTTCCCCAAAAATTTTGGTATGTCGGAGATATTTTTCGGATCAGTCGTCGGCTTTCTGGTTCTTACAATGAACTTACCCAAGCTGGTATCGAGTTGGTTGGTTATTCTTCGATCAAGGCTGAATTTGAATGTTTGGTTTTGATCAACTTACTTAGTCAAAAATTATTGGATGAGCCGGTTGAAATCGAGTTGGGGGTTGCTGATTTTGCTGAAGTTGTTTTGTCAGAGTTGACTGATGATGAAGAATTGAAGCAAAAAATTGCTCAGGCTTTGTACGATAAACAAGTTCCCCTATATGAAGAATTGATCAGCCAATTTAAAGATCGTTCCGGATATCAATTTTTGTTGAAGTGGCCCAGACTTTTTGGGAAACCAGATAAAATTTTTGATCAACTGGCTAATTTCAGTTTATCTAAGCCAATGCAAAATCGGATCGATGAGTTGAAAGAAGTTATCGCCTGGATGAAGCAGACTTTGCCAGAACAAGTAGTTTCCATCGACCTTAGTAGTAAAGCGCCTCAGCAATATTACACGGGCTTAACGTTTAAAGGTTTTTCTAAAGCTGGTTCAGGTTATTTGTTCAGTGGTGGCCGTTACGATAAATTGCTCGCTAACTTCCAAGATGTGAGTGAATCGGCCGTGGGGATGGGGATCGACATCGATCTCATTACCGACCTCTTAGTTGACCAACGTCAGCATAAACAAAAGAAGCTGATCTACTTTAAAGAAGATCAGTGGTGCGAAGCTGAAAAGTTACTAGAGGAAACAACAGATGGAATCCTCTCCTTATCTGATAACTTAGAAAACGCCAAATTAGAAGCAGAAAAATTAGATGCACAATTAATTGATATGACGGAAGGTGAATATATTGAATGAGAATCGTATAAAGATAGCCTTAACTAAAGGGCGCGTTGAAAAACAAGTTATTCCGCTCTTGGAAGAAGCAGGGATCAATTGTGATCAGATCCGCAACAAGCAACGGCGTTTGATCTTCAATTCAGAGTCCCAACCATATCAATTCATTCTCGCCAAAGGTCCAGATGTAACGACCTTCTTGGAACGAGGAGCTGCTGATATCGGGATCGTTGGGAGTGACATTTTAACTGAGCATCAAAACTCCCAATACGAACTACTCGATCTAAATATCGGTAAGTGCCAATTCGTCTTAGCATCGACTCAAGACTTTGATCCAGAAGCTCCAAAGCGGAAGATCATCGGCACGAAATATCCCTTGATCACGAAGCGCTACTTCGATTCATTGGGACAAGATGTTGAGATCATCAAGATCGAAGGTTCCGTTGAACTAGCACCGTTGACCGGTCTAGCCGATGCCATCGTCGATATTACTGAAACAGGAACGACCATTCGAGAAAATCACCTAAAGATCTTTGACTACTTAGACAAAGTTTCCACACGGATAGTCGTCAATCGGATGGCTTTGAAACAACATCCGGAAGAAATTTTTGATTTTGTAGATCGTTTAAAAACCGTCATCGAAAAAAATAAAGTGGGGCAAGCATAATGAAAATCGTTCAAAAAAGTTTAGCAGAATTAGAAAAAATGGTGCAGTTGAAGACGCGTCAATTGACTGACCCAAAAGTTGAGCAAGCCGTTAGTGACATTATTAATAACGTTATTGAAAATGGCGATGCTGCATTAAAAGAATATGGTAAGAAATTTGATAAAGTCGATGTTGACACATTCAAACTTGATCAAAAAGTAATCGATGAAGCATACGAAACACTCGACCCAGACGTCAAAGATGCTTTGTTATTAGCTAAGAAAAATATTTCAAGTTTCCACAAAAAGGAATTGGAAAAGGGCTTCATCGACAGTGAACAACCAGGGGTCTTGCGTGGACAAAAATTGTTGCCACTACAAAAAGTTGGACTCTACGTTCCCGGTGGTACAGCAGCTTATCCTTCAACTATCATGATGAGTGCCATGCCCGCTAAGATTGCCGGAGTAGAACAAGTCGTGATCGTGACACCTCCACAAAAAGACGGAATTTCAAAAGCTGTTTTAGCAGCTGCAAAAATTGCTGGCGTTGATGCCATTTATCAAGTCGGAGGAGCCCAAGCAATTGCTGCTTTAGCTTACGGAACAGAATCGATACCACGCGTTGATAAGATCGTCGGACCAGGTAACATTTTTGTTGCGACAGCTAAGAAACAAGTATTCGGTCAAGTAGCCATCGATATGGTCGCTGGACCTTCAGAAATTGGTGTTATCGCCGACGACTCAGCCGATCCTAGACAACTAGCTGCTGACTTATTGTCACAAGCAGAACACGACAAGTTGGCACGTCCAATTCTGGTAACCGACAGCCTCAAGTTGGCTAAAGCAGTCAGTGACAAAGTCGATTCACAATTAAAAGTCTTACCACGTGAAGAAATTGCCTCAGCCTCAGTTAATGAAAAAGGCTTCATCGCCGTAGTTGACAAGATCGATGACATGTTCACCTTGATGAATACCGTCGCACCAGAGCACTTGGAGATCCAACTGGAAGATCCAACACAATATCTCAACCAGATCAAAAATGCCGGTTCAGTCTTCTTAGGCAAATATGCCTCTGAACCACTCGGTGACTACGTCGCCGGTCCGAACCACATCTTGCCAACTGGGGGGACAGCTAGATTTTCATCACCACTCGGTGTTTATGATTTCGTCAAGCGGACATCATTTATCCAATATACTAAGCCAGCACTTGAAAAAGAAGCTAAGGCCATTACGACACTTGCTCGAGTAGAAGGACTAGAAGGTCACGCCAGAGCTATCGAATCAAGATTTGATAAATATTACGACTAAGGAGAACCTCATGAGAACAGCTACTATCGAAAGAAAAACGCAAGAAACACAAATCAAAATCACCTTAAATCTTGATGAACAGACAGGTATCAAGATCGACACAGGAATCGGCTTTTTGAACCATATGTTGACCTTGTTTGCTAAACACGGCCGTTTCGGTTTAGAAGTCGTTGCTCACGGAGACTTGGATGTTGACCCACACCACACAACGGAAGATACTGGGATCGTTCTCGGGGAATGCTTTAAAAAAGCTTTGGGTGATAAAGCTGGTATCGAGCGTTACGGAACTGAGTTCGTGCCCATGGATGAGACGCTAGGCCAAGTCAGTGTTGACCTTTCTGGCCGTTCTTACTTAGTTTTTGACGCCGAATTGTTGAACCCTAGACTCGGTGGTCTCGATACAGAAACGGTTGAAGACTTCTTCCAAGCTGTCGCTTTTGCGGCCGAGATGAACTTGCACGCTCGCATTCTTTACGGAAGAAATACTCACCACAAAGTCGAAAGTTTGTTTAAAGCTTTCGGAAGGGCAATGCGTGATGCCGTAACTATCAACCCTGATATCATCGGTGTCAATTCAACGAAAGGTGTGATCTAATGTTTGCAATCGTCGATTACGATACTGGTAATACATTAAATTTAAAAAAAGCACTGAACTATTTAAATATCGAAAATAAATTGACTGCTGACCCAGACGAGATCCTGAACGCAGATGCAGTGATCTTGCCGGGTGTTGGAGCTTTTGAAGCTGCAGTTGATGCTTTGAAAGAACGCAATTTGATCGAAGTCTTAAAAAAAGCTGCCCAAGAAAAACATCCTTTTTTAGGAATTTGTTTAGGGATGCAATTATTGTTCGAAGACAGCGAAGAATATGGTTTGAACAAGGGACTCGATTTGATCCCCGGTCACGTGAAGGCAATCCCCGAAAATGGTGAGCTGAAAGTCCCTCAAATGGGCTGGAATGAAAATCAAGTCGCTGCTGATAGCCCCTTTAAAGTAGCGAATGAAGAATACACTTATTTCGTGCACTCATACTATGCCAGTTGTGCTCCTAAATACGTGGTAGCGGACGTGGACTACGGCATTAAGATCCCAAGTATCGTCCAAAACGAAAACGTTGTCGGCATGCAATTTCACCCGGAAAAGAGTGGGCAAGTCGGCTTAAACTTATTAAATCAATTTCAAGAGATGGTGAAGACAAATGATTTTTCCCGCAATTGATCTACACGAAGGACAAAGTGTCAGATTGTATCAAGGCGACTACAATAAAGTGACTTTGATCAACAAAGACCCAGTTGCCCAAGCAAAAGATATTATTGGCCAAGGCGTCAAACAGTTGCACTTAGTCGACCTCGATGGCGCTAAAACTGGACGTCCCGAAAACTATACAGTCATTTCTGACATCCGGAAAAACTTCGACGGCTTTTTAGAACTCGGTGGCGGTATTCGTGATGAAAAAATCGCCCGGATGTATCTTGATCTAGGTATTGACCGTATCATCATTGGTTCAGCTGCCTTGGAAAGTCCCGATTTTGTCAAAAATCTATTGAAAAAATACGGTGGCGATCGCATCGTTATCGGAGTCGATGGCGCCAATGGAAAAGTCGCCGTTAACGGTTGGCTCGAACAGTCAAACGTTAAAATGTCGGACTTGATCAAGGAAATGATGGATAATGATGCTAAATCATTCATCGTAACTGACGTTGCTCGTGATGGAACAATGCAGGGACCAAATCTTGATCTACTAATGAAATTATCTCAAGAATTACCTAAAGCTAACTTAGTGGCCAGTGGCGGGATCAGAGATCTCAAAGACCTCCACAATTTGAAGGCTTTAGGCATCAAGGATGTGATCATCGGAAAAGCTCTTTACGAAAAGACAATCACATTAAAAGATATTGCGGAGGTGGAAGCAGGTGCTAGCTAAAAGAATAATTCCTTGTTTAGACGTGGCCGATGGACGTGTCAAAAAAGGTGTCAACTTCGTTAACTTAACTGACGTCGGAGACCCCGTGGAAATTGCTGCCGAGTACCAAAAACAAGGTGCAGATGAACTAGTTTTCTTAGACATATCAGCCACTAATGAAAAAAGAAAAACGATGATCGATGTCGTTGAACAAGTTTCCAAGCAAGTCTTCATGCCATTGACAATCGGTGGTGGAGTTACTTCAGTCGAAGACATTCAAAAACTCCTCAAAGCAGGAGCTGACAAGGTGGCGATTAATTCAGCCGCCGTTAACGATCCTGATTTGATCACAGAAGGTGCTAAGAAATTCGGTAACCAATGTATCGTCGTTGCTATCGATGTCAAGTATGACCCCGAGTCTAAACAGTATTTTGTATACACTCACGGTGGGCAACAAAAGACTGACATTGAGGCGATATCTTGGGCTAAAGAGGTCGTAAAAAAAGGTGCCGGTGAACTACTAGTCACGGGGATGGATCAAGATGGAACTAAAGATGGTTTCAACATCTCCTTGTATCAACAACTAGGTGAAGCAGTCAAAGTGCCGATTATTGCATCCGGTGGTGCGGGAAAATTGTCCGACTTCAGTGACGTCTTTTTACAAGCCAATGTCGATGGAGCACTAGCAGCTTCAGTTTTCCATTATGGAGAATTGACTATTGACGACGTTAAATCATATTTGAAGCAAAAAGGAGTGGTCGTACGATGATCGAACCAGATTTTTCCAAGGGTTTATTGACGACGGTCGTCCAAGATGCCAAAACTAAAGACGTCTTGATGGTCGCTTGGATGAACCAGGAAAGTTATCAAAAGACTTTGGAAAGTGGTCAAACGTGGTTTTGGTCACGTTCCAGACAAGAGTTGTGGCATAAAGGCGAAACTAGTGGCAACTTCCAAAATGTGGTCGATCTGACTTTAGACTGTGATGAGGATACTTTACTAGTCAAAGTCGATCCCGTCGGTCCAGCTTGCCACACCGGCCATCGTAGCTGCTTTTTCCAACCAGTTAGTCAATCAAAGGAGTAATAACATGCAAAATTTAGATGAATTATATGAAATGATCGTTGACCGGAAAAAGAATCCTAAAGAAGGGTCATACACTGATTACTTGTTCACCAAAGGCTTGGACAAGATCTTGAAAAAAGTCGGTGAAGAATCAACAGAAGTAGTCGTCGCAGCTAAGAACCCAGATAAACCAAGAGGTGATGGCGAATTAGTCTACGAATCTGCCGATCTGCTTTACCACCTCTGTGTCCTTTGGGTCGAACAAGGCGTAACTTTCGACCAGATCAAAACAGAACTAGCTAAACGGGAAGGCTTGATGAGCGAATACAAAGACCGTCCTGAAATCAAAGATCTCTAGGAGGCAGCATGAAAAAAGTAATCAAAGAACTAAAGCCATACGTCCCGGAAAAAACTTTAGATGAAATGAAATCTGAATTAGGTTTATCCAAACTAGTTCGTCTGTCCGCTAACGAAAATCCTTATGGAACTTCTAAAACGGTCAAAGATGCTGTCGTAAACTGGGCTTATTCTCAAAGCAATCGTTACCCTGATAGTGATGCCACCGAATTACGCCAACTAATTTGTCAAAAATTTGACTTAGATCCCAAACAAATCGTCTTCGGTGTGGGACTCGATGAAGTCATCGTCATGTTGTCACGAGTTTTCTTGGAACCAGGGGATGTTGAATTGATCTCCAGTCCGACTTTTTCAGAGTATGCGTTACACGCCGAGATCGAAGAAGCTAAAGTTGAAAAAGTTCCTGTCTTAGCAAATGGCGGCATCGATTTTTCCGGCATGCTCCAGGCGATAACTCCTAAGACGAAACTAGTTTGGATCTGTAACCCGAACAACCCAACAGCAACTTTTGAAACAGTTGATGACATCGAAAACTTCGTCAAACAAGTGCCAAAGGAGACTTTAGTCTTGATCGACGAAGCTTACATCGATTTTGTGACTGAAAAAAATCCTTCAGCCATGGATCTGACGAAAAAATATTCCAACATCGTTGTCATGCGGACATTCTCCAAAGCATACGGCTTAGCCAATTTCCGAGTAGGATATGCCGTTTTCTCCAAAGAAGTAGCTGAACAAGTCCAAAAGACGCGTTTGCCATACAACGTCAACTCCGTCGCTCAAGTAGCAGCGACTGCTGCCTTCAAGGACCAAGCTTTTGTAGCAGACGTTGTGGAGAAGAACGCAGTTGAACGGGAAAAGCTTCAAAAATTCTTCGATAAGGTCGGTTTCAAATATTATCAAAGCCAAGCCAACTTTATCTTCTTCCAATACGAAGATGCATCAGGTTTAGCGCAATACTTATTGGAAAATGGTTATTTGATCAGGACGGGATTACTGCCAAACTGGCTCCGGATCACGGTGGGCACGAGTGAGGATAATCAAACCATTATCAAATTGATCGAAAAATATTTAGGTTAAAGATGAGCAGCTGAGGCTGCTTTTTTTATGCAATAAAACGCTGTCGACAAGAGTATTCAAGTCGGCAGCGTGATTAAAAATTACTAATCTTTTTTCTTGCGCAGGATCCAAAATCCCCAGACTGCAGAAATTATCGCTAAGATCATCGAGATGATCCCGGAGACGATCAGGAGACTCTTGGGAACGAAAGTATTGCTGAAAAGTCTTGCTAAAACTAATAGAGCAAATGACAAGACCAAAAAAATTACTGGTAACATTTTCATTTTCTCACCTCCTATATTTTTCAATTTACGATGTACAAAAACACCCCAAATTGAGTATATAGTTTTATTGCGAAACAAATGTTTTTTTGTTTCAACAAATTAAAAATATTATAAATAAATTCCAAGGATTTTTTTGATGAAATCAAGCAACATCAGTCAATTATGAATACTTTGACGATTTTTGACCCTTTGACTTTCCTAATTTTTCCAAATGAATTACATTAATGGTATATATACAAATAAATTAATGGAGGGATAGTATGAGTTCAAAGTTTGATTTTGATGTATTTTACATTGGCGCGGGTCACGCGACTTTTGACGGAGCTGCACCTTTGGCAGAAACGGGCGTCAAAGTTGGTGTAGTCGAAAGTGGTTTAGTCGGCGGGACTTGTCCAAATCGTGGTTGTAACGCCAAAATTGCTTTAGACGAACCAGTCAAAATGGCCCGTGAAAACGAGCGTTTAGGCGACATTTTGGATGGTGACATCAAGGTAAATTGGACCAAGAATGTCGAGCACAAACAAGAAATCATCGATCCACTTCCTGAAGGATTGACCGCTCGGCTAGAAAATGCTGGTGCCACGGTATTTCATGGCCATGCACAATTTGTAGATGAGCATACTTTGATCATTGATAATAAACAGCAAGTCACAGCTGAAAAAATCGTTATTGCTATTGGTTTGAGGCCACATCGCTTGGAAATCGAAGGTAGCGATTTGGCACACGACAGTGAAGCATTCATGAACCTCAAGACCTTACCAAAAAACATCGTCATCGTCGGTTCTGGATACATTGGCATGGAATTTGCGACAATCGCCAATGCCAGTGGTGCCGATGTGACGGTAATGTTGCATTCGGACACTGTTCTCCGGAAATTTTATCAACCTTACGTCAAGCAAGTAGTCGACGATTTGAAAGAGCGCGGCGTGAAATTTATCGAAAATGCTCAAGTAGCTTCATTTACTAAAAAAGCCGACAAGTTGGAAGTAGCTTATGGAAACGATCAAACGCTGGAAACAGATTGGATTTTAGACGCTACCGGACGGATCCCTAATTTGGATGGCCTCGGACTAGAGAAAGTCGGTGTCAAATTCGACAAAACTGGGGTCTTCGTTAACGACCATCTCCAAACTAATGTTGATAACATTTACGCTGCCGGAGATGTCATTTCAAGTGACCAACCAAAGGTAACCCCAGCAGCATACTTCATGTCAAAATATTTAATGAAACTATTCTCAGGACAAACTACAGATCCAATCGATTTTCCTGTAATTCCATCGGTCGTTTTCACCTCACCAAGGATCGCAAAAGCTGGAGTTTCGATCGAAGAAGCTGAAGAAAAGGGCTATGAGATCAGTGAAAATGACTTGGCAAATTACTGGTATTACCAGGTAGATAAGGAGCCAATCGCATCTAGCAAACAAGTTCACGATAAACAAGGTCGCTTAGTCGGTGTGACCGAAATCAGTGACCAAGCTGAAGATGCTGTCAACGCCTTGTTACCAGCAATCGAGTTCAAAATGGATCGCAAGCAAGTCAGCCGTTTGATCGGGATCTTCCCATCCATCGGTTATGCAGCATGGCACAGAGCGTAAAATTTTTTAAAAAGAGGAGAAACACATGAAATTACAATTAGCAATCGATTTAGAAGATATCGATGGAGCAATCAAATTAATTGATAAAACTAAGGACTACGTCGACGTATTCGAATACGGCACACCACTAGTCATCAACTTTGGTCTAGAGGGACTAAAAAAGATCCGCGATAAGTTCCCTGATATCACATTGTTTGCTGACTTAAAGATCATGGATGTGGCCCCATATGAAGTTGCACAAGCCTACAAATACGGAGCAGATATGACTAGTATCTTAGGCCAAGCCGAAGATCAATCGATCAAAGACGCCGTCAAAGGAGCTCGTGAAGCCGGTAAGAAAATCTTAGTAGACATGATTGCCGTCAGAGACATCGAAAAGAGAACCAAAGAAGTAGATGAAATGGGAGCTGATTACGTCTGCACCCACACAGGTTACGACCTCCAAGATCTAGGCGAAACACCATTTGAAACCTTCCACAAGATGAAAGCTAACACTACAAAAACCAAAACAGCCGTGGCCGGTGGTATTAAGATCGACACAGCAGATAAGATCATCTCGGAAAACCCTGACTTATTGATCGTAGGTGGAGGAATCGCCACAGTAGACGATCCAACAGCCGCAGCCAAAACAATCAAAGACAAAATCATCAAAGCAGGAAAAGCCGATGAATAACTTCCAAACCATTGCAAAAGAACTGACCGAAGCCAGCGAAACATTCCCAGATAGTGAAAACTTCATGAACTTGATCGATAACGCAAACAAAATTTTTATATACGGCTTAGGAAGATCAGGTCTAGCCATCAAAATGTTCGCCATGAGACTCTCGCAAATGGACTATCAAGTAAACGTAGTAGGAGAGATAACCAATGATCCGATTGGCGAAAAAGACCTTCTGATCATAGCATCAGGCTCAGGGGAAACTAGCCAAGCAGTACTAATGGCCAGAAAAGCCAAACAATTCAAAGCCAAAGTAGCCCTAATAACCACCAAACCAGATTCAACAATAGCCAACCAAGCCGACGAAGTCCTACAACTAGCCGGCAAAGTAAAAGGCGAAATGCAAGAAACTCAAACCATCCAACCAATGGGAGCATTATTCGAGCAAGCATTATTAATCTACACAGACGGAATCATCTTAGACCTAATGAAAAAAGATGACCGCAGCGAAAAAGCAATGTTTGCCCATCATGCGAATTTAGAGTAAAAAATAGCCGTCGAAAAAATAAATTTCGACGGCTATTTTTGAATATCCTTTTTGAACTTGCTTTTGAATTTGATCTTGAACTTACCAACATAGATAGAAATTGAGATAGACCGCAAAATCTAGGACGAGCAAAGAGTGCCAACTTGTACTATAAAACTCGGTCCCCACCCCCAAAAAAGGGGATTGATGCACTATCTAGACGGAGGGGACCGGGGATACGGACCTCAGCCGCCAGATTTCACTTGGCAATTTATTGCCTAGTGAAAGGCTCGTATTGGAGATGTCCGGGTGAACTTCCCGGATAGCTTCAATCGATTGCTGGCAGCGTTCCAGCGTCTGTATCCCCGGGCCCCGGAGTCGGCAGTGAACCACCTCACCAAACTATCACCTCTATCCCACCAAACAAACATCAAAACACCAACCAAGCAAAACGCTTCTCGTCTGCCAAAAACTCTCACACCTCTAGCACACCTACACCAAAGTAAAACGCAACTGTCCGCAGTACTCTCTCACATCCATAACCGCTCAAAAAAAGACAGCCTCACCGTCTGCCTCATCTAACTACAAATTCAAATACTTACTCTCAATATAATTCCCATTATCCAACTGAGCCCAAACACTATCATTGTCCAGCTGCAACAGTTTTTTTACATAAACCGACTGGCCACCTTGATAACGAGTACTAATAATAGTCCCGTAGGGAGTCTCCCAAGTAGTAATATCCTGATTATCATAATACAAAATCTTAACCTCACGATTAACATCCATACTATTAATAACCGAATAAGTAAAACTAATATTATCAACCACTGCATTCAATGGGCTATCCAACAGCTTTTGCTCCTCAGAAAAATGATTGATCGTGAAAGTTTTAATATCTTCATTACCTGAGATCCAAATATCGCCTCCAAGGTTGTACCAAACGGTCTCATTGTAATGTTCCTGCACAGCTTTAAAAACTCGCCAAGTAGTGTCGTAAGGCAGTGGCTGTGACAACGGAGATGAACTAGCAGGTTGCTCGTAAACGGGCACATTGTTATTCGTTTGGATAAACAAGTTGTCTGCTACTTCATAGTCATCCATTTGCATCGTATCGTAAATGAATTCATATTCTTGTACTTTATCTGAAAAACGTCCCGTCACATCTTTAGGATAATCTACTAAAAAATTTCTAGCTTCTTCAAGCGGTTGTGCTTGATAGCTCTTATTGAGATCTCCCGTCAAATATTGTGGATCAGCAATCAGTTCCCCTTGAGTATTACGATGATAAACGATCACCGGTGCGGCGATCTGTGTGAAGTAGATCAAGTAAATACCTTCTGAATTAGGAATGAAAGTTTGTTGGAAATTTTGGATCGAAGATAAAACGTAACCTGGAATAGTCTTCCAAGGCATCTTCAAATTGTCCAAATAGTGACCAGTTAAAACTGTTGAATCAGCCAATTTATTTCCATTTGAGTCAATATAATGAACTTCGATCTCGATATCATCTCGAGAAATTTTTTTAACGTTACTTTTAACTAAGTTATTTTCCATAGATTTTTTCCTATTATGAGATTGGAACAATTTATGTGTATGTTTTCCCATAATAATCCCTTCTATAGCAATTAGATTAGGGTAAGTTTAACACATTGAAAAAGCCGAACTGGTAGTTTCAAAGGGAATATAATTAACATTAAGAAATCATAAAAAAAGCTGAAGAAATATTTAATTTCTTCAGCTTCTATTTTATTAAAAACGAGTTCTAGTAGATAGCGGCCTCCGGTTTAGAAACTATCAGCGAGCACTGCTTCGCAGCACTCTCGAGCTGATAGTCCTTAAATCCTCAGCAGCTGACCATCTCCTTGCGCTCTCTTTTTTTTGGAAACGAGTTCCAGGAGATAGCGGCCTCCGGTTTAGAAACTTTCAGCGAGCACTGCTCCGCAGCACTCCAGTGCTGATAGTCCCTAAATCCTCAGCAGCTGGGCATCTCCTTGCACTCTCTTAATTTTTACTCAGTTGGTTTTGTAGTAGTAGCAGGTTCTGTGGCTGCTTTACCGATGACGATTTCGCCTTTTGAAAGTTTAGCTTCTAGTTGAGTATCTTTAGGATTGTTCAAGTAGTAGTCGGCAACTTTATCTTCAATTTGCTCTTCGATAACTCTTCTGAGTGGACGAGCACCCATCTTAGGGTTGTAACCAAGATCAACTAGTTTTTCTTTAGCATCTTTAGTTACGTGAATTGAGAGGCCTTGATCAGCAATCATGGCATTAGTGTCTTCAAGCATCAAGTCAACGATCTTAACTAAGTTTGCCTTAGTTAATGGGTTGAACTCGACGATACCGTCGAATCTGTTCAAGAATTCAGGTTTGAAGTAGTCTGACAACTTATCCAAGATTGAATGAGTATTACCAGATGTTTCAGCACCAAATCCAACACTAGCTTCAGATGTATCACCTTGACCCGCATTAGAAGTCATGATAATGATAGTATCTTTAAAGCTGACGGTTCTTCCTTGTGAATCAGTCAAACGACCATCATCAAGGATCTGCAAGAACATGTGCATAACATCAGGGTGAGCTTTTTCAACCTCGTCTAGTAGGATCAAGCTGTATGGATTACGACGAACTTTTTCAGTCAATTGACCAGCTTCTTCGTAACCAACATACCCTGGAGGTGAACCGATCAATTTAGAAACTGAATACTTTTCCATGTACTCAGACATATCGAATCTGATCATTGAATCTTCTGTTCCGAAGAGTTCCTTAGCTAATTGCTTAGCCAATTCAGTCTTACCAACACCGGTAGGTCCTACGAATAGGAATGAACCGATTGGACGTCCAGATTTGTTGAAACCAACTCTATTACGACGAATGGCTCTAGCTACTTCGCCAACTGCTTGGTCTTGTCCGATCAAATGAGCTTTAAGATCGGGTTCAAGATTCTTCAATTGTGCTTGTTCGTTAGACTTCAATTCGCCGACAGGGATGTTAGTTTTTTCTTCAACGATCTTTTCAATATCTTTTTCAGTAACGGTTGAATTCGTTTCTGGTTCTTTCTTAGCGTTATCTTTCATATCTTGAAACTTAGTTACTTGATCACGGTAGTAAGCGGCTTTTTCATAATCTTCGTTACGAAGGGCAGCTTGCTTTTGAACTTCGGCATCAGAGATCTTGTTTTCAAGGTCTGACATGTCAACGTGATTGATTTGTAAGTTCTTCTTTGAACCAGCTTCATCGATCAAATCGATAGCCTTATCAGGAAGGAATCTATCTTGGATGTATCTAGCTGATAATTCAGCAGCACCACGAATAGCTTCTTCAGAGAATTTAACGTGATGATAATCTTCGTACTTAGGTTGTAAACCTTTTAAGATTTGGATTGTTTCATCGACTGAAGGCTCACTAACTTGAACTGGTTGTAAACGACGTTCAAGTGCTGAATCTTTTTCGATTGTCCGATACTCATTTAAGGTAGTTGCACCAACCAATTGAAGATCACCACGGGCTAGGGCAGGCTTCAAAACGTTTCCGGCATCCATTCCACCTTCAGCGTTACCAGCCCCCACGATCTCGTGAATTTCATCAATGAATAAGATGATGTTTTGATTCTTTTGCAATTCTTGGATCAATTGTTGCATACGTTGTTCGAATTGACCTCTAACGCCAGTTCCTTGAACTAGTGATACAACATCTAAACGGATAACATGTTTTTTAGTTAATTTTTCAGGGACATCGCCGTCGACGATCTTTTGTGCTAATCCTTCAACGACAGCTGTCTTACCAACACCAGCTTCACCGATCAATACTGGGTTGTTCTTAGTTCTTCTATTTAATATTTCGATTACACGGTTGATTTCTTTATCACGGCCGATGACTGGGTCGATCTGACCCTTTTTAGCTTGTTCAGTTAAATCGACACCGTATTGGTCAAGCACGCCATTTCCTTCGCGACGACCACCACGGTTGCCATCGCCACCTAAACCGGACTGTGTTTGGGGACCTTGTTGTTCAAAACCATTAGGTTGGCCTTGGCCACCATTCATCGCATTGAAGAGGTCTTCAAAACTAGAAAAGCCGTATGGATTTCCTGCCATATTATTATTACCCTCACTTGCTTGATTTCTTAATTTCTGATAGCAGTCTTGGCAAAGATTTACTTCGGTACGTTTGCCGTTGACGCTCGTATATAAGTGAATAGTTGCCTCATTCTTGTGGCAATTCTGACAGAGCATTCGCACCCCACCTTTCCTTATTTCAGAATACAACGATAGTATACGATTAGCACTCTGGCTATGCAAGTGCTAAGCCTTGGAATTTCAAAAAAATTTATTTCTACTATAATAATGTCTTTCAAAAAAAATAATAATCCGTTATTTTCATTACAAGCCTGAAAGCGTTGTACAGCCAATGATATTAGGCTCTAGCGCCGTTAAAACGATAGAAAATACTTGAGAACAATGGTATATAATGGTAAATTAAAGGATGAAGATTGTAGAATATCTACATAATTTTTAGAATATGAAGAGGTATTAACTATGGAAAACAAAGACTTTCACATTATCGCAGAAACAGGAATCCACGCACGTCCAGCAACAATGTTGGTTCAAACAGCCAGC
Organism: Companilactobacillus zhongbaensis; assembly: GCF_003946515.1. Lineage (GTDB taxonomy): Bacteria > Bacillota > Bacilli > Lactobacillales > Lactobacillaceae > Companilactobacillus > Companilactobacillus zhongbaensis. The sequence continues at coordinate 16,013 of NZ_RHOM01000006.1, read as the reverse complement.
AAATTCAGTTCAGACATCAACATTGAATTCAATGGTAAGTCTGTAAACCTTAAGTCAATCATGGGTGTTATGTCACTCGGTGTAGGCCAAGGATCAGATGTTACAATTACAGCTGATGGTGACGATGCTTCAGATGCTATCTCAGCTATTTCAGAAACAATGACAAAGGAAGGACTTGCTGAATAATGGTTCAAACTATCAAGGGAATTGCAGCCAGTGATGGAATTGCCACTGCGGAAGCTTACCTTTTAGTTCAACCAGATTTATCTTTCGACAAGAAATCTATCTCAGACGCTGATGCTGAAATCGGTCGTTTGAAAGATGCTATTGCAAAATCAGACGAAGAGCTTACTAAGATCCGAGATATTGCTAAAGAATCTCTTGGTGACGATGAAGCTCAAGTTTTTGATGCCCACAAGATGATTCTAGCTGATCCAGAATTTACTGGAGCCGTTGAGCAACAAATCAAAGATCAAAGCGTTAATGCTGAACAAGCACTTAGCGATGTTTCAAATAACTTTATCCAAATTTTTGAAGGTATGACTGATAATGCCTACATGCAAGAAAGAGCTGCCGATGTTCGTGATGTTACGAAACGTGTGATGGCTCATTTGTTGGGTGTAGAATTACCTAATCCTTCATTAATAGATCGCGAAGTTATTATCGTAGCACACGATTTAACTCCTAGTGATACCGCACAACTAAATAAGAAATACGTCAAAGGCTTTGTAACAGATGTTGGTGGTCGTACAGCTCACTCAGCTATCATGGCTCGTTCTCTTGAATTGCCGGCCGTAGTTGGTACTGACTCGATCACAAAAGATGCTAAAGATGGTGACAAGATCATCGTCGACGGTCTAAATGGTGCTGCTATTTTGGATCCTTCAGACGAAGATGTTAAACACTACCAGAAATTAGCTAGTGACTTCGCTGCCGAAAAGGCTGAATGGGAAAAACTCAAAGACGAAGCTACTGTTACTGCTGATGGCAAACACTTTGATGTTGCTGCTAATATCGGTACACCTGATGATTTACAAGGTGTTATTGAAAACGGTGCTGAAGGTATCGGTTTATACCGTACTGAATTCTTGTATATGCAATCTGATGAACTTCCAACTGAAGATGATCAGTTTGAAGCTTACAAGAAGGTCCTTGAAGGTATGAAAGGTAAGCCAGTCGTTGTCCGTACAATGGATATCGGTGGTGACAAACACTTACCATATCTTCCACTTCCAGAAGAAATGAACCCATTCTTAGGATATCGTGCCATCCGTATTAGTTTGGATCGCCAAGATATTTTCCGAACACAATTACGTGCCTTACTCCGTGCATCAGCATTCGGTAACTTACGTATCATGTTCCCAATGATCGGTACTCTTAATGAATTCCGTGACGCTAAGAAAGTGTTCGAAGAAGAAAAAGCCAAATTAGTAGCTGATGGGACAAAGGTTTCTGACGATATTCAATTGGGTATGATGATGGAAGTTCCTGCTGCTGCTGTCTTAGCTGATCAATTTGCTAAGGAAGTTGACTTCTTCAGTATTGGTACTAATGATTTGATTCAATATACTATGGCTGCTGATAGAGGTAATGATCGTGTATCTTACTTGTATCAACCATATAACCCATCTATTCTTAGATTGGTTAAGCATGTTATTGATTCTGCTCATAAGGAAGGTAAATGGGCTGGTATGTGTGGAGAAGCTGCTGGTGACAATGTTATGGTGCCTCTTCTTCTCGGCATGGGACTAGACGAGTATTCTATGAGCGCAACTTCTGTGCTACGTGTTCGTAGCTTGATGAAGAAGTTGAGTACTGCTGATCTTAAGGATTTGGCAGAACGTGCTGTTACTGAGTCGATTACTAACGAAGATAATAAGAAATTGGTTGAGGAATATCTCAAGTAGTTTTGATGTTTTGATTGCTCTGGGTCGGATGACCTGGAGCTTTTTTTTGTGCAGGTGTGCTTGAGGTGAGAGAGTTTTTGGCAGACTCGTTGCGTTTTGCTTGGTTGATGTTTTGATGTTTTGATGTTTGTTTGGTGGGATAGAAGTAGTAGTTTGGTGTGGTGGTTCACTGCCGACTCCGGGGCCCGGGGATACAGACGCTGGAACGCACCTGACGTCGATTTGAGCTTTCCGAAGGAGATCACTTCGCAAATCTCAAATACGAGTCTTATTGTAAGCGATAAATCGCTAACAATAATTTAGGTGCTGAGGTCTGTATCCCCGGGCCCCTCCGTCTAGATAGTGCAACAATCCCCCTTTTTGTGGGTGGGGACCGAGTTTTATAGTGCAAGTTGGCGGTATTTGCGCGTCCTATATCTTGTGGTCTATCTCAGTTCCTTTGATTGTTGGTAAGTTCAAAAAACATTCAATGTCTTTTTTAAGAACTAGTTCAAAGATAGTTTCTGGTGATTTCATCATTACTTGAATCTTTTAACTTATGGTACAAGATGTTGTGGTGCTTTTTAGATTGAATGCTTTTTTCTTTTTCTTCGGAGCTCGCGTGCTTTGCACTCTCGCACTACATCTTGTGGTTTTGGTTTTTGCTATGTCATTCTTATTCATTTTTATCTAAAGGCTGTGTTTTTCGCTTTTTTGGGGGTTATTTTGCGATTGTAGCTCTTTTTTTAATTATTGCCGACTGGGTTATTGCTATCTCTTTATGAGCTGTGATGAGCTTATTTTGCCATTTTTGGGTGTTTGGAAATGGTGGTTTTCCTTTTCTTTTTTGTTGAAAAAAGCCTTGAAAATTGTGGGTTTTTGGAGTAGTCGGATTTTGAAAAGATGTCCTCATGAGATTCATTGTTTTGGTCGAATTGCAAGGGTGTTTTTTGATAAAAATATTTTTTGGGGTTGATTTGGGTGATTTTTAAATTGGTACTTGACACCGTTTCACATAGATTTTATGCGGAGTGGGTCAGGTGATAAATTTTGTTTCACGCACTTTTGGAAAAAATAATTTTTTATACTAGATGTTGTTAAGTTCATTTAAAAGAGATACCATATGTTGTGTTAAATATTTTTTGAGGTGAGCTTGATGGACATCATTAAAACTAAAATTGAACTTAGTCAATCATTTATTGACCAAGTTAAAGAAGAAATTAAACCACACTGGGGCGAACTCGGGTGGGTTACATATAAAAGAACTTATGCACGTTACATTCCTAAACTTGGACGTACTGAAAACTGGGATGAAACTGTTAAGCGTGTGATCGAAGGTAATATTAACCTCGATCCTCGTTTGCATGCTAAGACCATTAGTACAGACGTTTACAACGAATTAGTTGAAGAAGCTCAGAACTTGTACAAGCTAGTTTACGGATTGGCAGCTACACCATCAGGAAGAAACCTCTGGATCTCTGGTACTGAATATCAAGATAGAAATGGTGATGCTCTTAACAATTGCTGGTTTATTGCTGTTAGACCACAAAAATATGGTGATAGCCATATCGTGCCTGAATACTTGGATCAAGATCAAAAGGCTGTTTCTATGCCTTATTCATTTATGTTCGATCAATTGATGAAGGGTGGCGGCGTTGGTTTTTCTGTTGTTCCAGACAACGTTAAACAAATCCCAGAAGTTGATGTTAAGACTGATTTGGTTGTTTTGATCGGTAAAGAAAGCGCTTCTTATGACGAATCTATCGCTGCTGGTGCTGTCGACCGTGACGACTGGATCGAAAAGAATGACCTTGAAGCAGGTAGATACTACAACCTTCCTGATTCACGTGAAGGTTGGGTCGTTGGTAACGCAACTATGATGGATAACCACTTCAGTGGTACTAATCCTGATCGTACTTCGCAAGTAGTTTTGGATATTACTGATATCCGTGCTAAGGGTGAAAAGATCAAAGGATTTGGTGGTACTGCTTCAGGTCCTGTTCCATTGATCGAAATGTTTGAAGACATCAATAACTTGTTGAATGACAAAGTTGGTCACAACATTACTTCAGTTGACGCTACTGATATGGGTAACATGATCGGTAAGACTGTTGTTGCTGGTAACGTTCGTCGTTCCGCTGAATTAGCTTTAGGTGGAGCAGAAGACGATGACTTTATTACTATGAAACAAGATAAAGATAAGCTTTATCATCACCGTTGGGCATCAAACAATAGTGTGGCTGTTGATACTATGTTCAATGATTACCAACCAATTGCTGACTCGATCAGACATAATGGTGAACCAGGTATCGTTAACCTTGATTTGTCGAAACATTATGGTCGTATTATTGACGGCTATAACGAAAATGCTGATCCTGAAGTTGAAGGTACTAATCCTTGTGGTGAGATCTCATTGAGTAACGGTGAACCTTGCAACTTATTCGAAATTTTCCCACAAGTTGCTACGGAACAAGACTGGAACTTGGATGAAGCCTTTGCTTTGGCTGCTAGATATACTAAACGTGTTACATTCAGTAATTACGACTGGGAAGTTTCACGTAATGCCATTGCTAAGAATAGAAGAATCGGTGTTTCCATGTCAGGTATCCAAGACTGGATCCTAACTAACTTTGGTCACCGTTTAGTAACTGGCTTTGAAGATGCAGTTGATCAAGAAACTGGTTCTGTATACAAGAAACCTATTTATGATCCAGAAATCGTTAAAGCTTTTGAAAAAATGTATCAAGATGTAGTGGATGCAGATAGAGATTATTCTGAAACTTTGAACTGCAATATGTCAGTTAAGCACACAACTGTTAAACCATCAGGTACAGTTGCTAAACTTGCTGGTGTTTCAGAAGGTATGCACTTCCACTATTCAGGTTACTTGATTCAAAGAATCAGATTCCAAGATTCTGATCCATTGCTTCCAGCTTTGAAGGCTTGTGGATACAAGATTGAACCTGATGTTTATACTAAGAACACTATGTGTGTTGAGTTCCCTGTTCAAGCTGAAAATGCTGACTCAGAAAACTTTGCTTCAGCTGGTAATGTTTCGATTGCTGAACAATTTGCTACACAAGCTTTCTTACAAACTTACTGGTCAGATAATGCCGTTAGTTGTACAGTTACTTTCCAACCTGAGGAAGGCGATCAGATCGCACCTTTGATGAGACAATATCGTAATATTACTAAGTCGACTTCATTGTTGCCTTATACTGGGGCTGATTTTGAACAAGCTCCTAAGGAACCTATTGATAAGGAAACTTATTTGAAACGCTTGAGTGAGATCCATGGTGATGTTGCTGAAGAGTTTGCTATTGAAAATAATAATCATGATCAGAAGGATTTGGATTTGGTTGATCAGTCTGATTGTGCTGGCGGTGCTTGTCCTATTCGCTAGATTTGATTTTGAGCATTCTTGGAGTTTGTTTTTCCAAGGATGCTTTTTTTCTTGAGGTGAGAGAGTTTTTGGCAGACGAGAAGCGTTTTTTTTGGTTGGATGTTGGTGATTTTTGGTGTGTTTGGGTTTGTGGTAGTAGTTTGGTGGGAGGTTCACTGCCGACTCCGGGGCCCGGGGATACAGCCGCTGGCTTCCTTAGTTGTTCGGTGGTGTAGCCACCACCAAGAACCAGTTGCGCAAGTGCGTTAGCACTTACGTTCCATTATTTCACCACTGAGGGCTGTATCCTCGGGCCCCTCCGTCTAGATAATGCAGCATCCCCCCTTTTTGTGGGTGGAGATCGAGTTTTATTGTGCAAGTTGGCTTTATTTGCTCGTCCTATATTTTGTGGTCTATCTCAGTTTTTATTGATTGTTAGTAAGTTCAAAAGCTTGTTCAAAAGCAAGTTCAAGGGCATTTTTAGTTTTTTTTGGCTCGCGTGCTCGGTGCTCGCACTCTCGCGGTGGTGTTGCTGGTTTTGTTTTGTTGCCAAACGTTGCCCGTTTTATAGCGGAAACGAGCTCCGAGGCACAGCGGCCTCCGGTTAACACATGTAGTCGCGGCGCTGCTTCGCAGCACCTTGTGCGACTACACGCGTTAATCCTCAGCAGCTGACCGTGCCTCTCCGCTCTCTTTTTTTCAAGCATTTTCCTTTACTATTCGTAGTTTACGGATGTAAACTGTAATTGAATAAAATATACAAGTGTAATTTAAGGAGGTGTTGATATGGCTAATATTGAGACTATGAGTGATGCTGAGTGGAGTGTTATGCGGATTTTTTGGACTTTGGGTTCTGGTACTAGTAAGGATGCTATTTTGTATTTGAAGCGTAAGACTGCTTGGAAGGAAGCTACTGTTAAGACTTTGATTACTCGCTTGCAGAAGAAGGATTTTTTGCGGGCTGATGAGTCTGCTCGTCCTTATGTTTATACGCCGATGATCGATGAGAGTGATGCTATTCATCAAAATGTTAATCGGCTTTTTAATAGTTTGTGCTGTATGAAGAAAGGAAAGGCTATTGAGGATCTGATCGGTAATTCGGAGATTTCTCAAGGTGATATTGATGATATGATTTCCTTGCTTCAAGAGAAGAAGAAGACTGCACCTGAGCGCGTTGAATGTGATTGTTTAGGGGAGGCTTAGTTTATGGATATGAACGGTATGTCTGGTGAAGATATGAAGATGCATGATATGGATCATGGCCATATGATGATGCATGGTGGTATGATGATGGATATGGGAGATTTACGTAAAAAGTTTTGGCTCTCATTGATTTTTGCTATTCCCGTCTTTATTTTGTCGCCGTTTATGGGATTGCATTTGCCATTTCAATTACAATTTCCGGGCTCTGACTGGATCGTTTTGATCTTGTCGTCTATTTTGTATTTTTATGGCGGAAAGCCATTTTTGACTGGGGCTTATGCTGAATTGAAGTCCAAGAAGCCTGCGATGATGATGCTGATCACGATGGGTATTTCGGTGGCTTATTTGTACAGTTTGTACGCCTTTGTTATGAATAATTTAGTTGGTTCTGACCAACATGTGATGGACTTTTTCTGGGAGCTTGCTTCCTTGATCGTCATTATGTTGTTAGGTCACTGGATGGAAATGAAGTCGACGATGCAAGCTGGTAGTGCTTTGGATAAGATTTCGTCGTTAGTTTCTGACCGTGTCCATCTCGTTAAGGGTGAAAAAGTTGTTGAACAAGACATCAACCAAGTTATTTCTGGTAGCGTGGTCGAAGTTAAGGCTGGAGAGTCGATCCCGCTTGATGGGGTAGTCGTTTCTGGTGAAAGCTACGTTAACGAATCGTTGGTCACTGGTGAATCAAAGGCGGTTAAAAAAGCCGTTTCTGATGAAGTAGTTGGTGGCTCGATCAACGGTGATGGTACGATCAGGATCCAAGTTGCTAAGACAGCCCACGAAGGTTATTTGTCGCAGATCAGCAAGCTCGTTTCCGATGCACAAATGAGTAAGTCTAAGACGCAAGTTTTAGCTGATAAAGTTTCTGGTTGGCTTTTTTACGCTGCTCTGATCGTCGGAATCATCGCTTTTGTCTACTGGTTGGTGTTTGGTTCGGTCAGTGATGCTTTGAACCGGTTGGTGACGGTTTTGGTTATCGCCTGTCCCCATGCTTTGGGGTTAGCAATTCCTTTGGTCATGTCACGTAGTACTTCGATCGCTGCAACTAACGGTTTGATCATTCGTGACAATCAAGCTATCGAAAATAGCCGTCATATCGATTATGTGGCCATGGACAAGACGGGAACTTTGACTGAAGGTGAATTTACGGTCAACGGTTTAAAAGCCTTAGACAGTAAATATACAGACGATCAAGTCTTGCAACTGATTGCTGGACTCGAGCAAGGATCTAGCCATCCGATTGCAAATAGTATCGTTTCTAAGGCAAAAAGCGAACAAGTCGAGCCGACTGCTTTTTCCGATGTTCAAGCCATCAAAGGTTACGGTATGAGTGGTGTGCTTGATAAGCAAAGTTATTTCTTGGTCAATATGAAATACTTAAATGAAAAATCGATCAAATTTGATGCTCAACAAGCACAAACTTATCTCGATAAAGGTAATACGATCAGTTATCTGGTTACTAATGATCAAGTCATTGGCTTGGTAGCTTTAGGTGATAAAGTTAAGAAAAATGCTGTTCAATTTATCAAAGAATTGAAGGCTCGCAATATTACGCCGATCATGTTGACGGGTGACAATAAGCATGCGGCCCAAATTTTTGCGGAGCAATTAGGCATCGAAGAATTTAAAGCTGAATTGTTGCCGGAAGACAAACATCAGGTGATCCGTAATTTGGAACTTGAGGGTCACAAGGTGATGATGGTCGGTGACGGGATCAATGATGCACCTAGTTTAGCTAGTGCTACTATCGGCGTCGCCATTGGTGCTGGGACCGATGTGGCTATCGATTCAGCTGACATCGTTCTTTATAACAGTGATCCAGCTGACATCACTAAATTTTTGCAGCTGGCTGAAAAGACTTACAAGAAACAGGTCGAAAACCTGTGGTGGGGAGCAGGTTACAACATCATTGCTCTGCCACTAGCTGCAGGAGTGCTTGCTCCGATCGGATTTGTTTTGAATCCAGCGTTAGGAGCTGTGATCATGTCGCTTTCAACCATCATCGTTGCGATAAATGCGATGACTTTACGAAAAATTTAACAGCAAAAACGCCGATCATGCGATCGACGTTTTTTTAGTGTTCGTATTTTTTTAAGAGTAATAAGGCAGATCCATAAAGGTGATGATGACTTCAGTTCCTTGTCCTACTACAGAATTGATAGTGATCTCGTGGCCTAAGCGATCGACCATTTTTTTGACGAGGTAGAGACCAATACCGGTCGCCTTGCTACCAGATGCTCGACCATTGCTGCCGGTGAATCCTTTGTTGAAGACTCGCGAAAGGTCTTCGGTTTTGATGCCGACCCCGTTGTCTTTAATGTGGAGCAAGACATTTTGTTTTTCCGAAGTCGTGAAAACTTTGACTTTTCCACCGGAATCGGTGTATTTCAAACTGTTGGCGATGATCTGATTCAAAATAAAACTTAACCACTTTGAATCGGTCAAAACTGGCTGATCAGTCACGTCTAACTCAATGCCGATCCGTTTGTTGATGAAACTACGTTTATTCGTGCGGATCGAATTTTTGACGATGTCGTTTAAGTTTTGTTCCTTGATCAAGTAGTCATTGGAAAAGTTGTTCAAGCGCGCAAAATAAAGTGCTTGGTCGACTAAGTAGTCGATCTGGTCCGTTTCCTCGCTTAAAAGCTGTGGATCTAATTCGTCATCGGAGGCTAACTTTAAAGCTGCCAGTGGTACTTTGATGTCGTGGACCCAAGACTCGGTGTATTCTCGTTGTTCTTGTTGATCTTGATATAGATCGGTCAATTCTTGACGATATTGGAGGACAACGTTGTTGATTTTTTCTTGAATAAATTTTTGTTCGTTATTTTTGGCGCCACTGAGTTCCTTGGAGAGGTCTTCTTGATAACTTTCGAGATTTTTATACCAACTTTTTTTGCGCAAGTACGAAATGCCAATGCAAAGTCCGGTAATGAGGATTGCCAAAAACCAACTGTACAGCAGGGTACCTTGATCAAACTGGACACTTGGGTCCAAGTACAAGATTGATTCGACAAAGGTGACACCTAAAATGATCGCTAATATTAAGATCCCGTGGTCACGCAAATATTTACCAAATGTCATAATTGCCTCCTAAGGGATGATGTATCCTTGACCGACTTTGGTCACGATGTAATTAGATAAGCCGTTTTTGTCGAACTTATTCCGCAAGCGATTGATATTGACTGTCAAAGTATTGTCGTCGACAAAGCGCTCGTCGTCCCACATGAAGTTAAGGAGCTGTTCTCGAGAAACGATTTTACCTTGATCTTTCAACAGTCGTTGCAATAGCTTGTATTCATTTTTCGACAGATCGATCTTGTTTTCGCCGATCTCAACGGTCCCGTCAGACAAGTTCAACTTCAAACCATTGTGTTCGATAATATTGCTAGTTGACTTGGTGAAGTCATAAGTCCGCCGTAACAAGGCATTGATCTTGGCAATCAAAATATCGATCGAAAAAGGTTTTTCCACGAAATCGTCGGCGCCCATGTTCATCGACATGATCTGGTCCATGTTGGAATTTCGTGAAGAAATAATTATGATCGGCGCTTTGGAGATCTTGCGGATCTCTTGATTCCAGTAGTAACCATCTCGGACCGGCAAATTAATGTCGAGCAAGACTAGGTCAGGTTGTTGTTCACTAAATTGTTCGATGATGGTCGAGAAATCACTGACCACGTATGGATCCATTTGCCATTTAGATAAATTTTCACTGATTAATTTTGAAATTGAAGCATCGTCTTCAATTATCATTATTTTAGCCATAATAAACCGCCCTCATGATAAAATGTATACGCTACTTAATAATAACAATAATTATTCGATCAATGGGGAGTTTCACTTGCAAATAATTGTAAAAAATATTGCTAAAGACTATGGAAAAAAGAAAAATGCGGTCCATGCCTTGAAGGATATCGACCTCCAAGTGGCTCAAGGGGAGTTTGTCGGGATCATGGGTCCTTCTGGTGCCGGGAAGTCGACTTTGTTGAATGCGATATCGACCAACGAACGTCCCGACCACGGACAGATCATTATTGACAGCATCGATATGACTCAACAGCACGATAAGACTTTGGCCCAATATCGTCGCCACAAAATGGGCTTTATTTATCAAAGTTTCGAACTATTAGATTCACTGAACGTGAAAGAAAATATCATCTTGCCACTAGTCTTGAACCACTCCTCCAAAAAAGTCATCGAAGAACGGTTCGATCATTTGAACCGTCTGCTAGATATCGGCGAATTGAGTCATCGTTCGATCGATGATCTTTCGTTAGGCCAAAGACAAATAATTTCGGCTGCCCGAGCCTTGATCAACAATCCCGAGATTTTATTCGCTGATGAACCGACCGGAAGCTTAGATTCTAAGTCGGCCACGATCTTGTTGAATTATATGCAGATCATTAATCAACGAGAAAAGACTACCATCTTGATGGCGACACATGATGCCTTTACGGCTAGTTATTGTAGTCGGGTAGTCTTTATCAAAGATGGCTCGGTTTTTTCTGAGATCGTTAATTCGGGCGATAGGAACGCATTCTTCGAGCAAGTGATCAACATGCAGCGAACAATCGGAGGTGGCAGCTATTTCAATATACCTTAAGATTATTCGCAAGAGTCTTTATAAATTACGAGACAGTTACATCATTTACGTCTTAGCTTCAGTTTTCGCCGTCGCAGTTTTAACGTTGTTAGCAATGTTAGTCGTTGATCCAACCTTGAAAACGTCGCATTACTGGAACATTTCCTTCCAACAAGTCATGTATGCAATGGTCTTCATATTTGCTTTTTTCACCTTTGTCTACATGGCCTACGTTGGCGGATTTTTCATTGAACAGCAAAAAAACGAATTTCGAACGTACTTCAAATTAGGGATGTCCAAATTCACGATCGCGTTGATCAGCTTTTTAGAAACGTTCGTCGTCCAACTAATATCATGGATCATCGGAATGCTAGTCGCGCTCATTTTGCAAAAATTTGTCGGGATGTTGCTAGTCTACTTGATGCGGATCGATTTGACGTTCAAGTTTTATTATTCTGCAAAAGTCGTCTGGATCATGCTTCAAGTCGGACTTTATTCAACTCTTATCTTGAGCTTGTTCAATGGGTTGCGGTCGTACTTTTTAGTTCGTGACAAGCATAAGAAGAAGCATCTGTACAATCACTGGCTCGTTCGTTCCCTATTAGGTGTCCTTGGTTTATTGCTATTTTTGACCGGGGTAATTCTTACATTGCAGTTGTTAACGATGGGGCGGAATTATGATACTTTGGATCAGTCGTTAGTGATGACATTAGTCATTGCTATTTTGTATTTATTCGGAAGTTATTTAGTCTTCAAGGGATTTTTGCCGTTAGTGTTGGAAATCTTAGACCGGTTAAAGATTTTTTCTTATCGAGGGACTAATTTATTCACTTTCAAATATTTGCACAAACGATTAGTAAAAAACACTTCGATCATTTGGTTTATTACTGAATTATCAGCTTTAGCCGTTGCTGTACTAGTATTTTGTTATGCCGGATATCAAGTGGTCTACCAAGACTATCAAAACTCATACTCGTTTGAGCTAGCAGCTAATAAAAGCCAGGCTCAAGAGGTCGAAAAGCAGCTGACTAAGCAAAAAACTCACGTTAAAGGGCGTTACCATACGCCAATCAAACGGACTGTTTCTGAGGTCTGGGACTACTCAGAAAACGCCTACGTGCCAAGATTAGTTTCCGTGATGTCAAATTCGGATTATCAAAAGTTACCTCAAAGATTAACGAAAAAAAATCCCCCGCTCAAGTCAGGAGATTTCTTAGAAGTCAAAAGTGAATTATCAGCTTTAACGCCAAATTATAATGATACGAGACATCCGATCCAGGTGAAAAATATGCCTAAGATCGCGACTCGTAAAGTTGGTTCGATGTTTCCTTACGGAAATCGAATGTACTCATGCTACATGTTGATCGTACCAGATGAGTATTATCACCAGATCGATAGTGAGGCTTCGGATACTTTTTACGGTTGGGACGTTTCAGGTGCAGACCATTTTTCTAATGCCGTTATCAAAAAATTGCAACAAAAGAAACATCGCTATTATTTGACGGTCAACATCGGATCAAGTCTGGATAAGTCGACCATCACCAAAACCAAAGCGACTAAGTTGGCGTATGGCGAATATTTGAAAACAAATCAATACGTACAAATGAGTTTCGTCCGGCAAGCAGTCACTAAAAATGTAGTCCGCCAGGCTACTGGCTTTTTCTTGTTTTTGATCACCATCTTCAGCATCTCATTATTGATCGCATTAGGAAGCTTGTTGACCTTGAAAGTATTGCTCCGCGATGACTTTGAATGGCGCCAATTGAAGACCTTGAAAAAAATCGGTGCTTCTGAAAAAGAGATCAAACAGATTGTTAAACGAGAGACTAGTTTGCTGTTTGGACTGCCGATGATATTTGCTTTGATCCAGTCGTTTTTGATTGTGGGAGTCTTAAACTTGTCGCTAAATACGCCCAAAGTGGGAGCCTTTGTCTTGATCGGACTGTCATACGTCGTGCTCTATGGTCTGACCGGAGTGTTGACCTACGTCTTATCGTGGCGTGGGGTAGCCGATAAGCTTTAAATTTCCTTTTGGTAAGCTTGACTGAAGAACTTCAATGGTTCATTAGAAACGGCTTGAATGCCATTTTTGATCAAGTCAGTGATCTGCTTTTTCCAGAATCCTAAGTCTTCTTCGTTTTGAAAACTATTGATCAATAAGTATTCTTTGAAGTCGGCTCGTTTTTGGAAAATAGCAGGTTCGTTATTTTTTTCTACAAATTCATCAAATTTGTAGTAGACTTTATCTTCAAAGATGGATATTTGTTCATTATTCAATTTTATGTACACTAGTAAATAGAGATCTTTCGACGAGTTTAAACCACCTTTTAGACTACGATAGTCACCAGAAGTGGTTAATTCTTTTATTAAAAGATGGTCTCCTTTACTATCAAATAAGGGTTTTAATAAGGTATCAGCAGAAGTTAGCTGAGTTTTTAAAAAATTATCTGTGCCTAGCTTTAATGATATGTCCATAATTATTGAGATCCTTTCTAAAAAATTTGGAGGGTTTATATGTTAATTACAGTACTTGGTTTTTATGGTGGATATCCTTATAAAGGACAAGGAACATCCGGATATTTGCTTCAAGATGGCGACCAAAACATTTTGATCGATTGTGGAAGTGGTGTATTGAATGAATTATCCAATTACATCGATCCACTTCAACTAGATGCAGTCGTACTGTCCCACTATCACCACGACCATACAGCAGATTTAGGCGTCTTGCAATATAATTGGCAACTAGATCCACAAAATCGCAAACACGATGTCTTGCCAATTTACGGTCATACACAAGACTTTGTTAATTTCGCTCAATTAACTATGGATGGTGTAAGCAAGGGTATTGCTTACAATGATTATGAATCAACTGAAATTGGATCATTGAAGTTCGAATTTTTAAGAACGATCCACCCCGTGCCAGCTTATGCTATAAAGATCACGAAAGGTGATGAATCGATCGTCTACACTTCAGATACAGCATACTTTGATGGCTTAGTTGATTTCGCAAAGGGAACTGATCTTTTGATCACAGATACTAATTTCCCTGAAGATAAGACCGGTAAGATTTGGCATATGACTACTAAGGAAACTGGTGAGTTAGCCAAAGCTGCCCAAGTAAAAAGATTAATGATCAGCCACTTGCCACAAAAGGTTGATGTGGAACAAATGTTGAAAGAAACTCAGCAATATGCTGAAAATATTCCAACGATCCATGCATTTACCGGGTTAGAGGTAGAGATCTAGACCACAAGACTTAGTGACTTAGATTTGATGTATCATTAATTTTATCCTATCGATTGAATAATTTTATGATTATTTCAACTTGTGAATTTTTGCTTTTTTGCTTAAAAAATCAAAGTTCATGCTTTCACAACTAGTGCTCGACAGAACAGATATTCGCTATTTATTTTCAAATAGTGTAGATTTTATAATTTTAATGAGCTACAATATATTGTGTTGAGGAATCACCTTGGCACACTTTAGTGAAAAAGGAGAGATTATTATGGTAACAATCTATACATCTCCAAGTTGCACTTCATGCCGTAAAGCAAAAGCTTGGCTTGAAAAGCACGACATTCCGTACAAGGAAAGAAATATTTATTCCGAACCACTAAATAAAGAAGAAATTAAACAAGTATTACAAATGACTGAAGACGGAACAGAAGAAATTATTTCTACACGTTCGAAGGCATTCCAAAACTTAGATATGAACCTGGAAGATCTTACGATCGACCAACTTTTAGATTTAGTACAAAAGAATCCAGGACTATTAAAACGTCCTATCATCATGGATGACAAACGTCTCCAAGTAGGTTTTAACGAAGACGAAATCAGAAGATTCTTGCCAAGAAGCGTACGGACAATGGAGCTCCAAAAGGCTCAATTGATGGCAGGATTATAATTTCCAAATACTATGAAAATGAAGGGTCTAATCATGAATTAGATCCTTCATTTTGTTTTATCCAAACTTCTTTGCTTTACAAGAAACTCAAGACTGTTAAAATGTAGATACAAGAATTGAGGTGACTATGATGGAAATGGATCATATTAATGAAAATACGATCAGAGTCATTCTTAGTACGCAGGATTTGCAGGAACGTGGGGTAACTGTTTTAGATTTGTTAGGAAACAAGAAACAAATTGAAGCATTCTTCTACAGCATTTTAGACGAGGTTGATAAGAACCATACATTTTCAAACAATGAACCAGTTACTTTCCAAATCATGCCTAACAAGGCCGGCTTGGAATTGCTAATTAGCAAGTCAAATGACGAGGATTTCACAGGTTCATTGCCATTAGATAATGATTCGCTTGAAGACAACGATCAAGTTCAATCGGTCAATGTCAATGCGAACGAACTCGGCCACGAGGAATATGATGCCGATACAGCTCCATATCTAAATGACCCAGATACACCTACGAAAACTGTGATTGTTGAGTTTAAGACTTTCGAAGATTACATCCAATTAGCAAGACTGCTCAGACTTGAGAGCGGCATTTCTAATTTATGGGAATATAAGGGGTCATACTACTTACAATTAGTACTGTTTACTGATGAGATGCATGATATGACTTATAATGATATTTTGGCTTTGTTGAGCGAGTACAGTTACCGGACTAAGGTTACTGCGGCTGTTTTGTCTGAGTATGGTAAGGAACTTATGAGCAAGACTGCGCTTGAGCTTACTAGATATTATTTTAAAGATTAAATTTTTTGGATTGGCTTGGAGATTGATTTCTCTGAGCTTTTTTTGTGTTTAATTTTTGATGGGGTAGTAGGTTGGTGTGGTGGTTCACTGCCGGTTCTGTGGAGGGTTCCGGGAATTGCGCCGTGGAACGCTGCGGACCCACTTTGAGCTATCCAAGGAAGACCGCCTTGGACATCTCAAAGCTGGGTCTTTTCGTAAGCACGGCCCATGCCGTGCAAACGAAAATTTCGCGGCTGACGGCGAAT
>NZ_RHOM01000059.1 GCF_003946515.1 Companilactobacillus zhongbaensis | reverse complement strand
ATTTTAAAAAGTTGTTGACAGATAGTTGATAACATGTTAAAATAATTAAGTCGCTTGTTGAGAGCTTTAGCGATCAACAAGAAGTAGACCTTTGAAAACTGAACAAAGTTTTAACGCTAATTGTGTAGGCCTTAATTAAATTAAGGTAAACAATTTATAACGAAGTCAGTTCGTTAGTAATAAGTAATAAATGAGTCACAAACAATCAAAATATGAGAGTTTGATCCTGGCTCAGGATGAACGCTGGCGGCGTGCCTAATACATGCAAGTCGAGCGAACTCTGGTAACTGATTTTTGATGCTTGCATCAAAATGAAGATACATTTGAGTGAGCGGCGGATGGGTGAGTAACACGTGGGTAACCTGCCCTAAAGTGGGGGATAACATCTGGAAACAGGTGCTAATACCGCATAACAACAATTTCCACATGGTCATTGTTTGAAAGATGGTTCTGCTATCGCTTTAGGATGGACCCGCGGCGTATTAGCTAGTTGGTGAGGTAACGGCTCACCAAGGCGATGATACGTAGCCGACCTGAGAGGGTAATCGGCCACATTGGGACTGAGACACGGCCCAAACTCCTACGGGAGGCAGCAGTAGGGAATCTTCCACAATGGACGAAAGTCTGATGGAGCAACGCCGCGTGAGTGAAGAAGGTTTTCGGATCGTAAAACTCTGTTGTTGAAGAAGAACATGCGTGAGAGTAACTGTTCATGTATTGACGGTATTCAACCAGAAAGCCACGGCTAACTACGTGCCAGCAGCCGCGGTAATACGTAGGTGGCAAGCGTTATCCGGATTTATTGGGCGTAAAGCGAGTGCAGGCGGTTTATAAGGTCTGATGTGAAAGCCCTCGGCTCAACCGAGGAAGTGCATCGGAAACCGGTAAACTTGAGTGCAGAAGAGGAGAGTGGAACTCCATGTGTAGCGGTGGAATGCGTAGATATATGGAAGAACACCAGTGGCGAAGGCGGCTCTCTGGTCTGTAACTGACGCTGAGGCTCGAAAGCGTGGGTAGCAAACAGGATTAGATACCCTGGTAGTCCACGCCGTAAACGATGAGTGCTAAGTGTTGGAGGGTTTCCGCCCTTCAGTGCTGCAGCTAACGCATTAAGCACTCCGCCTGGGGAGTACGACCGCAAGGTTGAAACTCAAAGGAATTGACGGGGGCCCGCACAAGCGGTGGAGCATGTGGTTTAATTCGAAGCAACGCGAAGAACCTTACCAGGTCTTGACATACCATGAAAGTCTAAGAGATTAGAGGTTCCCTTCGGGGACATGGATACAGGTGGTGCATGGTTGTCGTCAGCTCGTGTCGTGAGATGTTGGGTTAAGTCCCGCAACGAGCGCAACCCTTATTATCAGTTGCCAGCATTCAGTTGGGCACTCTGGTGAGACTGCCGGTGACAAACCGGAGGAAGGTGGGGACGACGTCAAATCATCATGCCCCTTATGACCTGGGCTACACACGTGCTACAATGGTCGGTACAACGTGTTGCGAACTCGCGAGGGCAAGCAAATCACTTAAAACCGATCTCAGTTCGGATTGTAGGCTGCAACTCGCCTACATGAAGCTGGAATCGCTAGTAATCGCGGATCAGCATGCCGCGGTGAATACGTTCCCGGGCCTTGTACACACCGCCCGTCACACCATGAGAGTTTGTAACACCCAAAGCCGGTGGGGTAACCTTTTAGGAGCTAGCCGTCTAAGGTGGGACAAATGATTAGGGTGAAGTCGTAACAAGGTAGCCGTAGGAGAACCTGCGGCTGGATCACCTCCTTTCTAAGGATAGGTACTTAGGTACCACGGAATACACAAGTTAAAACTTTGTTTAGTTTTGAGAGGTCTACTCTCTGCAGGCTTATTGGGCCTATAGCTCAGCTGGTTTAGAGCGCACGCCTGATAAGCGTGAGGTCGATGGTTCAAGTCCATTTAGGCCCATAAAATAGAATAAGAAGCACCATGGGGGTTTAGCTCAGCTGGGAGAGCACCTGCTTTGCAAGCAGGAGGTCATCGGTTCGATCCCGTTAACCTCCATAGGTAGACGAAAGTTTACCAACTCGTACCTTGAAAACTGGATATTAAGAAGTAAATGAATTAAAGAAACACCGAAAACTGCGCGGCAGCGTAAGCTGCCAGCTGTACTAGAGATAGTATGGCAAAGAAAGTTTTTAGAACTTTTGTGATTTAACTAATAGGTTAAGTTATAAAGGGCGCACGGTGGATGCCTAGGCACTAGGAGCCGAAGAAGGACGTAACTAACGACGATACGCCTCGGGGAGCTGTAAGTAAGCTATGATCCGGGGATCTCCGAATGGGGGAACCCAGTCATCGTAATGGATGATTACTTGTATGTGAATACATAGCATGCAAGAGGAAGACGCAATGAACTGAAACATCTAAGTAGTTGCAGGAAGAGAAAGAAAAGTCGATTCCCTGAGTAGCGGCGAGCGAAACGGGAATAGCCCAAACCAGAGAGCTTGCTTTCTGGGGTTGTAGGACTGATGTTTGAGAACAAAAGGTAAGGATAGTAGAACAAGTTGGAAAGCTTGGCCAAAGAGAGTGAAAGCCTCGTAAACGAAATCCGAACCACTCCAATCAGTATCCTGAGTACGGCGGGACACGAGAAACCCCGTCGGAATCCGGGAGGACCATCTCCCAAGGCTAAATACTCCCTAGTGACCGATAGTGAACCAGTACCGTGAGGGAAAGGTGAAAAGAACCCCGGAAGGGGAGTGAAATAGATCCTGAAACCGTGTGCCTACAAGTAGTCAGAGCCCGTTAATGGGTAATGGCGTGCCTTTTGTAGAATGAACCGGCGAGTTACGTTTGCATGCAAGGTTAAGATGAAGAGTCGGAGCCGGAGCGAAAGCGAGTCTGAATAGGGCGAATAAGTATGTAGACGTAGACCCGAAACCAAGTGACCTACCCATGTCCAGGTTGAAGATGCGGTAAAACGCATTGGAGGACCGAACCCATGTATGTTGAAAAATGCTGGGATGAGGTGTGGGTAGCGGTGAAATTCCAAACGAACTTGGAGATAGCTGGTTCTCTCCGAAATAGCTTTAGGGTTAGCCTCGGGGAAAAGGATCGTGGAGGTAGAGCACTGTTTGGACTAGGGGCCCGTCTTGGGTTACTGAATTCAGATAAACTCCGAATGCCATAGATCTATACCCGGGAGTCAGACGGTGAGTGATAAGATCCATCGTCGAAAGGGAAACAGCCCAGATCACCAGTTAAGGTCCCAAAATTCATGCTAAGTGGAAAAGGATGTGGAAATGCACAGACAACTAGGATGTTGGCTTAGAAGCAGCCATTCATTCAAAGAGTGCGTAATAGCTCACTAGTCGAGTGATTCTGCGCCGAAAATGTACCGGGGCTAAGCATGATACCGAAACTGTGGATGTGTCGTAAGACACGTGGTAGGAGAGCGTTGTAAAAGCATTGAAGCTGTACCGTGAGGAGCAGTGGAGTTTTTAGAAGTGAGAATGCCGGTATGAGTAGCGAAAGATCAGTGAGAATCTGATCGGCCGAAAGACTAAGGTTTCCTGGGGAAGGCTCGTCCTCCCAGGGTTAGTCGGGACCTAAGATGAGACCGAGAGGTGTAATCGATGGAAAACAGGTTGAGATTCCTGTACTAGTTTATATTGTTTGAGCGATGGAAGGACGCAGGAGGATGATGTGTGCATACGGCTGGAAAAGTATGTTCAAGCAGAAAGTCTTGGTAAGAGTCAAATGCTTTTACCTTTAAGGACAATCTGTGATGAGGAGCGAAATTAAAGTAGCGAAGCACAGTAACTCACACTGCCGAGAAAAGTTTCTAGTTAGATATAAACTACCCGTACCGCAAACCGACACAGGTAGTCGAGGAGAGAATCCTAAGGTCAGCGAGTGAACTCTCGTTAAGGAACTCGGCAAAATGACCCCGTAACTTCGGGAGAAGGGGTGCTGGTGTAACAGCCAGCCGCAGTGAATAGGCCCAAACAACTGTTTATCAAAAACACAGGTCTATGCTAAATCGTAAGATGACGTATATGGGCTGACGCCTGCCCGGTGCTGGAAGGTTAAGAGGATCAGTTAGCGTAAGCGAAGCTGAGAATTGAAGCCCCAGTAAACGGCGGCCGTAACTATAACGGTCCTAAGGTAGCGAAATTCCTTGTCGGGTAAGTTCCGACCCGCACGAAAGGCGTAATGATTTGGGCACTGTCTCAACGAGAGACTCGGTGAAATTATAATACCCGTGAAGATGCGGGTTACCCGCGACAGGACGGAAAGACCCCATGGAGCTTTACTGTAGCTTGATATTGAATTTTTGTGTAACATGTACAGGATAGGTAGGAGCCGTAGATATCGGAACGCTAGTTTCGATGGAGGCGTTGGTGGGATACTACCCTTGTTATATGAAGGTTCTAACCTGCGCCACTGAACGTGGTGAGGGACAGTGTCTGGTGGGCAGTTTGACTGGGGCGGTCGCCTCCTAAAAAGTAACGGAGGCGCTCAAAGGTTCGCTCAGAATGGTTGGAAATCATTCGCAGAGTGTAAACGTATAAGCGAGCTTGACTGCGAGACTGACAAGTCGAGCAGGGACGAAAGTCGGAGTTAGTGATCCGGTGGTACCGCATGGAAGGGCCATCGCTCAACGGATAAAAGCTACCCTGGGGATAACAGGCTTATCTCCCCCAAGAGTTCACATCGACGGGGAGGTTTGGCACCTCGATGTCGGCTCATCGCATCCTGGGGCTGTAGTCGGTCCCAAGGGTTGGGCTGTTCGCCCATTAAAGCGGTACGCGAGCTGGGTTCAGAACGTCGTGAGACAGTTCGGTCCCTATCCGTCGCGGGCGTAGGAAATTTGAGAGGAGCTGTCCTTAGTACGAGAGGACCGGGATGGACATACCTCTGGTGTACCAGTTGTTCTGCCAAGGGCATTGCTGGGTAGCTACGTATGGACGGGATAAACGCTGAAAGCATCTAAGTGTGAAGCCCCCCTCAAGATGAGATTTCCCATTCCGTTAAGGAAGTAAGATCCGTTAAAGAATATGACGTAGATAGGCTGCGGGTGGAAGAGTAGTGATACTTGGAGCTGAGCAGTACTAATAGATCGAGGACTTAACCGCAGTAAGTGGTTTGAAGTGTTACTTAATTCATTGAACTTAATATCTAGTTTTGAAGGTACGAGCACCAAAGTGTGGTGGCGATAGCAAGAAGGATACACCTGTTCCCATGCCGAACACAGAAGTTAAGCTTCTTAACGCCGAAAGTAGTTGGTGGGAAACTACCCGCGAGGATAGGTAGTTGCCACGC
>NZ_RHOM01000058.1 GCF_003946515.1 Companilactobacillus zhongbaensis | reverse complement strand
AAAACAAGTGAAGCAGCCATTTTTTGTGACGGTCTCAAGGACCAAAAATGAGTACGGCTTGTCTTCACTACCACTATAAAGTAATAGAGGCATAGGAGCACCCCGTCGGGTAACTTCTATGCCTCTAAGCTTAGTATTTTTTTGTGGGGGCACGGTACTTATATTTATTGTGCAAACTTGCTGTGATTAGGGTAGTGGTACCGATTTATTGCCGTTCTTACGATTTTTGCTTGTTTTGTTTATCTTTTTTTATTTTTTTCTGTTTTCTTCATCGGTTGCTATGGTATTTCCTGCTTTTTTCTTGCTCTTTCTTGTTTGATTTTTTCTTCTTATAAAATTTTGATGGTATGGAAAAAAGCCGCTGAATACTTCAGCGACTTTTCTTTATTTATACTGTTTTCTTACTACATGTCTCCGTTGAAGATGGAGTTTCTTACTATTACATAGTCAATTCTTCTTAGGGAGTCTAAATCTCTTCCTCCGGCGTAGGAGATTGATGATTGTAGGTCTTCGTGCATTTCTCTTAATGTGTCGTTGATGTTTCCACGACATTTGATTAACATTTTTTTACCTTCGACGTTTTTGTATACGCCTTTTTGGTATTGTGAGGCTGATCCGAAGTATTCTTTGTATTTTACGCCGTCTTTCATTACGGTTTCACCAGGGGATTCTTCGTGGCCTGCTAGTAGGGAGCCGATCATTACCATGCTGGCTCCAAAGCGGACTGATTTGGCTATGTCGCCGTCGTTTCTGATTCCTCCGTCGGCGATAATTGGTTTGTTGGCTGCTTTGGCGCATAGTCTGATGGCTGCTAGTTGCCAGCCACCTGTTCCAAAGCCGGTTTTGATTTTGGTGATACATGCTCTTCCGGGGCCGATTCCTACTTTTGTAGCGTCCGCTCCGGCGTTTTCTAGTTCACGTACTCCTTCTGGGGTTCCTACGTTTCCAGCTATTAAGAAGGTGTTTGGTAGCTGTTTTTTTACGTGTTTGATCATGTTGATGACTTTGTCACTGTGTCCGTGAGCTACGTCTATTGTGATGTAGTCAGGGGTTAGATTTTCTGCTGCTAATTCATCTATGAAGCCGAATTCTTCTTCTTTGATTCCTAGACTTATTGATGTGAATAGGCCTTTGGCATTCATATCTTTGATGAATTGCGTTCTTTTTTCTGGTTGGAAACGGTGCATGATGTAAAAATAGTCATTTTTTGCTAAGTATTCGGCTAGGCTTTCGTCGATAACCGTCTGCATGTTTGCAGGTACTACTGGTATCTTAAACGTTCTCGGACCGAACTTTACGCTGGTGTCACATTCTGACCGACTATTTACGATACATTTATTCGGAACTAATTGGATATCCTCGTAATCAAAAACTTCCATAATTTTCATTCACTCCAAAATGCGAACTATTATTTGAAATGGCATGTATTTTGTTCGCATATATAATTTAACCATTATCGGGCCGTAAGTCAATCGAAATCATAAAATATTTTTTTCTTAATATATGATAAAAAATCTCGAAATTCGTGGTAAATTAGAAATGGTTAAAAATATTAATATATTGGTTTGACAGTTATTATCGACATTGGTATTATCGTTTTATTGTTAAAAATAGTTAATGGATTAACGGTTTTTAGTGACTAAACAAAATTGGTATATACAAAGAAGGAGCGATATGATGCATAAGTATTCTGCAGACGATATTAGAGACATGGCAAGTGAAGAAAATGTTGAATTCATTTGTTTAATGTTTACTGATATTAATGGAATGATCAAAAACGTTGAGGTGCCTGTTTCTCAACTTGAAAAGGTATTAGCTAATAAAATTACATTCGATGGTTCTTCAATCGATGGTTTCACTCGAATTGAAGAGAGTGATATGTTATTGCATCCAGATTTAAGTACATGGTTGATTTTCCCATGGGGATCAGAACATGGTAAGGTTGCTCGTTTGATTTGTGATATTTATGAAACTGATGGAACACCATTTGTTGGTGATCCAAGATACAACTTGAACCGTATTCTCGGTAAAATGAGAGATATGGGATACTCAGACTTTAACATTGGACCTGAGCCAGAATTTTTCTTATTTAACACTGATGAAAAAGGATTACCAACTCTTCAATTGAACGATGATGGTAGTTACTTTGACTTTTCACCAGTAGACTTAGGTGAAAGTTGCCGTCGTGATATCGTTTTGATTTTGGAAAAGATGGGCTTTGAAATTGAAGCTAGTCACCACGAAGTTGCTCCTGGACAACAAGAAATTGACTTTAAGTATGAAGATGCTGTTTCAGCTGCAGATAGTATCCAAACTTTCAAATTAGTTGTTAAGACTGTTGCTAAACGTCACGGTCTTTACGCAACATTCATGCCAAAACCATTACAAGGTATCAATGGTTCAGGTATGCACATCAACATGTCATTATTCAAAGGTGACGACAATGTCTTTGATGACGAAAATGACATGCTTTCAGACACTGCAAAGAAATTCTTAAGTGGTCTAATGACACATGCTCGTGCATTAACAGCCGTTAATAATCCAACAATCAATTCTTACAAGCGTTTAGTTCCTGGATTCGAAGCTCCAACATACATCGCTTGGTCAAGTAAGAACAGATCTCCTTTAGTACGTGTACCAGCTGCTAAAGGTAAGTCAAAACGTCTTGAAATGAGAAGTGTTGACCCTACAACTAATCCATACCTTGCTATTGCTGCTATTCTTGATGCTGGTTTGGATGGCTTGAATAGCGATTATAAGTTGATGCCAGAAGTTAAAGAAAACATTTATGGTATGACAGAACAACAACGTGAAGATCTTGGAATCACAGAACTTCCTTCTACATTGCACAATGCTTTGAAGGCTTTACGTAAAGATAAGTTCGTTCAATCATCACTTGGTGAGTCATTGACGAATAGTTTGTTCGCTGCTAAGAATGCTGAATGGGATCAATATTGTCAAACAGTTTCACAGTGGGAGAGAGATACTTATATGCCATTGTATTAAAATGGTTTTCCGTCGATTCTTTTGGATCGACAGATTTTTTTTGTAAAAATGTAAGAGAGCAGAGCAGACAGAGGCGTTTTGCTTGAATGGGATTTTGTTGTTTGTTTGGTTGGATAGAGGTAGTAGTTTGGAGTGGTGGTTCACTGTCGACTCCGGGGCCCGGGATACACACACTGGCTTCCTAATTTTTTCGGTGGCACAGCCACCATTAAGAACCAGTTGCGCAAGTGCGTTAGCACTTACGTTCCACTATTTGGCGGCTGAGGTGTGTATCCCGGGCCCCTCCGTCTAGATAGTACAATCCCCGTTTGTTTTGAGTTGGGGAATAGGTGCTTCCCAGTTTTATTTTCAAGATTTTTTCTTTTTGAGCACCTTGCAGCTTCTCGGTTCGCGGGACTAAAGCTCCGCTCGTTTTGTTTCCTGACGTACATTGCTGTTGTAATCTTTTGTTCTTTTGCTAACCGGCTAGACCCAAATGATTTATCGGTTACCAACAGACATAAGTTGCGTAAAAATAGAATACTAAAAAAGGCGATGGTCAGGAATTTTCCTGATTCATCGCCTTTTTGGTTGACTGATTGATTATTTGTTGCTGTCAGCAGATTTTGCTTGGTTTTGTACGTGTTTGATGGCTTCTTTGTGTGTGCCGTCAAATAGTTTCCATTTCTTGTTGTCTTCTGACTTGATTGTTGTCTTGCCAGATTTTGTGAAGTTGAATTGGAAGTCTGGTTCTGAGATTACACTGTAACCTTTGATTGTGAACTTCTTAGGATTCTTCTTGTTGATCTTAAGTTCAGGTTTCTTCATGAAGTATGTAATAGTCTTTTGAGAACCATCTTTGCTTACACGGAAGTGTTTTACGTTCTTACCATTCTTACCAGTGAAGAAAGTGATATATTGGTCCTTGTTATCTTTACTTACACCAACGTAGTCATGTCCAACGATTTCATCACGTGTGACTTTCTTTGCTGAATGTGTTTCAGTTTGTTCTGTTTTAGTGTTAGAACAAGCAGTTGTAACTGTTGCAGTACCCATAAGAGTAACAGCAGCTAACAAAGTAACTATAGTCTTTTTCATTTCTATGTTCTCCTCAATGAAGATATTTAGATAGGTTTCTATCGTTATCTTCGATTTTAGGTTACAAAGCCTAAAAAATCAATTTATATTCATATTTGAGACAACAGATTTAAAATTTATTTATCATTTTAACTTTTTTTAAGGTATAATAAGTATTTGTACAGAAGCACATATGCGAACTTAGTTTAATGGTAAAATACCAGCTTCCCAAGCTAGTGTCGCGAGTTCGATTCTCGTAGTTCGCTTTTTTACTCACTTATGATTTTATAAAAAGCCATAAAGTTTCTATAATAGTGAACATTATAGGATTTTAGGCTTTTTTGTTTTCTATCATAAATAATAAACTCTTCAATCATGTTGATATTTTTATAAAACAACAAAAGGTAATTGTTGCATATTTAATTAAATTATTATATTAGATAAACGCCACTTGTTTATTGTTGAATGGTGTTTTCGCACCTGTTAAGATGTTAGTAAATACTTGATTATATAAGGAGTGATGGGTGTGGCAACTAAGAGTTTCCAAACTGAGTTCACCTTTAATCAAAAAAGCGGTAGAAGGTTAGCGGATGCTCTAGATGAATCTAGAAAAACTGAAACTAAGCTTTCTAAACCTGTTCGTTTTTTAACTAACAAAAAAGACAAGAAAAAGATTAAAGACATTATGCGGGATTTTGATTAATGGGTTACAAGGTTATTCAGCTTAAAGAGCTGATGGATCAAAATTATGATCTAAATAAAATGTTCTCTACGTTTTCGTCAATAAATGAAGATGTAGAGGATTTTTTGTTAGCCAAGTCGATACAATTTGAGAAACTAGATTTATCACGAACGTATTTAATCTTTACAACATACCAAGGCAAAAATGTATTAGCGGGGTATTACGCCATAACGAATAAACCCCTTATGATTTCCAAAAGAAATTTTTCTAAGCTATCAAATAGCTTAAAGAAAAAATTGATGGGAATAGGCTACAAAACAATAAGCGAAAATTATGAAATTAAATCAATATTGATTGGACAAATTGGGAAAAACTTCAATTATAAAGAATTACTATCTGGGGCAGATATCCTTAAATTGGCCTATATTACAATCAATAAGATTTATAAATTAATCGGAGGACGAATCCTGTATTTGGAAGTGGATGACAATGATTATTTGAGGAAATTTTATAATGAAAATGGTTTTAGAGAAGTTGAGGACTATCGTACTCCAAATAATCAGTGCTTGTATGTTAAAAAAATAAGTGACATCATTCTGAAGGATACTTAACGTATTCATTTTCATTTTTAAAACTAAAGGTTGAAAGCACGAAAATAGCCCTCAACTCATTCGTATGTTGAGGTTGGGTACAATCAAATAGTTTTTTAACATCATGAAGCATTATCCAAGAGCCTGATCAGGCGATTGGGTAATGCTTTTATAAATTCGTCAAAAATATC
>NZ_RHOM01000057.1 GCF_003946515.1 Companilactobacillus zhongbaensis | reverse complement strand
TTGCGAATTATGGTATTCTGTTGATGCATCAAGACGAAAAACCTCTTTCATTGTTAGTGTCGGAACTCCAATGATAACTGATTTTTCCGTCTTGGTGTTTTTTTATTCAGATTTTCTTAAGGTGGCTAACTTGATTATAAAATTCGCCACTTATTATTAATCATGATATCCAAAATTTCTGGATCCGTTTGACGCATCCCTTTCGATGCTAATTGACCAATATTGCGGATTGTTTGGTCGATATCTTCACTGATCAAGCCATTGCTAACGGGAATCGCCACACCTTGTTGTGCTAATGTGACGGCTCGATACATTGATGACACAGCGTTACCAACTTTTAATGCGCAGGCACAACCGGCACCGTCGCAAACCATGCCGACCGAATCCTCGACCATATTGTTGATGGCATTTTGTGCCACTTCAAAATCTTCATCGAACAAGTAACAGATACCGACAGCTGAACCCATAGCAGCCGAATCAGCCGCGCAAAAAGCCGATAAAACTGGCAAAAATGAATGAATATAAATGGCCACCAAATGTGACAAAGCTAGAGCCCGGATAAATTTCTCCTGCTCAACTTTTTGCCGTTGGGCGACCACATAGACTGGGATCGTGGCCGTAATGCCTTGATTGCCCGAACCAGAGTTTGTCATGGCAGGCATTGTAGCACCACCCATTCGTGCATCGGCAGCTGCCTGCGTATAAATCAAAAGTTGATGATCGAGGGTATCTTCAGACATCGCTTGCTGCAATTTCCGGCCTGATTGGAGGCCATACATGTTTTTCAATCCTTCATTAGCCAGAGCAACATTGAGCTCGGCGGCTTTTTGCATGAAAGAAATTTTTTCTAAAGGAACTTCACGAGAAAAATCCCAAATATCGCGTAATTTTTTAGTACGGAGCCAATCATCAATCGTTGGCTGTTTACTAGTTTGTTGTTCCGTTTGCTTCAAAATCACCTGGTCATTCTTGGTGATCCCCACGATATTGGTGTGACTACCTACTATTTTCACTGTGACTGTATTTTGCGCAGTTTTAAGCTCGACTTGGACAAAAAATCCCGGGCAGTCTTTGGCTAGTTTTATCTGGACCTTACCAGATTCAGCCAATGTTATGATTTCTTCAACATCAGCTGGCTCGATATCGGCAATGACTTTTAGCCCTTTATCTGAATCACCTGCTAAGAAACCGGCAGCCGTAGCAACTTCTAAGCCAGGCTCGCCGGTACCTGGTACGATGACCGCTAAAGCATTTTTATATATGTTTAAAGACACCGCGACCTTGATTTGCTCAACGACCTCATCGACTGCTAAATACTTTCGACTAGTAGCCGCAGCTAAAGCGACTGCCACCGGTTCCGTACAGCCTGTTGCCGGAACAACTTTTTCCCGCAGAGCTTGAATGAATAATGGCACATCTTTATTTTCCATATCGATACCTCTTTAAAACTTACGTTTACCTACTGTTACTAATATAGTATGGATCTGGTGCGGTCGCAACGGTAATTATAAAGATAATGATATCGCTTTATATTGACTTTTCGATTGCCTTTTTATACACTGCTCAATGCTGCTTTGAAGGAGGAACCATGACATTTTATCAGAAATTACAGCTGGATCCGTTCGTCTTAAAAAAACAGATCCACAACTCTGTTTCCAAAAATGAGCGTCAAAAATTATTCTTAATCATGCTTTTACGAAGTGTCTTGATCGTAGCCTTTGCGATTGCATTCATCTCGGCGATAAGTTACGGCTTTGGAATGGAAAATTCCTTTCTAGCTGTGATCTTGTTCTGCATGTTGCTGAGTTTGCGCTTCGTCCATTTCGGCTATAAGATCAGCCATTCGATCGTCAGTCTGGGAATAATTTTTGCCGTCTTGTTTTCAATCCCGCTGATTTTTCAGCTGGAGAATATTTATTTGAAGTTTGTGCTCAACTTGATCAACTTATTATTACTGCTCTTTTTGACTGGGAAAGAACCACAAATGGGGAATCCTGGATTGTATTCTTTTTCGTACATATTCTTATTGGGAACTAGCGTTAAACTCAGTCCAGCTCAACTCAATTCTCGTTTCTGGGTGTTACTTAGCTGTTTCATACTCTTTGCGGTCATCTTTTTCCAAAAACATCGTCACAAAGATACGGAAGTGTCGATCTCCCAATCAATATTTGATAAGGGTATTGCTTCAATGCGTAACATTTGGCTAGCTTACTACGCCATTGGTAGTAGTTTAGTAATTTTGTTGAGCGAAGTCTGGAATCTGCCACGTGCAATGTGGGTCGGCTTTGCTTTTTCATCGATTATTTCGACGTTTGATTTCTCTAATTCAAAAAGCCGAGTAATCGACCGAATGGTGGGAGTTATCGCCGGTTCCATTCTTTTCATGATATTGGTAAACTTCATTCCTAAAGACTTACTAGGTATCATTGGTGGAGTCTGTTTGGGACTTTCTGCAACATACCGCTTTAAAAATGTGTTCAACTGCTTTGGTGCTTTGGCACTGGCTTTTACTATTTTTAGTGGGAATTCTGCTGTGGCTATCCGGATATTTGATAACTTGGTTGGGGTTTTGTTGGCTGTTGTTTATGTGTTTATCTGGAAGCTTTTGTTGCGGTGGATGCCGGTTGAATTGGATGGTTTTTAGTAAATAAAAACGATGATAGATTTCTACTTTTTATGTAGAGATTTATCATCGTTTTTTTATGCTTGTGAAGAAAATCCGTTTACTAAGAACTTTCTAAATAGCAATGCAATTATTATTGGTGGAATGATCGAGATCACTCCGATGGCAGCAATTAAACCATAATCGATCGAATTACGAGTCATGAATGTTGACAGGATCAAGGTCAAAGTCCGATTTTTATAAGTGGTTAACAAGATCATCGGTATCATATATTGTTTCCAAATTGCTAAGAAGATGATTAAGGTTCCCGTCACCAAAATAGGTCGACATAGTGGTACGGCAATCCGGAAAAACGTTTGTGATTCAGAAAATCCGTCAATCTTAGCTGCTTGAAAAATTTCTGGTGAAATTGAATTTAAGTAATTCAAATTTATCCAAGTGATTAGTGGTAACAACGAAGAAGTATAAATGATCGAAGTCCAAAACATACTATCTAACATACCTAAGTTTTTAAACATATTGTAAATAGGCACGATAGTCGTTAATACTGGAAAAACTAGTGTCAAAATCAGCACTTTTATAAAAACTTTTTTAAATCTGAATTTGTAACGGTACAGAGCATACGAAGTAATAAATGAAATTGGTAAAGCTATGATAACTGTTAGTATCGAACTTTTAAGACTATTTACTAAACCCAAAATTACCGTTTGACTCTGTGGCGTACTCAAATTAAAAATTGCTTGGTAATTTCCAAAAGTCACGTTCTTACTGCTCAATTGGAATTGCGATGATAGCATATCTGACTCTGGTGTCAGACTGATAATCAAGCACCAAATAATTGGTAACAACGTCACAACAATAATTAATAAACTTGAAATTGAATATCCAATAGTTGATTTCCTCATATTTATACCTTAATGTTTTTAGTCATATTTTTAACATAAAAATACCCTACAATCCCTACTAGTAGCATGATGATATACGCAGTCGCACTCCCCATACCAAAATCAAGGAAATTGAAAATCGTAGAATAGTTATACACCATAAGTGATGCATTGTCTGATTGATAGCCAGATAATGCGATGATCTCATCAAATACATTCATTGCTGATGTAGTTAAATTGATCAAGACGACACCTAGTGAGGGTATTAATAGTGGCAAAGTTATTTTAGTAAAAATCTGCCATCTGGAACCCCCTTCTAATTCAAAAGATTCAGCGTAAGTATCAGGAATGTTTTTCAAATTAGCCAAAATCAAGATGGCACAAAACGGCACCGTTCGCCAAATGATAATTATCGCAACAACGAATAAGAAAAGCGAGCGACTAGTTATCCAAGAAATTGGCGTATTGATCAAATGTGCATCCATCAACAATTTATTCAACAAGCCATATCCGGGGAAGAAAATAAACTTCCACATAATTCCATTAACTAATGGTGGTAATGCCCAAGGAATTATAACAATGGCCGTCAATAACGAGCCAAATCTAGACGAATTGTTGAGAACAACACCTACGAAAACACTAGTAATCAATCCTAAGACGATAACGAGTACTAATACAGTCAAGTTGTTCATTAAGGCATCACGAAAATCCGGATTGGTTAATACCTTACGATAATTTTCAAAACCTACGAATTTGTTGGTCGTAACCTCAGTTAAATTCATATCCCTGAGACTATAGCCAAATGTCGTTATGATTGGAAGAAAGACCGTTCCACCTATAATCAAGATACACGGTAGTAGTAAGATGGCAGCCCATAAGTTTTTATTTCGCACGATTTTACCTTCCATATTAAAACAAGAAAACATGGTAACATCCCTTGTTTTCTTGTTTTAATTAGTCTTTATTAAGTTTGTCAATTTGCTTTGCTAAAGAATTAGTTGCTTGTTCCGGAGTCATCTTTTGACGACCAACTTTATTTACGGTGTTGAAAATGGCACTACTTAGCTTGCCGTAATTATCTGGAATACCATTAGGGAATGGCATCGTCAATAGTTTGTTTGAATCAACTAAAACTTTACCATTCTTAATTGAATTATTGTCCGTTAATTCTTGTAGGACACTACTTCTAGTTGGAATATTGTTCAATGATTTGTACAATTGCTTTTGAACTTTTTGAGAAGAATACCATTTAACAAATTTAGCGGCAGCTTTTTTATTCTTTGAGAACTTGGAAATACCAACAGCTTCTGTGTAGGCAACTGATTTTGGAGCGGAACCGTCGTTTGTAGGAATCTTCAATGGTTCGACTTGACCGACCACTTTCGATACTTTCTTATTATTGGAGCTAACAATGAATGATGAAGGTCCAATTAAAATTGCACCCTTTCCGGAATTGATTCCATTATATGTATCCATTCCACCAGTTGAAACACTGTTTGGATCGATATAGCCCGATTTAACGGCATTATCGATATACTTAAATGTATCTAAAGCACTCTTTTTGTTTAAACTATTATCTTTATTAAAAATGACACCATTTCTCATGTATGCATAAGTAAGGAAAGTAGTAGTAGCATTTTCTTCAGCTCCTAACGGGAACTGAAGTGGATATTTAACGATCTTTTTATCCTTAAGTTCCTTCATATCTTTGTCCATATCGGACCAAGTTGCTGGCATTTGATCGATACCGGCATCAGATAACATTTTCTTATTGGCATACAATAGACGGATACCGTGAGAATAAGGAACAGCATAGTAATCGTCACCAGCTTTAAAAGTAGCTAGTGATGGAATATCATTCACGTCATTTTTGCTTACGTCAACTTTATTGAGCCAACCAGCCTTTTGGAATTCCCCCATCCATGACCAATCGACTTCAAAAACATCTGCTGGAGCTTGTTTTCCGTTTGATGCAATCGAAACTTTACTCTTAATGTCATCCCAAGCAGTTGGTTGCATATTTACTTTAACGCCAGATTCTTTCTCAAATTGATCCAACATTTTTTGCGTTGGTGCTCCCCAATCTGGCACCATTACTGAAATCTCATTGCTGGAATAACTTTTACTTCCGCTATTGTTTTTAGAACATCCCACTAAAACAATAGAAAAAAGTGCAGCGATCAACCCCATTCTGAGTAATCGTTTGAACATTTTTATTCCCCCTAGTTGTAAAAAAAACTTTTCACCTTTTTTCATACAAAATTCATTTTATCATAAAATCACCATATAAATGTAAGCGCTATGAAAACAATTGATAAAAAATGTGATTTTTTGAGCTTAATTTGATTTTGGCGAATTTTATAATCAAGTTAGCCACCTTAAGAAAATCTGAATAAAAAAACACCAAGACGGAAAAATCAGTTATCATTGGAGTTCCGACACTAACAATGAAAGAGGTTTTTCGTCTTGATGCATCAACAGAATACCATAATTCGCA
>NZ_RHOM01000056.1 GCF_003946515.1 Companilactobacillus zhongbaensis | reverse complement strand
GTTTATTTGGCTTACTTAAAATCACTAAAATAACAAGACTAAGGCATTAGTTTGGTGGTGAAAACCCTCGTCACTGAACTAATATCTTGTATTCATATTTATGAATCATTGAATTAACAACATTACTATTGACAAGACGTAGAAAAAAAAGAGCAAAACCCAAAACTAGGTTTTGCCCTTATATAATCATCTGCAAAAATTAATTATTTAGCAGCTTTTTCATCGCGACTCTTTAAAAACTCGATAACCTTTTGTGTTTGTGCCTTACGACTGTCTGTGTTTGCGGCATTAACGGGACGGCGGTGACCTGTCATACCTTTATGTGTATTTTGTGACATCTGAAATCCCTCCTCCCTTTCTTTAAATTTCTTAATATCAACCATACCATTATAAATGGATAGCCAAGATTATTCAACATATTTTTTAAGTAAAACATCTTGAAAACGTATCAATCGATTTAAAATTAATACAACTCACACATTTTAGCATAAATACAAAGTGAGCTAAATGGTTCTTAAAGGTTTAATAAGACTATTTTTTAATTTGGTCTCCACCACGATCTTTAACTCTAAAGGCAATCAAGAAACCTAAAATAGCTAAGATCAGTGTGAAAGTAAATCCGTAGTGAGCACCTTGGGTAAATGCTAAAGCCTCTGAGTGTCCACCGTTAGCCATATAGTTGGCTTGACCAGTACTCAATAAGATAGTTGCGATACCAGTAGCAACGGCTCCGATAACTTGTTGGAACGTATTGATGATAGCTGAACCATCAGCTGATTGATATTGATCTAGTGAATTCAAACCATAAGTTTGTGATGGTGACATAGCCATTGGCACACCGATCATTAAGATGATGTGGGCAATGATGATGTATGCAATTGAGCTATTTGAGTTACTCAAAATGAACATAATTGAACCGATAACTGAGATCAAAAAGCCTAATCTAGACATGATCTTAGCACCGATCTTATCGTATGCACGACCTGCTAAAAATGATGTGATGGCGTTAACGATACCACCTGGTAACATGATGACACCAGTTAAAGCAACGGCAATGCCTAGTCCGTTTTGTAAGTACATTGGTAACAAGTACATGGCTGAAAGTGTGATACCAAAATCGATCATAACTAAGATCGAACCAGTAACGAATCTTGGTGTTTTTAACACAGCAAAATCCAAAGTTGGTGTATCAGCTTTCAATTGTTGTCTGATGTAAATAACTAAGAAAATTAATCCAACTACTAAGGCTACGATAGCAACTGGCATGTTTTTACTTAAGAAACTAATTCCGAAAACGATCAATCCGAAACTGATAGTTGATAAGCAAATGGCTAACCAATCAACTTTTGGCTTCGGAACTTCAAAGACGTTTGTCAGATTTTTTTCCATAAAGAGCCAAGCAACGATAAAGAAGACGATAAATGACCAGAAAATTGCTCTCCATGATAAAACACCTAGTAATAATCCAGCTAAAGTAGGTCCGATAGCTGGGGCGAACATGATAACTAATGCGGCAACACCTAATGCGGCACCCAATTTGTTAGGTGGAAAAATCCGCATGGCGATCGAGAACATTAATGGCAAAATAATACCTGTTCCGATACCTTGGATCATTCGACCAGCCAATAACATGGCAAAGTTCATGGCCAAAGCTGAGATGACCGATCCAATAATAAAGATCCATAGTCCGAAACGAACTAATCCCCTAGTTGAAAAATGTTTTGTTAATAAACTTGAAAGAGGTAGAACAATCGCGATAACTAGCATGTAACCTGTGACTAGCCATTGTGCAGTACCAGTTTCAATAGAAAAAGCCTTCATAATTGATGGCAAAGCAATGTTTAGTGATGTCTCACTTAGCATCCCCACGAAACCACCGATCAGAACACCCATTAATGCTAAATATGG
Source organism: Companilactobacillus zhongbaensis (assembly GCF_003946515.1). Taxonomy (GTDB): domain Bacteria; phylum Bacillota; class Bacilli; order Lactobacillales; family Lactobacillaceae; genus Companilactobacillus; species Companilactobacillus zhongbaensis. Next base: position 4,123 of record NZ_RHOM01000056.1, on the reverse strand, counting down.
ATGTTCTAGCTTTGTTTGAATAGAATTTTTATCGATAGAACTCATAATTAACCTCCGTTTGACTGCAACGGTTGATTAATATAACAGAAAAAATTTTTTTTCGTAAGTTAAAATTTCTTATGAAATTTGTTTGTAAGGGGTTGCTTTGTTGATGTTGTTGGATTTGTTAATTTTCGTTGATGGCGTTATAACGGGGAGAATTGGTTTTGTTTCTTCCTTATTGTTTGGGGTTTTGAATAAAAGTGATCTTGGAAGATCATAGTTTTAAATTGATAATATAATTTTTTAGTTAGTGGTAACTGTCTTATGTTATATTTTCAAACTTACGGCAATAAAATGGCACTATCCATTTCTGCTGATTAAACTTGCAGTGGTTTTGGATTGTGCTTTTTTACTTTCAAGAATGCTAAAAAACAGTTCTGATGCACAATGGTATCAGTTTTTGGGATGGTCATGTGTATGTTTGATATTAATTTTTATATTCTCAAACTTGCAGCAATAAAATAGCACTATCCATTTCTGCTGGTTAAACTTGCAGTGGTTTGGATAGTGCTTTTTACTTTTATCCTCAAGTATGCGAAAACGAGTTCCAGCACACAGCGGCCTCCGGTTTAGAAACTGTCGGCAGGCACGGCTTCGCCGCACCTTGGGTGCCGACAGTCCCTAAATCCTCAGCAGCTACCCGTGTGCTTCCACTCTCTGTGTTTTAATCCTCAGCAGCTGTTTTTTCCTGCTTTATGGTTTTAGTACCATGAGGGTTTATCCCCATCTGTTCCAGCTTTATTAACCCCGATTGATTCACGGCTGTATTTGTCTGGTACTTGAGCGATGTCTACTACTATTTGGGCGATTGATTTACGGGATACTTCTGTTCCTTTGAATTCTTCGCCTTTTTGTGTGATTTCGTAGTCTACTTCGTCTTTGTTTGTTAACCAGGCTGGTCTGATGATTGTGTAGTCTAGGTCTGAGTCTTCGATTATTTTTGCGGCAGCTGCATAATTTGTGATGTAGCTTCCTAGTGTCTTGTTGTTCCATTCACCGAATTTGCCTGGGACTTCATCGTAAATTCCTAGGGTTGAGATCCATACTAATCTCTTGACGTTAGCTTGGTGCATGGCTTCTACTACGTCCTTAGCTTGTTCTTCGATGTTGCCACCAGCTAAGTTGGCGTAAACCATGTCGATGTCTTTCATTGAATCGACGAGTTTGTCGATATCTGTTGCGTCACCGTCGATCAACTCTACTCGATCTTCAAATGAGGCAGCTTTGTCTTGCAATCTGTCTGATCTTCTTAGATACAACTTCAAATTATCTCCAGTTGAATCTAAAAAAATGTTTTCTGCTAATTGGGCAATTTGTCCGTTAGCACCTAAAACTAAAATATTTGCCATTTTAGAATCTCCCATCTCTATTTGTCTACTCTCAATATAAGGTAGCAAAATGATAATTACAAAGAATGTTTCTCGATTATCAAATAATACACATATAATTATAAGTTCAATGATTGCGGTAACAATATTTTAGAAATTGAAACTTTGCTGGAGTGCATTTTCCAAACTTGGACCATAACTTTCCCCAAAAAGATTAACGTGAGCTAACAAGTAATAAACTTGATACCAAGCTACTCGTTTATCCCAGCCTTTTTTCAGTGGATAAACACTTTGATAGCCGTCGTAAAAGTCTTGATTAAAGCCACCGAATAACAATGTCATCGCGATATCCATTTCTCGATTACCAAAGAAAACATCTGGATCGAATAAAATTGGCTTGCCGTCTTTTTCAAAACCAGCATTGCCATTCCAAAGGTCTCCATGGATTAGGCTCGGTTTCACGGGATTTGCGGAATAATATTCGTAAACAGTCGTCTTCAATTGACTCATTAAATTCTCACGAAAGGCATTCCAATAACCCTTCTTTTTGACCTCGATCTCCAACACTTCAAGTCGTTGCTTGACGAAGAAATCGCCCCAGTTCCTTTGCCACGTATTGATCTTCGGATTTTTCGCATTCAAAATATTGTGATCCAATCCAAATCGCTCTGCGTGTTTTGAATGCATCTTTGCGACTAGTTGACCTAGGTCGTATTGCGACCCTTGACCAAAGTCGACGTATTGCAAAACTAAATAGCCATTCCCGTCAAAAGTCCCCGCCTTAATAACTTTTGGAGCATTTGCCACACTATTGATCAAGTTCAAGCCCTCGATCTCATGGTCAAAAAAACTTTTATCGTTGTTAGTTTGCACTTTTAGAAAATATCTGCCGTCGTCTGTGGTAACTTTGAATGCTAAATTAATATCACCACCAGAAACTGGTTCGATTTTTTGAATATTGCCAAGATTTAATTCCTTATACCAATCTTCATTTATAAGCATTTCAGTCATCCTTTCGCATATTTTCATACTAGCATGATATAATTTTAGATGGAAACATAATGGGGAATCAAGGGAGGATACCTATGTCGAGTAATATTGCTCATTTGATCAAGGTAGCATCAAATGAGATTTCTCGCAGTGTTAACGATTTTGCATCTAATTACGATTTAACAGGTACTCAAGTTCAGATCATAGACTTCTTGACTAGTGTACCTGCAAACGAGGACGTTTTTCAAAAAGATCTTGAAGCAGAATTCAATATTAGACGATCCACCGCTACTAACATTCTCAAAATAATGGAGAAGAAGGAATTAATCAAGCGTGAATCGGTCGAATCTGACTCTCGTCTGAAAAAGATCATTGTTTTGGATAAAGCACTTCGACTCCAAGGCAATATTGACGACTTCATGAAGGAAAATGATCAACGTATTTTATCCAGTTTAGGTGCTTTTGAGCGAAGAGGATTCTTGCATGCACTGCAAAAGTTACCAGAAAAGTTACAAAATACACAACAAAGTGAGGTAAACAAATAGTGAAAAAAGTTATTATGGATTGCGATCCCGGTATTGATGATGCCATTGCATTAACTGTTTTACTTGCCCATCCTGAAATTGCAGAAGTTATTGGGGTAACTACTGTTGGTGGGAACGTTACTTTGAATTATGTGACACAAAATGCTAAGAAGCTTTTGACTTTCTTAGGTTCAAACGCTGAACTAGCATCCGGTCAAGCTGAGCCATTAGTTAAAGAAATCGAAACAGCCGGCGAGATCCACGGTAAGACAGGTATGGAAGGTTACGACTTCCCTGCTGAAAGTGACTCATATCCACTAGCTAGTGAAAATGCAGTAACTTTCATTCATGACAAATTGGTAGCTAGCGACGATAAAGTTGATATCGTAGCTACTGCTCCATTAACTAATATCGCGTTATTATTAAAGACTTTCCCTGAGATCCACGATAAGATCGACAAGATCTATGTAATGGGTGGTTCGACATTACAAGGAAATATCACATTAGCTGCTGAATTCAATGCTTACGTTGATCCAGAAGCAGCACAAATCGTCTTCGACTCTGGCGTTGACGTTGTGCTATCAGGTTTGAATTTAACAGAAAATAAAGCATACATGACAATGGACGAGATCAAATCGATCAAAGACCTTGGCGAAGTCGGAGTAATGGCTAGTTCTATTTTGGACTTTTACGCTAGCGCCGAACTTGAAAAAGGTATGACTAAGATCCCTATTCATGATGCTTGTGCGGTTATTTCAATGTTGAATCCTGATGTGTTTACTAAGAGCACTAATTATTCGATCGATGTTGCTACTACTAACGATCAATTTAGAGGTATGACTTATCCGGACCGTCGGGTTTATGCTGAGGAGAAGAACTCGGTTGAGGTGTTGGAAGATGTTGACCGTGAGGCTTTTGTTAAGTATTTGTTGGATTCTATTAAGAGCTATAGTTAAGTTTTTTTATGGGCCTGGTTTTTGGGCCTATTTTTTTTGTGTTTTTGTTTTGGGTTTTATTGAGGTTGTAGTTTGGGTGGAGGTTCACTGCCGGGGGTGGGGGTTCCAGGAATTGCGCTGTGGAACGCCATGGACTGCTACAATTGTTTTAACCGGAAGAATGATAAACAAGAACGAGTCCGGGAGACGATAACAATGAGTAAGAAAAATAAGAAGACCCCTTTCGAAATTAAGAGAAAGGCAGTGGAACGTGTATTCAATGGAGAGAGTCGGAGAAGTGTCG
>NZ_RHOM01000055.1 GCF_003946515.1 Companilactobacillus zhongbaensis | reverse complement strand
AATAATGCAAGACCTAATAGTAATGCTCCGATTAATAAGTTATTGATTAATGTTGTGATCAACCATGCATTGAATCCAATAAATGCATTCAAGCCAGCTAATAACAAGAAGTTCAATAATGCTGCACCTAATAAGATTGGTAATGCACCGAGGATCAATAATGTGATAGCACCAAGTAATAGTAACTTAGCACCTAGCTTCAACAATTTGTTGAATAAGTGCAAGGCTAACATTCCGATGAATGTCAACAAGTTAACGATCAATGATGCACCAAGTGTTGCTAACAATGAAAGAACAAATGGAATAGCCATGTTCAATAACTTCATACCCAAGAAGTTAAGAGTTGTTAATGGTAATAGAAGTAAGAATGCTGGGATACCTACTAACAATGGCAATGCCAAGATTGCTCCGATTTCAACGATAGCTCTGATGATGTCGAAGACATCTTTCAATAATCTTAATGGAAGACTTACAAGAGCAACGAAGCCTAATGCTAATCTTCTCAATAAGTTAAGTGCTGGAAGGATTGTCCATAGAGGCAATGTTAGAAGTGTTGCGCCGATGTTCAATAGATCTAATGCAACATGTGCAAAGCCTTTAATGAATGTTAATCCCCAAAGTAATGCTTTTGTAACTAATTGTGCTAACAATGGTAATCCAAGCCATAATGCTGGGAAAATACCAAATTGTGTTGTTAGTAATTTTGTTAAGAAAATAAGTGGTGTTAATAAGTTAATAACTAATGGAACACCAACTAATGCTAATAAGTCTTTCAATACGTTTGATGTTAAGTATGTTAATACGAATGAAAGAACTCTTAAGATAGCTTTTCCAAGTAAGTTGTTCAATAGTCCAAGAAGTGCAAGTGGAAGACCTAAGAATAATGCTACTAAGGCTGCAGGCACTGTGAACAAGTTCAATCCAGGTACTAATGCTGTCAATAATCCATTAAGGATGATTGGTAGTAAGAACAATGGTGCAAGTAGAAGGAATGGTAGTCCACCAAATAGTGCACGTAACAAACCAACTGCAAATGCAGCAATTGCTGCTGGGATCAAGCTGAGCAAACCATTTACTAAGAAAATGATTGGTAATGAAATTAGTTTAAGAGCTAATTTTGTTAAGAAAGTACCGATGATTGAAATCAATGGCAAGTTGATCCATGTTAATGGGTTCAAGAATGCTAATGGTCCAAAGATTGGTGCTAATAGTAGCATTCCAGCTAACCATACTAAGAATGGAACTACTAAGTTGATGATTGAATCGATCAACATCATTAATGGCAATCCAATGAATAAGTTAAGTACTGATAATAGTAATGTAACTAATGGTGCCAAGAAGATAGTATCCATAATCAAGTTAAAGAATGGAATAAAGCTTGGTAATGCTAATAAGAACAAGGCAATTAGTGGCAATCTGAATGAAAGTAATAATAATCCAAGTAATGCTACTAAGTTCAATGCAGCTAATGCCAACAAGAATGGCAATGCTAAGGCATTGAGTAAGCCCAAGCCTGCTAATACTAATGGTTCTACTAAGAATGTGCCTAATAGATTCAATAGTAATAGTGGTAATCCAATCAAGTTAAATAATGTCAATTGATTGAATAGTACTAATGGCAATGTAATTAATGGCATCAAGATATCTGATAACAAACCTGCACCAAGAGCCAAAGCAATTGAGATCAATGGTCTGATAAATAGATATACAGGAATGGCTAATAAGTTAAGGCCAAGAACTACTAAGTTTAAGAATCCTAACAATAATTTAATTGGTGTTAAGATCAATGAATTTGCGATTGAAAGTAATGAGATTAATAGTGGTAATAGAGCAAAGACCGGTCCAACAACTGGAATCAATGCTGTTAAGGCGGCTGCGATTCCACTGACAACAGCGGTGATCACTGAGGCTGCTTTAGCTATTCCAGCGATAGCATTCAATAGACCTAAGACGAATGAAAGAACTAATCTTGCACCGACTTTGAATAGACCTACGAAGAATCTAAAGATGTGGATCAATGCTCTGATACTCCATTTAACAAGAGTATTGATTGCAAATTGTCCAAGCAATGGTAATGAGAACAATGCAATACCTAAACCAGCTAGCATCAAGCTCTTAGCAAGTGTAAGTAGACCCCAAAGTAATAAGCCACCTACTGCGTTTGCTACTAGCAAGATGAAGAAGTTAAGGATTTGTGCTGCAACGATCAATACTGGTAAACCAACTAAGATCGTAGCTACAGCAGCTAATCTAATTAATAATTGGAAATCATTCTTGAGTAAGTCTTTGATAAGTTTCAAACCTAATAATGTCAAGAATGTTAAGCCACCAACAAGGTTGCTTAAGAATAATGAAGTAATGAATCCTAATAACATTGGAATTGAAATGTTAAATAGTGTTAATCCAATTGTGTTCAACAATGCAAGTGGAGCTAAGGCTAAGAATGTCAAACCTTTAACTAGCATTGGAATAGCAAATGCATTAAATAGTCCCAATCCTAATCTGAAGAGATCGAATAATCCCTTGATCAAAGCGATTGGTAGACCAATGAATGATAAGGCTAAGGCCAAATCAATAGCTCCATTGATTAAAGCTTTTGCAAGTGTAGTAAATAGCAATGTGTTGAATAGTGTCAATTGAACTAAGCGACTGATTACGTGAACAATTACGAAGTTCAATACTACAGGTGCAATAAAGTCGAATAATGCTAATGGAATTGAACCAATAACTGTATTGATCAATCCAAGTGTTACACCAGCGATCGTATTAAAGATTGTGATTGGAGCAGTTAGAACGATTGATGCTAACTTGCTTACAACAAATGTATTTAATAGATCGATTGGTGCAAAGGACAATTTAAGACCTAATGTAAGTGGTAATCCTAAGGTAATTGCAGGGATTCCAAGAGTGATTGCTGGAATCAATGCCAATGCTGGAAGGATAACTGGTTGTGCCAATGCAAGAGCGATTGGTGCAGTAGCTAAGACTGCTCCAGTAGCGATTGGTGCAAGAGCCAAACCACCTAATAATAGAGGTAGACCAATAACTGGTAATAGACCACCTAATAGTAATGGTGCCATACCTAATCCACCAGCGGCAGGTGCTGCTGTTGCTGCAGCGGTTGTAGCGGCGTTACCTTGACCGTTTTGTTGCGATGTATAGTCTTGATAGACTTTTGAATTCTTCAAAATGCCGTTATTAACGATTGGATCAAATTGACCTTTAGTCATATTTTGACCTAATGAAACAATAACGTTAGGGAATTGCTTTTCATACTTGTTACCATTTGGAATTACTCTACCATCAATTGTGTAGTAGATTTGTCTTCCGTCAGTGCCGTTTAAGACGTAGTTGTATAATTGTCCAACTTTATCGTCTTTGTTTGTCTTAGATGATGCGTCATTCCAGATGTATGGAACAGACTTGAGCATTTATGCTTTTTCATCATCTGAAGCCCATGGTGTCATCTTGTTGTAAGTATCTTGTTTGATACTGTTGTAGACAGCTTGACTTTGTTGACTATCGGCATCTGCTGTTGTTTGAGTCGTTGAGCCATTTTGGGCGTTTTCCTTAGCTCTATTCAAGAGCACATTAGGATCGACTTTGGCAACATTTGGTAGCTGTGTAATAGCAGCGCCATTATCGGGCTTGTCTAGACTGATCTTAGTGTGGTTCAAAACAGTGTTAACAGCATCACTTGTACTTGCGCTGTTTTCACCATTAGGACCAGTATACTTGCCGTCTAGGTAGTCTTGATAGATTTGCGAGTTCTTCAAGGCGTCAATGTCGACAGCTTCATCAAGAGCACCGGGTTCGATATCCTTACCCATTGCTCTCAATAGCTTAGGCATCTGCTGTTGAAGCGGATCCTCGCTATCAGGTTGAGCCGTACCGTCAATTGTGACAGCTAGGTCTCTACCTGTTGAGAGTGTGGAATGGAAATTCCATACTTGACCTTCAGTGTCACTATCAGTGTCATTTGTACCGATATAGTGCCAGATTGAAGGCAAGTCCTTAGTGATCTCATAAACTTCTTCTTGAGTTGCATCTTGGGCTTTTTGTTGTACATGTTGTTTGATAGCTTCATATTGAGAGTTATCTTCGTATGTATCTTCGCTATTTTGAACTTGATTATTATCTAAGTCTTGATCAGATGTTAGATAGTTATCAAGTGTTGTCTTTGGAGATACATATCCTTGGTTGGCAATTTCTGTATAACCAGAATTGTCACTAGCTTGTGTTGAGCTAGTTGTTGTTGAAACTTGTTGTGGCTCAAATGTAGTTGTTTGTTGTTGAGCTACAGGTTGAGTTGTTGTTGTTTGTTGTGTTGGTTGAGCAACTGTTGTTTGTACAGGTGCTGTTGTTGTTTGTGTTGTAACAGCTGTATTTGCAACTGGAGTTGTTTGTTGAGGTGTTACTTGAGTAGCAGCATTTGATTGAGTTTGTGTTGTTGCTGCTGGTGTAGATGTTGTTGTTTGAGTAGCAGTTGTCTCTGTGCTACTTGTTTGTGTTTCTGGTTGAGCGACATTTGAAGTTGATGTTGTTGATGTTGCTTGTGATTCGTTTTGTGCTGGATCAGCAGTTGTTGTTCCTGAAACTTGAATTGTTGTTCTGCTGTTAACTGCTTCTTCAGCTTGTGAGAATGATGGTGAAATTTGTTGGCCATCTGTTTGATTGGCTTGTTGTTGTTGAGTAGTTCCACCATTTGTTGTTTGGTTTTGTTGTACTTGTTGTTGTGTTGCTTGTTGCTGACTCGTCTGACCATTTGATGTTATCGCCTGTGACTCGCCATCGTTTGATGAAGCAGATTGTGTTGAAGCTTGTTGATTATTTGATGATTGTTGATTGTTATTTTGATTTACAACTTTTTGTGGTTGATTTGTTTGTTGTTTTTGAGGAGCTCTATATTGTGAGTTGATATTGTTGTTATCAATCTTAATATCTTTTCCGGCGAAGGAAGCTGTTGCTTTGGTGTGAGCTTTTACATTCTTAGTAGCAATGGCGAAAACTTCTTGGTAGTTGCCTGATGTGGCATCCTTCTTGAAGTTAACAACTAAGTCATTGCCCCTCTTACTAATCTTGTAAAGGCTGTTGTTATCTTTAGCAGCGAGTTGTTTGATCTTATTGGTATCAACGTTCTTCTTACTGAACTTGATATCAAGTTGATCACCCTTCTTAATTACGTCATCTGACGAAGCCGAGATATTCATGCGCATAATAGGAACGCCCTTCTTCTCGGTCATTGAAAGACCAACTATCTTATTCGGATTTCTAGTAGAAGTCTTTAGCGGAACGCTAGGATCAACGTTCTCATACTTGCCTACGTTGTTATATATCGCGGCCTCCGCGACTTCTACAGTTGAATAGGCAACTATTGGTAAAACAATAATAATTGCTGAAACCCATGTGATAATTTTCTTTACGAGTGAACCTTCGCCAAATAATGTACTCATAATATAAATCTCCCCGTTATTTGTTTGCCGTCACATATCAAAAAATAAATGGTTTATTCCCTGATAAATTTAGGCTACACGAAGATATTAATATATAACTTTATTTATATCAAGTGCTATTTGTCATTTTGTCATTTACGATCCTTCTCGCGGTTAATATTTCTACCGTAAATATATTCTTTTATTATTCTATTTTGCACGTACAGTTTAGAATCCTTTTTACAATCTTAAATTTTGTTGACCACTCTTTTGATTCGATTGATATAATCATTTGCTTAGTTCGATAAGAAACATTCTTATTATTTTTTCTAGTTTCCTCCTATTATTATATTTTATTAATACATAACTATAATTCCTACTATATTTAACAAAACGTATTCAACTTCATTCTTTGTCCTTTATGCTGTGTCATTACATGTCTCGTTCTGCGATACCATCTTAATACTACTTACCTGCGATCATGCATATGTCTATAGGATGGTGTTTGTATTCTGTTATCAACGCATATATCAGTAGAGTAACTGATTCTCAGTACTTCTTGTTATAATCCGTCTATACACTCTTATATCATAAGTGTTCATACAGTTTAGTCCCGTTAATGTCTTCTCTATACAGTCATTTACATGGCATTGTAGTCATGCTTACTTTCCCATAGCTGATTTATGGCCAGGTTGTTTTAGTTCTAGTCTCCAGTTTATGGCTCTGCTTGGTTGTTTATTCTCAAAGATAGATTCCATACAACTCAGCAGAAACAAAAAGGCTCAAGCGAGATTAAATTGAGCAAAAAAAAAAGAGCAATGAGATTATCTCTCATTACTCAATTACCATTGCGTGGCAACTACCTATCCTCGCGGGTAGTTTCCCACCAACTACTTTCGGCGTTAAGAAGCTTAACTTCTGTGTTCGGCATGGGAACAGGTGTATCCTTCTTGCTATCGCCACCACACTTTGGTGCTCGTACCTTCAAAACTAGATATT
>NZ_RHOM01000054.1 GCF_003946515.1 Companilactobacillus zhongbaensis | reverse complement strand
CGCAACGCTGGGTTATCGAACGCAGTTTTAGCTGGCTAGGAAAATATCGGCGCCTCTGGCGCCATTGTGAGCGAAAGCTGAACACCAGTAAGATGATGATTAGCTTAGCCTTCCTGCGAATACTCTTGAAAAGATTCTAAACACGTTCTAAGACTTATCGTTGATAAAATCAAGAGTTATGATGATGAAAATGTTTTCTTTGATTAGATGTTTTTTATTGAGATGTTTGAGGGGGATTTTTATGGAGGTGGGATTTTGGTGGGAGGTTCACTTCCGGTTTTGCGGGGGATTCCGAGAATTGCGACCGTGGAACGCCATGGACGCCACTTTGAACCAATCGAGCAAAGTGCGCTCGCTTGTTTCAAAGCTGGGTCTTTCACTAAGCGGTAAACCGCTAAGTGAAATTTCATGGCTGACGGTCGAATTCTCTCCATCCCCCGCAAAACCTAGGTTTGTACATCTCATCATATGGGGTGGTGGTACGGGTTTGTTTGTTTACTTGTGGTAGGTATTTCTTCTGGCCTGGTGTTGTCCTCTGTTGTTTGGTTTGTGAGGATATCCTTTATTTTTTTTGTTTTCCCTCCACTCCTTTTTAGGTTTCTCTTTCAACCTTCTATTTTTAATCCTCTCTATTTCTCTCTTCCATTTATTCCTTCTCCTTCTTCTTTCTTTTTGCTCTCTCTTGCTCCTTCGTCGCCGAGATCCGCAGTTGCATTTCTTTTGGTAAAGATATTTATGCTACATAAAAAGAGGAAGAATTCTGTTCGAATTCTTCCTCTTCTACATTTATAAAATTTTCTCTCTATTTCTTATCGAAATAGTTCAAACCAATAGCATCTCTTACTTCTTTTAATGTTTGGTTGGCAACTTCGTTTGCTTTTTGGCTACCCTTTTCTAACATTTCGTAGACTGCTGGGATGTCTTTTTCGTATTCGGCTCTTCTGTTTCTGATTGGTTCTAGGATTTCTTGGAGGACGTCATTTAGGTAACGTTTTACTTTGACGTCTCCTAGGCCTCCTGCTTGGTATTGTTGTTTTAGTTCTTCTACTTTGGCTTTGTCTGTTGCGAAGGCGTCTAGGTAGGTGAAGACTGTGTTGCCTTCTATTTTACCTGGATCTTCTACGTGGACGTGGTCTGGGTCGGTGTACATTGACATTACTTTTTTGGTTACTTCATCGGCTGGATCTGATAGGTAGATGCAGTTTCCTAGGGACTTGCTCATTTTGGCATTTCCGTCGATTCCTGGTAGTCTTCCTTGGCCTTTTGGTGGGAAGACTCCTTCTGGTTCTACTAGGACATCCCTGTCGTAAGTTCTGTTGAAGGTTCTTACTATTTCACGGCATTGTTCGATCATTGGTTCTTGGTCGTCACCTACTGGTACGGTGTCGGCTTTGAAGGCTGTGATGTCGGCTGCTTGACTTACTGGATATGTTAAAAAGCCGGCTGGGATGCTTTGACCGAATTTCTTTTGTTGGATTTCTGATTTTACAGTTGGATTTCTTTCCAAACGTGAAACGGATACTAAGTCTAAGTAGTACATTGTTAATTCGTTTAAGGCTGGGATCTGTGATTGTACTAGGATGTTTGTTTTTTCAGGGTCGATGCCGACTGATAGGTAGTCCAATGCTACTTGTACCAAGCTATTACGAATCTTCTCGGGATTTCTGGCATTGTCAGTTAATGCTTGCATGTCGGCAATCATGATGAACATTTTGTATTTGCCTTCGTTTTGGAGTTCGACCCGGTTTTTGAGTGAGCCTAAGTAATGTCCAATGTGAAGTTTTCCTGTTGGTCTATCACCAGTTAAAATTGTATTCGTTGCCATATTTATTCCTCCTCGTACATCATCATTAAAAAAAGCGCCCTATTGTATTATCAATAGGACGCTTTAGCGTGGTACCACCTGTTTTGTAGAATTAATTTCTACCACTTTAGGTTATACGGTGACCACCCATTCTCCATTTCCCGATCCAAGGTCGGTAGTTCTTCCAGACTAGAAACTACTCTCTGATTCAACTTACTTGAATTAGTACTTAAAAATGACTATGATTTAATGTACTTTAATTTCGATATAATCATAAGGAATTTAAAGAAGATTGTCAATTCGAGGTAAATTCATGACCACAAAAGACAGCAAGGAACAAGAACAATTACGTGTCGATAAAGTAGCCAATATTATCGACGATAAAATTGAAAAAGTCACTCACGACTTGGACAAAGCCCATTCTGAAACGGGCAAGATCGAACGGAACTACGGGGAAAATACCAAGGTCAATACTTTTGAAGTCGATGACCAAATGGAAACTAATGCTTCCGTTCAGCAACAAAAACAATTAGTTTATTTAGCGGTCGAAAACGAAAATATTTTAAAGGCTAATCAGAAAAAGCTGGAAAACTTACAAGGATCGCCTTATTTCGGTCGGATCGACATTGTTGAAGATGGTGAAAAAGATACCTTATACATCGGGACTTCAACACTGCAAGATGACGATGGCGACTTTTTGATTTACGATTGGCGCGCACCGATCTCCGGGATTTACTACAACGGAACGCTCGGCAAAGTCAGCTATCCGACACCAACTGGTAAAGCCGAAGTCGACTTAAAACGCAAACGCCAATTTCAGATCGTCCATAATCAGATCCGCAACATGTTCGACACTAACGAAACTGTCGGCGATGAGATCTTGCAATCAGTCTTGTCGGAATATAGCGACGAATATTTAAAGAATATCGTAGCTACGATCCAACATGAACAAAATACTATCATCCGTGACGTTCACTCGGATGTCTTATTAGTTCAAGGTGTCGCAGGATCCGGAAAGACTTCCGCAATTTTGCAGCGGGTCGCCTTTTTGCTATATCACAGCCGTTCCAGTTTGAACGCTGATCAAATTATTTTGTTTTCACCAAATAAGCTTTTTAGCAATTACATTTCCGAGGTTTTACCTAGTTTAGGTGAAAGAAATATGCGCCAAGTTACGCTCAATGAATTCATTTCACTGCGTCTGACCGGGATCCAAGTCGAGACCTTATTCGAACGCTATGAAAAAGACGAACGCAACTTACCTCAAGACATGGTCGATATTCGCTTGTACAAGGAAAGCGCCCATTTCTTGGACGACTTGGAAAAACTGGAAAATGACCATAAGGATCACTTGCTTTATTTTGAAGACATCATTTTTGAAGGACAACCTTTCTTCACGAAAGATGAGATTTCAAAGATCTATCAAGCTCAAAACAAAGCCTACAGCATCCCTGACCGCTTTTTAAAGACAAAGAACATCTTGATCAAGCGTCTACAAAAACGGATCCATGAGGACCGCGATGACGATTGGGTCCAAGCCGAGATCGATAACTTGTCGGATGAAGACTTCCAACAGATCATTACCGATCACAAGATCGAAGAGTCGACTAACCAACGCTCGATCATCGCCGAAGAATTTTTGAAGGATCGTTACGCTCCGATTTACAATGCTTTGATCAACAACTATTTCTTCGACCCTTACAAAGAATATTTATTCTTGCTCAGCCACATGCAACAAGATATCGTTGACCAAAAGATCTGGGACACGATGATCGAAGCTATCGATCACAACGTTGAAGCTCATAAGCTTAGCCTCAGTGATTCAGTCGCCATTTTATACTTGCGTGACTACATCACCGATTCAGGCATCAACTCATCGATCCAACACATTTTCATCGATGAGGTCCAAGATTACACGATGGCCCAGCTCAAATACATCGAACACGCCTTCCCAATGGCCAAAATGACCTTATTAGGTGACCGTTCGCAAGATGTTTTGACTAGTTCCTACCGACAAAAAGATCTCGTCACGGAAGTATCGGAACTTTTCGATAAAAAGCACATGACCACGATCAGCTTGAATCAAAGCTATCGTTCCACTGCTGAGATCACCAACTTTGCTAGCCAATTATTGCCAAAAACCGAAAAGATAAAAGCCTTCTCAAGAAGTGGCGAAAAGCCGACGGTCAAGGTCTTTGATGAAGAACATTACTTCAACGGTTTGAAAGATTGTGCTCGTGAATTGAATCGGCGTTACGAAACTGTTGCTATCTTGACCCGTAACCAAGCACAAGCAGAACAAGTTTATGCTCACCACGGCGACGAAGCACTAGTGACCTTAGTCGACGCCGACTTCCGTTCCGTACCAAAAGGTATCATCGTCCTGCCGATTTATTTGGCTAAAGGACTAGAATTTGATGCCGTTATCGCTCACGACGTCTCAGAAACTAACTATCCTGACGATCGTAGTCGCGATACATTGTATACAATATGCACCAGAGCCATGCACGAATTAGTTATTTGTGCCGACACGAATGTCTCTCCATTGATCAAAACTGGCGTGGATTCTTCGCTCGTCGTAATGGACTAAAAAAAGCGTGATCGGAATTTTACTTTCGATCACGCTTTTTGTGTACCTTAATTTTTGAACAGTTTATTAATTTCATCAACAGCAATTTCATTTTGAGATTCAGCGACTGCTTTCAAAAATACGTCTTTTTCAGTTGCATCGGCAATTGGCTCAGTTTGATTAACTGATTCGTCTGCTGAGATAACTTGAGTGATTTTTCCAGCTCCCGAGATGGGATCAGCAAGATAGTTATCGTTAGCATCTTTTTGAAGGGCATTGACGTGCATTTGAACGTTAGACAAGTCGCTACCGACACCAGTTTGAACGACCTTACTCTGCTCTAAATCTTTGTAATCTAAAGTCGTTTCCCAATCATAAGTTTGTTGAGGTTCACTTTGTAAAATGTTGGTCGTCGTATTTACTTGGGCGGATTTATGAGCTTGCTTAGTAACCACTCTTTCAATCGTCTGACCCAGATTTTTGGACACGATATTCGTCGTCACCTTTGATTCACGCGAAGCTTGGGTGTGTCGGCGGATCGTTGCTTGTGTATTTGGGCCGAGGTCTTCGATAGCAGTGAAGTTGATCGAACTCTTCGGACGGGCCAGTGTTTCCACGATCAAGTCGAGCGGATTGCTTTTTTCACCGATTGTCTGTAAACGTTGAACAACTTTAACGCTGCTCCCCTCATCAGCATAGACGAACAAATGCGTCACAAGTGGTTCATCATCTTGACTATCCTGGAGCATGTTCAAATAAACCGTATCCTGCAACTGATAATTTTTCGGAACGTATAAAAACAGTCCGCTATTCAACAAAGCCATATGAGTTGCACTATTTTTATCTTGAGCTTGAGGCAATAATTTTTTCAAAAAATAGCCTTCGATCAGCCGTGGATGTTGGCGAAAGGCAGTAAAAATGTCGGTCAAGATGACGCCGTTGTCTTCATCATCTTCGTCCAAAGTATTTTCCAAAGTCGACTGACCGATCTGATAAACGCCCACCTCATCTTCATTAACGTGGGCAGCATTCAACAGCTCTTTAGTCAATTTGACCTTGTTAGGAGCCTGCAATGGCAATGGCGCAAACTGCTCATTTTTTAAAAACTCAGGTGCACTTTCAATTTGTTCCAAAGCGTCCAGACGACGTTTGACCAACCAATGCGGCTCGCCATGTTCATTCGCATAAGTTTCTAATTCAGCTGAAATTTCGTTCGACATTTTCACTCTTCCTTTTTGCTTTGTTATAATGGGGTCATCAATTCTAGGAAAGCGGTTAAATTATGGATAAACTTACTCACTTCAATGATCAAAATCGGTCAAAAATGGTCGATGTTACAAATAAAAAAGTCACATCTAGAACGGCCATCGCTACCGGTCAGATCAAAATGCATCCGGAAACGTTGCAACGGATCCACGAAGGTAAAATAAAAAAAGGCGACGTGCTGGCAGTAGCCCAAGTCGCCGGTATTATGGCAGCTAAACAAACTAGTTCGTTGATCCCGATGTGTCACTTGATCCCCTTGACTGGGGTCGACATCCACTTCGAAGACGACGGAGAATCGATCATCACTTGCTCGGCTCAAGTAAAAACTAAGCACGTCACAGGTGTCGAAATCGAAGGCCTACTCGCCGTTCAAACTGCCCTACTAACTATTTATGATATGTGTAAAGCTATCGACCGTGGCATGATCATCAACGATGTCCACTTAGTTGAAAAAATGGGTGGCAAAAGCGGTCACTTCGTCTTCGATGAAAAAACCGACTAACCGTGAATACCTAAACTAATTTTTCCAAAACGACTGATCATGGATGGATTCCATGCCGGCTGCCAGACCAGATTGATCTGACAATTTTCGATACCCGCAACTCCCTTAGCAGCTTTAGTAATTTCGTCTGCAAGCAAGTTACTCAACGGGCATCCCATAGTTGTCAAAGTCATCGTGATCAGGCAGTCTTTTTCTTTGACCACAACATCGTAGATCAAGCCTAAATTAACCAGGTCGATACCTAATTCAGGATCGATCACTGATTCAAGTGAACTCATAACATCATTTTCGATCGGTGAAAACTCTTCACCTTGGCCTAAAACTTCTTCCATGATTACCCTCCGATTTGACTCATGTGTCTCCAAGTTGGAGCTTTATCAATAATCCGATCAGTTTCCGACATAGCCATCTCATGATTCAACGGCTTATTGTCCAAAGATCTTTGAATCAACGCTCTAAATTTATCCTTATCAGGAATAGCCTCACGAATATTGATCTCTTCGTTCCAATACAAGCAAGCCTTAACGTAACCATCAGCAGTGATCCGCAGACGATTACAATTCTCACAAAACTTAGCACTAATAGGATGGATCAAACCAAAACTACCAGCATAACCTTCGATCTGATAATTATCCGAAGGCCCATTACCACGAAGCTCGATAGGAGAAAACTCCAACCCATTCTCGTGACAAATATCAAAAACATTATCCAACCCAACATACTCTTTTTTCCAAGTCTTCAAAGAATTACCAATAGGCATGAATTCAATAAAACGAACATTAACATCGTTTTCCTTAGTAAAATTCAAAAACTCCAAAATCTCATCATCATTTTGGCCCTTGATCAAAACCGTATTAAGCTTAATCTTCTTAAACCCAAGATTAGCAGCCACCCGGATCCCATCAAGAACTTGCTCGATATTACCACCACGAGTAATCTCCTTATAACGCTCAGGATTAAAAGTATCCAAACTAATATTCAACCGATCAAGCCCAGCCTCTTTCAAAGCAGCAGCTTTCTTAGCAAGAAAAAGTCCATTAGTAGTAATAGAAATATCATCGATCCCCTCAATCTCATTGATCCGACGAACAATATCAACCACATCAGTCCGCAAAAGCGGCTCCCCACCAGTGATTCGAACCTTCTTGATACCCATATCAGCAAAGTTTTGGATCAACTGAACGATCTCGTCTTGCGATAAGACTTCGTCAGAAGGGAAAAATGGCAATCCTTCTTTAGGCATACAGTAAACACACCGTAAGTTACAACGATCAGTGATCGATAATCTGATGTAGTCATGTAGGCGATCGTATTGGTCATATAGTTTATCCATAATAATAAGCCCCCAGAAGAATTATTTGATTACATTATGGCATAGAGTGAAAACGATTTTAATTCGGGGATTTACTAATTTTTGGGAAAAGAAAAAAACGCAAATTGCAAGAACAAGTTAGCCACCCCGAAAAAATAAAAAAAGCTTAAGATCTATCAGGATCGGAGTGCCAGATTATTAGTAGCCGCAGGCCAGGGCGAATGCCTCCTGGGGTTTTTTGTATCCTAGTTGTTTCCTTGGTAGTT
>NZ_RHOM01000053.1 GCF_003946515.1 Companilactobacillus zhongbaensis | reverse complement strand
GTAAAGCAGAGTAATGTTGAGTAAAGCAGAGTAATGTTGAGTAAAGCAGAGTAATGTTGAGTAAAGCAGAGTAATGTTGAGTAAAGCAGAGTAATGTTGAGTAAAGCAGAGTAATGTTGAGTAAAGCAGAGTAATGTTGAGTAAAACAGAGTAATGTTGAGTAAAACAGAGTATTGTTGAGTAAAGCAGAGTATTGTTGAGAAAAACAGAGTGTGTTGAGTAAAACAAACGCATGTTGAGTAAACTAGAATAGCCTTATATCAGTATATAGCGAGAAACTATAACGTCGTTTTAGACACCGGATTTTTTAAATGATATTATTGTTTTACATTCTTGAATGGAGGTAGGATCATGACCGATTCACGTGTTCATATTAATAACTCTGTTATTCGTTGGGCTATTGATTCGGGTGAGTGTAGTTTTGTTTTTTTGAAACAGAAATATTCCTTGGATCAATGGATGAATGCTAAATCGGAAATAGATTTTCCTACTATTCAACAATTGCTAGAATTTGGTCAGGATACGCATATTCCTTTTATTTATCTTTTGGGTGATAAAATTCCTGGTGATGATCCTGAATTAGTTAGGCTAATTTCCACTAATGGTTACAACACGAGGCCTAGTCGAAGATTGATTGAAATCTATGACTCTATGAAGATTAAACAAGCTTGGGTGAAAGACTACTTTCTTGAGGAAAGAGAATTTTGTCGTACTAAACGTTTAGTTTTAATAAACCAATCAAATAGTTTCCAAAGTGCATATCAAACTATTGCTAATATTTTGAACCTTTCGGAGTTATCAATAAATGACGGCTCCTATGATATTATTTATAAACTAATGGTTGATAGAATAAGCGATTGTGGGGTTCTTATCTTTCAGAGTGGGATAGTTGGCTTTGATTCCCACCGAGAGTTGGATAATCGGGAGATTAGATCACTAGTATTAGTTGATGAAATTGCCCCATTAATTTTTGTAAATACTAACGATTTAATTCAAAATAAGATTTTTGCTTTGGTTCATGGTTTCGTTCACGTTTTATTAAAGTCTGATGAACTGTTGATGGGTGGAAAAGATTGTAAAACAGATGAGGGAAAATGGATTGAATCGGTTGTTGCAGCAATAATTTCAGATGTTTTATGCAATGATAATTCTCATCAACACAGTTTTCCGTCTCAAAAGGATCTCCATTTTATTCCGGATCGAAACTTTAGGGATGCTGTGATTGCATCTGAAGCATGTAGCGAAATTTCCCTCCTTGAGGCTTCCAGACTTTTGGAGATGTCAGTTTCTGACTATTGTAAAATAAGCAATGCTACAAAGTAGTAATCTTTTTACTTGCCTTCGAGCGAACTGGAAGGGTTATGATTAAGGGGAAAGTTTTTGATGAGGAGAGATTTTTATGGTTAATTTAGATCGACATTCTACTCGGATTTTTTCTGATAAACAGATTGAACTTGCTACTTTGAAACAGATCGTTTCTGAAGCGCAAGCTGCTCCTTCATGGGAAAACAGTCAGCCTTATCATGCCTTTTTGGCCACTGGTGAGACTGCTAAGGAGATCCGTGAAGCTTATATGAAGAACTTTTCCAAGGGATTAGCTAGCCATACCGAAGTAGTTCCTCCCAAAGAGTGGACGGCTGAAGCTGATGCTAATATTTTGGATTGGCAACATCGTTCGGCTGATTCTCCTCAAAAGGAAGAATTTGGTCCAGCTAATGGTCGGCTTTTTGATGCTCCTTCGATCTTATTCATTACTATTAAGAAGGATGCCTCAAGCTACGTGGCTTACGATGCCGGTGCCTTTGGCTATGCCGTTTTATTAGCAGCCGAAGATCACGGTGTTGGTACGATCCCAGCTTATGGATTCGTTCGTTATCCTGATTTGATCCACGATCATTTTAAGATTCCAGAAGACGAAGCCATTTTCATGGGCATTGGATTGGGTTATCCTACTGAGGATGTCATTAATGATTTCAAACCTGGTAGGACAGCTTTGGATAAGATTTTAACTATTAAAGATTAATTTTTTGTTCCTAAATAATTGCTAAAGAAAGTGAGAATTTGATGCGTTATTTTTTAAAAACATTATTTAGGGGATTAGTACTAATTGCCGTTATGGTCGGCATTGCGGCTTTTGCGGGGTGGAAAGCTACTGGTGGGCAAAGTTCTTTGGCTACACCGTTGAATAACATTAGAACTTCGATGTTGAATACTGCGGGGAGCATTTTGGGCAACTTCCAAATTGGCAACTTCAAGATCGATACTAGTAAACTGATGGGCCAACAAAAAGAAGTTAAACCAAAGACAACGGATTCGACGACACCGATCGAATCAAACGTTGCTTCTTTGACATTGTCTAATACTTACTATTATCACTTTGAAAAGGGAACTCATCAAAGTGCTAAAAATGTCTTCATGCAAGCCATTAATACATACAATAATACCGGAATCGTGAAACTAGTCGCTGGTAATGCAACGGGCATGCAAAACTCGATCACCATGGGAACATACGACCAGAACGCAACTAATGTTCAGGGAAACACGGTCGATATGGAACTAGGAAAGGGTGGCCCGGAATCATTCCAAAGCACCTTAGGAGACTGGGTCCACGGAAGTGCAAGACTGAATATTTATTATCCAGCAGCAACATCAGTTTCCGTAGCGACCCATGAATTAGGGCATGCCATCGGACTAGGACACAGTAGTGATCCACAGTCCGTCATGTACCCAACTGATCAAGGAATGACTCAACTAACACAAGGTGATTTAACCACCTTGAGGACAATTTATTCCGATAGCAATAGTAGCAACAATCAAACCAATACCAACAACCAACAATAATTCAAAGAAAAGTGAAAGGGGATGGTCAAAATGGCATTGAAACCAAGAAAACTACTAAAAATAATGCGCAAAAACGGTTTCGTAGAAAAGTCGCAAACTGGCTCACATCTAAAAATGTACAACCCAGCAACCAACGTGACCGTACCCGTACCAGTTCACTTTGATAAAGAATATGAACATGGTATTGAGAGTAAAATATTGAAACAAGCGGGAATAAAAAGATAGAGCGTGGAAGGGCACGGTCAGCTGCTGAGGATTAAAACACAGAGAGCGCAGCGAGGTTGGTCAGCTGCTGAGGATTAACGCGGGTGGTCGAACAAGGTGCTGCGAAGCAGTGCCTCGACCACCTGTGTTAACCGGAGGCCGCTACCTCGCGGAGCTCGTTTCAGCATCCTTGAGGATAAAGATTAAAAGCACTATCCAGTTGTAGCAAATTTAGCTAACAAAGCTAGATAACACAACTTTATATACTTGAAGCCGTGCCGCGACCACACGTGTTAACCGGAGGCCGCTGTGCCCTGGAACGCGTTTCCGCTATAAAATGGGCAACGTTTGGTAACAAGGCAAGAGAAGTTTGGTAACCAAGCAACTAGTGTTTGGTAACAAAGCAAGAGAAGTTTGGTAACCAAACTACCAACGTTTGGTAACCAACCAAAATCTCAACACCAAAAACGCCCAAAAAAACCAAAAACACAAAAAAAGAGATTGCAAACCCAAACAGGTCCTGCAATCTCTTTTACTTTCCAACCAACTTAATCCCCCGAATATTAACCTGAACCACAGAAACATCACCAAACTGAACTCGCCCCTTTTCAACATCCTGACCAGAGCAAGTACCTTTAACATGTTCATAATACCCAGATTCATCATTAAAATAATTAACATCCACCAACAAATCAGGATGCTTTTTTAAATATTTGATTTGACGAATGATCAAATTTTCCTGCTCCTGCGTGGAATATTTTTTGCGGGTGTAATCCTTTGTTTTTTCCTGGATCAATCCGTTGAATCCTTCCAATGCACCAAAGGGCGCGAACTGGGCTGCTCGGTCTAGTTGCTCCATTGGTAAGTGGCGTTTGGGATGTTGATAAGGTAAGTCCATGATGTCGTTGTATTGCGAGGTATCATTGAAGATTTTTTGTTCGATCAATTTCTTCTCGTCCATTAGGCGTGATGACCTCCTATTTGATTATTGCGTTCGATGGTCGTTGATCCATCCTCCAGATCTGAAGCCTTGAGGATGACGTTTTTGTTGTCGAAATGTTTTTGAAGTTCGAGGATGGTTTCTTGGATCTTGCGGTCTTTTTGACGTTTACTGTTATCGACTTTTTCTTGCTTTATCTCAGTTTTGGTATCGTCAAACAAACTGATCTGCTTGTATTTGTCGGCTTGAGTTGCCGCTTTTTCGTCGACTAGATGATTAGCGGTCACTGTGATCCGTCTGATCAAAAGCTTGGAATTGATGTTTTCTTGATACAGCTTTTTAAAAATGTTTCTTAGTTCTTCCGATGATGATGTGGCGACACTCAGATTTTGGAAGGCGTGATCGGGTTTCGGTGTTTTTCTCCCGTAATAGTCTTCGACCAGGGTGCCGGAAAAAGTCGCATCTTGTTCGAGACTTTTGACGTCGTAGTCGATGATCAAGCCGATTCGGTCAGTGACGACTTTTTTAGCAACGAGATCTAAAGCTAGAGCATCGCTCATGCCACGAGTTATTTTTAATCCGTCTTCAAATGAGGTTGGTTTCATTAATACTTGACTGGAATACAAACCGCGGTCGTCTGATTTATAGTTTTTGATGTCGGCAAGGGTGGCTGTTTCACGTCCCCAAGCGTGGTCGATCAAGAGCTCGGCATTTTTGCCGAATTCTTTGTAGAGGATCTCTTCGTTTTTATCATCGGAAAGAGAACCGAGAGAGCAACGGGCAATATCACCCATGGTGTTTAAACCTAATTTTTCTAAACGTTTCGAGTAACCACGACCTACGCGCCAAAAGTCGGTTAGTGGCGTGTGAGCCCACAAGAGTTTGCGATATTGCTGCTCGTTCATTTGTGCGATCCGCACTCCATCTTGATCGGCAGGGATGTGTTTAGCCACGATGTCCATGGCGACTTTGGCGAGATATAAGTTGGTGCCGATTCCGGCGGTGGCTGTGATGCCAGTTTCTGACTGGATCTGTTGGATGATGGTTTTTGCCAGCGTGTGAGCATTGGTGTCGTGTGTTTGCAAGTAGTCAGTGACATCCATCAAGACTTCGTCGATCGAATAGACGTGAATATTTTTTGCGGCGATGAAACGAAGATAGATTCCATAGATCTCGGCACTTTTGTGCATGTAAAAATTCATCCGCGGTTTTACGATTTTGTAGCCGATCTTCAAGCTAGGCGACTTCAACAAGTGTTGCCGATTGATCGAAGAATATTTGGTCAACCGGTGACTAGGAGTTGCAGTAGCTCTTTGGCGATTTAATTTCGACACAATCTGTTCAACTTGGAAAAGCCGTGGTCGACCAGGTACACCAAATTGCTTCAAGGCAGGCGAGACCGCGAGACAAATAGTTTTGTCCGTTCGAGAATTGTCGGCAACGACTAGGTTGGCATTGAGTGGATCTAGTTCGTGGTCGATACATTCGACTGATGCGTAAAAGGATTTTAAGTCGATCGCCATATAAGTTCGTTCCATTGGTCTCACCTCGCTTTTGGTTTTGTTAGCTTACTGTATGAAATGCTCTTTTAATATTGTAACTTATCAAAGAAAGAATGTTGTCAGAAAAGTTTTTGGGAAATTTTTGCTTAAAAATCACCCTTAAAAAATTCTGCTTAACATGTCTACTTCAAAGCTCCCTCCAAACTTTGCAGGAAAGCTGAAGCGGCGTCAAAAAGTGCACAAAAAAAGACCGTTCGCACGGTCGATTTTTTATCTTAAAATGTTCGTGACTACTTGTGATTGGTCTACGTACCAACCTGTGTCATTGTATTGCAACAAGACAGTGCCATCACTCATGGTTACTTTTACTGGTGAGTGACGTAAGACGTTGTCTGGGTTGATCAAGATGCGTGGGCTGATGCCGTTGAGCATTTCTACGCCGATAGGGCTCAAGATGGCGTATGGGAAGTCACCTGTTTCGATCTGTGTTACATAAGGTAATGAAACGGTGACGTTGTTTTCGTCGAGAGCATTGTACGTTGGGGCAGCTTGAGCTGTGTTACCTACAAAAGCAGTTGACAGGCTAAGTCCTGCGATTAGTATAGCCATACTTGTGGTGATCGATTTGAAATATTTTTTCATATGCAAATCCTCCTCTAAAATTAATGTACCATGATAGGAAAACGTTAACAACAAAAATTGTGAGCGTTTGAAAATTACGTTAATATTGCATGACGATATTTTTCTTTCAAAAACATGATTATATTGTTATAGTAGCTTTTGGAAAAAATGTAGGGGAGGGCATCTTCATGTATGCAAAACACGCACGTTTACGTTTGGTAACTTTTATCATGACGGCTTTTATGCTCGGATGTAATGAGTTCATGGTCGTTGGTATCTTGTCAGATATCGCAAAAAGTTATCGCGTATCACTTTCGTCGATTGGTATTTTGGTCACGGCGTTCGCATTGGTCTATGCGATCAGCACGCCAATTTTGACGACTTTAACTAGTCACTGGAATCGGCGGACGGTCTTGTTAGTCTTGATCGTCATCTTTTTCTTGAGTAATACTTTGACGGCAATCGCACCAACTTTGGGATGGCTGTTTTTTGCCCGGATCGTGACTGCTTTGGTCGTTGGGACGATCATTACATTGGTCAACTTGTACGTCAGCATCACGACTTCACTGGACAAGCGTCCGATGGCGATGGCTTGGGTCGGTGCTGGATTCAGTATCGCCTCAGTCGTTGGTGTTCCCATGGGTTCAGCGATTGCATCCTGGATCAGTTGGCACGCCAGTTTTTGGATGGTTTCAGGCTTGACCATTATCGTCTTCGTCTTGCTATTTTGGCTCACGCCTAGTGAGAAACCAGAAGTTACCGGAAGTGTTTCGGAACAGTTGTCATTATTGAAAGATCCGAAGATCTTAGTCGGGATCGGCATCACCGTGGCAACCTTGAGTTTCCAATACTCCTTCTACACATACATCAGAAACTTGATCCATTCAGTATTGCAGTTCAACATTACTAGTTTGAACTGGTTGCTGTTCTTGATGGGAGTAATGAGTATTCTCGGAAACCAAATTGCCGGAATGGTCGCAAAAAATAATGGTACGAAAAAATTGCCTTACGTCTATATTTTGATGATCATCTTTGCCATGTTACTAGGTGTATCGCTAAATAACCAAATTACCGGTGTCCTCGTTTTGGCTATATTATGTACTTTGGTAATTATTTACGGAACTACTATTCAATTAGGTTTCATGGATGAAGCTGCTAAAAATTATCCTCAATCACTGGCCCTTGCTACATCGTTGATCTCGATTTTCGCTAACTTGGGGATCTCACTAGGTTCTCTGTCAGCTTCAACGACGGTCAAGTATTTAGATATGACTTCGGTTGGTTATGTATCAGCTGTTTATGGTGTGATCGCGTTAGTATTGTCGATCGTGCTTAGTCGGATGATGGCTAAGGAAGAGATTTAGTTTCTTTTAAAAATAAATTTGAGCAAAAAGAAAAACCTCCAAGATGGAAATTGGAGGTTTTTCTTCGTCGTCTACCAATCAAAAGCCTAACCGATCATTTGTTATGCTATTAATTATCTTTCGAAACGAAGTGTGGTTAATTATTATTCCGTGTTACGTATGCTTGTGAGATAGAATTCTGTTCATCTTTGTAGTGATAAATGAATTACATTTTAAGCTTGTTTCTTGTTTCTTTTTTTACATCTGTTCATCGAACTTGCGAAACCATTTTGGGTGTTTCCAATGATCAGTTATTTGGCGTTTGATAAGGAAGATTCTTGCTTCGTTCTTCCTTTCGACATCTATATAGTAACATCTTGTGATGTTTTTAACAAGACGTTTTGTTATTTTTAATTAATATTTTTTTGCCTAGAGGTGAGAGAGTTTTTGGCAGACGAGAAGCGTTTTACTTGGTTGGATGTTGGTGATTTTTGGTGTGTTTGGGTTTGTGGTAGTAGTTTGGTGTGGTGGGTCACTGCCGACTCCGGGGCCCGGGATACACACACTGGAACGCTGCCGGCTGCTACAATTGTTTTAACCGGAAGAATGATAAACAAGAACGAGTCCGGGAGACGATAACAATGAGTAAGAAAAATAAGAAGACCCCTTTCGAAATTAAGA
>NZ_RHOM01000052.1 GCF_003946515.1 Companilactobacillus zhongbaensis | reverse complement strand
TTGTAAAATAGACATGGACATGAATACTCCTTTGTAATTGGTTTCGACGCCTTAATTATAATGATATGAGTAAGCTCATGTCTATTTTTATACAATAAAATCCCGGTATGCCGGGGTTATTTTGTTATATTCATCTTTCAACCTTTAGCTTGTCATAAAAAAGCCTCTCATTATTTGCTTCTTTCTGGAAATTTTCCAAAAAAGTTTTTTCTTCTTTTTCTGGATTGAAATTGCTGTCGATAATGTCTTGTGGTAAATAAACAAAATCATTAGTACAAAATCCTTTTTGATGGATATCGTTCACACCGATTGTGATCATATTCTGAACAGATTCTTGAGTTAATTTAAATTCCGAACTATAACTATTTATTTTTACCATTTCAACATTTGGATAAATAACAAATTCATTTGCTTTTAGATCTTCAAATATTATCACATCAACTTCACCGTCATTTGATAACCATTGATGCTCGTTACCTTTTTCCAACATATGCTTCTCAAATGATGTTCTATCATCACCATCAAAAAGCGGATAAATTCTCAATTTCATGTCCATGAGATCATCCAGAGAAATATCCCCATCAATTTTTATAATATCTTCATTATCACTTCTATATGTATTACCTTCACCGTCATCAAGTTTCGTAGAAGATTTGTTATTATCAGTGTTAATTTTTAATCGTGCAGAAACCACCGTATTCAATAAGTCATTTGGATCATTGAATGTGTCAAAAAAAGAATTGGTAAATAATATTACATTGTTCCCCTTCATATCAGCAATATTATCAGGTAATTCAGAAACTATATTTGCAAGATATGGATTTCCTTTTGCTCTTTCTTTTCCTTTTCCTTCTTTAATTTTATATGGTTTTACTAAAACTTGACTCAACAACTCAGTAGTCGATTCAGAACTCATAACTTATCCCCTCTTTGCAAGTATTTTATAAATATAATTATAAAGCAAATACCTCCTCATGACATGAATCCTAAAACTTTTTCGCTAATTTTTCAATTCCATCTCTTGACAATTCATTCGGTACCGAAGTATACTCCTTTATGAAATATATTTCGGTACCGAATGTTTTTTAATATAACGAAACGAGGAATACAATATGACAAACTTAACAGACGAATTAATGAAAAAGCTCCACTTCATCAGCAAGGCTTCAAATCAATACATGCACCAAAATAAACAAAGATTAACTGGACAACAAAGAGTTCTAGCAATCCTAAACTTAGAAGACAACTTAGCTCAAAGCTACCTCCAAGAAGTACTCGACTTAAGACCAAGCTCACTAGCAGAACTTTTGAAAAAGTTAGAGGACAAAGAATTGATTGAAAGAAATGAAGATGCAAACGACAAACGGATCAAACGCATCACCCTAACAGAAGCCGGCAAAAAAGAAGCCGAAAAAAACGCCATCCCCACTGGAAATGACGCCACAGAAAAATTCTTCTCCGGACTAACAGAAGAAGAACAAGAAAATTTAAAAGCCAATCTAGACAAGATCCCTGAAGGCTGGGACGAAGACTTCCAACAAAACGCTGACAGCTTCATCGACCCCATGGACCGCTTCGAAAACATGCAAAAAGTAAGAGAAGAAATCATGTCCAAATACGGCGACAACATCGACGAAATGTCCGAACAAGACTTCCGAGAAATGCGAAAAGAAATGCGCAGCAAAATGCAAGAAATGGGCATGATGATGCACGGCAGAAACCACGGCCCACAAATGGGACCAGGCCACAGAATGCCAGAAGGAATGGAGCCAAACATGCATCACAGAAACTGCGGAGGCCCAGGAATGCACCACAGAGCAGACTTCAGATTCGACGGGAGATGGTAAAACATCATAACTCAACTAATTAGACAAAGTATAAAACTACTACAATACTTGTCCAACAAAAAATCAGTAAAAACACAGTAAAAAAAGAAGGCCACGTCAAGCTCTGCCAAAAGCAGAACAAAAGACGTGGCCTTTTATATTCCAAAATAATATTTAGGGCGGAGAGCAAAGCGATACGCCCACCCCAACTAAAGATCAGAACAAGGCGGGAGCAAAGCGACAGCCCGAGAAAAGTAAAACGGATCCAAAAGGAACAGTCGTGGCAGCAACACCGTCAGGAAACAATATAACCGGAGCGAAGTCCCGCGCACAAGAAGGCAGCCAGGAGATCCAACAATTAAAATCTTGCAAATAAATCCAGGAAGCCACCTATTCCCCAACTCAAAACAAAGAAGTTTGGTATAAATCCTAGACGGAGGGGCCCGGGGATACAGCCCTCAGTGGTGAAATTCCTCTTAGCGACGAAGGAGCTTAGAGGAAGGTGCAGTTTTGAAACAAGCGAGCGGTTTATGCTCGATTGGTTCAAAATGTGCCCACCACGTTCCAGCGGCTGTATCCCCGGGCCCCGGAGTCGGCAGTGAACGTACAACCAACATCCTACCCCACACCAAACAACAAAAAATCTAAATCCGAAACCGACCAATATCAATCTTACGATCAACAAAATATATCAAAATCCCGCCAATAGCCATAGAAAGTGCCTCACCAACCCCAACAGTCAAATAGCTAAACCAAAACGGAGTCTTAAAAGCAAAATACAGCTCTCCAGCCACAGTAAACATGGAAAGAGCAAAAACCACTCCAACAATAACAAACTGCAGCTTCAAACTAGAAGTAAACTTAGCCAGCCACAAAACCAAAAACAAAACCAGCAAAGTAGAAACAGTCCCAATAGGAACATCCAAAGTCCAAGTGGGCGACATAAAATTAGACAAAAAAACACCAAGCGTAACTCCCCAAATATATCGTCTCTTAAACAGCACCAAATAATTAAACATTTCCGAAAGTCGGACCTGGATCGGACCGTAGGCGATCGGTTGAATGACCATCGTAACAGCGACGTACATCGCGGCTATGATAGCGGTACTGACGATTGTTTGAACAGTTGAACTTGATGTTCGAGTTAAATTCTTCATTAAAAAAACGCTCCTTTATAGCTTTTTAGCTACTAATAACTACGATCAAAGGAAATAAGTATCGTAGTGATGCAAGGCATCTGTAAACATTCTACTTTTCTAACCAGCCACCGTCAATCGGAATTACGGTCCCGTGAATGTAATCCGCACGTGAGCTAGCTAAAAACAACGCCAGTTCAGCGACTTCTTCAGGTTTAGCCCAACGTTTAGCTGGCGTTTGATCAGCGACCCACTTTGCCATCTTGCCGTCACCTGCAAAGTCCTTTTGGTTCATCGGTGTATCGATCGCACCGGGAGCAATACAGTTGGCACGAATACCTTGATCAGCATAATCTAGGTCAAGTTGTTTGGTCATGCCGATCACCGCGTGTTTAGCTGCCGTATAAGCAACGCCACCGCCGCCACCGACTAGACCAGCGATCGATGCCATGTTGACAAAGACGCCATGTTTTTGTTGCAACATCAGTGGCAAAACCGTTTTGACTAGCAAAAATTGGCTCGTCAGATCCGTATCGATGATCTCGTGCCATTGAGTGATCGAGGTTTCCATTACCGGACGATAATCGTCTAAGATCCCCGCCGTATTGCAGACAATGTCGACTTTCTTAAAGGACTCTGTCAACAACTTGCCTAATTTTTCAAAAAGCCGTTCATCCGTAACATCACCGACTAAGGTCACAAAATTATCGTCGATGATCGGGGCAGCATTTTTATCGATACCAATAACGACTGCACCGTTTTTCAAAAACATCCGGGCTTGTTCCAGGCCAATTCCAGAAGCTGTGCCAGTGACGACTACGATTTTTCCGGAAAAATCTTCAGCCATTAGTCCACTACTTCCCAGTCTTCAGCTAAAATGTCGCAGCTAGTTGGTGACCAAGCACTGTATGCTTCATCTTCTGTTTTGATCAAAAAATATGGGTTCAAGATTTCCCCGTCAAACTTGTCATTTTCAACTAAGACGACGAACAATTCTGTTCCTTCCCAGCCAGTTCTAACAGCCTTTTTGCCGTCTTTTAGTAAAGGTAAGATTTTTTCAAAAGTCATAATATTCTCCTAATCGTTGATCAATAATTTAGTTTTGTGTGCATAGTGCTTGTAGAGCCCGGAATAACGTGTGGTGTAGTCTGGCTTCCAAGGTTTATCACGACCGCAAAAATGCAAAATAACCGTGTGATCGATGACCCAATCTAGATTCCAGGCGCCGTTACCGATCAAAGTATACAGACTACTCATTCTGGCATCGTAATTGTACAGCTCATCTGGTATTTTAATGAAATCTTTACCGTAGAGAGCGTTTAAAACGTCTTGATCGGGCAAAAATAACGTCAATTTGTTGTCCTTGATGTATTGGAAGATCTCGTCAGGTTTGACCTTTTGACGGATCGCATCTAAGTTCATCAACAAGACACCCGAATTGTAGTAACTTTCGGCTTCATAATTGCCTAGTCGCAACTTGTTGAATTGCTCGGTCATGTTGTTCGTCAAAGCCGAATGACTAGCTGCTGCATACAACTTATCCCCCATGTCCAGCTCGTACAAATCGTTCAACGAATTCAACACCAAGATGTCGACGTCTAAATACAAGATCCGGTGCAAGTCTGCAGGCAAATATTGGTGAGCCAATAATCGATAGTAAATCGTCTCCGGATAACGATCGGTGATCGGTGCATCCTTAAACACTTCCGGATCGACTTGGATAGCGTGGTAATCAACACCGATCTTCTGGCAAAAAGCCGTGATCTGATCAGTTTTTTTCAAAGGTTCTTTTTGAATAACATAAGCATCAAATTTTTCCCCGGGCGTATTTTGGACGATCGAATACAAACAAGTCATCAATTGAGTGCTGACATTGTCGTCAATGGCAAATAATAAATTCATCAAATCCCCTCTCAATCCAATGTGGTAGCTAAATTATATCATTGCTAGGCTTTTTCCACGGCATTTATTATAATTAGCCTAAGGAGAAAATTATGATAAAACCAATCAATAAAGACCGGATGTCCCTATCCATCCCGTCAGATCCCGCAACGAAAAATGACTTACCGGTCGTAACTGACCTACTCGACACATTGACCGCTCATAAAAAAGATTGTGTCGGCATGGCCGCCAACATGATCGGCGTCAACAAACAGATCATCGCCGTAAACGTTGGCATGACCAACGTTCCCATGATCAACCCTAAAATCGTGCAAAAAGCTAAACCGTACGATGTCAAAGAAGGCTGTCTTTCACTGACCGGTGAACGGGAAACGACTAGATATGAAGAGATTGAAGTCACGTTTGAAGATATGAATTTCCAAAAACATACCCAGAAGTTCAACGGCTTCGTGGCCGAGATCATCCAGCATGAAATCGACCATTTTTCAGGAACCCTTATTTAGATACGAAAAAAGATGCAGAGAGCGGAGCGAGGTTGGTCAGCTGCTGAGGATTAACGCGTGTAGTCGCACAAGGTGCTGCGAAGCAGTGCCGCGACTACATGTGTTAACCGGAGGCCGCTACCTCGCGGAGCTCGTTTTCACATCCTTGAGGATAAACATAAAAACCACTATCCAAACTGCAGCAAATTTAGTTAGCAAAACATAGACAGCACCATTTTATAACAATTAAAGAATTAACCCGCAAAAAAAGATGCAGCGTGTGCGACTGCATCTTTTTTTCTTATCCTTGATAAGGATTATTTTTTAAAACTTCGGTGTAATGGTCGATCTCAGTGAACATCTCGGCCAAACGTTTTTCATAATGATCACTGTTTTCAGCTGACTTCACTAATTTTCCATCATCAGTAAAGTTGGGATCAACGTTCCACAATAAAGCTGGCTTTGGCATGACGATCATGCTGAACATCCGCAAAATTGGCATGATCGATTCTGCTGCCAAGACGCCTCCGTCACTAAAGTGTGAATATGCGATCACTGAAACTGGTTTACGTTCAACTTGTGGTCCAACGTAGTCCAAGGCATTTTTCAATGCTCCGGTGATTGCGTGATTGTATTCTGGGGTCATGATGATGTAGCCGTCTTGTTCTTCTAATACTTGTAGCCACTTGGCTTCTTGGTCGTTTAGGTCGTGGATCTTGCTTTCTAGTGGTGTTTCTGTGTGATCATATAGTGGTAATGGGTAGTCTTTTAGATCGATCCATGTGTAGTTTGTTTGGTTTGTGTTTTGGTTGACTGATTTTAGGTAGTCAAAGATTTTTCTTCCTAGTGAGTCGGTTCTTGTGCTTCCTAGTATGATTCCGATGTTTTTGCTCATTTTTCCGCCTGCATTCCATTTTTATATAAACAAATATAATTATATTATATAAATAGCTTAGGATTGGATTTATTGATAGTCAATATATTTGCTTATGTGGGGTGATTTGATTAAAAAACATGGGATAGCGATGGTATTTTGGTTGGATGTTCACTGCCGGTTCCGGGGCGGGGCGCTATATGGGACTGGAACGCTGCGGACCCACTTTGAACTAACCGAGCAAAGTACGCTCGATCATTTCAAAGCTGGGTCTTTCACTAAGCGGTAAACCGCTAAGTGAAATTTCGCGGCTGAGACCATATATCGCCCCGCCCCTCCACCTAGGATGGACAATCAAATTCTCTTTTGGTGGGGACAGCTCCACTGCTGCCTTGTTTAAATTGGCACTGTTCTTGCTCCCTATTTGTTGCTGGTCTATCTCAATTTAGTTGATGGTTAGCAAGTTCAAAACCGTCAGAGCCAATTTATCTTCTTTCATTCAATGAAAAGCCAAGGAATTCATTCCTTATTTTGTTTATAAAAAAACATTTAAAAAAAGATGCTTTTTGGCTCGTCAATTAAACTAAAATAAGTGTTAAAGGAAATATTATGAAAAAACTGGACAAATACTTATTAAAAGAATCGCGGCATCAACTTGCTTTTCGTCAGCAGGAAATCGACAAGCTTAATTCTGCTGCTAAATATTTATATTTTAACGTTGCTATTTATATTTTGATCACTATTGTTGAATACTGGCTGGCTTTGGTTGGGCACTCTCAAGCTTTGAGGGCCGATGCTTTGAATAATTTATCGGGCGTTATTTCTACCGGTGTTTTGATATTTGGTATTCGTGAGGCTACTAATGTTAATGATGACGACATTTTAGGGCGTGACTTGCCGAAGGAAAATGTTCGGAGTCAAAATTCTTTGCAGCTTTCTCGATTTAGACTTGAGACGGTCTTTACTTTGGTTACTAGTTTCATCATTATTTTGATTGCTCTGCAGATTATCGTCAGTGGCATCGTTGATCTAAAAAATATCGGCGAATCTGTCAATCCTAATCTCATGTCAGCTTTAGGTGCTGGAATTGCGACTGTTATGATGCTACTCGTTTTTTTTATCAACCGTCGTTTCGGTAAAAAACTCGAAAACGCCTCTTTGCTAGCTGCTTCAAAGGACAGTCTTGGCGATGTCGTTACTAGTTTTGGGACAACCTTGACCGTGTTAATATCCTACTTCTTTCAACTATCCTGGATCGATAGCACCGTTAGTATCGTGATCGGCATCTTCATCCTATGGCAAGGACTAGTCATCTTCCAAGAATGTACGCTCAATTTAATCGACTACGTTGACCCCAAGCTAGAAAAAGAAATGCGCAAAACCGTCGAGCACATTAACAAAGTTAATAAGGTAATGGACTTAACTAGCAGATACAACGGAAACATGCTCATCGTCGACATCTTCATCATGGTAAATCCCAAAGCCACTGCAATGGATATTTATAAAACCAACGAAAAAATCGAACGGAAGTTGCATAAGAAATACAACGTTTATGATGTCAACATAACAATCATACCTGATCCAGAGCAAACTTAGAGAGCGGAAGGCGACGGTCAACTGCTGAGGATTAAGTATAGTCGCACAAGGTGCTGCGAAGCAGTGCCACGACTACATGTGTTAACCGGGGGCCGCTGTCGCCTGGAGATTGTTTCCACTAGAAAACGGGCAACGTTTGGTAATAAAAATACGCGGCTTTGGTATAAAAAAAGCCAACATTTAGCGTTAAAAAATGAACCCTCACATCACGCCCGAACAACAGAATAGACCAAAAAAATACACCCAACTCACAAAGAGTCGGGTGTATTTTTAATAACTAATTATTTTGTTCCGTCAAGGAATGAATCGTAAACTGCAGAAACAAATGAATTAAAAATGTTCAACTTCGTTAGTAAAATCATAAATAGAACCTCCATAAATATAAATATCTAAAGGTTGAAAGATGAATATAACAAAATAACCCCGGCATACCGGGATTTTATTGTATAAAAATAGACATGAGCTTACTCATATCATTATAATTAAGGCGTCGAAACCAATTACAAAGGAGTATTCATGTCCATGTCTATTTTACA
>NZ_RHOM01000051.1 GCF_003946515.1 Companilactobacillus zhongbaensis | reverse complement strand
GAAGATGGGTTGGGTTTCTTTAAACTCCAACACCAGATCCAGCTTCTCTTGGACTGTATATTTACTTCTAGACATAAAAAAATCCCTTCATGAATATCAGATGAATTTATATTATTTCATCTGACAACCATAAAGGGATTATCGCAATTTTTGCGTGAGTTGAATCTTTTTATTTCCCATTATTTAAAAATCAACTGTGAAAGATCCAGTCCCAGCTTTGCCATACCAGAGTGTTGTGTAGCCTCGGTCCCATTTTGAGACAAGACTACAACGACAAATGCCTTACCACCTTTTTCCATAATGGCAGCGTCGTTTTGCACACCGTATTCACCGAATTCTCCAGTCTTGTTATAAACTTTCACATCAGAAGCAACTTGAGCTGGCAGCTTGGAGTGATTAGTATTTTGCGACAACAATTGCATCATTTCTGAATCAGCAGTTTCAGATACGACTTGATGATGATACAACATTGTCAAAAACCGCCCGAGATCTTTAGCCGTAGTCATATTATCTTGACCAGCAGCCAACTTCTTAGTATCCATCAGCTTTCGTTGCATGACTGAATTAGTGAGACCAAGCTTTTTGATCTCGTTATTGACGGCCGAGAGACCACCGACTTTATCCAGGAGAATGTTAGAAGCAGTGTTGTCCGATTGCGTCATCATGTACTTGAGCAAGTCTTGGTATGAAACTTGAGTCCCTGCAGCCATCCCTTGAAGAGCGCCACTTCCACCGACTTTATCCGTGTCTTTCAAAGCATATTTCTCATTGAGTTCAAACTTGCCATCTGCAACGCTTTGGTAAACCGTAGCCATAATAAAAAGCTTGATATCACTAGCTGCTCGTTGCTGTTTATCTGCACCAAAAGTAGCTGATTGCTTGGAAGATAAATCGTAAAAATATGCGGAGGTTGTACCACCGATTGGATTTAGATCATCAGACATCAGCTGTGTGGCTTTTGTTGCAATCTCGCTATTTTGACCACCATTTTTTACTGGATCATCATGAGAAGACTTGTTTTGTTTCTTCTTTGAACGTTTCGATTGCTTTTGTTCAGTCCTTGTCGAATCAGTAGCTTTTTTGTTGGAGTCATCCGATTTGACGTTAAAGAAATAAACCACGCCACCAATAATAACTATTAACAAGACGATCAATAATATGATCGTCAATTTCTTTTGACCGTTCTTGGATTTCTTGTTGTGCTTTTCTTGCTTCCCCATCTATGATCCCCGATTCCACATAATCAAATTATAAATATACTTATATATGATAGCAGTAGCCTACTGACTGTTACAAGCGTGAAAAAAATAAGAAGCTATTGTTGCGGTTCAAACAATAGCTTCTTTAAATACTTTTCATACAATTTTTTAAACTTCTGAAATATCATTCCCACACAACCAATAAACATCAGTCACCCGAAAATAAGGCACATTAGCCACATAAACTACTCGGTCAGTGAACCAAGCGCTGTTAGGCTCTAGCTTATTTCTCGAAATCACGCGACCACGACAGTCGTATATCGGGATAGCTCGGTCCGATGTTGCCTTGATCTTCGGGATAGCTCGGTCCGATGTTGCCTTGATCTTGATGTCGATCGGTTGATATTCAAACACGTCCGTAGCCTTTATCCAGGCGTCTTGGGCTATTTGTAAAAAGCGGACATTGTGGTAAAAACCGCTGCCGACGACTTTGCAGTCGTAATTATTGCCAACGGTGTAAATGTTGTGCAATTGAGAATCGTAGACACCTATGGCGTGTTCTTCAGAGTACGTCGTGACGTGTCCGTTGACGATCGTATAGTTAGTGATCAAAGAAGCGGTCCCCTCTTGTAGCGGACTAGTATGCTTCACTTGTGCAACATACACTCTTTGATCAGGTTCAGTTGCCGAAAGGATGACGAAATCCCACAGTTTTGAAGCCAATACGAAGCCACGCGGCGCTTTGACTTTCAGCTTTGAACCGACAATGCCGGTCACTTCCGTCTGTGCCACTTGGTGATCTTGCTTATTCATAAAATGGACCGTATTCGTAACCGTATTCGCCCCATTAAATGTCTTAGTTGGTTTTGAGTGATTCGACTTAATATCCAAGTTTACAAGTACTCCCTTCGACAAAATTGAAACATAACAAACTTTGTGCAGATTCCGTTACACGATATCCTTGGGAATTTTGTAGCTAATATCAACGATCAAGCCAGTTTCCAACAAATTGGCTAAAAAACTAAATTTATAAAAATCTGTCTTTGAGTTTATTCTATCATGCATGTTCCTCACTGTTTCATTCAATTTTTAATAATTCGGCATCATTTCTCATATATCCTTAATTGCCGGTTAATACCAGCAAAATTTTTTCAGATAATAAAAAATACAGCCTATTTGAAGGCTGCATTTGATAGTTATTTTAGTTCATCAGCTAAGACCCACTCATCTGAAGAAACGCGATAATACGTTTTTCCGTTGATGGTGGCAGCTTTATCGACGAACCACTCAGTATTTTGAGCTAGACTACGATGGCTCGAACTCTTTCCCTTGCTGTCATACAGCGATCGCAGATTATCGCCGGTGTTGACAACTTGTTCTGCCCGCTCGTATTCCAAAACATCGCCCGCTTTGACCCACGCATTGGTCGCGACTCGATAATAAGTTTGACCGCCAAGCGTCATTTTCTGGTCGATCCGCCAGTCAGTGTTGGAATTCAAAGCATAATTCAATTCCCGACCCATCTGATCAAAAAGCCGAACGTGTTGGCCATGCGTCATCACTTGTCCCTTGATAGGTTCAACTTTGCTAGGAGTAGCGGTCACGTCATTCGTTGAACCAGTGTCTTCGCCAGGAACGGTAATGATCGTTTTTTGTCCCGGTTGCTCAGGACGGTTTGGTTGCCCTGGTCGATCCGTCGAATCTGCTGAACTAGTTTCATTCAGATCATTTCCTGGATCGACCGATGGTTTTTCTTGGCCATGCAATCCTGAACCAGCCTGATGATCATTATCTGGTTTCGAACCAGTTTGCTGGTTGTTATCCGTTGCTGCCCCGCCTTGCTGGTCGTCATCAGGTTCCACACCATTTTCTTGATCATCTGGTTTGACCTCAATTTCATTACCCTGATCTGTTGCTGGACCTTGGCTTCCGGAAGTATTCTCACCCGGCTTTTCCTCGGGGTGCTCCGTTGGTTGATCCGGTTTTTGAGAAGTGTTTTCTTCCGGCTTTTCTTCTAGGGAAGAATCACTGTCTTCAGCTCCAGAACCAGGCTCCGGCTTAGTGTTATCAGGGATCGGTGCTATGTCTTCATCTGTCGGCGGATCACTGAGTGACGTCACTAAAACTTTTTGCGTCGTGTTTTCCGATAAGATAGTAAAAAGTTTGAAAGAAGTATCAGGATACTCATATCCTTCCGGTGCTTGGACGATGACTTCGTGCCCAGGACGGCCGGTTATTTCCGTCGTAGCAACGATCTCCCCGTCTGGAGTTACGAATTGGATCAGATTTTTAAACGTTTTAAAAAGCTTGATCTCAATTACTCTTTCTCCGTCATCCGTGACCGTAATGAACCTTTGTTCAATTTCATAACCTGCGGGAATTTTGCTCGGATCAACGACTAGCTGACCGTTAACATTGAATACCGCACTGAATCCTTCAAGATCGACACCGTCATCGGTCACAAATTTGATCTCTTTTTCAACTTGGGTGACCACGGGTGCAGGTTTTAAGTATACGTAAAAAGTTTCACCCCAGTTATTATTTCCCGAGACAAACGTCGTCTGACGATTAGTATCAACTACATATCCTTTAGGAACGTATTTTTCATAATCTTTGATCGTGATCATTTCGCCAGTATGCTTCAAGATCGACCGCATCGAAACGCCCTTTGCTCCCATAAATTGAATCATATCATAGCGCGTTTTTGCTGCGAGCTTGATCGTGATCGCATCGGTTTTTTCAGTGATCTTGATCGATTGATCTTGGTCATCAGCCAAAAAATAACCTTTTGGAAGGAATTTCTTTAAGTCTAAAAATTGGCCAGTGGTAGTAGTGATCGTAACTGATTTCGGTGCGCCAAAATCAGCTGTAAAGTGCAGTGTTAGTTTTCGTTTCTTCGTCGATTCCTCCCGAAGATTTTCAGCAGCAAGCACAATGCTCGGCGTAGCCACTGATCCTAACACCATTCCGCATAACAAAGTACTGATGAGTATTTTTTTCTTCATGTCTTCTCTCTTATATCTTATTGTTGCTGGTTTTGCCGTATATTGCTGGTTTCCGTTTTGTATGGGAGAGTGTTTGGATTGTGGAATCCAATTTTAGTTGAACATTTCGCTTTTGATGTTTGCTGGCTCTACTTGTGTGGTTTGTGGTTGTTATTTTTTGTAGAGGTTCGCGTTCTATCTTTATAGTGGAAACGAGTTCCGGGAGATAGCGGCCTCCGGTTTAGAAACTGTCAGCAGGCACGGCTTCGCCGCACCTTGGGTGCTGACAGTCCCTAAATCCTCAGCAGCTGACCATCTCCCTCCACTCTCTTTTTTTATACCACTCCTAACTCATTAAATTTCTTTGGAACACCAAAAACCAAGTTCCCCAACTTGGTTTTTGTCCGCTGATTCAATCCCTACTAGTTAGGTGAATACATCTCACCCCACCTATATGGTTACACTTTTGTAACCGTTTCCAATTTATCGTATTTACTGGCTCTTGCCTAGTCAAATAAACGATTATGTTCAATTCAGTAGTTCTTCATATTACTGTATTTATGGAAAATATTTTTCATGGCGTTTGCTTTCTTACTCCGTGTTATGTTTATACTTTTACTAACACAAAGGGGGAATTATTTTGGATACAGTTTGGTCTTGGATTAAAGGTATTTTGATATTAGTTATTGTTTGGCTAATTCTTTGCGCATTGATTGCTGGGATCCGGACTTTGTTTAATAAACTCATCAAAAATGATGAAGATAGTTTTTCCGATAATTTCCTGGAATATTTTTTAAAATACTCGATCCAACTAATTGGTTTTAAGACTAAAAAATCCCCACCTTCAAAATAAGGTGAGGATTTTTCTATTTAATATCAGCAGCTGAAAGCCACTCTGTTGTTGAAACTCGATAATATTTTTGCCCGTTGATCACGGTTGATTTATCTGTTTGCCAACTAGTATTGCCTGCCAAACTACGTGACACAGACTGCTTGCCACGACTATCGTAAAGCGGTGTAACTTTATTTTGAGTAGTTATAACTTCATTAATACTACTGTATTCAAAAACATGTTCTGCTTTGACCCATTCGTTTGAAGAAACTCGATAATAAGTTTCTCCTTTGATAGTTTTCTTTCGATCAATTTGCCAATCAGTTGTCGATGATAATGATCGGTTAGACTGCTTACCATTACTATCAAAAAGCGGGATTTGCGTCATGTTTGAATGTGTTGATACTACTGACTTGAATTCTGTTTCGTTCGTATCTCCTGTCGTTGGTGGAGTTCCATTGTTGTTGTTTCCTGTTCCTGGTGTTGGTTTGGAACTGCCTGTATTGCTGGATGTTGAACCGGAATTGGAGTTTGAACCGGTGTTGTTATTGTTGGATTTTGATACCAACATTGTTTGTCGAGATTTTACGCTAGAGATATAAATATAATCATTCACGTTACCTGGGAAATAATAACCATTTGGTGGTTGAACACCTATTTTTTGTCCGTCAATCCCTTTAACAGCAAGTGGCTTCCCAATTACATTTGAATTTCCATCAATAAAACTAATGGTATTCTCGATAACCTTTTTCGCTACTATTTTTTGAATCGATCCATTTTCCTTATATTTAAGTGGTTCACCTGTAATTTTATATCCTGGAATTCTGTCATCAGAAATAATAATTGTTTCACCAAATTCACCTTTTGATTTGATCTCTTCCAAGACCTTACCTGTTTCATCAACAATATTAATCGTATTATTTACCGTGTCTCCCTTTACAAGGACATCAATGTATAAATTATTATTGTCCAAGACGAAATATTTTTCATTTTCGTTTACCAAAGTGTAATTATCAGGAGCATAATCCAACGATACCATGGTATAACTACCAACAACCAAGTTATTTGCTCCACCGCCTCCCTCAACAATAGTTCCATCTTTTGTCACATATCTGATAATTTTCCAGACTTTTGTATTAGTAACCGGAATACTAACTTTAGTTCTATCCTGTTGTATAGTTACAACCTTATTGCCCTTAATCTTAAATCGATCACTATCCTCCAATTCAACTTTACTACCGATTTCACCAAATACAATTTTTGATCCAACCACTTTTCCGTGATCATCAACAAATGTTATAAAATTTCTAGGCAATCTTTTTTGGATATTAATCACAAGCTTTGATGGTTTTCTCGGTAAAGTCACATCTTTTGAAGATAAATTCATGCCAGTATCATCTGTCACAAATTCATACCCATCAGGCAAAATATCTCTTTGTAATGTCACGAGAGAATCTACTTTCC
This sequence comes from Companilactobacillus zhongbaensis, assembly GCF_003946515.1. GTDB lineage: Bacteria > Bacillota > Bacilli > Lactobacillales > Lactobacillaceae > Companilactobacillus > Companilactobacillus zhongbaensis. The sequence continues at coordinate 2,001 of NZ_RHOM01000051.1, read as the reverse complement.
CAGTAACGAATTGGGGAGTTTTTCCTTTAATGATTTGGCCACTACTCTCTTCAATAAATTCAATCTCATATTCGAAAGTTTTTGGCTTTAAATAAATTTTATGTTCAAAATGCATTTCTTTGTTAATAGTTATTTCTTTTATTTCTTTCCCTTGTCTATCTACCAGTTCATAATTTTCAACAAATCCCTCTATCTTTGGGATACTGTCCAATTGAATTGTTTCATTTATCTTACCCTCAATTTGTACTTCATCCACATATGGTGACAAATCTGTATTATATCTATGAAAAACAATTCTATTAGTTGAAGAATTTTCTTCCATATTTTGTGCAAATACTGTGTTAGCTCTAAGACTATTTGTTTCAACATAATTTCCCATAACTAACCCACACAATAAAGTAACTATTACAACTTTTCTCTTCTTCATTTCCTTACCCTTTTTCCATAGTTGTACTTAATATATATGATAAGGAATGAGTTATCTATCAGGAAATTGTTTCCATTACAAATTAGCTAGCGAACTAAAATTAATAAAATACCTCACGAAATCAAAATCGGTAAATCTATACAAAAAAATCCCCACTCCAATGATGAAGTGAGGATTTTTCTATTTAATATCTGCAGCTGATACCCACTCTGTAGTGGATACTCGATAATAAGTTTGTCCATCAACGTTAATAGTCCGGTCTGAATACCAAACTGAGTTTGGTGCGACTGATCTTTGTGTTAGTTGATTTCCTTTAGTGTCATACAAGTGAGCCACGTTACCATCTTTAATAGTTACGTTGGTTTCGTTTGCGGTGTATTCGTAAACGTCGCTTGCTTTGACCCATTCTTCTGTGGAAACTCGATAGTAGTCTTCACCGTTTAAGGTCATTTTCTTATCGGTTGCCCATTCGCTGTTAGCACCTAATGATCTGCTTCCAGCACTCTTGCCGTCAGCTGAATAAAGTGGTGTTAATTTGCCGTAAGTTGATACTGTGCCTTTGTTTTCAACGACTGTTGTATCTTTCTTTACGGTAACTTGTTGCTTCGTTCCGTCTGGTTGCAAGGTGATCGTGTTCCATTTTGGATTAAGGATCGTGTAACCAGTTGGGATCTGGTCGGCAGTCAAGTCGACTGTGGCACCAGCTTCTTTACCACTGACTACGGCAGTTCCTACTTCAGTTTTTGCTTCATCGTTGTTGACGAAAGAAATTGTGTTGGTGATAGCTTTGCTGACGTTTAGGTAGATGTCTGATGAGCCTGATCCTAAGACGACTTTTTGATCACTGGCTTTGACTAAATAATAGCCACTAGGAACTTTGGATACGGAGACTGTTTCACCGGCTTTTCCGGAAACTGTTTCTGTACCAACACTTCCATTGTTGTAAATGTAGTGGACCGTAGCAGTCACGTCGCCGACTTTTTCCAAGTCGACCCGATTGATCGTACCGTCCTTTGCTAGCGTGTAGTCGGTGTCACCGGAAGCTACTTGGTAGCCATCTGGGATGACCTTAGTTAAGTCGATCTTTTGGCCAACTTTGTCACCTGTGACCGTAGTTGAGGAAGATCCGACTTCGACGTTGCCGCTAACGAAGATCAATTGGTTGGAGATCTTGTTAGTGCTAACGTCAGTAGTTTTAGTTGCTGCATCGATGCCTGCATCTGTGACAGCATCGACGATAGTTGATTGGAGACCGATAGTTCCGAGCACGATCCCGGAAAAAATTAAGCCTTTAACAATATAAGATTTAGTAATTTTCATATTTACCTCGCTCTTAAGATTATTGTACCAACGCAATTATGAAACTAATTCAATGAAAATACTTGATTATTATTTTTTCTTAAATAATTCATAATTAAAAAAAAGGGCGAATTTTATAATCAAGTTAGCCACCTTAAGAAAATCTGAATAAAAAAACACCAAGACGGAAAAATCAGTTATCATTGGAGTTCCGACACTAACAATGAAAGAGGTTTTTCGTCTTGATGCATCAACAGAATACCATAATTCGCAAA
>NZ_RHOM01000050.1 GCF_003946515.1 Companilactobacillus zhongbaensis | reverse complement strand
CAAATTACAATATTGGCCTAGTCATGCACTTACTAAATCACTCAAGTGAATCAATGACTTTAGCTTATTTAGGCTTAGACCAAGCAAGTACCGAAAGTATGTTAGATCAAATTGATTTTGGGTAAATTAGTTTGATTTTGTTGTCGCCATCGGCGACTTCTGATACAGGTTTTTAATGGGTCTAGCACAACATAGAATAAATTCTATGTGTAAGTGCGCATTGACCTCGTTTCACTCGGTCTGCTGATAACCATAAAATCAATTTCTGCTGTTGTTGAATTGACTGTATTTTTAATTCAATTTATGTTTGCACCTAACTAAGGATTGTTATGTTTTAAATATTTAAAAAGTGTCGCAGATTACGCTGCTTTAAGCCAAAATTTTTTAATTGCTTTGTGCAGATAATCTTTATAAGCTTGGTAACAAATTTTGAATAACGGTGCTGTAAGATCTGTGAATTTAAACTGAAAGCATTATTTTGATGTTAGGAGTCATTAAGATTGCCTTGGCAAGTTGATATTCAAGAATTGTTTGAAGCTTCTTTCAATGAACCTGACGAGATCAAAAAGAATTTGTATGATTCCCTGTATACTTATGTTTTGCAAAAAAGACAAGAAGATATTATTAATCGTCCTGGCTTCGTTATTTAGCCTCTAAGAGCCTTTTGAGGGCTTTTTGTTTTTTTTGGTATAAATATATATAAACAGTCTCAAAACCGCTAAAAACGAAAAATAAGGCCCTTAAAAACGAATATAGCAGTTAGATTCTTATTAAGATTCAAAAAACTAACTGTTTGCTGTCAATGGTAGCGGACGAGCAAAGCGTGGGAGCATAAGGAATTGACAGCTCTAAACCAGTCTTAACACTGAATTGGCGAAAGCCAAAGTTTCTATAAAACTTTGCTTTCCTGCCTAACGGCGAGTGAAAAAGCAGTCAAGCTGGCTCAGCTTGGACGGGGTTCGGGGCGGCAGCGCCCGAATTAATGTAGCTTGCCACACCTTTTAAGCAACGAACAGCGTGAGGCGCAAGGAGCTGTGCGACTGGAGTTTAATGTGAGCCGTTTTTTGGCTCACTCCTTTGTGTTTTTTTGTTTTAGGTTTGTATCTCGTACAGTGGTGCCTCTTATATACCTCTTTTATAAACCTCTTTTAAACCTCTTTTAATGGTGTGTTCAGCCTTACGGCAACGTGGGATACAGAACTTTATAGAACACAAATTGTCTGTTTATAGAACACAAATTGTCTGTTTATAGAACACAAATTGTCTGTTTATAGAACACAAATTGTCTGTTTATAGAACACATCAGAAAGAATACCGTGTTATAATAAAAGAGATTTATAAAAGGAGGGGTTTTTGTGAGCAATGAACTAGTCAAATATCAACCCGAATTAAATACCATTCCGTTACGTAAATTCACCCCTATTGAAATGAATTTATTTTTTTCAATTATTTCTCGTATGCGTGATAAGGGTGACCAAACCGTCCGCTTTAGCTTTGACCAGCTAAAAGAGTTAAGTAATTACAAGCCCACAGCCAATCGGCGCTTTATCGAAGATATTAAACGCACCTACGACCACTTGATGGACTTGCGTTTCGGTAGCCGAAGCAAAAGTGGGTTGTCGTTCGAAAGATTTGTCATGTTTACCAAATTTAAGATCAACGGTGACGTAGACGAGCCGTACGTTGACGTAGAAATCTACAAAGACGCTTTGCCCTTGCTGAACAATCTAGAGAGTTGGGTACGATACGCTTTAACAGAGTTTAGAGATCTAAAGAGTAGCTACGCCAAGACGATGTTCCGCTTGCTAAAGGGCTATCGCACTACAGGTTACGCTTACTTTTCAAAAGCAGATTTTAATGAATTGCTAGACATTCCAACAAGCTACAAAGAATTTCATGTTAACCAAAGAATTCTGGCTCCTATTAGAGAAGAATTAACTCCTTTGTTTAGAGGGTTAACGATTAGAAAAAAATATGGTAAAGGCAGAGGAAAACCAGTTATTGGCTATTCGTTTACCTGGAAACCTGAAAAGAAAGACGCTAACGACTTCTCACAAGGTCAATTTCAAGATGAACGTCAAAAACTCTTTAATATTCAGCATAATGGTGAATTAACAGAACAGGAAAAATGGCGTGCCATTGATAAAGTTAAGGGGTTAACTCTAGGTTCTACTGAAAAGCAAGCATTGGCTGTCAAACAAGCCGAACATGATAAAAAAATAAGAGATCAGACAAGACAAGAAATGCTTTCTGAACTCCGAAAGGGGTTTGGAAAACATGCCTAAAACTATTAGAGAACTTGCTGATGAATTGAAGGTCTCTAAACAAACTATTCAATATCACTGCCAAAGACTACCAACAAAGAACCAACAAAAAGATAGTCAAGGTACAAACATGATTAGCCTTACAGCTGAAAGGATTATTAGGGACAAGGTAGCAAAACCTTTGGTAGCAAAAGATCAACAAATAGGTAGCAAAAAAGCGACAAAGACTAGCAAAAAAAATAATGAGCTAATTGCTACTCTAAGAAAACCGGACACAATTGGACGCGGCTGGCTTTCCCAATGCCAAAATCACTATTTCTAACGCATTGGATGAACACATCATTACCTCGCTGTTGCACGAAGGCGCACCGATCGATAATTTTGGTATCGGTGAAAAGCTCATCACTAGCGCGTCCGCACCGGTTCTAAGTGGCGTCTACAAGCTTGCGGCAACTGAGAGCAATGGTCAGAGCACCCCCAAGATCAAGGTCAGTGCCAGTCGCGAAAAACTAACGATTCCTGGTGATAAGCAAGTCTATCGTCTGTACGAACCAGGAACTCAACGGGCCTTTGCTGATTTGATTGCACTAGCTACCGAGACGATCGTTGATGCGACCAGCCTAACCGTCGTCACCAGTGACCCACTCAGTGTCGACCGTCAACAGCGACTCACCCATTTTGAAGCCCGGCCCTTACTCGCGCCGGTAGATTTGTCCAACACCACGTCAATTCCGGTTACAACCATTCAGGCAACGACCCAGGCTAAACTTGCCGAGCTCCCACGAACAACCCAGCGGCTCGTCAACCCAGATCTTTACCCGGTCTACATGACGACCACACTCAGCCAGTTACAAACTAGTTTGTTGAATAAAATGACGATACTAGCAGATTAACAAACGAACACGCGTAGCAACGACTAAAGCCACTTCTGTACTTAGCGTTTAAATGACCGCTAAGTACAGAAGTGGCTTTAGTTTATATCAAGTAACAGTTAGCTCACTGACCAGTAATTTGATCATGTTCACCCGGGGTCAATATTTTGGTCATCACCGTAATCAAATACGCTTGTTCGCGCTCAATTTCAGTTCCCGGCAATTCCAGCATTAACTGCGCTAGGTAACCGAATAGCTGCGATAACAAACTTTGCAGTATCAAATCATTCGGCCAATCCACAATCAAATGATCTGCTTTTAGTTGATTTATGACACTTCCCATCTGCTTGACCATCTTAGGCGCAATCTGGCTAAGAATCTGTTCGCGTCGTTCGGTGTCAAAAGCTACCATTTCAAAAATGACCTTTAACTCTTTCACGTTAGCTTTAGCAAATGCAACTCGGTCCGTAAAAATTGCTGTGACGAATGCCTGTAGACTGGGATAACGCTGCCGTAATTTATCCTCTGAAAAATCACTCGCTAAGATTGGCACAATGTGCGCGGTAATTGGTGCTAAGATGGCATCCCGTAAGGCAGCCTTAGTCTTATACCGCCGATAGACCGTCCCCTCCGCAACGCCGGCCCGTTGTGCAATATCACTAGTACTGGTCTGGTCAAAACCCTTTTCAGCAAACAAATCGAGACTTGCCTGGAGGATGGCCCGTTGCTTAGGTGTAATCGTTTCATTCTGACTTAGATCCTGTTGAAAATAATCCCGTATCCGTGGTCGTTCCATATCCTCACACCTTCCGATAACGTTTCATTCCAACAATATTCAACATTGTTAGTACGACCATAAAACCTACTAATATTAACAAATTGACACCAATATCGCCAAGCCCAGCACCCTTTGTCACAACAGCCGTCAACGCATTAGCACCATAGTATAACGGCATGATGTGGGCAATTGCTTGCAACCAACTGGCCATGCCATCGACTGGAACCAACCCAGCAAAAAAGATTTGTGGTACAACAATCAGTGGAATAAACTGAATCATTTGAAATTCTGAGTTAGCAAAGGTGGAAATAAAGATACCCAAGGTCAAAGCCACTAACGCTAATAATAAGTTAGTCAGAAAGACCAGCCAAATACTACCAACTAAGTGAATCTTGAAGACCGTAATTGTAAAAACAACGGTCAGGACAGTCTGAATGATGGCAAAGCCCCCATAACCAATTAGATAGCCCATAATAATTTCACTCCGTCGAATTGGGGTTGCAAGTAGCCGGCTTAGGGTTCCAGTAGTACGTTCATTCAAAAGTGAAACGCCAGAAATCAAGAACACAAAGAAGAAGACAAAGAAACCGAGAAAGGCTGGCAAAAAGCTTTCAAAGAACGTTGAATCACTACTACCATAAATATAATGAGACTTAGTCGTATAACTGGTTGCTTTAGCTGACTGAGTCGAACTAGACGTCGTGGCTGTGGCTTGCTTGAGTTGCTTTTGTAATTTCTCAGCAGTTGCCTGGTCACCGCGGGCCTGGGCTTGTGCAATGGCAGTCTTCAGCTTGGTCACCGTTGCTTGTGTCTGGGCTGCTGTCAGCTTCTTCAAAGCGGCTTGTTGCGATTCAAGGGCCGCGCGCTGTTTCTTAGTAACGGTCACCAGCGTCTTCATTTTCAACTTGACTAATCCTGATTGTAAACTCGCCTTAATTAAAGACGTGTTGGTTGGATTGCTATTTGAATAAGTAATCGTCAATTGACCATTTTTCTGAGTCAAATAGCCATCTAGATCATGCTGCTTAATCATTTTCCGTGCCTGTGAACTATCATAATGATGAATCGTCACGTTTTTGGTATCGATCACGTTAACCACGGATTGGTCTACATGATGAACACCCAAGCTTGCTAATTGCGTCGTGTTGTTTTGAAATAAGAAATACATCAGCGTCATAATCAGCAATGGTGCCAAAAACATCAGCGCCAAGGTACGCTTATCACGTAACATTTGCTTAAAAACTCGTCTAACGATTGCCATCATTCGCATCTTGCATCCGCCCCGCTTTCAAAAAGACTTGTTCGATCGTATCTACTGCATACTGTTGTTTCAGTGCCGCGGGTGTCCCCTCAGCAAGCGCAATCCCGTGCCGAATCAACATGAGATAATCACACCGTTCTGCTTCGTCCATGACATGCGTTGTCACGAGCATCGACTTACCGGTATCCTTGAGCTTATTTAGTTCGGTCCAAATTTGTTGCCGTAATTCTGGATCAATCCCAACGGTCGGTTCATCTAAAATCAATAATTGGGGATCCTGAATCAGGGCAATTGCCAACGACAAGCGCCGTTTCATCCCACCCGAATAGCCACTGACCCGCTTGTCTAATTGGGACGTTAAATCAACTAATCCGGCTGCATAATCAATCATTTGTGCTAACTTTATTTTTGGAACGCTCATCAATTGCCCAAACAAGGTCAGGTTTTCACGGGCCGTTAGTGTCTCATACAAAGCGTCACTTTGGGCCATATACCCTACTTGTGCCATTACCGCCCTATTAGGCATCACCGTATCCATGACTTTAACAGTGCCACTATCCACAGCTTCCATCCCTAAAATACTCTTGATCAAGGTGGTCTTCCCAGCTCCTGATGGCCCAATCAAGCCATAAATCATTCCAGCCGGCAGTGTCAAATCAATCTGATTGAGCACTTGCTGATGACCAAAGTGCTTGCTGACCTGCTTGGCGATGACATAATCCGTTGCCATTTTAATAACCCTCTTTCTCAAAACGAGTGTATACTCACTCACTTAATGGCCTTAGTATAATCAGTACATCTCGGTTTGTCAACATTAAAATGAGTTATCACTCACTTATTTTGTTTCCGGCCTATTTGTCACCGCATTGCAAACAAAAATGCGCCACCCCGTTGTTGGGATGTCGCATTTTAATTAAATAGCAGCACTGATATAAGCGTTAGCAATGTTTAAGCCTACCGATTTTTTAATATTATTTTATTCATCAATTTCCGGCGCCGACCCAAGCTCTGCCTGAATCATCCAGATTTTCTTCTCAATTGCGGTTTTGAGACCAATGAAAATATCTTGGGTACTGAAGTCTTTTTCAACATCGGATACTTCAATGCCGTGTTGGTAAAGGTCTTCCAAGTAACGATAGCCATCAACTAAGTGTGCGAGGCGTTCTGGGGTTGTTTTGTCCCATTCACCAGGCCAGTCTTGAATCTTAGTGTTTTCGGCCATTTCTTTTAAGGTCGAGTAAGGACTGCCATCAAGCGCAATCAGCCGTTCAGAAATGACATCGAGTTGGCTGTCAATTTCTTCCATGAACTCATCCATCAAGGGGTGCAACTTCAAAAAGTTGGGTCCACGCATGTACCAATGCGTCTGATGGATAATCATTGACATCTGGCTCAAATCGGCAACGAGTTGATTTAATACTGCTTTGGTTTTCGTATATTTCATTAGATTGATCTCCTTTCGATATGGTTATTATAACTTAGTGGTAGCTTAATCTGAAACGTTATACACTGGCAAATTAAGTTATTTATAGCCCGTAGAATTAAGTCGTTTTGAAAAGATGGAGACGTTAATTGGTAGATTGTAAAATTACTTATTTATGCAAAAAAATATGAGATAAGGATATTGAATTTATCCTCATCTCATATTTTAATTTAATCATTAACCGTTATATTTTGATAATTTGAAAACAACTTTGTCTTTGTTGTGTAATTTCTTTTTGTCAGCTGAAACGTTAACTTGTTTGCCATTAACAGTGAATGTCCAGTAAATTTTCTTCTTGTTATTTTGTTTGTGACCGTCGATAGCTGTGATAAAGCCGCCTTTGTCGTTAACTTTCCAGCCTTTTTTAAGACCATCAGTAACAGTGGCATTCTTTTTCAATGTGATAGTTTTCTTGGCAATCTTCTTTTTATTCTTCTTCAAAGTGTAAGTAGCTTTGATATTCTTGGAAGCCTTA
>NZ_RHOM01000005.1 GCF_003946515.1 Companilactobacillus zhongbaensis | reverse complement strand
CTAAAACAAGTGAAGCAGCCATTTTTTGTGACGGTCTCAAGGACCAAAAATGAGTACGGCTTGTCTTCACTACCACTATAAAGTAATAGAGGCATAGGAGCACCCCGTCGGGTAACTTCTATGCCTCTAAGCTTAGTATTTTTTTGTGGTGATTTTGTTGGTTGGTGGTTCACTGCCGGTTCTGTGAGGGGTTCCGGGAATTGCGACCGTGGAACGCCATGGGCACCACTCTGAGCTATCCGGGTAGTTCGCCCGGACATCTCACAGCTGGGCCTTTCACTAGGCAATAAATTGCCAAGTGAAATTTCATGGCTGACGGTCGAATTCCCTCCACCCCTCACAGAACCTAGGTTGTACAATCAATTCTTTTTTTGTTTGTACACGGTACTTATCTTTATAGTGAAATTTGGCAGCGGTTTTTATTTGCTTATCTATTTTTCTCCATTTTTATGATTGTTGTTCCTTGAATCTATCTTGTAAATTTTGATTTATTGATGTCATCGGTTGTTATTTCGATGGCTTCTTTTTTTTGCTCTTCACTTGCTTCGCTCGTGAAAGTCGCCTTGTGTTCCGCTCTCCATTTTTATGTTGTTTTCATTTGTAAATTTAGTTTATTCGAATTTGGTGTTTTATTGATTCTGTCTGATTTTGATTTTATTTTTTGATTGTTGTTCAAAGTTATATTACTATAGGTAATAAATAACGTGTTATTGATATTTAATATCACTTACAGGAATATGACAGAGGTGTTTTTATGTTTTTAGGTTCTGCTTTTAAATCTCAACGCTTGGCTAAGGGTTTGAATCAGTTGGATGTTTGTCGGGGTATTTGTTCTCAGGCTGTTATTTCTAAGATGGAAAATTTGAATGTGTCCCCTTCTGTTGATGTTTTGCTTTTGCTTTGTCAGCGGGTGGATTTGTCTTTGAATGATTTGTTTTCTGAGTTTAGTCAGTTGCCTTCTAATAATTTTATTAACGATAAGATCCGGCGGGCTGATGTTTTGTTTCAGAATGGCGAATTTTCTCAGTCTAAGGACGTTTTGCTTTCTTTGGATATTAGTTCTTTGACTAAGATTCAAAACGCTCATATCCACTTTTTACTGGGTCTCATTTCTAGTTTGTCTGATTTTGATGAGGCTATTTTTCAATTTAATTTTACTTTGCAATCGCTTGATAATAAGAGTGTTAATTTTTGGAAGTTTTTGGCTTATGTTGGGTTGGCTCAGGTTTATCGTCGCAAACAGGCTGCTGATAAGGAGAAGTATTATATGCGACTTGCTGATCAGTATTTTATTGAGTTTGATTTGTTTGATGATTTAGAATTTTATTACTTTCTTTCTGCTATTACTGATTTGGCTGGTTATTATTCTGAGCATGATGATTTTGAGACTGCTGGTAAATACATTGCTATTGGTATTAAGCCTCGACATGGGTACTTGTCGGCGGAGTTTACTGACCAACTGTTCTTTTTAGCTGCTAAGATTGCTAAGCATTCTGATGCTGATTATCAAGCTCAAATCAGTCATTCACTTACTATGGCGATTGCCTTTGCTGATTTTAATAAGAATCAGTCTTTGCTTGATCAAATTAATGAATTTATGCAGCAAAATAATATTCGCGAGTTGAAAATTAAACCCTAGGTCAAAAATGATTTCTCAAAAAATTTAAGCAAAAAAAATAAGACCCCACATGAGGTCTTATTTTTTTTGCTAACTATTTTGCTTCGCTTGCGCGAACGCCACCAACTGAGTAGTGGTCTTTTGACATTTCGTTCAATACAATGTGGATGTGTTCGGCAGGTGCACCAGTGTTTTTAGAAATAGCGTCTGTTACATCTTTTACTAAACCTTTCAATTGTTCTGAAGAACGTCCTTCGATCAAATCAATGTGTACTAATGGCATAACCAATCACTCCTTAATTATTTTTTTGTTTGTTATTTAGTTTAACAATTTCTAGAATAACGTCAACTGCTAATTCCATGGACTCTAATGCAACATATTCATATCGACCGTGCATGTTTTCGCCACCGGCAAATAGATTTGGTGTTGGTAAGCCCATGAAGGAGATCTTTGAGCCGTCTGTTCCTCCACGTACGGGAGCTTCATCAGGTTCAATGTCCAAGTTCTTCATTGCTTGTTCTGCGATTTTGACTACATCCATATGATCTTTAATTACATCGATCATATTGTAGTATTGATCTTTCAAATCAATTTCAACGGTATTAGCACCGTATTTTTGGTTCAATTGATCAGTAATTTCTTCAATTTTATTCTTTCTAGCATTTAATCCGTCACGGTCAAAGTCACGGATGATGTATGACATTTTGGCTTCATCTACGGTACCTGATAATGATAAGAGATGATAAAATCCTTGTCTGTCATCGGTTTTTTCAGGGACCTCATCTGCAGGCAATGCATTTTGGAAATCGTTGGCGACACCTAAGGCATTGATCATGATCCCCTTAGCTGATCCGGGATGGACGTCTTTACCATTGATTTTGACCTTCAATGCGGCTGCAGAGAAAGTTTCGTATTCCAACTGACCAACTGGTCCACCATCGACCGTATAGGCAAAGTCAGCACCGAAATCTTCAACGTCAAATTTATCAGCACCAGTTCCTATTTCCTCATCAGGTCCCAAGCCGATAACGATCTTACCGTGTTTAACTTCTGGATGTGCAACTAAGTATTCCATAGCGGTAATGATCTCAGTTACACCAGATTTATCATCTGAACCTAGCAGAGTGTCGCCACTCGTCGTGATCAGTGTTTGTCCAGCATATTTTGTTAATGAAGAGAATTCTTTTGGATCTAGTTTGTATTCACCCTTTTCGTCTAAATTAATCACACTTTTGCCGTCATAATTTTCAACGATTTTAGGTTGGATATTTACTGAATTGAAGTCAGCTGTATCAACGTGGGAAATCAATCCCAGCACCGGAACATCAACATCTAAGTTTGATGGTAGTTCAGCTATTAAATATGAATTTACGGGATGGATCCGAATATTTTCTAATCCAATTTCCACCAATTCGTCTTCCAATTTTTTCAAAAAAACAGTTTGTCTCTCAGTTGAAGGAACTGTTGTTGATTCCTCATCTGAACGCGTATTTTCTTTTACGTAGCTCAAAAAACGTGGTAGTAGTTTTTCATATTTAGTAGTCATTTTCCGTCTCCCCTTAAATAAAATTGTATGGTTCGGTATTGATCTCTGACTTGATGATATCAAGATCCCAATGATATGCATTCGACCAATCAGCTAACTTGTGAGCCATTTTTTCGATAAAAATAGCTTCGATGTGATGGCCGGGATCAATTACATTCAATCCAGCAGACATCATGTCATGGGCTGTGTGATAGTATACATCACCCGTAATGAACGTATCAGCTCCAGACTTCAAGACTTCTGGATAAAATTTGCCAGCATCTCCACCGATCAAAGCGACTCGTTTCACAGGTTGACCTGCTTCTGAAACAACATAGCGCAAGTTCTTCAATTCATAGGCATCATGGACTTTTTTAGCAAATTCTAAGACATCCATAGATGTAGTTAAATCTGCCACCCTACCGATCGAATAGTCGTCGTCAGGATCGATATAACCTGAATCTTTAATGTCGACGTGTTCACGCAGTCGTTCCATTAACCAATCGTTCATGCCACCGTGAGCTTTATCCAAATTAGTATGTGATGCATTGACTGCAATGTTATTGGCCAGTAAGTCCCGATACATTTGGTTTTGTGGTGAAGATAAATCAAGGTTTCTGGCAGCATGGAACATAATAGGATGATGTGCCAAGATCAAATCTACTCCATTATCAATAGCTTCTTTGACAACTTTTGGACGAACGTCCAATGTTGTCATTACTTTATGAACTTCTTGATCACGATCACCAATTTGAAAACCAGATGGATCTCCGTCCATCTTGATACTTAATGGAGCAAACTCTTCAATTTTGTTTAAAATATCTTGAACTTTTACCATTACAAAATCTCCTCAATGTACTTGATATAGTCATTCATTTGAGCAATTTTGGCCTGATCGATCTTCTTAGCTTGCTGCATGCTAGTTACTGCATTCCGGTAATTGTGCAACTTATGCGACCATTTTTGGACGAATGTTGCTGACTTTTTCTGGATCAAAACTGGACCCATCAACATTTCAGCACCGGAAAGTTCCTTAACGTCGTCTGTGTACTTAGTTTTGATGATCTCGTAAATGTGATGCTCATCTTCAACGATATCCTCGTCAATGATGGAAAAATGATGATTGACTAACCATTGTCTAACTAATGGTTCACCAATATTAGGTTGTAAAATCAAGGTTTCCACATTTTGAAGCTGTTCTTTGGTCGCCCGGTTCAAGATGTCTGAGATCAAGATCCCACCCATACCGGCAATAACTACGGTATCGATATTGTCAGCTGGTTCGATCACTGCTAATCCATCGCCTAATCTAACGTCAATTTTGTCCGCAAGTTGATATTTTTTAATATCTTCTAGTGACCGGTCTCTAGGACCTTCTGCCACTTCCCCTGCGATTGCATAGTTAATTACTTGATCATTTACCAATTCCACTGGCAAATAAGCGTGGTCAGAACCTATGTCTGCTAACCGCGCATTTTGATCAACCATTTTTGAAACGATATTAAGTCGCTTTGATAATAATGTCACTCTATTCTGTCACCCGTTCTGCCATTTGCTTGTCTTTTTCTGTCATATACTCACGAGTCATTGGCATACTGCTACCACTGGCACCGTTCGTCAATAGATATTGTATAACATCGATATTGCCACTTTCAAATGAAGCTGCACAAGCTTGCAAATAAAGGTCCCACATTCTGATGAATCTTTCATCAAACATGTCTTCAACTTGATCTTCAACCTTCAAGAAGTTTTGATGCCAGATTTCAACAGTCTTTTGATAATGTCTACGCAAAGGTTCAATATCATCGATTTGTAATTTAGCATCCATGATGTGACCGATATTTTCTTTAATGTCAGGAATGTAGCCACCTGGGAAAATATACTTAACTAACCAAGGATCTACTCCTAAGCCTTCGTGTTGGCCAGTAATACCATGGATCAAAGCTGAACCGTTTGGTTTCAACATACGTTTAACAGATTGGAAATAACCTTCCAAGTGTTTTTGACCAACGTGTTCGAACATACCAACAGAAACTACATGGTCAAATTGTTCGTTGATCTCACGATAATCTTCCAAAATAACTTCCATTTGGTCAGTTAAATTCTCTTCCTTGATCTTGTTATTAACGTAATCATATTGTTCTTGACTAAGAGTAACACCCTTAGCTTTTAAGCCATATTCTTTAGCAGCAGTGAACATCATTGTTCCCCAGCCACAACCGATATCGATGATCGATTCGCCAGGTTTAGTGTTCAACTTGTTTAAAATGTGATGAACTTTGTTCATTTGTGCTGTTTCTAAATCATCCTCAGGAGTTCTGAAATAGGCACATGAATAAGTCATCGTCTTATCCAACCATAATTTGTAAAAATCATTACCTATATCGTAATGTTCTTGGATCTCTTTTTTGTTGTTTTCTTCAGAATGACTGAATTGTGGAATAATCTTCTTTAATTTAACGCTAGACATAAAACTATCTGATTGCGTATAAGCTGACGTGATAAGTTTTTGGATCGAGCCCTCGATCTCAATGTCTTTGTTCATATAAGCTTCGCCCAATGTCAAAGTTGCGTGTTTAACAACCTCAGAAATAGGAACTTCCTTATTAAATTTGATCGTTATGTCAGATTTTCCTTCTGGTCCGTACTTCTTCTCTTTGCCATCCCAGAAAATAATGGTTACGGGAATAGTAAACGACCGTTTAAAAATCTGATCGTAAATAGTTTTATCTAACATAAAAATCCTCCCAAAATTGAATATACTTATTGTAAATCAAAACGATTGAAAACAAAAATATTATTAATTTTTTCAGAAAACAATTAATTAAGCCTTGCTATTGAGCGGTTCTTTTGGCCATTAAGTTGAATTTTTAAAATGAATCATTAGGTTCCTTTTGTCTCATTTTCAGACAATATCGAAAAAAAATAACAATGCCAGCTAAGTGACATTGTTATTTTTAAATTTATTTATCAAAAGATAATTGAACTAAGAAGTAAGCTAATTATTCCAAGAAATCCTTCAATTGTTTTGATCTTGATGGATGGCGGAGTTTACGGAGTGCTTTAGCCTCGATTTGACGGATTCTTTCACGAGTTACGCCAAAGACCTTACCTACTTCTTCCAAAGTTCTCGTTCTTCCATCGTCTAAACCGAAACGAAGACGAAGTACGTTTTCTTCACGGTCAGTCAATGTATCAAGAACATTTTCGAGTTGTTCTTTTAACAATTCATATGATGCGTGATCCTCAGGACTAGTTGCATCGGAATCTTCAATGAAGTCACCTAAGTGCGAGTCATCCTCTTCACCAATAGGTGTTTCCAATGAAACTGGTTCTTGAGCAATCTTCAAGATATCACGAACTTTAGTAGTTGCCATATCCATTTCAGCACCAATTTCTTCTGGCAAAGGTTCACGACCTAAGTCTTGAAGTAATTGACGTTGGATCCGGATCAATTTATTAATAGTTTCAACCATGTGAACTGGGATACGAATAGTTCTAGCTTGGTCAGCGATAGCACGCGTAATTGCTTGTCTGATCCACCAGGTTGCATAAGTTGAGAACTTGAAACCGAGACGATAATCGAACTTCTCAACGGCTTTCATCAAGCCCATGTTACCTTCTTGGATCAAATCAAGGAATTGCATACCACGACCAACATATCTCTTAGCAATCGAAACAACTAAACGAAGGTTGGCTTCAGCAAGTCTTTGCTTAGCTTCTTCGTCGCCTTGTTCGATCTTTAGAGCAAGGTCAACTTCTTGTTGAGCATTCAAAAGAGGAACACGACCAATTTCCTTAAGGTACATCCGGACTGGATCATTAACCTTGATATCAGCTGGAGCAGCAGTATCTTTAGAACTTGGAGCCTTTTCGTCTTTCTTTTCTTTAAGAAGTGCTAGTTTACTAGGATTACCGTCCTCATCCACAACGGCAACACCTTTATCTTGTAGTTGTTCAAGTGTGTCATCAAGTGTCTCATCTTTAAGTGAGAAAGGCTCGATCAACTTTTCAGTCAATTCAGTTTCTGTGACTTGACCTTGTTTCTTCTTGTCTTTGATTAAAGCTTTAATTGCTGACTCTAATTCTTTACTTGATTTAACGACCTTTTTGGTTTTTGATACTGTTGTTTTCTTTGTTACCATAAATATATTCCTCCAGTATGCATTAATTGCTAGCTAACAATTTCCTTACTCTGATCAGCTCTTGCGTGAGCTGTAACTGTAACTCATTGTCACCCACCATCGCCGCCTTTTTAAGTTGTTGATTAATATCGTTGATCTTAAATTCCAAACTCGAATTATCAATGTTTGCAATGTAATCTTTGATCTCATCATCATTGTATTCGATTGGCATTTGCATCATTTCGATATCGGCAAGCACGTTTTTATTTTCTTCATCAAGCACGTTCATGAAGTCTGCTGCAATGATTTCATCATTTATATCACGGTCGACCGCAAACTTGATCATCTGGTCAAATATCGTTTGATAGTTTTGATGAACAAATTTGAATTCATTTCCTTTGAGCATCGAACGGATCTCAGGGTATCTCAACGACCAAAAAATCAAATTACGTTCTGATTTCTCGACTCGATCAAATTTCTGTGGGACCGTCGCAGTCGTTTGTTCCAACTGAGCATGTTCAATGTTCTTGTAGTTATTCGCTGGTTGACTGATTGAAAACTTTCTTCTCGCAGTACCGAGTTCTTTATAAATCGACTCTTTGTTAACGTTCAACTCTTCAGCTAAACGTGTGACGTACATGTCCTGTTCGATTGGAGATTTGAGCTTCACTAGTTCACCAATTGCTTGTTTCAAATACTCGATCTGATCATGTTCATTTGTCAGATTGTACTGACGTTTGAAATAATTCAGCACGAAAGCAATCGAAGTTTGAACAGAGTTTTCGGTCAAACTCTTAAATTTATCAGGACCTGCACTTCTAATGTACTCATCAGGATCTTGCTTGTCAGGAATACTGATGACACCGTATGTGAAGCGATCATCGTTGAGCTGTGTCAATGCACGATATGTCGCCTTAACTCCAGGGTCATCTCCATCGTAACAAACGTTGATCTGATCAGTCAGTCGACTCAATGAATACAATTGATAATCCGTCAAACTGGTACCCATTGAGGCAACACCATTAGTCACACCGGCTTTGTAAGCACTCATAACATCCATGAATCCTTCGAACAAAATTACGTTGTTCTTCTCCCTGATGCTATGCTTAGCCAAGTTAATGTTGAAGATGGTCTTTCCTTTATTGAATATCGGCGTTTCTGGACTGTTAAGGTATTTGGCTACCCCATCAGCCTTATTCAATATTCGGCCAGAAAAGGCGATGATACTGCCATTCTCGTCTTTTATCGGAATCATCACCCGATCACGGAAACGGTCAAATAACTCACCGGCTTCGTTCTCAGCAAATAACCCAGACTTTCTTAGGACAGTATCATCGATTGAGCGATCTCTAAAAAATTGTAATAACAAGTTGGAATTATTCGGTGCATAACCCAGATCAAAATCTTCGATCAAGTCTGAAGTAATGTTACGATCCGTCAAGTAACGCATCGCGACATCACCATTGTCAGTCTTAGTTAAGATATGCGTGTACAATTTAGCTGCTTCAGCGTACATTTGCATCAACTGACGGTGACTGCTGTTTTGAGCTGGAGCGTTTGAAGGTTGGAAAGCATCAGGAACTGTAATGTTGCCCATTTCGGCAACTTCAATTACGGCTTCTGGGAAACTCTTATCTTCGATCTCCATAATAAACTTAAAAACATTGCCACCACGGCCACAGCTAAAACAATGAAATAATTGTTTATCCTCAGACACCGAAAACGACGGTGTCTTTTCTGGCTGGAACGGACAGAGTCCAAATAAGTTCTTACCAGACTTCTTTAATTGAACGTATTTACTAATAACATCTGCGATGTTAGTTTTTGAGGAGACTTCTTCAATAAATTCTTGTGGAATCATTGTTGCCATCACGTCACCCCCTCAACGAATTAATGTAAAAACAGTGAATTACAATATATCATCTTTCGGATGTTATTGCAAGGTCAGAAACTACTTAATTACAATTTTAGACAAATCTCCTAATTTTGCAATTAAATTGTTTGTAATCACTAATTGAGTCAAACGATTGTTTTTAATTTTTTCATCTTTATCCATGATCATGTTTTCTTCAAAATAAGCATTGATAGGATCTTTTAAGGTTGATAGTTGTTCGAAGAGTTTTTCGGCATCATCTGATTGTTTGTCATAAATGTCTGCCACTGCATCGTTCAAAGACTTTTCAGAAGGATTTTCGAATAATGATTCATCCATCTTCAAACTGTCAGAATACTTGAAGTCTGCTTTTTGAGCTAAGTTTACAACACGACTCAAGGCTTCGACTACTGTCTTGAAGTTAGTATCAGCCACGTGTTCTTGTAATACTTGGGCTGTATTGATCATTGAAACAGGATCAAAGATGCGTCCATCAGTTACAGCATCGATAATATCACTGCGAACTGCCTTTGTATTTAAGAATTGACGAATACGGTCAATGATGAATCCATCTAGTTCTTTTTCGTTAGCGTTTAAGTCTAAGGTTGCAGGGACTGTTAAGTTCTTGATCAAATATGCTTGTAAGTCATTCAAGTTCAACTCCCAACCCTTTTGATCCAAGATTCTTACGATACCATAAGCTTGACGTCTTAAAGCATATGGATCATTTGATCCACTTGGGATCAAGCCAACGGCATAAAAAGTGATCAAAGAGTCTAATTTGTCGGCAATTGCTAGAGTAGCTCCGGCTTTAGTTTCTGGTAGATCACCTTCGGCAGAAATTGGCATGTAATGTTCTCTGATTGCATGTGCAACACCATCAGTTTCACCCATGATGCTTGAGTACTTCTCACCCATAATTCCTTGAAGTTCAGGGAATTCGTCAACCATGTTAGTTACTAAGTCAAATTTATAAATATCGCTGGCACGTAATAAGTCTTTCTTTTCATCAGCTGATAATTCGAAAACATCTGCCAAGTAATCAGCAATTTGATGTACACGTTGCATCTTTTCGTACATCGTACCGATCTTAACGTGGAAGTTAACTGTCTTAAGTTTATTCACGTAATCAGCAATGCTCTTCTTTTGATCTTCTTTAAAGAAGAAGTCGGCATCTTCTAGACGAGCAACTAACACCTTTTCGTTACCAGAAACAACATTTTCGATAAATTCAGAGTTTCCGTTACGAACAGAGATAAAGTCAGGTGCTAGTTTGCCGTCTTTTTGGCGAACGTCGAAGTATCTTTGGTTATCTTTCATCGAAGTGATCAACACTTCTTCTGGGATCTCAAGATACTTTTCAGCAAACTTGCCGTGGAAAGTAGTTGGATATTCGACTAAGTTGTTAACTTCTTCCAAGAGGTCCTCATCAACATCAACGATCCAATCATTATCAGTCGCAATAGTGTTAATTTGGTCTCTAATTATATCCTTTCTTTCTTTAGCGTCAACAATTACGAATTGGCTACGCAATGTTTCGACGTAATCTCTGACGCTCTTGATATCAACTGTTTTTCCTAAGAAACGATGTCCTCTAGTAGAACGTCCAGCTTCAACATCAAGCACTTTGATTGGAACAATTTCATCATCTAATAATGAAACGAGCCAATGAATCGGACGAATATATTCAAAGTCATAACTATCCCAGCGCATTCTCGTTGGGAAAGTTAAGTCAGTGATCACGTCAACGATATCTGCTAGTACATCTTTAACATCTTTACCTGTTTCGTGTTTTTGAATGTAGGCATACTCAGTACCCTTTAATTCTTCAAAAAAGATATCATCAGCAGACATGCCTTGTCCGCGGGCAAATCCTTCAGCAGCTTTTGTCCAATTACCATCAGCATCTTGAGCTATTTGTTTTGAAGGACCCTTAGCCTTAACGTCAATATCTGTTTGTTTATCAGCGATGTCTTCGATCATGACAGCTAATCTTCTAGGAGTAGAATACTTTTCGATTTTTGAGAAAGAAATACGATTATCTTTTAAAAATGCGGCTGTTTTTTGAGCTAATTGATTGATACTAGGAGTTACCACGTGAGCTGGCATTTCTTCTAATCCAATTTCTAATAGGTAATTTTTAGTCATTTGCTTTCTCCTTTACATCTTTAGCATTCTTGCTAGCTAATAATGGGAAACCTAATTTTTCACGTTCATCAACGAAGGCAGCTGCCACTTTGTTAGCCATTCTTCTGATCCGTGATAAGTAAGCAGCTCTTTCGGTAACTGAAACTGCACCACGAGCATCTAACAAGTTGAATGTATGTGAACATTTCAAAATGTAGTCATATGCAGGATGAACTAATCCTAAGTCCATTAAACGATTTGCTTCTTTTTCGTAATCATTGAAAGCTTGGAAAAGCATATCTTGATTACTTTCTTCGAAGGAGTATTTTGAGTGTTCGTATTCTGGTTCTTTGAAGATATCACCGTAAAGTACTCCGTCACCCCATTCAAGGTCGTAAACTGAGTTAACGTCTTGGATGTATTCAGCTAAACGTTCCACACCATATGTGATCTCACTAGTTACAGGATGGCATTGAAGGCCACCAACTTGTTGGAAGTATGTAAATTGAGTAACTTCCATTCCGTCGAGCCAAACTTCCCAACCAACACCGGCACAACCCATTGATGGGTTTTCCCAGTTGTCTTCTACGAATCGAATATCATGTTCAAGTGGTTCAATACCTAAAGCACGTAATGAATCAAGATAATATTCTTGAATGTCTTCTGGAGCTGGTTTCATAACTACTTGGAATTGGTGATGTTGATACAAACGGTTAGGGTTCTCACCGTAACGACCATCAGCAGGTCTTCTTGATGGTTCTACATATGCGGCGTTCCAAGGTTCTGGTCCGATAGCACGCAAAAATGTATAAGGACTCATCGTTCCGGCACCTTTTTCCGTATCGTAAGCTTGCATTAACATGCAGCCCTTTTCACCCCAAAAACGTTGAAGTGTCAAAATCATATTTTGAATATTAAGCTTCTTTGTCATAGTTTCTCCCTCCGGACAGATAAAGACAAAAAAATCGTCCACTTGCAAACATAAACAATATGCTGCAAGGGACGATTTCTCGCGGTTCCACCCTTATTCAGAACCTAAGTTCTGCTCTTTTATTTATAAGTTTAAAGAAGTACGCCATAAAAATTGTGGCTTTCACCATTCCACATCGCTGTTTACATAAATATAATGATAGTCACTTTTCAATCAGTTGTCAACGCTACAAATGCCAGCTATCCATCTTATCGATGAAAGATTTACTTTTCGGATAATATCCCACCGATCCTAGATAGATCGCATCGATAGCTTTTTGAATCAAATGCTTATTTTCAGACTTTAATTCCACACTATGTACTTGGTCCAAATTGATCTGACTAAACATCCGTAAAAAATATAACGTTTGTGGCAACAAGTGCAGTCGATTGGGATCATTTGAGAAATGTTTCGAACAAATCAAACCACCTAAGACGACTGAAAAATCAAATTTTCCTTCAGTCTCACCACCGACAACGCAACGATTCATATTCGGTTCAACGCCAAAGACTTTGAGCAAGTGCATCTGCAAAATATTAACGATTATTTGTGCATCAAAGCCATTATCGATATAACGTAAGGCTTTAAAAACCGTCGTATACCAGTCGAGCGGTAATTTATCTTCCATAAATGCATTGTGGACTAAATCGAATAAAAAAGTCGCATATGCATTTAATTCGATGTCCAAAATAATTTGTTCAAATTGTTTGATATTGCTGGCAGAATTCAAATAAGACAGTCCGTCTTTTTTGACTAGCCCACTGTAGTCTCCGTAAGAAAATGGGATCACAGCCCCGGAAATTTTTGATTTACCGTTTTGAGTACCACGGACTAAAAAAGTTCGGAAGCCGTATTCCTTCGTCAAAATGGTTACCAATGCATCGTGTTCTCGATAGCGCTGGCGTCTGACGACCATTCCAAAAAAGTTACTAGTATTTCGATTCATTACTTAAGATCCTTCAAGGAGTATCCTGCCTTTGAAAGGAATAGTGGATCATCACGCCAGTTCTTCTTAACTTTGACCCAAAGCTTGAGGTTGATCTTTTCTCCCAACAAATGTTCGATCTTGATACGTGAACCAATACCAATATTCTTCAACATGCTGCCACCTTTACCAATAACGATGGCTTTTTGACTATCACGTTCAACATAAATGGTTGCTTCAACTTGTAACTTGCCACGTTCATTACGTTGATTCATCGATTCAACGATAACCGCTACAGAATGAGGAATCTCATCACGAGTATCTGACAAGATCTTTTCTCTAATTAGTTCACCCACGACAAAGTACTCAGGATGATCTGTGATCTGGTCTTCATCATAATACTTAGGTCCTAAAGGCAAATGCTTAGTCAATGAATCGATCAAGTCTTCAACGTTGTTTCCGTTAGTAGCTGAGATCGGAATAGCCTCGGCAAAATCCATCAAATCTTTGTATTCATCGATTTGTGGTGCCATTTCATCTGGATTGATCAAATCGATTTTGTTCAAAATCAAAAATACTGGAGCTTTCACATTATTGAGTTCATCTATAATGAACTTGTCACCAGGTCCAGCTTGTTGACCAGCTTCTGTCATGAATAAGACCGCATCGACTTCTTTCAAAGCTGACAATGCTGCTTTGTCCATGTATTGATCCAAGTCGTTATGTGGCTTATGAATACCAGGTGTATCTAAAAAGATGATTTGTCTTTCATCATCTGTATAAATACCTTGGATCTTATTCCGGGTCGTTTGAGCTTTTGGTGATGTGATTGCTACTTGTTCCTTGATGATCCGATTCATAAAAGTTGATTTCCCGACGTTTGGGCGACCAACGATTGCTACGAATCCTGAGCGAAAATTATTATCCATATTATTTATCCATGTCCTTATCACTGAATGCCAATGGCAAAATTTCTTTAAAGGTATACTCTTTAAAATTATTATCTTTATCGGCCAAATAAACTTGACTATCTGGTCCCATAAATTCACTCATCACTTGTCGACAAGCCCCACAAGGCTTAGACATTTCTGAAGTTGCATTGACAATGATTATTGTCTTAATTTGCTTGTACCCTTCTGAGACTGCTTTAAAAATCGCAGTTCTTTCGGCACAGTTAGTTAATCCATATGAAGCGTTCTCAATATTGCAACCAGTGTAGACTGATCCGTCTTCAGTCACCAAGGCTGCTCCCACCGAATAATTTGAATATGGTGCATAAGCTTGGTTCATTGCTGTAATTGCTTTTGAAAATAACGTTTTTTCATCGATTGTCAATTTGATTACCTCTTATTTTTGTAAGCCGTAGGCGCTTAATATCTTTTCTTGAAGTCCGATCATAACTTTCTCGTCTTCCGGTTCAATGTGGTCATAACCGTTGAGATGCAAGATTCCATGAACGATCGTATAACCTAATTCGCGGTCAAAAGAATGTTCATATTCATCAGCGTGTTCTTTAACGATCTCAACACTGATGAACAGATCTCCTAAGTCAACTGGAAGATCAGGGATTTGTTGCTCCAAATAATCCAATGAGTCTTCGCCGTCGTTGATAGCAAAACTGATCACATCCGTTGCTCGGTCAACATCACGATATTTCTTATTGATCTCGTGGATTTCATCTTTAGTCACAAAATGGATCGACAATTGTGTATTGTCGGCCAATTCCAAATCTGTGGCCGCAAAATCTGCCAAGTCTTCGACCCATTTTTGTCGAGCTTCATCTATTAAATTATCATCATTAAAAATTTCTAGATCCATAACTAACTCCGTTTATTTTTCTTTTGAATCAGTATCATCATAAGCATCGATAATCTCAGCAACAACTGGATGACGAACAACATCCGCTGAAGTAAAATTAACAAATTCAATATGTGGTAAATTTTGTAAAATCTTTTCGGCTTGAACTAATCCACTACGTCCATGACCAGGTAAATCGATCTGAGTAGCATCACCGTTAACGATCATCTTGGAATCAAAACCTAGTCTAGTCAAAAACATCTTCATTTGTTCTCTAGTAGTATTTTGAGCCTCATCCAAAATAACGAATGATTCATCCAAAGTCCGACCTCTCATATATGCTAAAGGAGCAACTTCGATCACGCCACGTTCCAACAAACGATTAGTGTGGTCAGCTCCCATAATTGCATAAAGAGCATCGTAGATAGGTCTCAAGTATGGATCGACTTTTTCTTTAAGATCACCAGGCAAAAAACCGAGGCTTTCACCGGCTTCAACAGCTGGACGTGTCAAAACGATCCGTTGAACTTTACCAGCTTTTAAAGCAGCTACAGCCATAACAACAGCCACGTAAGTTTTACCAGTACCAGCAGGTCCGATACCAAAAGTAATATCATTATGTCTAATTGCGTTTACATACTGTCTTTGACCAAAGTTTCTAACTCTAACAGGCTTACCACTAAAGTCTTTGATCAATTCTTCCTTATACAAGTCGTCAAAATAGTCTAAAGTGCCTCTCTCAGCCATTTTCAGGCCACTGACAATGTCGGCTGAGCCAAAAGTAATTCCATTGTTAGATAGCTTAATAAGCTTGCTGATCAGTGTATTAGCTTTACTAACGTCACTGCCTTCACCAACAATATCGATCGAATCACCAAAAGCATGAACCTTAACGTTCAAACCTTCTTCGATCAAATTCAAATTGCCATCATTAACTCCAAAAATATTGATCGCATCTTGCGGATCATTAATCTGAATAGTTTTCTTAGTTTGTTGCTCATTTTCAGCCAATAAATCACACCCCTGTCGTTACTTTGAATGATACCATAAGGTAGATGAAAACTTGTAGGAAAAGAAAAAAGAACACTAAGAAAATCAGCATTCTTCAGTCTTTTTTAAAAAAATCCATTAAAAAAACCATATCCAATGGATATGGCTAATTTATTAACGACGCTTCTTATTACGCTTACGAGCAGCCTCTGATTTTAACTTTCTCTTAACACTTGGTTTTTCGTAGAATTCGCGTTTTCTGTATTCTTGAAGTGTACCACTCTTTGAGACAGAACGTTTAAAGCGACGAAGAGCATCATCAAGCGACTCATTTTCATGAACGATAGTTTTTGCCATATGATATCCCTCCTTCCGATATTGAACGTAACTGCCTATTTCTTTCACAGTTCATATGTTATTATAACAAAAAGAGCTTAATGTTCAAACTATTTTTTCATTTTTTTAGGAGGAGTTTTCATGACAAAAGAACAAAATATCTTCATTTTATCCGATGCAGCTGGTGAAACCGCTGAAAAAGTGGCTCAAGCAGCCTTCACACAGTTTCCAACTTTAGATACTAAATACACGAAATTTCCCTTTATTAAAAATGATTCGACGCTAGAACACATACTGGACATGGCGAAAGAAAAGGATGCCGTAATCGTCCATACTATAGTTTCAAAAGACACGATCCATACGATCGAAGACTTTTGTCAAAAAAATGATATCACATATTACGACGTAATAAACCCAATAATTGGAACTTTTTCTCAAGTTAAGGGCGTAGAACCAATCAGAAAGAAAGGTTTAACGCACAATTTGGACTCAAATTACTTCGACATGATCTCAGCCATGGAATTTACACTAAATAATGACGACGGTCAAAATCCAAAAGGATTCTTAGAAGCTGACCTATTACTATTAGGGATCTCAAGAACATCCAAGACTCCCCTTTCCCTTTACTTAGCCAACAAGGGATTAAAAGTAGCCAACCTACCACTAGTACCACAAGCCCAGATCCCGGACGAACTGTGGAAAGTAGACCCAAGCAAAGTCATCGGGTTGACGACTGATACTAATGTCTTATTAAAGATCAGACGTCAAAGAATGCTAGCTTATGGCTTGGATCCTAATAATATGTATTCGGCTGAAGACGAGATCAAAAAGGAGCTCGACTTTTCGAATAATATTTACGATAAGATCGGCTGTTATGTTATTAACACAGCAGACAGATCAATTGAGGAAACAGCAGCACTAATAATGGAACAATTAAACTTCAACGGTTTTCATAAGGGGTAGCATATAGATGCTGCTCCTTTTTATTTTATGGTGGTAGTATGTTGGGTTGAGGTTCACTGCCGGTTCCGGGTCGGGGCGCTATATGGGATTGGAACGTAGCCGACATCGATTTGAACTACCCGGGAAGACCACCCGTGCATTTCAAATACGAGTCTTATTCTAAGCGGTAAACCGCTAAGAATAATTTGGCTACTGAACCCATATAGCGCCCCGCCCCTCCACCTAGATTTGAGCATCAATATGCTTTGGTGGATGGGTGGCTCCACTCTAGTAAATGCAAGTTGGCTGTATTTGTGCTCCTTATTTATCACTTGTCTATCTCAAATATCACCTTGATAGTAAAATCAAAAACGTAAAACCTTAGGACCAAAATATAAAATCCGAAATGATATATTGATTGTTATAATCTAACGAAATGGCAGCCGTTGATTTTATCACAAATATATATACAAGATCGGTAAGCTTCCCAATATCCTAGAACTTAATATAAATAGGTCTGAATGTTAAATCAAAACAGTTTTCAGATATAAAGATAAGTACCGTATCCCCCACCAACAAGTGATTTTTGTACTAACTTAGGTCCTGTGGGGGTGGAGGGAATTCGCCGTCAGCCGCGAAATTTTCGTTTGCACGGCATGGGCCGTGCTTACGAAAAGGTCAAGCTTTGAGATGTCCAAGGCGGTCTTCCTTGGATAGCTCAAAGTTGGCCCGCAGCGTTCCACGGCGCAATTCCCGGAACCCCCACAGGACCGGGAACAAACCTCCAACCAACATACTTCCTCAAAAAACATCAAACACAAACAAAAAAAAGCTAGCAAAAAACGCTAGCTTTTTTTTATTTTGCCATCAGCTTATTTTTCATCTCTGGATCAAACTGTTGGCTTCTTAGCATGTCGATTTCTTCTTTAAAGGCTGGGACTCCCTTTTTGTCGTTTTCATCTTTCTTGACGTATGGAGTCTCCATGATCTTTGGTACTTGTTCTAATTGTGGGTGATGTGCCACGTAATTTAAGGCGTCAAAGCCGATTGTTCCGAATCCTATGTCGTCGTGACGGTCTTTGTGTGAGCCTTGTTCATTCTTTGAATCGTTTAAGTGAACTACGGAAATTTTGCCGATTCCTAAGATGTGATCGAACTCATTTAGGACTCCGTCAAAATCGTTTTTAATGTCGTAGCCGGCGTCACTCATGTGACAAGTATCGATGGTTACTGATAACTTGTCATTTTTTTGACAGTGGTCAAAAATTTGAGCAATTTGTTCGATGCTGGTTCCTACTTCGGTCCCTTTTCCTGCCATGGTTTCGATGGCGATGCTGACGTTTTGGTTTTCGTCAATTATCTCATCCATCGCTTCTGCAATTTGCTTCAAAGCTACGTCTGGACCTTTGCCTAAATGAGCTCCTGGATGGAAGCTTAAAGCTTGAATTCCCAGTGCGTCACAGCGCTTGATTTCTCCTTGCATGAATTCGATCCCGAATTGTAGATTTTGTGGCTTAACGGTGTTGCCAAGGTTGATGATATAAGGTGCGTGACCAATGATGTTGTTGATTCCGTATTCCTCGAGTAATTTCTTACCTTCTTCGATCTTCATTTCTGAAGTATCTTTTCGGCGCGTATTTTGAGGAGCTCCGGTGAAGATCATCATCGCATTGGCTCCATAACTGTGAGCTTCTTGCGCCGATCCTACTAACATTTTTGGTGCCTTCATGGCAACGTGTGACCCTATAATCATTCTTGACCCTCCATTAATAGATATGTTTCTGATAAAATCTGCCCAATACTTTGACGGTGTCAGTGACACTGACAAAAGCGTGGGGATCTGATTCGTACATAGCATTTTCTAGTTCGTGTTGTTCTGCTCGTGAGATAACCGTGAACAAAATTGTTTTTTGTTGATGCTTGTAGGCACCTTCAGCATCGTGAACGATCGTAATACCACGACGCATTTCGTTTTGGATCTCTGTGATAACACTCTTTGGCTTTGAAGTGACGATCATAACTTGCAACTTTTGATCCTTGTTATAGATCATGTCGATCACTTGTCCATTAATGAAAATACTTACCGCACTGTATAAAGCGTGGACCCAACCGAATAAAAATCCGGCAAAAGCAATGATCATTAAGTTGAACATAATATTGATCGTACCAACACTCTTTCCGGTTCTCTTCCGTAAAACTATCCCAATGATATCAATACCACCAGTTGAGATTCCGTTACGCAATGCCATACCGGTACCAAATCCGTTGACTACCGCACCGAAGATCGCACAGACCAATGGGTCAGCCGTGATCTCTAGCGGTGGTATCCAGTGCATCATGAACGATGATAAAATGACGGCCACAAACGTGAACATGGTAAATTTGTGCTCGATCTTCGTCCAAGCTAAAACAAATAGTGGTGCATTCAGTACAACCAGCATAATAGCCGTTGAAATATGAAATGGGAACCAACGCTCAGTGATAGTTGAAACTAACTGAGCGGCACCAGTGATACCAGAACCATAAATTCCACCTGGCGTCCAAAACATATTAACGGCTATTGATACAGTAATTGAATATAAAAAAGCAACTGATAATTTCGATAAGCTTTGATGTCTTTCAATCAACTTATCCAGTTCATCCATGAAAAATTCTCCTGTTATTCGTTAATAATATACGTTGTAATCTTACCACAAATACCGAAGAATACTCACGGAATACGGTCACTTTTGATGTTTTTGAAGAAATGCGGCACGACCACCCATTTCTTCCATTTGATATCTTTCAGGATTCTTCTTGTAGAAATCTTGATGATAATCTTCTGCTACATAAAACTCTTTAGCTGGAAGGATCTGTGTGACGATCGGGTCATCAAATTCTCCGGATTCAGCTAATTGTTTCTTAGAAGCTTCAGCAATTTCTTTTTGTTCATCATTTGCGTAATAAATAACTGGACGATAACTGTCACCACGATCTTGGAATTGACCTGTTGCGTCAGTTGGATCAGCAACCATCCAATAAATTTCAACTAATTCTTTGTACGAAATAACATCGGCGTCATAAGTGATCTTGACAGCTTCAGTGTGTCCAGTGGTTTCAGTACAAACTTGTTCATAAGTAGGATTGGGAACATGGCCACCAATATAACCGGAAATAACCGAGATGATACCAGGTTGTTGATCAAATGGATGAACCATGCACCAGAAACATCCCCCTGCGAAAATCGCTGTTTCTTCCTTCATTATTTGTCCCCCTCATCAACAAATTGTTTGTATTCGCCATAGCCTTTTTCGTCCATTTGGTCATATGGGATAAACTTCAAGGCTGCAGAATTAATACAATATCTCAATCCACCTAATTCTTCAGGACCATCAGTGAAGACGTGGCCTAAATGAGAATTGGCTGATCCACTACGTACTTCTGTTCTTTCAATACCGATCGAAGTATCGCGGTTTTCTTTCAATTTAGCAATTGGCTGACTGAATGAAGGCCATCCACATCCAGCGTCGTATTTTTTAGCTGAAGAAAATAGAGGTTCCCCACTAGCAATATCAACGTAAATACCTTTTTGATAAAAATCATCATATTCCCCGCTAAAAGGTCTTTCAGTTGCAGCGTGTTGAGTAACCATGTACTCCATTTCATTCAGATCCTCTGTGTTTTTCTTGTATTCGTCTGCCAATTAAATCACTCCTTTGTATATAAAATAGTATAAACAACCACATATCGTTTACTAATATTTTGCTCATAAATCTTAAAAAAATTTCAAGCACTTTTCAGTAGAATACTGTCATGGCAATATATAATCCAAGAATATTTTTTACTAAAAAAGCACTCTGATTTTTTATCAGAATGCTTTCAATCTATTTCTTGTCTTCATCTGCTACTTCGATACCAAGTTCTTGCAATTGTTCGTCAGAAACACGAGCAGGTGCATGTGTCATTGGTTCAGTAGCATTCGAGTTCTTAGGGAAGGCGATGACGTCACGAATGTTACTCTTACCTGACAGTAACATAGCGAATCGATCGAGCCCGATAGCTAAACCACCATGTGGTGGGCAACCGAATGTCAAGGCATCTAGTAGATAACCGAATTCTGCATTGGCTCTTTCTGGTGTGAAATCAAGTGCTTTAAGCATCTTTTCTTGGATTTCACGATCATGGATACGGATCGAACCTCCACCTAATTCATAACCATTCAAGACGATATCATAACTTTGTGCGTATGCTTTGTGTGGGTCTTCTCCATCATTTAAGTAGTGCACATCTTCTTCGTTTGGCATTGTGAATGGATGGTGAGCAGCAGTCCATCTTTGAATACCTTCATCGTATTCGAATAGTGGCCAGTTTACGACCCAGCAATATGCGAATTCATTTTCATCATACAAGTGTAAGTTCTTAGCGATGTCAGTTCTCAACCAACCTAATGCGTCAGCAACGACTTTTTTACGGTCAGCAACAAAGAGTACTAAATCGTTGTTTTCTAGTCCTAAACGGTTTACTAAGTCTTC
Source organism: Companilactobacillus zhongbaensis (assembly GCF_003946515.1). GTDB lineage: Bacteria > Bacillota > Bacilli > Lactobacillales > Lactobacillaceae > Companilactobacillus > Companilactobacillus zhongbaensis. The sequence goes on along the minus strand of NZ_RHOM01000005.1, from coordinate 103,603 downwards.
TTCGTGAGAAGTGATGAACTTAGCAACTGGACCTGTTAACTTATCGTCGTTGTATTTTACCCAAGCTAGACCTTTAGCACCAAAACGTTTGATGTATTCTGTGTATGCATCAATGTTTTTACGTGAATACTTGTCAGCGTTGTTCTTAACAACAATGGCCTTAACTTGTCCACCATTATCAATGGCACCTTTGAAGACCTTAAATTCTGAGTCAGCAAAAATATCATTTAAGTTTTGTAATTCCATACCGAAACGGATATCTGGTTTATCTGAACCGAAACGGTCCATGGCGTCATCCCAGTTGATTCTTGGGAATGGCAATTTAACATCGATGCCTTTTTCGTCCTTCATAACACGGGCAATCAAGCCTTCGGTTACTTCTTGGATCTCTTCTGCAGACATGAAACTTGTTTCAATATCGATTTGAGTAAATTCTGGTTGACGGTCACCACGAAGGTCCTCATCACGGAAACAATGAGCCAATTGGAAGTAACGATCAAAACCACCGACCATCAATAGTTGTTTGAATAATTGAGGTGATTGTGGCAAAGCATAAAAACTACCTGGGTAAACACGTGAAGGAACCAAATAATCACGAGCACCTTCTGGAGATGATTTACCTAAGTTAGGAGTTTCAATGTCAATAAACCCGTTGTCATACAAATATTCGTTTACTGAATGTTTGATTTGAGCTCTAGTTCTTAAGGCTTTTTGCATGACAGGACGACGGAAGTCTAAATAACGATATTTCAACTTAGTTTCTTCAGTTGTATCAATGTCGTCAGCAATTTCGAATGGAGGTGTCTTTGATTTGTTCAGAATTTCAAGTTTTTCAACTAAGACTTCGACCTTACCAGTCTTCATGTCTGGGTTGATAGCTTTTTCACCACGCAATTGAACTTTACCGATGGCGTTGATGACATATTCTGATCTCAATGTCTCAGCTTGATTGAAGATCTCGCCTTCATCATTATTGAAAACTAATTGGACGATTCCTTTATAATCACGAAGATCAACGAAGATCAAACCACCCAAGTCACGGCGACGTTGTACCCAACCGTCTAGAGAAACTGTTTGTCCAACGTATTTTTCATCGATATTTCCGCAATAGTCTGTACGTTTTTCCATTATTTTTCCTCGATTCCTTTAAGTTCTTCAGCTAAGTTTTCTAATGATACTGGATGTTCTTCCCCTGTTGCCATGTTTTTGACATTAGCTGTATCATTTTCCAACTCATTGTCACCAATAGTTACAGTGTATTTAGCATTCAAATTGTTGGCTGACTTAAATTGAGCTTTTGTTTTACGGCTCAAGTAGTCTTTGTCTGCTGAAAATCCAGCAGCACGTAAGCCGGCTAAGATCTTAATTGATGCCTTTTCGGCTTTTTCACCGATAGTAACTAAGTAAACATCTAAATCAGTCGTTAAATCTAGTTCGTTATCGATCAAAAGCAACAGTCTTTCAACTCCAAGTCCAAAACCGATACCTGGTGTTTCTGGTCCACCTAATTCTTCAACTAAGCCGTTGTATCTACCACCAGCTAAAACAGTTATTTCTTTGTTGTTGAAAGCTGGGTCTGTGACCATGAATTCAAAAATAGTGTGATTGTAGTAATCAAGACCACGTACCATTGTTGGATCAACTTCATAGTTGATATCAAGATCATCTAACAATGACTTCAAATATTCAAAACGTTGCGCTGAAGCATCGTTTAAATAATCTAAAATCGAAGGTGCATCTTTAACGATCTCTTTATCGTTTTTATCTTTACTATCTAAAATACGAAGTGGATTCTTTTCCAAACGAACTTTGGAATCATCGCTCAATTGGTCCTTAAACGGTGTAAAGTAATCGACCAAAGCTTGATGATAATTAGCACGTGATTCGGGATCACCTAAGGTATTGATAGCTACTTTAAGATTCTTGATTCCTAATTCGTTCAAGAATGCCAAACCCATGGTAATGATCTCAACATCTAATTCTGGAGAATCTGAACCAAATGCTTCAACACCAATTTGGTGGAATTGACGTTGACGACCAGATTGAGGACGTTCGTATCTAAACATTGGTCCCTTGTACCAAACTTTGTAAGGTTTAACATGTTCTGGTCCATAAAGCTTGTTTTCAACATAAGAACGAACAACTCCAGCTGTTCCTTCAGGACGTAGTGCTAAATGACGATCACCCTTGTCTTTGAAATCGTACATTTCTTTTGAAACAATATCAGATGTGTCACCTGAAGATCTTTCAAAAACTTCATAAGATTCAAAAATCGGTGTGCGGATCTCGGAAAAACGATAACGGTCAAAAACATCTTTTGCGACGTTTTCAACATATTGCCACTTACTTGATTCACCTGGCAAAATGTCCATAGTACCTTTCGGCTTTTGATAACGCATATTGAATACTCCTTTAAAAAAGTTTAGAGAGCGGAAGGCGACGTTCAGTTACTGAGGATTTAAACACATAGAGCACAGCGAGGTTGGTCAGCTGCTGAGTCTCGGAACTCGTTTCAGCATCCATGAGGATAAAGATAAAAAACACTATCCAATTGCAGAAAGTTTAGCAAATATAAATAGATAGTGCTATCTATACATCTAAATCAGTGCCTCGACCACCTGTGTTAACAAGAGGCTACTGTCACCTAGAGCTTGACTCAAAAAAAAAGCATCCTCGTCTAAAACGACAAGGGTGCTTTTTGGCACGGTACCACCTAGTTTATTTCTACAGTTAACGCCTGCCAAACGTTTGTGTTTCGTCACGAAGACATTTACTGCCTGGTCTCAGCTTACAGGCTCTCTGTGTAGTAAATTTGTTTGATTAAATAATATAATTCTAAATTAATCAAAAATTGCCCAATTGTCAAGTTTCTTTCGCTTAATGAAAAGGTTTTCTTGGTATTTTCACCCTACAATAAATATTTTTATTTGATAAATAGTCAAATTTTCTATAATTATTGCTAATTACGCGCAAAATTACTGGATTTTTTAGTAATATATTAAGTATGAGGAAAAGTAACTTATTTTTGCGACCTAAAAAAGGAATGTTTTACATGAAAAAAATACTTCTAATGGTTCTCGCATTTTTACGCAAATATAAAATCATTATCGCCCTCGCCTTTTTATTGGCGATCTCAAGCATTTCCACTGTGGCTCTTGCTAACGCAAACTCAGTGGTAGTTCAGTCTGAATCGGTCAATGTCCGCATCGGACCTGGCTTGTCGTATGCCAATATGGGACAAGTTAAAAAAGGTGATAAATTATCGATCATCAGCGAAAAGAATAAATGGTATGAAGTCCGTCTAGCTGGCGACAAGATCGGCTGGGTAGCTAGCTGGCTCTTAGATAATACGACCGTGAGTTCAACCGCTAATAAAGTCGGGATTATTAAAGTCCAAAATACCACCGTGTTCAAGAATGCTGATTCTTCAAGTGACGTATTAGGAACTGTTTCCCAATCACAGAAAGTCTCGATCATGTATCAAGAAAGTGATTGGACACAAATTTTATACAAAGGGACTGCTGGTTGGGTCAAGACTGAGTTCATTCAAGGAACTCAAGAAACATCTGGACCAGAAAGTGCCCATAAATCCAAGAGTAATAAAGATGGCGTTAAAACTGTCACGGTAACCCAACCAAGTACTAAACTTCGGATCGAACCTAATTCCAATAGTCGAATCGTTAAGAGCGTCAACGTTGGTAAGAGTTTCGACTACCTAGGAAAAGATGGTAAATGGTACAAAGTTCGTGATAGCGATGGATCAGTCGGCTATGTGGCTAGCTGGGTCGTAACAGTGACAGGAACCAAAAATCCAGTAAAATCCGCCGCAACTAATATTTCCGAGTCAACGATCATCATTGACCCTGGACACGGTGGCGACGATACAGGTGCCCTATCACAAAAGAAAACATACGAAAAGAACTTTACTTTAGAGTATGCTCAAGCAATTAAGCACGAATTACAAAAAACTGGTGCTAGAGTAATCTTAACTAGAAATGGTGACCAAACAGCTTCACTAGGACAAAGAGCTCGTCAATCAAGTAAGATTGAAGCAGACGCCTTCATCAGCCTGCACTTCGACTCAACCGAATCAGCAAGTGCCGGATCAGGGATAACCACGTATTATTACCAAAAGAACAAAGACGGCAAACTAGCCAAAGACATCAACGACCAACTAAAAAGCGTCCAAATCAAAAACAAAGGCACCAACCAAAAAGACCTTTACGTACTACACTACAACAGCCAACCTTCAGTACTACTAGAACTAGGCTACATCAACTCAAAATCAGACTATAAACACATCACATCTGAAAAATATAAAGAGCAAATCGCTAAAGCTGTTACTGCCGGATTGAAGAATTACTTTCAGTAAAACACAGAGAGTGGAGGCACACGGGTAGCTGCTGAGGATTTAGGGACTGTCGGCACCAAAGGTGCGGCGAAGCCGTGCCTGCCGACAGTTTCTAAACCGGAGGCCGCTGTGTGCCGGAACTCGTTTTCGCATCCTTGAGTATAAAACATAAAAGCACTATCCAATTAACTGCAATTTTAACCAGCAAAAAATGGATAGTGCTATTTTGTTGCAGCAAATTTAGCAATCCAAAATAGATAACACGATCCCCTGCACCCAAAATTCACACGTAACCAAAATAACAACGTTTAATTCAAAAAACCAAACAAAAAAAGCCCCCCAACAAAACTACGGGAAGCTTTTTGACTATCAAATTTCATAAAAGCCAAATTAAATCAAACCAACTCCAAAACCCCAACAAGATCCCCAACAACAAAATCCTGTCCAAATTCAGCATTAACATCCGAATACAAAACACACTTAGCTCCAACAGAACGGCCAAAATCGATATCGATCTGTCGGTCACCAACAACAAACAATGAGTCGGTTGACAATGAATATTTTTTCATCAAATATTTCAGCATGTTAGGATCTGGCTTACGAATAAAATCATCTTCAACACTGACGATTTCGTCAAAGAATCCATCGATCCCTAATTTCTTAGCGATGTCATAAATCGACTGATCACGATGAGTCACAATAAATTGTTGAACGCCCTTTTCTTGTAATGCTTTAAGTGTCTTCAAGGCATGGGGCATTAAAACGATATCGTCTTGATGTTGTTGTTCGATCAACTTGTAATCGTGATAAAAAGTTTTAACGTTTGCCTCAACGTTTTCCTTGGTGCTCTCTTCTTCAGTAAACAATTCTTCAACATAGTTTCTGATTGAAGTTTTTTTAATATCCTTAAAAATCGTGTCTCGTGAAAGATCGATTTTAAAATTATCTTTTAAAGACTTTTGAACTGCCGTAACCATACCTGGATAACTATTGGCTAAGGTCCCATCAAAGTCCCATACAATACTTGTCATATTATCGCTCCATGATGATGGTTACTGGTCCCATCATTAGTTATATCAATTTGCACATTGGCGCTGAGATCATCAGCTCGTATGCTCACCATCAGCATACAAGGTAAATTGAAAAATTGACAATATTTTGTCACCGATATTATTTATTAAGCATCGAACCTTCAAAGAGTATTATTTTTTCAATTTTGTTGGCTTTGAACGTTTTAAACTCATAATAAATCGTCAAATAATTCTCTTCATTTCCTTTGGTCAGTAAAGCCAAAAAGAAAGCTTGCTTGCCGTGAGAAACAGATGCGACTGAAGTTATAGTATCTGCTTCGATACTCAATTTCTCGAGCTCAGCTAAATTATCGGTCTCCGTCCCATCAAGCAAAGTTATCGAGATGTCATTTGCCGAATCAGCTCTTAACTCAGATAAATTTTTGGTCAAAAGATTAATGGAATAAGTTTCAACAAATTTATTCTTGGGAGAATTATTGCAATTTTCATTTGGAATAATCTTCATTTTACCGCTCCATGATAATGGTTACAGGTCCATCATTAGTCAAATCAATTTTCATATCAGCACCGAATTCACCTGTCTCAACTTCAAGATCATGGTCTTGCAAAGCTTGGTTGAATTGGTCATATTTCTTACTTGATGTTTCAAAATTACCTGCACCAGTGAAACTTGGCCGGTTTCCATGCTTGGTGTCAGCATACAAGGTAAATTGCGAAATTGACAATATTTTGCCACCGACATCTTTGATCGACAAGTTCATTTTGTCATCAGCATCTGAAAAAATCCTCATGTTAGCAATCTTTCGAGCCATATATTCAATTGTTTCATCTGTGTCTTCATCGGCAAAAGCTACAAGCAAACAAAATCCTTGATCGATCTGACCAAGGATTTTGTTATCAACCGTAACCTTCGCTTGCGAGACACGTTGGATAACTACTTTCATTATTCAATCGTCCTCTTTACTTGGTATACATCTGGTACACTATTTAGTTTTGAAATGATCTTATCAAGATGCTCTTTATTATTTACACCAACGGATACGTGAATGATTGCCATCTTATCACGATCAAGGCTTCCGTTGACGTTGTTTAATGCATTGGTAGTGGAATTAATTACTTGTAAAACGTCATTCAAGAGACCGTTACGGTTGAACCCGTAAATGTCTAGTTCAGCAATATAACGTTTATCCGAAGTAACATTTTCCCAACTAACATCGATAAAACGTTTTTTAGCTTCTTCGCTTTGAACGTTAGGACAGTCTGCCCGATGGATCGTCAAGCCCCTACCTTTAGTAATGTAGCCGACGATATCATCCCCAGGAATCGGGTTACAACATTTAGCTAAACGGATCAATAAGTTATCGATTCCTTCAACTGAAATACTGTTATTGGCATTGCTCCGTTCTTTTTGGATCTTGTTTTGAACGTGTTCGTTAGGAGTCTTACGTTCTTTGCTATCTTCTTCTGTGATAACTTTTTCTTCAAGCTCTTTACGTTCGGACTCTTTTTTGTTGTCAGGGTCTTCATTAATTAACTTATGAACCACGTTCAATGGTGACAGTTCACCATAACCCACGGCATTAAAAAGCTCTTCTTCATCGGTGTAGTTGAATCGTTTAACAACTTTTTCAATATGAGTCTTATCAAGGAATTTCTTCAGTGACAATGATTGGCTCTTCAATTCAGCTTCGATCAATTCATGTCCGAGTTGAATATTTTCTTCCCGATCCTTGATCCGGAAGTAACGTCTGATCTTGTTCCGAGCTCTAGTTGTATAAACTAGTTTGACCCAGTCACGGCTCGGCTTGGCGTTAGACGATGTCAACATTTCGATAATGTCACCATTTTTGAGTTGATAATTCAATGGCACCATTCTGCCATTAACTTTAGCACCAACTGAATGGCTACCAACTTCCGTATGGACTTGATATGCAAAATCTAGTGGCACGGAACCTTTCGGCAACTCAATGACTTCACCACGAGGGGTAAAAACATAAACCCTGTCGTTGAAAATTTCACCTTTAACCGACTTCATAAAGTCAGCAGCGTTGTCAGAGTTTTCTTGCAACTCCAAGATCTCACGGAAAACATCGATCTTTTGTTCATCAGAGTCAAGGTGAACCCCTTTGAAGTTACCTTCTTTGTATGCCCAGTGAGCAGCCACACCATATTCAGCCACGTCATGCATAGCATAAGTTCTGATCTGAACTTCTAGTGGTTGACCACCAGGTCCAATGATAGTTGTATGGAGTGATTGATATCCATTAGTCTTAGGGACAGCAATATAATCCTTAAAGCGTCCTGGAATAGGCTTCCACTTCGAGTGGATCGAACCGAGGACCGCATAACAATCCTTGACCGTTTCCACCACGATCCGGATAGCTAAAAGGTCATACAATTCAGAAAATTGTTTGTGTTTGTCACGCATCTTCTTATAGATAGAATAAATGTGCTTCGGACGACCGTAGATCTCGTATTTGATATTTAAGGAGTCAACACTAGTCTTGATATACTTGATAGCTTCAGAAATATATCCTTCACGCTGATCACGTTTACTATTCATCAAGTGGACGATCCGATAGTATTGTTGTGGATTGATGTATTGGAGTGAAAGATCTTCCAATTCCCACTTGATCTTGCTAATACCTAATCTATCAGCTAATGGAGCATAAATTTCTAAAGTTTCATTGGCAATCCGGCGTTGTTTATCCGGACGCAATGCTTTTAAGGTGCGCATATTGTGCAATCTGTCGGCTAACTTGACCATGATGACACGCAAGTCTTTGGCAGTAGCAATCAACATCTTCCGGTGGTTCTCTGCTAAAAGTTCTTGATGAGAACGATATTTGTACTTACTGATCTTAGTTACGCCATCAACGATCGTAGCAACTTGATCTCCAAATAATTCCTTAACGTCACCCAAAGTTACATTGGTATCTTCAACCACATCGTGCAAATACCCGGCAGCGACTGTGTAAGGATCCATGTGCAATGATGCTAAGATCTGAGCAACTTGTGTGGGATGGATAATGTAAGGTTCCCCAGTGGCACGTTTTTGTTCCTTATGAACATAGGCGGCAAAATTATAGGCTTTGTTCACAAATTCCACGTGTTCGTCATTCATGTATTGACGACAAATATCGAGCACTTCATCAGGAGTATAATCTTCTCTTTTTTTCACCCTGATCACTCCCTCTTCCTAACATAAAAAGCACTCTGCGAGTGCTTTTTCGGCTTATTAATTATTATCATGTATAAGTGATTAAAATTCAATTAATTAATCATCAAATAAGAAATAAATCAAAATACTTAAAACTAAATAAATTCCGGCTAAAAAGTAGCCATAGCGACCATACTTCACAAAGACGCTGATCACGAAAATAACTGGGAAGATCACCAAGTTATAAAACGAAAGTGAATATTTTTTAGAAAACCAGCCAATGAAACCAGCAAATAATACGTTAATAACAAAAAACAAGAATATGATCCGATTGCTGCGTCCTAAATGAAATAGGTTAAATAAGATCGGCATGATGAACACTAACACTACCGAGAGTAAAGCAATATAGGTCGTTTTTGATTTTTTAATTTCAGTCCAAAGATTCTTCAAATTTTATTCCTCATTCATTCGTAATTCATAATTATAGGATATCACTGATAACAAGTACAAAGGTGCTGTTTCGGCACGAAGGATCCGTGGGCCCAATCCTACAGATAAGTACCCGGCATCTTTTAGTTGATCGGCCTCTTCTTCAGCAATACCGCCTTCCGGTCCAAAAACACCCAGAATGGAGTCATACGACTTTGACAATGATTGTGCCAACTGGCTGACTTCCCCTTGCTTAGCTGACTCTTCATAGGCCAATAATTTCAAGTCATCGTCTCGAGCTAGCAAATCGGAAAATTTCTTGAAGTATTTCACTTCAGGGATCAGGCGTCGTTTCGATTGTTGAGCAGCGTTTTTAGCAATCTCATTCAATCGTGTTAATTTCTTTTCCACAACATTGTCCTTCCAAGTCATGATGGAATAACGCGAATTGAAAAAGATGATCTCAGATGCACCTAACTCAGTTGCTTTTTGAGTGATCCATTCGATCTTGTCTTTTTTTGATAAAGAACAAGCAATCGTGACCTTAACTGGCAGTTCGGTCGATGGTAACAAACTCTTTTTTACCGAAAAAATTGCTGATTTGTCAGCGATACTAGTCAGCGTTGCTTCAAAAAGTTGATTATTTTGGTCAACTAAATAAATCAAGTCACCAACTTGATGTCTCAGTACTGTAATTATATGTCGAAATTGTTCTTTGTCATCTAAAACAAACTCATTGTTTGAAATAGTTGAATTAACGAAGTATTGCTCCATTTTGTTCCTCGATATCTTTTTTACGTTTGCAGATCAAAGTTGACCATCCTTTTAAGTGGAAGGCTTCGATTACGTCAAATCCATGACCTTGCATTGACTCAGTGATCTGAGCTTCTTTTTCATTGATGATACCTGAAAGGATCACGAAACCATTAGGGTTTAAATGTGATTCGATGTCAGGGATGAAATCCATAATGATGTTGGCCAAAATATTAGCCACGATAACATCGACTTTTCCGTTAACACCATCTAGTAATGAATTTTCATAAACAGGAATATCTTTACAATCATCATTTAATTGTAAATTCATCTTAGCGGCTTCAACTGCTTCGGGATCGAGATCAAAGGCCTTGATGTCAGCTACACCTAGTTTTCTAGCTTGAATCGATAAGATCCCTGAACCTGTTCCAACGTCGTACAATGAATTGGCATCACCAAGGATCAACTCGAGAGCTTGCATACAAGTAAAGGTAGTTGGATGTGTTCCAGTACCGAATGACTTACCAGGATCCATGATGATCGTCTGTTCATTGTTCTTCGTTTCGTAGTTGACCCATTGTGGGACAACTGTTAAATAACGACTAATGTGAATGGGATGATAATATTCTTTCCAATTATTTTCCCAATCAGCATCATCCATAGTAGTCGTTTTGACGGCAACTTGACTCACATCAAAACCAAAATTGCTAAGCTTAGCAATCTCGGCTTTTAAATTAGTAACGATTTCATCTGAAAAATCGTCTTCGCTGAAATAAGCATTGATTGTTAAATGTGCTAAATTCCTCTGTTCGGGGTAGATTTCCCCGTACATACCCGGCTCTTTGTCTGAGGGAGTATTATTATCTATAATTTCTGTACCAGAGGCACCGACTTTCATTAAAACATCGGAAATTATTTCTTCATCAAAATCATTCGGTGTCTCTACACTAATCTTTATCCACTTCATCTAATCACTCCATAATCATCTTTAAGAGTACTAAATTTTCGTGATAAAAAAAAGACGTTGAGCAACGTCTTAGTTAATATTATGATCAATCGTTTGAATAAATGCCCGTCCCGACTCAGAGATCCTTTGTTGAGCAACACGCATTTGTCGCCGATCAAGCAGATTATGGCGGGTATCAATACACTTCAAAGATTCAACGAGTTCGATAAAATATAAATTTAACTTCTCTTCGAATAAAGTGTTAGTTAAATGCTCTTTTTCTAGAAATGAAGCACAGTGAACCCCATAAATCTTCAAGTTCAACAGAAAATTACCGACTAAACGGTCGTAAGTTTCATATTTCAAAGCTTCCCCACGGTCGATCAGATCCATCGTCTTGAAGTATTCTTGAAATACTGTTTGATACGTCAGAAATCTTTCCAAAAAAGCGTTTCGTTGTATAATAGCGGTTCTTCCAGTTGTAATCGTCATTAATTACTCCTCTCCAAATCGTTTAGTATATTTTATCACGAACTGCTCTTATAATAAATATTATTTTAATCTAATAATTATTATTGTTTATCTGAATCATCTTTTTTACCAGTAGCTTGGACCCTTCTTGAGAGATCATTTTTGAATAATCGTTGAGCCTGACTGAGTTTTTGAGGACTCTTCTTGATCTCCTGTGAGATCTTACTAAAATCATTATCAGCAGGATCACGTTCTTGCTTTTTGCGACTAAAAAGTCCCATTTAATATCGTCCTTTCGTATTTCGTTTTTCTATTATATAACAGTGTTTTCAAAATTGCTGAAAATATCCTTGATATTTTTTCATAAATTTTGAATCTACCAACGCACATAATTTTTAACATTTGTTATGATATTAGTAATGAGCTTTAATTATTAATTTATGAGAATACCTGGTGAATCAAATGAGCAAAAAGAAAAAAGTTATAAAGACGTTAGTTGAAAAGATCCTCGACAAGGAAAAAGTTGACTACGTCCCTATTACCTTCGCTACCCAAGCCGATGGCGATACCCAAGAATTAGTCACCGACAAGAGTATGCGCGACGGTATTAAAATCTACAAGACACTAGTTTTAACGGGAAACAAAACCGGCCCCATCGTTGGTATGGTACCTCTAGACAAACATATCAGTTATAAGAAACTAGCCAAGTTATCCGGCAACAAAAAAGTTGGCATGGTACCACTGAAGGACTTAGTGAAGACTTCTGGATTTGAACACGGAGCTAACAGTCCAGTCGGTATCCATTCACTCCATAATTATCCAATCTACTTCGATAATGAAGCCGACGAATCAGAAAAGATCATCGTTTCGGCTGGAAAAATTGGTTACTCTGTCATTATTGAGCCACATGATTTAGCTAAAGCTGTTAATGCCAAATTTGGTGACTTTGCTGTTGCTGAACCTGAAAAGTAAAAAACTGGATTAAAAAAGCAATGTTCGCCTGAACATTGCTTTTGTTGATTAATTGACTTTTTTCCGACCCTCAGGCGTGTAACGTGCCTTTTGACGAGCAAGACGGTTCCTCTTATATAGATAGTAAATCACGCCAGCGATGATTAAAACGGCAATCAACGGAAAAACAACGTGAATGAATACAAAAAATAATACTGCAGCAACTGCTATGATCAAGACCCATTTAATTAGTCTTAAAAATGTATCGAGCAATTAAGATTCTCCTTTTATTTTAGGTTGAATACATCATGATTGATTTAGTTATCTAAGTCAAGTAAAAAAGGTTGCTTTTTTATAAATATCCTTGTATAGTAGTCAACAGTCGCTACCTCTTAGTAACACGGAACATAAAGGAGGTGTGAATATTGATGAAATACAGAATTCTTTTAGATATGAAAGATCAACTATTCACAGCAGTAGATGTGAAAGATTCCAATATTTATGGTAACGGTACTACCATTGAACAAGCAATCTCTAACTTAAAACATAAACAAGCTGCATAATTATTGAGTGCTCTCTGTTGAGAGTGCTCTATTTTTTTTTGAATTTTTTGTGTTCTGAAGTTTTTTAAACGGAGTTAATGTTGTTAATACGTTTTTCTTTCATGTTGAACGAGGTACAGGGTCATGCCACAATCTCGTTTTGAATGTTCCGAACGAGAGATTTCCTGTATAGAAACTGTTGGTGGACGGTGTTTTGCAGATATCGAATGGTATTTTCCATTTTTGTCTGCTAAACTTGCTGGATTAAAATAGCACTATCCAATTATTGCTGGTTAATATTGCAATGGTTTGGATAGTGCTTTTTATTTTTGTACTCAAGGATGCTGAAACGAGTTCCGAGACGCAGCGGCCTCCGGTTAACACATGTGTCGTGGTACTGCTTTACTTGTGGCAAATAGTGCTCTCTCTCATTGCATACTAAATTTGCAGCAGCTTGGATAGTGCTTTTTAGCTTTATCCTCAAGGATTCTGAAACGAGCTCCGCGAGGTAGCGGCCTCCGGTTAACACATGTAGTCGCGGCACGGCTTCGCCGCACCTTGTGCGACTACACGCGTTAATCCTCAGCAGCTGACCACCTCGCTGCGCCCTCTACTTCTTTTTATCCGAGGTCAACGATATGGCAATCAGCATTAATCCAATCCCACCATAAATGATTGAGTTTGTATCTGAAAACCATTTGAATATGAAACTTAATATTCCAACTACTAATAGGATTACACCGATCCATTTGTCTATCTTCATTAGTAAATTCATTTTATATCACCACAATTCTTTATACTGTCGATTAAGCTTTAAATATGCCCATTTTGTCCTAAAAAATATTATACTAAACGTAATTAGTTTTATTATACAGAACATTGGAGGTTTCCTAAATGGACAAAGAGCAAAGATTATCAATATTGGATGATTTGATTAAACTTGAGACTGTAAATGGTAAGGAAAAATTAGTTGCTGACTACTTGAAAAAACTTTTTGATGAGAATGGTATTGAATCAGAACTCAATAAAGTTGATGACGACAGATACAATTTGATTGCTACGATCAATCCCGAAAGTGATGGGCCTGTTCTTGGTTTTACAGGTCACGAAGACGTAGTTGATCCTGTTGAAGCGGACAAGTGGAATTACGGACCTTTTAATCCTAAACACATTGATGGTAAGGTTATCGGTCGTGGTGCTGCTGATATGAAGAGTGGTTTGGCTGCTATAGCAATCGCCTTGATCGAGCTTAACGAAGACAAAGACTTTACCAACAAGATCAAATTTATGGCAACTGTTGGTGAGGAGCTTGGTGAGATCGGTGCTAAACAATTATCTGAACAAGGTTACGCCAATGACTTGAATGCTTTGATCGTTGGTGAACCTAGTAATGGTTCTTCCCAAATGGCCATCGATAAATTAGTCGGTAGTGGTATGTTGAGCATCCCTCAACCTAATCCTGATAAATTTGGTCGTCACTCATTCTTCTCTGCCCACAAAGGTTCAGTCGACTATCGTGTAATCTCACATGGAAAAGCTGCTCACAGTTCCATGCCAGAAGCAGGGATCAATGCCATCGACAATTTGATCAAATTTTATACTGCTCAAAATGAATACTTCAAGACAATTACTAACTATTCAGATGATGCGTTAGGAAGCACTAAACCTGCTGTCACAATTTTTAAGGCTGGAGAACAACCTAACACTATCCCCGACTATGCTTATTTAGGTGTCAAAGTTAGAACCATTCCTGAATTCGACAACAACGAGATCCTCGACCAAATCAAGACCTTGATCGAACAAATGAATAGCGATGATCCTAAGATGAATCTTGAATTAGCTGTCGACTCCAGTAATATGCCCGTCAAGACGGATTTGAACTCCAAGTTAGTAACTATTAGCCGCGACGTTTACGAAGACGTCTGGGGGCAAAAGAACGTGGTTGTCGGAGCACCTGGTGGTACTGATGCTTCACAATTCGTTGGTGCTAACTCTGATATCGATGTTATCGTCGCCGGACCCGGTAATGAAAGTGCTCACCAGATCAACGAATTCGTTTTTGAGGATGATTACTTACAATACATTACTATTTACGAAAACATTGCGAAGAAATATTTTGAATAATTACGATATAAACCAAAAAGCCCTAATTGTAGCCCGCAATTAAGGCTTTTCTTATGCTTGATTTTGTTCGCTTAATTTGCACTTTCAATATATAAAAGTGATAAAATTTTATTATTACTTTTATACGGAGGATTCAAATGAGTTCAACTTTTATTAGACACGCACAACTCGCCGATTTAGATCAAATAATGACTATAATCCACCAAGCACAAGCAATGCTAAAAGCAGACGGTAGTCCCCAATGGCAAAACGGTTACCCTGATGAGGAAACTTTGAAAAACGACGTCATGGCTCAACAATGTTTTGTACTGATGGTTGGTCAAAAAGTTGCTGGAACGGCTACTTTGATCGTGGCCGATGATCCTAATTACCGTGAAATTTTTAATGGCGAATGGAAAGTCAACGACCAACCATATGCTACGATTCATCGGATCGCTATCAGCAAAGACTTTGGTGGTCAACATCTTGGAAAACTCTTCGTTTCCAATTTGATAAGTCATTCATATCAAAACGGTGTTCACAACTTCCGGATCGACACTCATCAGCTCAATCAGAGAATGCAACATTTGGCTGAAAGTTCTGGCTACATCCACCGTGGCAAGATCTATGTTAGTGAACCTGCTGATAATCACGAAGATAATGCCCGTTTGGCCTATGAATTGAACTTGTAAAAAAAGAGCAACTTAACGTTTGTCGTTAAATTGCTCTTTTTTTGATATCAAATCGGTATATTAAAATTTGTTTTTTAAGAATTTACTTGATCTTTTCTCATCGTCAATTGAATCCGATGGCGAGCTTCATCGACGTCTAAGACCCAAACGGTCACAATGTCACCAATGGTAACCTCAGCACTTGGATCACTCACATAGTGATCGGCAAGCTGAGAAATGTGAACGAGACCATCTTGTTTAACGCCAATATCCACGAAGGCACCAAAGTCGATGACGTTACGGACAGTTCCTTGTAACTCCATACCCGGCTGCAAATCTGCCATAGTCAAAACGTCTTGGCGTAATAATGGCGCCGGCATGCTGTCACGCAAGTCACGTCCGGGTTTACTGAGACCTTCGATAATATCCTTCAAAGTTTCTTGTCCGATATCCAGTTCTTCTGACCATTTTTTCCGGTCGATCAAACTCAGCTGTTGTTGCAATTTTGGTGTTCCAATATCGTCATTATCAGCTTTAATACCAGCTAACAGCTTACGCGTAGCCTTGTAACTTTCGGGATGAATATCCGTATTATCTAACGGATCACTTCCGCCAATGATCCGTAAAAAGCCGACTGACTGTTGATATGCCTTTGGTCCAAGTCTAGGAACATCCTTGAGAGACTGACGATTGTTGAATTGTCCATTATCATTGCGGAAGTTGACGATATTTTTGGCTGTCGTCGATGTCAAACCAGAAATATGTGTCAACAACTCAGGACTAGCAGTATTTAAGTTGACTCCCACTTGGTTAACAGCCGTTTCGACGACTCGATCCAATTGTTCGTCGAGTGATTTTTCAGGGACATCGTGTTGATATTGTCCAACTCCAATAGCTTTAGGATCTACTTTGATCAATTCTGCCAAAGGATCTTGTAAACGACGACCGATACTAACGGCTGAACGTTCTTCAACGTGGAGATCAGCAAATTCAGCTCGAGCATTTTCACTGGCCGAATAAACTGAAGCTCCTGCTTCGTTGACGATCACGTAATAAACGGGATGATCTAACGTCTTCAAGATCTCACTGACGAATTCTTCTGATTCACGACTAGCGGTACCGTTTCCGATAGCAATCATTTCCACGTGATAGTCTTCCAATAGTTTTTTAAATTCCGGTCCAGCTGCCTGACGCTGTTTTTCACTTGCCGGTTTGTGAGGATAAATCACTTGTTTCGTCAAAAAGCGACCATTCTCATCCATGATAGCTAGCTTGCAGCCAGTCCGATAGGCAGGATCAAATCCCATGACTACTTTGCCCTTTAGTGGAGCTTGCATCAACAAGTGATAAAGGTTTTTTCCAAAAATTTGAATAGCATGATCGTCCGCTTGTTCAGATATTTGTCGACGCAATTCACGCTCAATGGCTGGTCCTAAGAAACGCTTGTACGCATCCGCAAATGCCTCTTTGATCTTGTTGACTGCTGCTCCAACACGTTTTCCCACTAGTTGAAAATCGCAGTGATTCAAAATAGTAGTATTTTCTAAGACGATGCTAACGGTCAGAATCTTTTCTTTTTCACCACGATTAATGGCCAAAACACGATAAGGTGGGATTTTCTTCAAGGATTGTTGGAAATCATAATAAGTCTCATAAACTTGTTGCTCATCGTCATCCTTAGCACCACGCTTAAGTTTACTTGTCAACTCACCGTTGTTCCAAGTATATTTTCGGATCCATTCACGAAAGTCTGCACGCTCACTAAAATTCTCAGCCAAGATCTCGTGAACCCCGGCCCAAACTGAAGTTAAATCGGGTAAATCTTTCTTAGGATCGATAAATGACTTAGCTTTTTCATCTAGGCCAGTATCTGGAAAAGTCATCAACCATTTTGCCAACGGTTCCAAGCCAGCTTCTTTAGCAATAGTAGCTTTAGTACGACGTTTTTGTTTATATGGCAGATAAAGATCCTCAACTTGTTGTAAAACAGTCGCGTCTTCCAAACTCTTTTTTAGCTTAGGAGTAAGTTTGTCTTGTTCATCGATCAACTTCAAAACTTCGGTACGTCTTTGATTGAGTTTCATCAAGCGATTAGTTTCATCTTCAATTTCACGAATGGCCACTTCATCCAAAGTTCCCGTCCGTTCCTTACGATAACGAGCAATAAATGGCACCGTATTACCTTCATCCAATAACGAAAGCACCGCTTGGATCTGATTGACCCGATACTGACCTAATTGTTGATGAACCGGACCCGCCAATTCAACCATGCTGTTTTCATCTTTTGTAACCATACAATCCTCCATAAAACTAGAATCCTGTAAAAAATATTCCTACACGATAATTTGATTAAACACGACCAATTTTTCCAGCCGTGACACTGTTGACAATTATACCCGAAGACAGTGGGTTATGAAATAATCTGTGGTTATGACTAAGAATGTTTAAAAAAATGTTAAGAGAGATTTTAGTAGTCATAATGATATTTTGATAAAAAAATAAATAACGCAAAAAAAAATAAACCAGCTAGTGATTTATTTTCATCAAATAAAAATAATTAGTCGTAGTTCAAGTGTTCGTCTTTATCTAAAGCATCAATAGCCTTGATCTCATCATCAGTCAAATTAAAATCAAAAATATCGATATTAGCTTTGACATGTTCAATGTTTGATGACTTAGGGAAAACAACGTAACCTGTATCTATTTGCCAACGCAATACTACTTGTGCTGGACTCTTGCCATGATTCTTAGCGATCTTATTGATTGTTTCATCTTCAAGGATCAAGTGACCGTGACCAATTGGTGAGTATCCTTCATTGACGATACCGTTGGCCTTATCAAATGCACCTAATTTTTCTTGAGTCTTGTATGGGTGACGTTCAATTTGGTTGACCATTGGTTTAACAGTTGCCATTTCGAAAACCTTATTCAATTGTTCTTCTGAGAAGTTAGAAACACCAATCGACTTAGCTTTGCCATCTTTATAGATTTTTTCCAAAGCTTTCCAAGTATCCAAACTCAATTGGAAGTTGTCCTCGTTTGGCCAGTGGATCAAGTAAAGATCCAAGTAATCTAATTGAAGGTCACTGAGTGTTTTGTCAAAAGCAGCCAAAGTGCTTTCGTAACCTTGATCATCGTTCCAAACTTTTGAAGTGATGAACAAATCTTCTCTTTTTACGCCGGAATTTTTGAAAGCCTTACCCACTTCAACTTCGTTGCCGTAAATATGAGCACAGTCGAAGTGACGATATCCAGCATCGATAGCAGCTTGAATTGAAGAAGCTACATCAGCCTTGTCTAATTGATAAGTTCCAAATCCCATCATTGGCATAGTAACGCCATTACTTAATTTTTCAAATTGCATAAACATACCTCCTCTTTTTATTAAACTATAATTCTTAAAATATTGAAAATATTATCCCCTGCTGTAGTTAAAATCCATCATTAGTAACTAGGAGTTTTGAAGCAATAAGCTCTTAAATTGTTTGATCAATTCGGGATGCTCAATGCAGGTCGTTAATCCTTTATTAGACTCAAAACTATAATCACTACTGATCCACATTTGACGGTCATCAACAATTACACAATTAGGTAAGTTGTTTTCGTAAATTGTACATTTCAAGTTCTTATCTTGAATGCGTTGTAGTGGATACTGACTATAAATATGAACACTGCAATTATTGACCAATAAGTTAGTGACACGATCATCCAGAAATTTTTTCAACTTCCCTCCCATGATAACTATATGGTGAGCTCCATCTAACCCTTTGATGAGTGGACTTTGATAATTGCCTTCAAATATTTTTAATCCCGATTGGTGAGTCTTTTCATCTTCAACTAACTCATAACCGAGCTTTTTGTATACTTGTTTTCTTTTACGAAACATCCGCAAGAACATTGGCACAAACATATCGACATAATCGATGACTCTGAGATCATTTTTGTTTTCAAGGTCCCGATGCAGTCTTCCTAAATATTGCTCCAAGTTACCGTGAAAACTATACGGCATTGCTAAGATCATAGTATCCATGCTTGCTATATCCAGTCCTTCACCACCAACGTACGGCGTAGCAAGGATCGTATAAGGTTGATCATCTTGATTGATTTTTTCAATCTCTTGAGCCCGCTCTTTATTGGATATACCTCCATATATTCGATATAAATGGTCATGTGGCAACTTATCGTACAGTTGATCAACGTGCGAAACTATGCTCGTCATCACGATAGTATGGCGCTTTTCTTTTAAACAGTCTTCAATATCCTGGATCAACATGTTATCTCTAACTTCATCTTTTTGAATAGCCAATCGATTCTCAACAATACTATTATTAAGCGCGTTAAAATCTGTTATCCCAAAATTGGTGAAACGAGGAATGATCGATCGTTTGACCGTTAGTAAATATCTCGGATCAAAAACATCGGTTTGGTATCTGATTGGACCAAATCGAAGTGTCAAAATCTGTTCTTGTCCATCTCTTCGGTAAGGAGTTGCCGAAAGCCCATATAAGTATTTACTGGCAATTTTATTGATGACTTCATCATAAGTAAATGCGGCATCGTGATGGACTTCGTCACTGATGACCATTCCATATTGATTTAAAAAATTTTCAGGATCATCCATTTTGCTAATTGCTTGAATTGTTGCAATATCGACTAAACCACTAGGATTTTTCTTTTGTCCAAAATATGTTCCGATTGCTTTCTTTTGTTTTAACCGGCCAGTTGGTGTGTATTCCACAATCACGGGTTCACTTTTTATTTCTAGGAACTCATTTAATTTGTCTTGCCACTGTTGTGCTAAGACTTTATTGGGAACTAAGATCAAAGTACTCAACTTATTAGTAGCAATCATTTTAGCTGCAATAACGGTTTTTCCGAATCCTGTCCGCGCCGATAAAATCCCAGTTGGATTTTCTGCTATCGCATTAAATGCGGGAAGTTGATTTTCATACAATTTCCCCAGAAACTTGATTTTCATTTTCGTCCCTGAAACGGTTTGATCATCCCATTTTATTTCATCTACCATCTTGTTCAGATCATCGACTAATCCACGAGGTAAAATCAAGTTTTCCTGATCCTCTTTAAACAAAGTTATTACACGTGGAGTATTATTCACTGGCATTCGAACCGCCTGTAATTTAAAAAATTCTGGATTGTTGAATGATGACAACCACTTCAAACTCAAAATTTCTTTACTAGTTAAGTCAGCTTTCTTGATATAAATAGCGTCTTTCAATACGACTGATAAAGATTTTTTAATTTTGTAATCCGTTAACGTTTCTTCATCGTCTCTAAGATTTTCAACCGAAAGTTCTGAAGTATTTTGAATTGACTCAATTGTTTTTAACACTTGATTTGATCCAACTGTTTGCACATTTGCCAAAGCTTGCCATTGATCATTAAAAGGCATGAAGTCCTCATCTACAAACAGGCTTTTTCCATGAGTCAAAGCTTGTCCTTCCAAAGGTGCTGCTATAAGGTTTCCCACTTTACCTTGCCCTATTTGATCTTGTGCCGGAAACATTCGGTCGAATGCGGAAAAAGGTAGTCTAGGGTCAGCTTCCTGAGTTAATTTTAGTAATAAATCACCTAATTGCCTTGCTATCTTAGCTTCGATCGGTACATCAAAAAATATCCATATATGACATCCCTTGCCTGACTGTGATAATTCGATAAGGGGTTTAAATTGAAATGTCTTGCATTCCTTAATAAGCGCCTGAGTTAGCTCTTTCCAATGCTGATTGGTATGATGTTCATCAATATCAAAAGCTAGAAATTTAGTCGTATTTTGTTTACTTAAGGGATATATTCCGATAGCTGAAGCATTATTATCGCTTAAATGACGAGCAATAATATCATCGGTCAGAGGCAAAAACTTATTTCTCATTGGTCGACCGTTCATGAAGGGACTCGCTGGTGCATATGCTTTACGATTATATTTTTTACTAAAGTATCTGTTTGCATACACATCTGTTCTAATTATGAACCGCTGTTTGAATAAGTGGATTTTTCCCGATAAATCTAGCCGTGACTGATTGTTATTTTGTTGATTACGAATAATTGCCGACAACTCTGAAACGGGCATCGAAAAATAATTTTGAGTATTTGGAATACGATAAACGGCAATTTTGCCTTGGTTTTGGATGCTTTGATCCATTGCAACGGCAACTAACTCATATTGTTGACCATTCATGATGAACTGTTTCATAATTTTGACCCCATTAAGCATTTCTTATGTGACGTTACTTATAACATAACACAACCATTAATTTTATTAGACTGCACACAAAAAGGCCACAACCTAAAAGTCATGACCTTCTGTAAAGTATTTAATTAAACTTCCAATTCGTCAGGAACTTCGACACCGAATTCAGCACCGACTTGTTTCATTTCTGACAATGTTTCATCGTCGATCGAAACGCCTTGAACTTTGTTTTCATCATAATGCTTGTACTCACGATCACCAGGGATCATGATTTTTGTTCCTGGTAAATGTTTCAAGTTTCTGATTCGGTCAAACATCTCACTGACATTCTTGGTCAAGACGTCGAGATCGCCGAACAGTGATGGATCGATGGTCATGAAGAATTGACTGAAATCATGCTTACCTGTGTTCGTGTCAGCTGACAATGAACCTTGAGCAAGGATACCGGTCAACATTTCGATGATCAATGAGTTACCGAATCCTTTGTAGTTAGAATTTGATTCTTGTTGACCAACAAGCGTTAAGACCCCACCACCAGGACGATCTTCAGAAAAAGCAATTGTAGCCAAATTATCTTCGACTGTTTTGGCATCATGTAAGACTTCTCTGTTTTCATCAACAGCCCAGTCACCGGGTATTTGTTCACCCTTCTTAGCCAAAACTTGAATCTTACCACTAGAAACTACTGATGTTGCGCCATCAAAGACGAAAGGATGTGGTTCAGCTGGGAACGTGAATGCAAAGGCATTGGATCCCAAGAAAGCTTCGAGTGAATTCGTTGGAACGACCAGTGGCCGAGTATTAGTCGTGGAAATACCGATCAAGCCTTCTTTGACTGCCATTCGAGAATAATATCCAGCTGTACCAAAGTGATTAGAGTTGCGAATAACACCCATTGATAAGCCTAATTTTTTAGTTTTTTCAATTAATTTATTCATAGTAAAAGCTGAGGCAATTTGGCCCATACTCTTATTGGCATCCACTAAAACACTAGTTGGTGTTTCCTTCAAAATTTCTGGCTGTTGGGTTGGTTCCAAGGTGTGGTCCTTGATCATCCGAGAATACCAAGCTAGTCGCTGGATACCGTGGGATGAAATGCCACGCAAATCGGCATCGACTAAGGTATCTGCCAATAATGCTCCATCTTCTTTAGTGAAATGTTGTTTTTGAAAAACTGCTTTTAAAAATTTACGTTCCTCTTCTGCTTTGATCCGCATAAAAATCCCCCTGAGATTATCTTTCATGTTTTCGTGTTAACGTCACATTAATTTTATTCTAATTTATAATAGCGTTAATAAACAAATTATGTCGCTTTTAATGAGAAAATTCAAGCAAGTAGAATATGTAATATTAGAAATTAAATAATCTAGAAGTCTTGCCTATCCTTGAGTAAGTCAGCCTCTTAGCATAAAATTAAAGAGGTATAAGTATGAGGAGGATTTACAATGTATAACGCAGCAAATGATCGTTATGAAAACACTCAAGTACGCCACGCTGGTGACACAGGCCTAATGTTGCCACCTATTTCATTAGGTTTGTGGAGAAACTTCGGAAGTGCTGATCCGATCAGTGATCGTCGCGATGTGATCTTACACGCTTTTGACAAAGGTGTTTTTCACTTCGATGTAGCTAACCATTACGGAAATGGTAAAGTTGGCTTTGGCTCAACAGAAGAATTACTCGGTTCCGTTTTAAAAAACGATTTGAAACCTTATCGAAATGAATTAGTCATCGCTACTAAAGTGGGCTATGAGATCCATGATGGTCCTTTTGGAACAGGCACTTCTAGAAAAGCTGTCCTTCAAGGAATCGATGATTCACTAGAAAGACTTAATTTGGATTACGTAGATATTTTCTACGCTCACCGTTACGATGACCAAACACCCGTTGAAGAAACTTGTCGAGCACTAGATTCTGTCGTTAAGTCTGGTAAAGCCTTGTATGTTGGAGTTTCCAACTATGAAGTTCCTGAACTCAAACGTGCCATTGCTGAATTCAAACGCTTAGGTACACCTTTCGTCTTAAATCAATTGAGTATGAATTTGTTAAACGATCACGTTGAAACTAGCGGAATCGCCCAAACACTCGAAGACAATGGCATCGGAGCTATTGCTTATGGCCCTCTTTGTGAAGGGTTATTATCAGATAGATACTTAAATGGTATTTCTGATGAATACAGCATTCACCCAACAAATGCTAAATTATTAGAGCAAGGAAAAGATGCCCTAGTTAAAAAGCTAAACGACTTAAATGACATTGCTCAAAATAGAAATCAATCACTAAGCCAAATGTCACTAGCTTGGCTACTAAAAGATCCTGTTGTAACTAGTGTCTTGATCGGTACAACTAACAACGATCACTTAGACGACAATTTGAAAGCCTTAGATAACCTTGATTTCACTAGTGATGAAATCGATGCGATCAACAAATTGATCAAATAATTTTTACGGTTAAATTGAAAAAGAGCTCACTGGAAAAAATTCCAATGAGCTCTTTTTTGTATCTTAGTTGTTACTATTATGCTTCTAAAATGAATTTCTTGATAGTTTCGGCAACAGCAGAATTGTTATTATCTGCCTTAGTAATGTACTTAACTGCCTTCTTAACTTCATCGATTGAGTTGGCAACACCTACGGGCATACCCACAGCATTCAACATTGCTAAGTCATTGCCATTATCGCCAATCGCAATGATTTCTTCTGGTTTGATGCCCAAAATATCACCTAATTGGACGGTCGCAGTTCCTTTGTCAACTCCACCGGGATTGATCTCAACGTACATCCCTGAAGAATAAGTAACGGCTAGTTTATCAGCAGGGACTACCTTTTCAACATCTTTTTGCATTTGTTTACGTTGGTCCATCGTAGGCAATTGCATGATGATCTTCATGACATTGTCATCTTTGAAGCGGTCAAAGTTGTCGTCTTCCATGATCTCGTATTTAACACTGCGGCTTTCCAAATACTTGGCATCTTCATCTGATAAATGATAAATGTAGCAAGACTCTTTCGTATAAACGTGGGTCGATGCAATTGGATCAGCTGAAGCTACATCAAAAATCTTCTCAGCGATATCAAAAGGCATTTCATTGATAGCGATGGCACGGTTGTCCTTGTTTTCTAAGATCAAGCCACCGTTAAAAGAAATTGCGTATTGCTCGGCCTTATCCTTGAGATCAACAGCACTCAAAGTATCTTGGAATGAAGTGTATCCCCGACCAGAGTTAGCCACGAATTTAACTCCCTTTGCGGTAGCTGCTTTGATTGCAGCAATATTTTCATCAGTCAGCTTCCCTGCATCATTCAATAAAGTTTCATCTAAATCACAAACAATCATTTTGTACATTATTTATACCTCGTTTAATTCAGTCTGATATTTGGGCGTCCCCTAAACTAATCAAATGTTTCCATCGTCTTAAATTTTACTAGACCAATCGGCTTTTTCCAATGAAATCAACTGATTATTTAATTTTAAAAAAAGAGACGGCTTTTCGCAGCCTCAATCGTTTAATCTAAAAATTTCCAAAAGACATTTTTATAGTGATTCATCACGAAAAAGCTGACTAGAATGAGTATGATTGCTACCACTCCATTAGTCATCCAAGGCTTGGAAACAGCGATAATCATAAATGAATAGGCACCAAGGATGAGTAAACCAACGATCATCACGATGAACATGATCAATATCATCATTAAATTTCCGCCACCACGCGTGAATAACTCAGTTATATTAGTCCAGTTAGTGAGTCGCAAGCGATAATCGCGATAAAAATAATATTGCCCCGCCAAAAATGAACCCCAAACGGATCCTAAGATACAAGATAAGGACATGACGATGCCAAAATTGTAAACAAAGCCCATCGTAATGATCAAAATTGCGTTGATCAACAGCTGAGCAATGAAGCCGAAGAAAAATTTGTTTTTCAAGTAATATTTTTTGGAAATTGGCAACGAGCTAATATATTCAAAATTGTCGCGATCAAGCGAAAGCAAGTTGGAGATCAAGGATGATTGGTTCATGGTAATACCACTCATAAACATGCCACCAACGAAAAATACTCCTAACCACTTAATGCCTAATTCTGAACTTATTCCGCTAAACGAGAATGAAAATATAAAGACAATTGGCACCAAAATTGAATTAGAAAAAATTTGGATCAGTAAATTTGGTTCTGCCAGTAATTTAAAATTGTAAGACCTTAAGCTGCCAGCTAAAGAAGTTGAACGCTTCCTTTTAGATTTAACTTTGGCTTTTTCGACATTAGAATTTACATTGATCATTTGCGACATCAATGATGAAACGACTGACTTTTTCAGTAAGAAGATCAAGCCAATTGTTACCACGAATAAAACAATCCAATGAATGATACTTCCCATAGCAAGCGGATGAACAAGTAAATTGAATAGTGGAGCAAACAAACCAATAACTGGAAAGGTTCTAATACCGGAACTGCCGCTATCCATTTGATTATTCAAAAACATCATGCCGACAACAGCGACAACAATCGTGATACCTAATAAAATATTCAAGATCATTTGTTGATGTTTTTGGAAGAATTTGGTTTTTGAAAGAAGTAACACTACGAAGGTACATCCTAGTTCGATCAATAAGGTGATGATCACAAACAAAACTAAAGCCATGATCACCGCTACTACGATCGGTATCTTTGCATAAACACCAGTTATAGCGAATAGCATCAACAACGGTAGTGTAAATGGAAAAATATTTATCGTGACAATAATGATTTTACTAGCAAAAATATCCCGTTCGGAAAATGGCAACGGTAAATAATCTTGCAGATCTTTTTGAGCAAAAAAGACGTTGGCGATCCCAGTCATACTTTGGGATATCCCTAAAATTAAAAACAGCGCCACAAAGTATGTGAACAAGCCCGGGGCTTTGGTCATGTCAGCAGCCATCATGCTCATTCCATAAAAGAGTACGAATATAATGGCTAAGAACAGAAAGTTTCCGATCAGTCGTCTAGTCAAAGCGGAGCCAGTTTTTCCCTTCTCACGATATTTATTTGTAGCCTGTGGGTTCAAAAGACGTAAGTTAACTGAAAGTAGCGCTTTTAGTTGTTGTTTATTCATGACCGCCACCTTCCAGTTCATCCATGATCTTGCTATCTGAACGTCCGGCCATTTCTAAATACACTTGCTCGAGTGTTTTATTTTCATGTTGATTCAAAAGATCTTGGACTGAACCGTTGTAGATCAACTGACCTTTTTTCAAAATAGCGAGTTCGTCACAAAGTTGTTCTGCAGTATCAAGATTGTGAGTTGAAAAAATAACCGTCTTCCCCTTTTGGGCATGATCTTGCATCAGCTTTTTCAAATCAAATGCTGCCTGTGGATCCAGTCCTTGCATGGGCTCATCCAAGATCCAAATGTCAGGATCAGTCATTAAAGCACCAATCAAAATTGCCTTTTGACGCATACCATGAGAGAAGCTACTTAGCGTTTCATCGACATGAAAATTCATATCAAATAAAGTAATTAATTTTTGGAGTCGCGATTGAACTGCATCACGATCCAATTGATAAGCCGCAACCAGCAAGTCCCAGTATTCCGTCGCTGACAATTGTAAGAAAATGTCTGGAGTATCAGGAACGTAAGCAATTTTTCTCTTGATCTCCTGACGATGTTCAGCCAAGTCTAGACCGTCAACAGTAACTGTGCCACTGGTAGGATTGTGGATACTAACTAAAGTTTTAATGGTCGTAGATTTACCAGCACCATTATGACCCAAGAATCCGAAAATTTTCCCCGGTTCAATTTTCAAATTCAAGTTTTGCAAAGCCTTCTTGGTACCGTAATTTTTTGACAAATTAGTGATTTCGATCATATTTGAGCCCCTATCTAAATGTGATGTATCAACAGTATAACAATGACCCTGATTTTTTACTTAAAATACACACATAATATTCCAAAAATTTAATGATTATTCAACGGTCAAAATAAGATAACTGTTAAAGCGGTTACATTATTGATATAATGGTACATGTGAAGCATTTATCAATAAAATGAGGAGTTGAATATCGTGGAAGAAATTATGGAAAGACCAGCTACCACAGAAAGCTTTGATCAATTAATTGAGTTTTCCGAAACTAACAAAAATGAAAAAATTGAGCTGTTAAAAGAAACCTATTTAGCTCCGATCATAAACCAGGAAAAATATAGCAACATCCAAATAGACTACAGGCAAACGCAGGATTATCTAGAAGCAATCTTCACCGACCCTATCAATCGCCACTACATTGTGGTGGAAATAAACCGAACAGATAGCTCCGACGAAGTAGTAGAAAACTTCACCCGTGGTCACAAAGTTGCAGTCGAAACTTTCGCCACAGAAGTATACGAAATGAAATGGGAAAATCACGAATAATCAAAAAAGGTTACGAGAACGCAAAAATGTTCTCGTAACCTTTTAATTTGAAAATATATTCATCTTTTTAATTACCAATGAAACTAAGGCAACTATTAAACATCCAACTCAGCAATACTTTTTTCCACTTGCTCATTACTACGGAACTCGTCGTAGCTCGTGTCAGCGCGATCCACGATCCCGTTCTCAGTCAAGTAGATCAAACGATTAGCAACCGTTTGAATAAACTGGTGGTCATGAGATGCAAACAAAATAGCACCCTTGTAGTCGATCAAAGCGTCGTTAAGAGCAGTGATCGATTCAAGATCCAAGTGGTTAGTAGGATCATCCATCAACAGCACATTTGCTTTCAATAACATCATTTTCGAAAGCATAACACGGACTTTTTCCCCACCGGATAAGACGTTGACCATCTTCGTTACGTCGTCTCCTGAGAAGAGCATCCGGCCTAAGAAGCCACGTAAGAAAGTGTCGTCATCTTCACCCTTATCAGCAAATTGTCGCAACCAATCAATGATTGGTGTCTCTTCATTGAACATAGCGTTGAAATCTTTAGGAAGATAAGCACGACTAGTCGTTACTCCCCAAGTGATCGTACCTGAATCTGGCACCAACTCACCCGTTAAGACCTTGAACATAGCTGTCGTAACCATATCGTTCTTAGCTAAAAAAGCGACCTTGTCTTCACGACCGAGGGTGAAGTTAGCATTTTTCAAAATTTGTTTGCCATCAATTGAAATCGACAAGTCAGAAACTTGTAATAAATCATTACCGATTTCACGGTTAGGTACAAATTTGATAAATGGGTATCGTCTAGAACTAGGTTGGATATCATCCAAGGTGATCTTGTCCAACATTTTCTTTCTCGAAGTGGCTTGTTTGGACTTCGAAGCATTAGCTGAGAAACGTGCAATAAACTCTTGCAGTTCTTTGATCTTTTCTTCCTTCTTAGCATTTTGGTCTTGCTTCATTGATTGTGCTAATTGAGAAGATTGTTGCCAAAAGTCGTAGTTTCCGGCATAAAGTTGAATCTTGCTAAAATCAAGATCAGCCATATAAGTACAAACCTTATTTAAAAAGTAACGGTCATGGGATACGACGATAACAGTATTTTCAAAATTGATCAAAAATTCTTCTAACCAATCGATCGAATCAACATCTAAACCGTTAGTAGGCTCATCTAATAATAAAACATCTGGTTTACCAAAAAGAGCTTGAGCCAGTAAAACCTTGATTTTTTGTCCAGCAGTTAAGTTAGACATCTTTTCTTGGTGGAGACTTTCAGGGATGTTTAATCCTTGAAGCATTTGTGAGGCTTCACCTTCAGCTTCCCAGCCACCCATTTCACCAAATTTACTTTCTAACTCGGCAGCTTTCAAACCATCTTCTTCATTGAAGTCAGGTTTCATGTAAATAGCATCTTTTTCTTGCATCACTTGATAAAGGTCAGTATGACCCATGATAACAGTTTCCATAACTGTGTAATCGTCATAATCAAAGTGGTTTTGCTTTAAAGTGGCTAAACGTTCGTTAGGTCCTAAAGTAACCGAACCAGTCGAAGGTTTGATGGCACCTGATAAAACCTTCAAAAAAGTAGATTTACCAGCACCATTTGCTCCAATCAATCCATAACAGTTACCTGGAACAAATTTAATATTTACATCTTCAAACAATTTCCGGTCTGCAAAATGTAAACTAACGTCACTAACAGTAATCAAATAAATAATCCTCATTTCTAAAATATCGTTAACTAGCATTATATCAGCTATTAGATAGCAATGCATTCATAAAAACTTAGAGAGCGCAGCGAGGTTGGTCAGCTGCTGAGGATTTAAACACAGAGAGTGGAGAGACGCGGTTAGCTGCTGAGGATTAACGCGGGTGGTCGAACAAGGTGCGGCGAAGCCGTGCCTCGACCACCTGTGTTAACCGGAGGCCGCTACGTCTCGGAACTCGTTTCAGCATCCTTAAGGATAAAGATAAAAAAACTCTATCCAATTGCAGCAAGTTTAGCTAACAAAAATGGATAGCACTATCTAATTGTGTCAAGTTTACTCAGTAAAAATTGAAAACACTATTCCATATTACAATAAGCAGTGCTCCAAACCAGAGACCACTGTCGCCTGGAGCAACTTTTCGCATCAATAAAACCAAATATAAATAATACAAACTTATTCGCAACAAATTTAAACAAAAAAAATACGCCCCACCAAAACCCAAGTGAAGTCGTATTTAAAAATTTAAGCTTTATCAAAACTACCATGAATAGTAACTTTCATACCAGGTTGAACATTATTATAAAGCCATTGTAAATCTGGATTAGACAAGTGAACACAACCGTGAGATGAAGGCTTGACACCTAAAGTCTTTGCAATCGAATCAACGTAGTTTCCATTTTCATCAGTTGGTGTACTGTGGAACAAATATTCACCATGATTCAAAAACGATACCCAGTGATAAGCACCTAGCTTAAGTGGTGCTGTGTAAAAATATTCACCATGTTCTGGTTCAATTTGGTACGTTCCTCTTGGGGTCGCATCTTTTTCACCGGTTGAAGCGTACATTTCATAAAGTGTCTTCTTGCCATCTTTGATGTACACGCGTTGTTTTGCGATATCAACATCGATATAAGCTTCTGGATGATCCTTTAAAACTGGATAAGGCTTAGTCTCGGATGAATCCTTGTAAGTAAACTGAGCCAATGGGACCATCTCGGCATCGTCACCCTTTTTGACAGTGTCAGATTTTTTGTTGGTATCTTTCTTAGAATCGGTATTACTGTCGGCCTCTACTTTTTCAGCATTAGGATGATTGCTCTGAACTAATTGCGTGATGTTCAGTCCAACTGAAACTAACAATAAGAAACTTAACAAGATGATTGGATAAAACTTTTTAACTTTCACGAATTTATTTCCCCTATTTTTAACATATGTCTTTCAGTATATAATTCCTAAAGTTAACGTTCAAGTCATCAGTTTAATAATTATTTATAAGTGTATGGGATATGCGCCATATTTGGGACTTCATCCCAAGGTACAGGATAACCAGCTCCATGAGCACAAAAAACAGAATCAGGGGTATTTTCTAAATCGCTAACAGGATGATAGTCGGTCTGTTCGACAACCTCTGCAGCGTTGTGGCAAGCTTGATAGCCAGCAACGACCAACTCTAAATCTCCTTGACCATGCGTGTAAGAGCGTAAAGTTTGGGGATATCCTTGCATTTGAGCCACGGGAGCGGTCCCCGTTAAAGTTGCTAGTTCTCCTTGATTTGTGGGTGTATCAAAAGTACCGGACATTTTTTGAATATCATTCATTGCTCGGCCAACTTGATCTTGGGCAACCGTCATTTTAAATCGATACCATGGTTCTAATAATTGGCATTTTCCTTTAGTTTTCAGCATCATCAAACCTTGGCGCACAGCTCGCCAAGTCGCCTCTCGAAAATCACCACCGACAGAGTGAACATTACTAGCCTTACCTGAAATTAAGGTGATCTTCATACCCGTTATCGGACTACCGGTCAAGACCCCTATGTGTTCTTTAGCGGCCAGATTCGATAATACTTGATGTTGCCAATTTTTTCCTAGATAGTCCAAGTCACAGTTAGTTGCAAAATTAATCCCTGATCCTAATGGAGCTGGTTCTAGTAGCAAATGCACCTCAGCGTAATGACGCAGTGGTTCAAAATGACCGACCCCCTCGACTTTTTCTGTGATCGTTTCTTTGTACAATATTTGCCCCTCAGTGAAACTGACTTCAAGGCCAAATCGTTGTTGCATAATCTGTTGCAAGACTTCCAATTGAACTTCACCCATGATTTGAACACGGATCTCCTGCAAATGTTCCGACCACTTAACGTGTAGTTGTGGATCTTCATCTTCCAGCATTCTTAAAGCCGTCAAGCAAGCATGCAGCTTATCGTCAGAAACTTGGACAGCATAATTTAAAACTGGTTGCAAAATTGGCGCAAGAGCATTTATTTCATCACCTAATCCTTGTCCCGGAAAAGTATTCGTCAATCCGGTGATGGCACAAACTTCACCACTAGAGACCTCGGACGATAATTCAAATTTTGTTCCATTATAAACTCGTAATTGATTGGCTTTTTGTTGATCAGCAATCGTATCTTTTGGTTTGATGACACCACCGGTGACCTTAACCCAAGTCAGGCGTTCACCTTTTTCATCGTGGGAGATCTTGAAAACTTTAGCAGAGAACTCGGTTATGGAAGTTGCTTGAGCAGTCCATTTCGACAAACCGGCAATAAATTCCTCGACTCCTTCATCTTTAAGTGCTGATCCAAAGTAAGTTGGAAAAACTAAGCGCTTTTGGATCAATTGTTGAATCGTTTGGTCGGTCAGCGTTTCATTAGCCAGAAATTCATTTAAAGTTTCATCATCAGTAGCAGCAATATTTTCAATGACATCATCGTTTAACTCAGAAAAATTTTGGATTCCCGAAGCAAACTCTGTTTGCAGTTGTTGTAAAACTTCTTGTGGTTGAGCCGTTGCTGCATCTGCTTTATTTATAAAAATGAATGTGGGAACGTTATATCTTTTCAAAAGCTCCCATAATGTACGAGTGTATCCCTGAATCCCATCAGTCGCTGAAACCACTAAAATAGCATAATCAAGCACGTTTAAGACTGCTTCAGTTTGGCTGGCAAAATCCATATGTCCCGGCGTATCTAGCAAAGTTAATTTCAACTCATCGAAATCCAGTTCGGCTTGATGAGAAAATATCGTGATACCACGCTTTTTTTCCAAAGTGTCTGAGTCTAAAAAAGCGTCACCATCATCAACACGACCTAACTTTCGAATAACGCCTGATTTAAAAAGCATTGCCTCGGACAATGTAGTCTTACCAGCATCAACATGGGCAACAATTCCAGCAACGATGGATTTCACATTTAACAACCTTTCTATTTGTGTTCAATAATTAATATGATACCAGTATTGGTAAAAATATTATTAAAAAACTCTGTTTTTGTATTGAATTACCAGCATAGGTGTACTCTCACTGCTGGCACCCGCATATCTCTCCGATTAGCAACCCTCAATAAATAAAACCTCATCGCAAATTGCAATGAGGTTTTATTTTTATATTTAAGCATTGAGCTTTTTACGCCGAGCGACGATTTCGGCCAAATCTAAGGACATCAATCTTACTTCTGCTTGGGGGAATTCCCGAGCAATCGAAGATAGATCCGATGGTGTTGGATAATTTCCTTGATGACTCAAAATATCTTCGGTATCGTCAACCGCACTTTGAATCGACTTTTCTTCGTTACTATCCTTTCCAACTGCACCAGTTACATCTGGCACATTGACAGTATAGACTCCGTTATTGGCGTTGGACTTAAAAATTACACATGGATAATCAATGCTTTTTTCCAAAATATCCGCTACCTTTCCGTCAGCATTCATCACTAACTATGAGATTCCGAGTCAACACTAGTTCTATTTGAAGTAAAATTCAAGTTTTGACTACATGTATCCCTCAGCTTCTTTACGATCAAGCCAAAAATGGATGCCTCCAGTAGAGTCTTGCCAACGATCAGGATTAAAGTTTTCCGCAACGACGTAATGCCCAGTCTTGTAAATGAAATTCTCATCAACATAAGAAACAGCTTCATCATAATGTTCCCCAGTATACATATCCTCGATTTCCATGACTTTAGCCTTATCACAACGACAAGAAGATGCCGTTGCAGAAGTCCGACGAGCATCAGCTGGGATCAGTAATTTCACAATCAAAGAATTGAAACACTTCTTATAACCTAAAAAGGCACCCTTCTCAGGACAATACATTTTAAAAAACTTAGTCGAATCATCAGACTTGATACCGTCCAAATTAGCATGGTCCAACATCGAATGTTCCATATTTGCCCCTGAAATATCAGCGTTATGCAGATCACAGCCCCTCAAATCAGCACCGGTGAAATTTACATTTGAAAGATCAGCATACGAAAAATCACAGTTACGAAAGAGACAATTATAAAAATTTGTTCCAGCTAAGTCGGTATGAGAGAAGTCGTCGTTTTCAAACTGAACTTGCGTAAAGTCTTTACCTTTCATGTCTGAGTGATCAAAGTCTTTGTCAGCAATCTTTTCGATCAATTTAGTCACCTTCTTATGTTAATTTTATCACAATTATTTTGGGGTGAGATAAGGATGTAAGAGATGACAGCTGTTGGTTAGTTTGGTATTTTGG
This sequence comes from Companilactobacillus zhongbaensis, assembly GCF_003946515.1. GTDB lineage: Bacteria > Bacillota > Bacilli > Lactobacillales > Lactobacillaceae > Companilactobacillus > Companilactobacillus zhongbaensis. The sequence continues at coordinate 69,388 of NZ_RHOM01000005.1, read as the reverse complement.
ATAATTAATTGTTTGTTGGATGGTATTTGATAGTATTGGATAGTGGTAGTAGTTTGTGTTGAGGTTCACTGCCGGTTCCGGGGCGGGGCGCTATATGGGATTGGAACGTAGCCGACATCGATTTGAACTACCCGAGAAGTTCGCTCGGGCATTTCAAATACGAGTCTTATTCTAAGCGGTAAACCGCTAAGAATAATTTGGCTACTGAACCCATATAGCGCCCCGCCCCTCCACCTAAGTTGGACAATCAATTCTCTTTTTTTTTGAGTTTTACCGACATTTTTTTGGTTAAATCGGCACTTTTTGAGCTTCCTATTTCTCACTTGTCTATCTCAAATGTCATTTTTATAGTAAAAGCAAAATCACAAATTCCAAAAGCTCAATAATTTTTACTTATCGATGATAACCTCCAACAAAATTGATAAGATCAGTAGGCCAAACGTTATCCTAGGACTCAAAATAGATAGGATTATAAATAAAAACCAAAACTACCCACAACTACATAGCTAAGTGCCGCATCCCCCACCAACAAAAAGAGTTTTGTACCACCCTAGGTCCTGTGGGGGTGGAGGGAATTCGCCGTCAGCCGCGAAATTTTCGTTTGCACGGCAAAGGCCGTGCTTACGAAAAGGTCAAGCTTTGAGATGTCCAAGGCGGTCTTCCTTGGATAGCTCAAAGTTGGCCCGCAGCGTTCCACGGCGCAATTCCCGGAACCCCCACAGGACCGGCAGTGAACCACACCCCAACATACTTAGCATAAAAAAATCAAACCCAAACAAAAAAGACGCTTCGCAACAAAGCGTCTTTTTAACAAACCTTAATCTTTTGCATACTTGTATTTGTTTTTATATGTTACTTTTTTGCCAGCAGGCAACACAATATCGCCGAAGTCCTTATGGTTAATAGCATCTGGTAACATTTGTAGTTCCATAGCTAGTGAACTATATTCGTGAGCATCTTGCTTCTTACTGTCTTGAGGATTGGCTGTGAAAATCACCATTCCGTTTCTGTCAGAGTACAACTTAACGCTTCTTCCGTCTCCGCTAACTTTGGCAACTTCTGACTTTGACTTGCCTGTTACGTAGCAGTCATCAAATTCGATTTTTTGATTTTCTGCGTACAAGTCTTTTAGTCCTTGAGCGATAGTTCTTGGTTTTCTAAAATCATAGCCTGATGTTACTGGTAATTTTCTGCCAGTTGGTACTTTGTCACCGTAAATGGCCAATGATTCATCTGCGTTGATTTGTAGTTCTTGTTTAGAAACATCTGTGGTGTCATCTAGTACGTTAAAGTAGACGTGGCACGTTGGATTGAATAGTGTGTCTTCTGTACTTTCGCCAGTATATTCAATTTCTACTTCGTCATTTTTTGTCAAAGTATATTTGATCGTCAATGTTAAGTCGCCAGGGAAATTGTCTTCCGCACTTTTCATAACTGTGGTGAAAATGACTGCGTTGTTCTTTTCGTCGATCTCACTGTCAAAGTTATGTGTTTGAATTCCCTTGTCGCCACCGTGTAATAAATTGTCCCCTTCATTAGCAGGTAGCTTGAATTGCTTGCCATTGATCGTAAATTTAGCATTGCCGATTCGTCCGGCAACTCTTCCGACTGTTTTACCTACTTGATAAGGATTATCAACGTAGCCAGAAACGTCATCGTAATGTTCGATCAATGAATGTGTCGTTCCATCCTCAACAACTTCAAAATTTTGCCAAGCTGCAGCATAACTTATCACGCTGATTTTAGTTCCGTTCTTATTTTCAATGGTAAACAATTTGACATCTTCACCGTCAACTTGACCAAAATTTTGTTCCTTAATCATTAACCCTCTCCCACTTCCATAGCTTTTTTGATGTTGGCTAACGTCAATTCTGAAGTATTCGTGAAGTTAATGTCTGCTTCTGACAAGACATTTACATCCCCGATACCAATTGAAGTTTCTCCCGCTGAATTGATCGATTCAACACCTGCTTTGGCATCTTCAACTCCGATACATTGTTCTGGAGTTAGGTCTAAGACTTCTGCGCCACGTGCAAAAATCTCAGGATCTGGCTTACCATGCTTCAAAGTTGCTGGATCGACTTTTTCAGGGAAGTATTTTGCTAAGCCTAATTGCTCCAAAACTAATGGGGAATTTTTCGATGCTGATGCTAGTGACAACTTATAATTATTTTCTTCCAAACTAGCTAGAAAATCAGCGATACCAGGTAAAATTGCTGAAGAGTCCATCCCTTTTAATAAGTCCAGATAGTTGGCATTTTTCTTAGCAGCATACTTTTCTTTTTCTTCTTGGGTATAATCGTTTTCTTTACCACCAGTTTTTAAGATCAATTCGAGTGAATCCATGCGACTGACACCCTTTAAGTTGTCAGCTAATTCATCACTCCATTGAACGCCTAATTCATCTGCCAGTTGATGCCATGCTTGTGAGTGGTAGACAGAGGTATCAGCAATAACACCATCTAAATCAAATACGAAACCTTTAATATCCTTGAATTTAACCATATATATCCTTCCTTTCAAAAAAGGTGCCCGAATTATTTAAAACCCAGACACCTAATAACTAATTAGTTTGTAATGAATCCAATGTAACTGTCTTGTCATTTACTTTAATATCAAGTGGTTCACCTGAGATAAGTTTGAAGTGATTTCCGTCTTTATCAACGGATACTTCGATCACGCGACCTCTGAATACTTGTCTAAATGAATAGCTGTCCCACTTTTGTGGTAAGAATGGTTTGTAGCTCAAAGTATCGTCATGAACTCTCATTCCAGCAAAGCCTTGGACCATAGCGATCCAGCCACCAGTCATTGAAGTAATATGCAATCCATCTACAGTGTCATTATTATAGTTGTCTAAGTCTAGTCTAGCTGTTCTTTCATATAATTCAACCGCTTTCTTTTCATAATGTAAGTCAGCAGCGACTACTGAATAAATTGCTGGAGATAAACTCGACTCGTGAACTGTCAATGGTTCGTAGAAGTCAAAATTGCTCTTCTTTTCTTCTGGTGTGAAGTCATCGATAAAGTCATACATGATTTGCAAAACGTCACCTTGCTTGATGTATGGCGAGCGCAAGATCTTGTCCCATGACCAATTTTGATTGATTGGACGTTGATCTTCTGGAATAGCTGAAACAGGTTGGAGATCCTTGTCCAAAAAGCCGTCATGTTGAACGAAGATGTTCAAGTCTTTGTCATATGGTAAGTACATCCGATCGACGATATCTTGCCATTTAGCTTTTTCTTCATCGGATACATTTAATTGCTTAGCTTGTTCAGGAGATACTTCCTTAAGAACTTTCAATGTGTATTCCAATGTCCAACGTGCTAAGTAGTTAGTGTTCCAGTTGTTGTCGACGTTATTTTCGTATTCATCAGGTCCAGTTACGCCGTGGATCATGTATTGATTGTTGCGTTCACTGAAGTGGACCCGATCTGCCCAAAATCTGGAGATCTCGGTCAATACTTTTGAGCCTTCATTTAAGACGTAAGACTTGTCACCGGTATATCTAGTGTAATTGTAAATAGCGAATGCAATATCACCATTACGGTGGATCTCTTCAAAAGTGATCTCCCATTCATTGTGGCATTCAATACCGTTGAAAGTAACCATTGGATATAATGCACCCTTGAGACCTTGTTCTTGAGCATTAACGTATGCTCCATCCAATTGTTTGTAACGGTACATCAAGAGGTTTCTGGTTACTTCTGGTTTCGTAATTCCTAAGTATACTGGAACTGCGAAAGCTTCAGTATCCCAGTATGTTGCCCCACCGTATTTTTCACCGGTGAATCCTTTTGGTCCAATGTTTAGACGTGCATCATCACCATAGTAAGTGGTGAATAGGCCAAACAAGTTGAAACGCATGCCTTGTTGAGCCTCATCGTCTCCTTGGATCTTCACATCTGATTGTTCCCATCTTTGAGCCCAAATGTTTTCGTGTGCCGTAAACAATTCATCATATGACACGGTGGAAACTTTTTTAGAGAGGTCATTCATTGCTTTAATTAAATCGTCTTGTGTGTCGTAATCACGAGAAGTTACAACGATGACACGTTTTTCAAAACTAGCTGTTTCATCTTTGTTTAGAGTACCAGCAAAAGTAGTCGAAGTTTCAAAATCGGTCATTTCGTTGCCAACTGGTGCCAGACTAGTTACGTAGTTTGCTTGCATACCAGACGTAAATCTTGGCGTACCGAAGTCATTGGCTTTAGTTTCAGCAACAACGCTACCAGCAGCAATGTCTTTAACTTCCCAGAAGTGTTCGTCGTAGTTAGCATCTTCGTTTTTAACGTTAGCATCGATCGATGAAATCACCTTGATGTCGACAGGATCATTAGAAAGATTTTCGATTGTAACTTTTTGAACGGAAAGTTCCTTTTGTGCGACACTCAAAAATCTTTCAAAATTGAATTTTACTTTGGCATCGCCTTTTTTAACGATGAATGAACGTGTTAAGAGTGCGTTTTTCATATGGAGATTTAATTCAAAATCACTGATTTCATCTTTGGCCAAATCTAGTTTTTCGCCATTGATCTCGAAATTCATTTTGATGAAGTTAACGGCATTGATGACCTTACCAAAGTATTTTGGATAACCGTTTTTCCACCAACCAACACGAGTCTTGTCGGGGAACCAAACACCACCTAGGTAAATGCCTGGTAAGCTGTCGCCAGAATAATCTTCATCGAAAAAGCCACGCATTCCCATGTAGCCATTACCTAAACTAGTCATCGATTCTTGTAGTCTTTTGTCTTCAGCCTTAAATTCGTGTGTTGAAACGTTCCAAGGTTGAACTTCAAAAATTCTTTTCATCGTGATTCTCCTTTTTTAATTAAGCTTTATAAGTTTCTTTAATGAATCCAACTGATAATGCACCTACTGCCATGATGATACCTGATAGTAAGAACATGTGTGGTTGTGAATTTCCTAATAATGGGAACAAGGCAAAACTTAGTAGTGAAGCAACGATCTGTGGTAAACAAATCGATCCGTTGAATAAACCTAAGTAAGTACCCATGTGTTCGCCTGAAAGTGCGTTAGTGATCATAGTTAATGGATAAGTGTTCATTGCTGCCCAAGCCATTCCGACTAAGACGAATGAGACGATCAAAGCGTATTGACTGTGAATGAAGAAAACTGATAAGAAGCCAACAGCTCCGAGAATCAAACTTGCTGCATAACCTAGTTTGTGGTGATTGTTAGGAACTTTAGCTAGTACGTATGACCAAACAACAGCAGCAATCGATTGAACAGCTGCTAAAACACCGTACCAGTTACCAGCAGCTTGATATCCGGCAGAACTAGCATTAGAAGTGTTCCAAACATTAACTGAAATGGCACCAGCTGAATAAGTCCAAAGATATTGGAAAGCCATCCAGCAGAAGAATTGAACTAATGTTACTGTCCAGAATACTTTAGGAGCTTTCTTGAGAAGATCTAACCAGTTACCACCCGTTTTATTAGCGTCTTCAGAAATGCCGTGATACTTAGCGTAAGTTTGTGGATCGTATTCTTTAACTCTGAAAATTGTGATGATTGTTGAAATAACTAAAATTGCGGCACCGATGTAGAATGACCAAACAACTGACTGTGGTACAACACCCTTTTTAGCGGTGTTAGCGATCCCTAGTGCTGTGAACAAGAATGGGAAGATTGCGGCGATAACCGCACCAGTGTTTGATAAGAAACTTTGAATACCATAGGCATAACTCTTTTGGTCATCGTTGACCATATCACCGACCATCATCTTGAATGGTTGCATGGCAACGTTTGATGATAAATCTAGAAAGGCAACAGTAATTGCACCAAACAATAAAGCTGCCATGGATCCGTAACCAAAGCCCATTGAACCTGAGTTTGGCAATAAGAACATAACGATTGCGGCAACTACAGTACCTAAGATCAAGTAAGGCAACCGTCTTCCACCTAATTTAGGTGCCCAAGTTCTATCTGAGTAATATCCAACGATCGGTTGAACGATCAATCCGGCCAAAGGTGGCAAGATGAAGAACCAACCTAAGTTGTTAGGATCAGCTCCGATAGTTTGGAAGATACGGCTCATTTGCGAGCTTTGTAAAGTAAAGGCCATTTGAACGCCTAGGAATCCCAAACTAAGCATCCAGATAGTGTTCGAAGATAGCTTTGGTAAACCAGCGCCATCTTGTTTTGTCTCTTTTTTATCTGACATGATGTTTCTCCCTCGTTTCGTGGTATGAATTAATTTATGACATTAGTATAAAACCGCTTTCAATTTAATGCAACCGTTTGCATTAAAAGAATGTGATATTTTTTACATACTTCAAAGAGATATTTCAAAATAATTGTTGATATATCAATCTTTTTCCCTGTAGATAAATTACGAAAAAAAATTTAAAAATTTTTGCGAATAAAAAAAGCCAGCTCGAAAATGAGCTGACTAATTCAGACGATTTTATAGCCGACTAGGAGATGTTTCTTTTCATCGATCGATTGATCCTCACGATCACTGAACAGCAGTAGTGTCGCCTTTTTCCCCATCTCTTCGGGGAATAGATCAACGGTTCGATAGTTACGATCGAGTAAAACCTTCGGCAATGAGTTATTAAAACCCATGATTTCAACTTGCTTGAGTGGGTAAACTTTTTTAAAACTATCGATGAAATTCATGGCATTGATATCATCAGTTGCCACTGCTCCATCGATCTGGGGATGTTCAAAAATTTGTGATTCCAATGTTGTCGAATTTGACTGATCGACAGTAAATTCCTGGTAATCCAAATTATGCTCGGAAACGACATTTTGGAAGCCGGTAAATCGTTCCTTTTCAAAAAGCCAATTTTCCGGTGAATGAACGAAGGCTAAATGCTCAGGTTGACTTTGTTCGAGCAAGTATCTCGTTGCCGCTGCACCTGCTTCTACGTTGTTGTTGTTGACATAATAATCAGTCTCAACTGTCGGTTGACCGATCACGACGAATCTTAAATGATTTTCACGTAAGAATTTGGCAATTGGATCATTGGGTTGAGAATACAACAAAATAAACCGCTTGATCTTACTTTGGTAGATCATCGATTTCACATTTTTTTGCAAGTCATCGAGCGTTTTAGTGATAGCGACAGACAAAGCGTAACCACGCTTGATCAGTTCATCGTTAACACCACTTAAAACTTTGATATAAAAAGGATTACTCTGTACCGCATGTCCATCTACTGGAAAAATCACACCCACGGCTGAAGCTTCGCCGGTAGTAAGATTTTTTGCATTGTAATCTGGCATATAGCCTAACTGATCGGCTATCGTTTGGACCCGGTCGATCGTTTTTTTACTGATATGTGGATTTTTATTCAGTGCTCTCGATGCAGTCGAAGGAGAAACACCAGCCTGTTTGGCAATATCCCTAATTGTGACCAATTCACACACCCCTATAAATAAATCATTTAATACAAGTTTACTGTATAAAACTATATTAGTTAAGCAAATGATAAATAAAACCATTAAAAAACCGCAAAGTTCTGCACCTTGCGGTCTAAAAACTATTTAAGCTACAACTTTTTTGTGAAAAATGTGACGTCTGACCCAAGGAATTACCCAGTGATCTAATCCAATCTTACCGGCGTTATAACCAGCAATCAGGATGAAGTAACTTAGAAAAATGTACATTGGATTGACTGAAATTGAACCCGAGAGCATGTATGAAAAGTTCATAACCACCCCGAAAAAAGCAGCGGCAGTGGTTAAACAGCCAAATATCAATCCTAGACCAACTAAAAGTTCACCCCAAGCTACCAAGACACTCATTCCTTGAGCGTGAGGCAATATTGAACTGATCATATCGTTGAACCAAGGATAGACCACATCTCCAGAAGGACCCTTGACTGGATTCTTCACCGCAGCTTCCAGCATCCCTTTAGTTGCTGCACTGGCTCCGTTTGTAACTTTAGCAAAGCCAGCCAAAGTCCATTCAACTCCTAGGTAGATCCGCAAAATCGTCAACAAGACAGTTGCGATTTTATTGTTCCGTAAAAAATTAACCATAATGAATTCCCCTCTTTTATTGATTTTTTCATTATAGTTAAACGATTACAAAATAAGCAAATGATTGTTCTCGTAATTATTTATTATTTTCAAATTGATCAAAAGAGATGCCATCGTGATAGGCAAAACTACGTGCCGCCAGGTATTTCGTGTACTTGGTATTAGTTTGGTCTTTAACAGAGATTTGTTTACGGACCCAACCCTTGTGCAATCTTCGTTGTTTGAGAAATCTGACATCTCTTAAATCTTCCAACTGGTAATCGACAAACTTGAGTGACTTTCTTTGGGCATCGGATCGATTTTGATTAGCCTCCTCGCGGTTTTTTACGGCAACTCCGTCAGGTTGACTATTTTTATATTGAGTAATATTTTCCTGCTCCAATTGCTGCATAGTTTTGCGGTCGATTTTACCTTGTTGCAATTCTTGTTTCAGTTCCTGATTGCGACTAGCAACTTGTTGCCAATCATCTTTCCAATCCAAATAATCTTCACGATAATCTTGAAAAATTTGATGATTAGTTTGATCGACTCTTTGAGCAATATTAGCTCTTTTGTCGGCAACATCGTTTCTTTTGATACCATACGTTTTAACTACGGCAGAAAAGACGATCTCATCACCATCGAACAGTTCTTTTCCCAATTTAAAAACTTCTTTATTGGCAGGCACCCAAACGTGATCAGCAATGTCAGGTTCAACAGTTCTGCCTCTTTTATCAGTCAATTGTAGATCCACCAGCAATAAAACTGGACTAAATCCACCCGCACGGATCTTCTTGTGCGTGAATTTTTCAAAGGTTGCACTGAACCAAACTCGTTGATTAAAATATTTTGCTAATTTTGTTCGTTGATCTGCCATAAAATCGCTTCTTTACTAGAAATTGATACTTTCATTTTCGCACAAAAAACAAGTTAGTATAAATTTTTTTGTTTTTAGGAGAAAGATTATTTGTATATAAATAAAGTCAGTGCTAAATTGATCAAGTACTAAAAAGCAAACACACCGAAAAAGTTGATCAATCAACGATGTATGCGCTTATTTTTGAATAAAAGAGGGGTCAAGATGACAGAAATTAATGGTTACACACAAAGTGATAACGAGAAAGAACTAGATATTCTCAATTTACCTTCACTAGAGGCAGAAGCAAAGAAGATCATCCCTACCGGTGGTTTTGGTTATATTAGCGGTGGTTCTGAAGACGAATGGACATTATCTGAAAATACGAAAGCATTTAATCACGTCCAAATCGTTCCTAGAGTTTTAAGCAATATTGAAGATCCACAAACTGACACGGAGATATTTGGAATCAAAGTTAAAACGCCTATTATGATGTCTCCAGCTGCCGCCCAAGGCTTAGCACATTCTCAAGGTGAAAAAGATACGGCTAAAGGCATGGCAAAAGCTGGTGCATTAATGTCACAAAGCACTTATTCATCAACATCGATTGCTGACACAGCAAAAGCCGGTGCTGGGTCACCACAATTTTTCCAACTTTACATGAGTAAAGACTGGGAATTTAACGAAAGTCTTTTGACAGAAGCTATGAACGCTGGTGCAAAGGCAATCATCTTAACTGCTGATGCCACAGTCGATGGCTATCGTGAATCAGACATAATCAATAACTTCCAATTCCCTATCCCAATGGCCAACTTAGAAAAATTCAGTACTGGAGATGGTAAAGGTAAAGGAATCGGTGAGATCTACGCGGCAGCAGCTCAAAAAATCAGTCCAGCTGACGTAAAACGGATCAAAGATTTCACGAACCTACCAGTTATCGTCAAAGGTGTCCAAAGTCCAGAAGATGCTCTACTAGCTATCGGTGCGGGTGCTGACGGAATCTACGTTTCTAACCATGGTGGTAGACAACTAAACGGAGGTCCTGCTTCATTTGATGTCCTAAAGAGCGTGGCCGATGCCGTAAATCACCAAGTACCGATCATCTTCGATAGTGGTGTTCGCCGAGGATCACACGTCTTCAAGGCTTTAGCTAACGGTGCTGACATGGTTGCTCTAGCCCGTCCAATCATTTACGGATTAGCCCTTGGTGGCGCTGATGGCGTTTATTCTGTCGTTGAACACTTGAATGATGAATTCAAGACCATCATGCAATTGGCTGGAACCAAGACAATCGAAGATGTTAAAAAAGCTAAATTACTGAGATAATTTCAAACAAAAAGACAAGAATTTCGATTCTTGTCTTTTTCTTATCCATTCAAATTAAAATTCTTGTTGAGCAAAGCATTTTTAGAATAGTCATCTTCGGGACGAAATCCCTTGGCTAATAAATCATTGACGTAGAGACGGTTGTAGAAAAACGAAAAAATAATTCCGACTACAGAAAATCCGAATCCCAAAGTTGGAACGGTTACAACCATTTCAACCAGAAAAATAATGGCCGCCCACTTCCAGTCTTCACGAAAGACTGCTGGGAAAAAACCGAAGAAAAATGTTGTCCAGGAAAAACCTAGTTTGGCTTTCTTTCTCGTATTTGTTTCCGGGTTTACTAAGTTGATTATCATGGAATATCCCCCTCACTAAGCATTTACATCAAGCTTATCATATTTTTAATAACATAAAAGATTTGGTGGAGCTGCGATAAATTATATTATTATAAATTATCGCTTTGGCATCTTCGATAAACGATATCTGTTAAAATGATTTTATAATACTTTTTATACATTAGTATTTAGGGGGGATTTAAGATGAAAACAACAAAATTAGTAATAGGAATATTGATGATCTTACTATCAATATTCATCGTGATTCAAAGTATGGCTGCCGGATTATCAAATGCGATTGAAAGTAATAACAGCACAAGTGGCTCAGGTGGAATCATAATGGCATTTGCCTACCTTGTTTCTGGAATAGTTTACTTGGCAACCAAATCAAAAATACATCTAGGTGGAGACATCGCGAATGCCATCATTTTAGTACTATTTGGACTAGTTGCATTGACTACAGCTGATAGATCATTTGGTGATTTATCAGTCTGGATCTGGCTAGGAATGGTTATTGGACTTGGATTTTTAATTTGGCATATATTGCAAAACAAAAAATTAGAAAAAAGTACAAACCATTCAGATAATTTAAACAACGACTCAAATTTGAATAATCAACAGCAATATGATCCATATGGCCAACAATCACCTCACCATTCAATGACTCGGTCTGAATTACACCGCAATCGCAAAAAATAGGAGGATGTCAGATGGAAACTAGAACTTCAAGACATTCTCAAAATAGGCAATACAATCATTCATTGATCAAAAAAATGTTATTTTGGATACTGATTCTTTTATTCTTTGTTGCATTGTTCAATCTCATCAGAACGTTTGTGACAACCGAGGAACAAATTTTTCTCGATGTTGATGACACAACTGCTAGGTTAAACAAAGATAGTGAAGCAACATTAGACTTTCATACAAATAGCGGAAATAAATATTCTGTAACAGACTTATCGACCGGAAAAAATATGGGTTCAAACAAAGCGAAAACTGGAAATGAAACATTAACTTTTTATGATGCTGGAAAGTATAAATTAACCGTATTTTTAAATGGACAAAAACAATCAAAAAAATTACGAATTAAACCAAAGAATATAAAACAAAAACATGCAAGAACGATTAGTAAAGAAGAATATTTTGATGAAAATACTGACGATACACAATTAGACGAGGCGGAAGATTCTGCAAAGGTTTTATCTTTTGGTGATGAAGACATGCTTAGTAATGACGGAATGGTAATCGGTATTAAGGTTAATTCAGTACAACGGGTAGATCCTAATGATGTTTCCGTGACCGATATTTCACATAATTATGACAACATGAAGCAATATGTGATTTTAAATTATACTATCACTGCCATTAAGGGGACAATTCCGTTAGATGATTTTGACGGTTATAACTTTACTGTTGCGGACTCTAACGGAACTATTGGAACTTCATCTTCCAATAGAGATCCTGGAACTCCAGATAGTCTATCAGAAGGTCAAAACGCTAATTTACGTATTGGTATTGGTCTTGAGCATGATGGTGATGACGTGTCTATTGTATTCAATGATATACAGTGGCAAGGAATGATTGCTTGAAGATCATCAGTTTATCTTTTTGAAATGAAAAATTAATAACGTAAACATGAATCAATCCAGACATACAAAGTGCCCCATAAATGTTAGACATAACTCTGACATTTATGGGGCACTTCAGTTCTTAATAACATATTTCATTTAGTACGAAATTAAAGAAATGGTGCGAATTCCATGTCTACACCATTAGACGGATTCCAAAGTACCCATTCATCGGTGGAAACTCTTAAATATTGTGTTGGATATTGATTATCTACTAGTTCACCAGGTTCTTCTGCAGACTCATCAGAAAACCAGTCAGTACCACCTGCTAATTTTCTATTTGATAATGTCCCATCTGATTTATACAAATCGTAATTTTTACCAGGTTTTAAATGAACTGTCGTTCGTCCATCGGTATCGACTTTAATATTAACAAATGGCGTTCTCTTTACTTTGCTCAGAGTATGGGTTTCGTGAAATCCTGCATCATTTTCACTTATCCATTCATGAGCGGAAATTCGAAATCTCTGTTCATTTGTAAAGTCATTTTTTTTGGAACCATCAACAGCCCAAGAACTTTTAGCAGAAACTGTCCGATCAGGAATTTTAGTTCCATTATCATCATATAACGGAGCATCGTGATCCGCAGTAACTATCCCCTTGATCTCTGTAAAATGCCAGTTTCTAGGATCATTATTTGGGATATCCATTATTGAATCTGCACCAACATCAGAATCTGTTATAGTAACACCTCCATCATCAAAATATGATTGATAATCATTGGCTGCCAATACTGTTCCCGACATGGCACTTGATGACAACACAAATAACACAGAAGCTATCGATCCGATAAATGTATTTTTTTTCACTATGATCACCCTCCAAACGAATATATGCATTAAATAATTAACGATAAATGCATAATTTGATATTAAATTTTGAGGATTTAATAAGCAATACCATAATTTTTTTCCTAATATTATTATAAGTAAAAATTTACACCATTTTTACATTCATTTTATTTTAAAATAACTTTTAAATAAATATTCATATATAAAATAGTATTGAAAAAGATTTCCATCACACATAATGATGATTCACAAATATCTTTGAAGTCAATGTTTTATTTTTGTCAAAACTAATAAAATATGTACTAATCTTTATTCATTATTATCATAAAACAATATTATAGTATGTTTTTACAATAATAACGTTGTATAAAAAATGTCTGATGTAATTAGGACAAGATAATTACATCAGACATTTTTTATATGCTTGTAAATTTATTGAAATATTCTATCGTGCCTGATTATAAACAGGTCGAACAACATCTTCGCCACGGACATATTCGTTAGTCGACACTCTATAGTAAGTCCCCTTCTTTACTGGATTACTAACATTACTCTTTTCATTTGCTACACGTGCGATATCAGTATACCAACCACTCCAGGGAGCTAATCTTCTATTGGGGATGATCTTACCATCTGCATCATATAAATGTGCACCTTGATGGTTGTTCACAGTTACTACTGCCTTAATGTTTGTATTCGTCCATGCTGGCAGTTGATTATTGTAGCTGATTTCTGTGGCAGAATCTGCTTCAACCTTTTGTGAATTCTCCAAAAATCCAAGTGATCCAACTGATAATAAAACGGTCAAACTAGCTAGTAAAGCACTTTTAAACATTGTAAACATCTCCTCTCTTTTCTTCACATAAAATATATCATGTTATATGTAATTATAAAAGAATTATTATATTGATAAGTATTTATATTTGAATGATTTAGAAACAAAAAATGCTCGGACTAATAGAAAGATCATTGAACAAAAAAATAACGCTGTACCTATTGTCTGTCAACGAGTACAGCGTTTTTGGTGACCACTTTTGTCAAAATTGGTCAATTGGTCAATATTTGGTCAACAAATTTTCAAAACTCGGGAATTTCCGGGAACACTTATAAATTTCAAAAACGCCTATAAACGCCGTCATATCAACATTTAACTAAACAAAAAGAGTTCCCGTAGGAACTCCCAAAAGTGCTATATAAGGTGAGTACAGGATTTGAACCTGCGCGCCGGTATTAACCGGTTCGCCGGATTTCGAGTCCGGTGCATTACCACTCTGCCAACTCACCATGATGAAGGTATCGCTACCTTCTATTTTAATATTAATACTGCATCAATGTAAACATGTCATAGCCTTTTATTTTGTCGCGGCCATGTAGATCTTTTAGTTCGATCAAGAATGCTGTTCCAACTACGATACCACCTAGTTGTTCAACTAGTTTGATAGTAGCTGCTAGTGTGCCTCCTGTTGCCATCAAGTCATCTACTACGAGGACTTTTTGACCAGGTTTGACAGCGTCTTTTTGCATCCATAATGATCCTTGACCATATTCTAGGTCATAAGTTACTGAAACTGTTTCTCTAGGAAGCTTGCCCTTCTTACGAGCTGGAGCAAATCCAACACCTAATTTGTAAGCTACAGGACATCCCACGATGAATCCACGTGCTTCTGGACCGGCAATCATTTCTGCACCACGACTCTTTGCGTAGTCAACAATTTCATCAGTTGCGGCACCGTATGCCTCTCCGTCCAGCATTAGTGGTGAAATGTCTCGAAATAAGACACCAGGTTCCGGAAAATCGGGAACGTTGGCAACATATTTCTTAAAATCAATATCCATCTTTCATTCTCCGTTCAATCTAATTGTGACAGTCGTACTCACTGATCCAGTTCAACAAACTGTCAAAATTAGACTCAATTAGTATTTTTTCAACATCGTTACGTTGTAACCGTTTCATATAAGTTGGAGATTCGATTAATTCACGTTGTTGCGATACTTCTGCTCTTTTAACAAAGCCATTTACCATTTTAACAAAATTCAACTCAAAAAACACATTTAAATAGAAATCAATGTCATTTTTATCGATTTTCAAATATTGTGCCACGGTCGGCATGTCCGAAACTTGTAAGTTTTCGTGTGAATATAAGTATTTCAAGAACTGTTTCATCCCTACGACATCCGGACGCAAATAGCCACTAGTCAGACTAGTATGCAAGTAAAGCGCGGTATGAGCAGTCTTGTTGTTGGCCAAAAACTCTTGGAAAAATTTTAGATCATGTGGACGATCATAGATCAAAACATTCTCGCCATCACAATTATCGGTGTACATGATAACCTTAACGTTCAAATTGTGACGATTAAGCATGTCAAAATATGCTTGATTAAAGCAAACAATACTATCAAAACGCTCCATCAACGGTTTCGTCAATTGCTTGTTTCGATAATCGATATAGATCGACTGCAATTGATCAATGGCCTGAGCTTCTGGTGACACTTCAAAATCCGACAACATCATCTGCAATGTCTTCTTGCCACGCCATTCGTTAATATTCAGCTGACCATAAACGTTGCACAGACTATTTTGGATCGACTGCCCTTTTGCAAAAAGCCGGAATCCAATAGCCGGTATTTGATGTGATCGATCAGCAATAGTTGTCTTCAAATGCGACTGATCTTTTCCGACAGCTTTATTATTCGTCAAGCTAACATTGCTGACTTTAATGATCGGTTTAGGGTTATTCATCCCAAACGGAGCCAATTGATCGATCTGCGTGATCAAGTCAAAACTGAACTGAGAAATATCCATATCTAAATCATAATTTTTTTCGACAGCGCTTTGGGGGTCAAAATCTTGCTTGGCAGGCTCTTCCTGTAGTTCAGGAATCAACTGGTTAAGTTGTGGCTCCTCAATAGAAAAACCACAAGCTTGAGCGTGTCCACCAAAACCGGCAAAAAGTTGGTTGTGTGCATTCAAAGCATCAAATAAGTTAAATCCTTCCGGACTTCTCCCAGAACCTTTGTACATTTCAGCATCGGGATCATAACGCAAAACCATCGTTGGCTTATGCGTTTGTTCAACGACACGACTCGCGACGATCCCTAGAATTCCTTGGTGCCACTTGTCACTAGTCAAGACCAGAACTCCATTTTCTGCTTGTTCTTCGATTTGGTCCTGCGAATCATTATATGCTTCTAAAACCAATTCTTGGCGTTTAGCATTGATATCTTCGGTCTCATCGACAATATCTTTTGCTAAAGTCGCATCACTAGTCGTCAACAATTCCATAGCAGAAGTTGCATCATCTAATCGACCAATAGCATTTAATCGTGGTGCGATCGTGAAGGCTATTTCGTCTTCAGAGATTTTACCAAGATCAATATTGCACTTATCAGCCAAAGCCAAAATACCTAGATGGCCATTAGCTTTCATCCGTTTCAATCCTTCGGAAACGATAACCCGGTTTTCACCTAAAACGGCCACAGAATCAGCTACAGTCCCGATTGCTGCTAAGTCGACAAACTCTAAGGCATCGTCACCTAACAGGGCATCAGCAACCTTAAATGCCACTCCAGCACCCGATAAATAAGGACAAGGATATTCAGAACCAGGAATCCGAGGATGAACTACGGCATCAGCGTCTGGCAATTCATCTGGCAGATCATGGTGATCAGTTACGATAACTTTGACATCATTATCTTTTAAATACTTAATTTGATCTTTACCACTGACCCCGTTATCGACGGTGATCAAAAGATCGATATGCTTTTCTTCTACTAACTTCTTATATTCATCTAAATTAGGACCATAGCCATCTTTGAAACGATTAGGTATAAAGACGATCGGATCAGCCCCCATTTTTTTGAGGGTGAGTTTCATGATCGAAGCGCTAGTGACACCATCGGCATCGTAATCACCATAAATGGCGATTTTCCCTTCGCGTTGCATGACTTCATCCAAGGTCTCTAAGGCCTTGTCCATATCGTGCAAAGCAAAAGGATCTTGCAACCCTGAAACATCCGGATGCAAAAATTCTTGGATCTGGATCGGATCACTAAATCCCCGTTCGAGCATTAATTCCGCCACGATATTTGATAGATTATTTTCTTGCGCAAACGCGCTAATTTGTTCTTTTGTTGGACTGTCGCGTTTTGTCCACTTTATAGAAACCAATACATCACCTACTAACTTGTACATTATAACAATTAATCAGCAAAAAAAATAAGCCTTGCGACTTATTTTGAAAATACATCTAATGTTTTCGAATTAGCTTTTTGCGTTTTAATTAGTGAAGCTTGAATTGCCCAACGGTTAGTCCCACCGTCAGCACAAGTGATCAATGTCAGCAACTTCTTGCCTGGAGAATCATCGATCATATATACCGCAGTTGGTGGTACAACTTTCTTGTAGTAAATCTTGTAAGTATAAACTTTCTTCATATTAGTAATGTAAGCAAGATCGCCGAGTTGCACATTTTCCAATCTGGAGAAAAGCACACCTTTATTAGTCATGTAATGACCAGCTAAAGCATAATTACCCTTCCCCATCTTCTGATCAGGCTTCATAGTGCCACCACCAGTCGATAATGCATCATCACTCAATCCCTTAACAATCGGCAAATACAAGTCGACAGAAGGAACCGACATCTTCCCGATGGTAATTGCATTATTATTGATCGAAGCCTTAGCAACTTGCGAAGCCGAAATAGGTTTGACCTTTTTAAAATCATATTCAGCCTTTTTATTTTGATTTCTCTTCACGTCATCAGCCGTCAAAGAAGTCAAGTAGCGATTAGACATGTGACTGACTGCAAATTGCTTCAACGGTTCGTTAAAAATCAGCCCTAAAGCAACAATAAAAAGCAGCACGATCCCAGTTATTGAAAAAAATTTCTTCATATGTATCCTTCTCGATCCTATCCATAGTTATCGAATTTATTCTTATAATAAAGCATTAGTTATCATAAGTTAAGCGAAAAACATTTCGGGTAGTGGTTTTGTTTTGTTACTTAATTAGTATATCAAAATATAAAAAACTATAAATGAAATTTGGGGAATATTTTGATTGTTGTGGGGATAGAGGTAGTAGTTTGATGTGGTGGTTCACTGCCGGTTCCGGGGCGGGGCGCTATATGGGATTGGAACGTAGCCGACATCGATTTGAACTATCCGAAAGGTTCACTCGGGCATTTCAAATACGAGTCTTTCACTAGGCAATAAATTACCAAGTGAAATTTGGCTACTGAACCCATATAGCGCCCCGCCCCTCCACCTAGTTTGGAGGATAACCAATATCTTTTTTTGGGGTAGTCGGCTCCACTCTAGGGTGTTCAAATTGGCTGTGCATCAACTCCTTATTTCTCACTTGTCTATCTCAATCTAGTTGGAAACAGAAAGTTCAAAAACAAAAAACAAAAGCGAAACCAAATTTTTTCCTACCAAGCAAAGAAGCGATGATATAGCACCACAAAAATCGAAAAGATTAGTACCCAAAAGCAGAATCCTAGGAATCAACAAAAATAAACCAATCTATCTAACCAAAACAGTTTTGCACTATAGAGATAAGTACCGTATCCCACCAAAAAGTGATTTTTGTACGATTTTAGGTCCTGTGGGGGTGGAGGAAATTCGCCGTCAGCCGCGAAATTTTCGTTTGCACGGCATGGGCCGTGCTTACGAAAAGGTCAAGCTTTGAGATGTCCGAAGCGGTCTCCTTCGGATAGCTCAAAGTTGGCCCGCAGCGTTCCACGGCGCAATTTCCGGAACCCCCACAGGACCGGGAACAAACCTCCACCCAACATACTTCCGCAAAAAACATCAAACACAAACATAAAAAAAGCTAGCATTAAAAATGCTAGCTCAGTCTTAAACTAATAAGCTCTCGCAATCCATACTGTGTACTTAGCTGGCTTGCCACTTACAATATCGACTTTCTTTTCCATTGGTGGGTTGAAAGGAATGTTACGAGTTGTGAAGCCTGTTTCTTCTTTGATCTTAGCTTCTGTCTCTTCTGTTCCGTCCCAGCCGATCAATACGAATCCTGGAATTTCGTTGTTTTCTTTGCATGTATTGATGTGTTTCTTCAAGTCATCCAAAGTATCGATATCGTAATGTTCGTTGGCTTTGTTTCTGGCTTTTGCTGATTCTAAAAGTCTTGTTTGCATTGTATCAAGTTCTTCACTGATCTTATCTTCAATGCCATCAAGAGCAACTGAATCTTTATCATCAAGGTCACGCATCTTAATAACTGCAGATGAGTTCTTGATATCTCTAGGTCCAAGTTCAACGTGCATTGGAACACCTTTTTGTTCCCATTCGTTGAATTTGTATCCTGGTGTGTTATCTGTATCGTCGATTTCAACACGGATATTTTTGGCTTCCAAGTTAGCTTTGATTTTTTCAAGAGTTTCCATGATCTCAGGATTCTTTTGCCATGGACCTACGGGAATCAATGCTACTTGTGTTGGGGCGATCTTAGGTGGTAAGACGATTCCCTTTTCGTCACCGTGAACCATGATAGTTGCACCGATCAAACGAGTTGAGATTCCCCATGATGTCGTGTATACGTACTTGTGAGTGTCATCTTTATCAAGGAATTTGATGTCAAATGACTTAGCAAAGTTTTGGCCTAAGAAATGTGATGTACCAGCTTGAACGGCTTTACCATCACGCATCATTGTTTCAATTGAATAAGTATCAACGGCACCGGCAAAACGTTCTGAAGGTGTCTTTTGACCTTTGTATGAAGGAATAGCTAAGAAGTTAACGATCAAGTCTTCATAAGCATCAAGAACTGACATTGTTCTCTTTCTGGCATCTTCTTCAGTTGCGTGTGCTGTATGACCTTCTTGCCAGAGGAATTCTGAAGTTCTCAAGAATGGTAGAGTCTTTTTCTCCCATCTGAAGACGTTAGCCCATTGGTTGATCTCATAAGGAAGATCACGATATGAGTTGATCCAGTCACTAAAGGCATTACCGATCATAGTTTCTGATGTTGGTCTCAAAGCATAAGGTTCATCAAGCTTTTGGTCACCAACTTGTGTCATCCAAGGAAGCTCAGGAGCAAATCCCTCGATGTGTTCTTCTTCTTTTTCGAAGAAGTGCTTAGGGATCAACAATGGGAAGTAAGCATTTCTGATCTTTTGAGTTGCAAGATACTTGTTAAATTCTGCTTGAATACTTTCCCATAGTGAATACCCGTCTGGCTTAAAAATGATACATCCACGTACTGGTGAATATGACATTAAATCGGCATTCTTAATAGCTGTTAAATACCATTCTGAAAAGTTCTCTTTTTGTAAATCTGACATTCTATCCCTCCTAAATGTATAAAAAAAACTACCTCATCCAACAAAGGACGAAGTAGTTTCCGTGGTGCCACCTTAATTAATCTTCATTTCGAAGATTCACTCGATTCGTAACGCTGAATAGCGATTGTCTTGCGACAACAAGTAGATTTGGCAGGTTCATGAACAGTTCACGGTGTTCTATCTTCCAGCAATTGATAGATTCTCTGGCGCCGTCTGGTCATTAATATTCCAAATCTTTAAAGCTATACGTTTAATATAGTGAACTATTTAATTTTTGTCAACTTGTATTGGAAATTATCGATTGTTTCGATAACTATTTTTAAAATAAGTATTGCAAGTCACTAGCAACGGTTGGATAGCCAAAGATGAAGTCGTTCAATGAACTGTTGTCCATCTTTTTATCGATGGCAATCGTCAACAAGTTGATCAGCTCATCAGCTTGCTCAGTCAGCACGGTTGCTCCGACAATTGTTTTATTTTTGTCCAATACTATTTTGGCTGCCGCTTTGGGTTCATTTAAGCGGTGATATGTGAACCAGCTAGTTAGATCAAACTCGCTTACTTGGTAATGATCGGAGTCAGCCTTAGCTTCTGGGATAGATACACCGACTTTGGCTAATTTTGGGCTCCCATAGACGAGCGTTGGAATGGCTGGATAAGTGATTGGAGTATTGATTTTACCCAAAATGTGTTGAACCGCGTATTTAGCCTCAAAACCGGCAACTGGCGTTAACTTCGGTTCTGTTTTTGCGATAACATCTCCGACCGCATAGATCTTAGGATTAGTAGTTTGGAGATTGTCGTTTACCTTGATCCCTGCTTTTTCAACAGTCACACCAGCTTTGTCTAAATTCAATTCGGCAACGTTGGGGATACGACCGGTTGCACAGACTACGGCTCCGGTATTCAATTCAAAATCCTTAGCTTGGATCGATAAACCATCAGCAGTCTTTTTCACTTCATCAACATCCACATTAAAGTGAAATTTGATGCCACTGGCTTTCATGTGTTCTACCATATCGTCAACAAAGTCACCATCAAAAGCTTTGAGCGGACGATCATTATGATGGATCAAGTGGACTTCTGCTCCTGTTGCACTAGCAATATTAGCTAATTCCATCGCGATATATCCTGCACCGATGAACGTGATCGATTTAGGCATTTCTTTCATCGATAAAAATTCATTACTCGTGATCATATTATCTGATCCGGGAATATTTAAGAGCGATGGTTTTTGACCAGTCGCAATAATGAATTTATCAGCTTGGAATGTTTCTGATCTAAGCTTTATCTCATTTTCAGAAATAAAGCTGGCATTACCATGAAAAGTATCGATTCCTGCTGAATCAAGACCATTTTTAGTGCCTTCTGGGACCTTTGAGGTATAGGTTTCCTTAAAACGCTCCATCTCCGTCCAATTAGCATAAGGAACTTCTGAAAAGCCGTTGCCTTGTAACTGTTTGATCCGGTCACGGGCTTCAACGGCACTCAGTAACATCTTCTTAGGATCACAGCCACGGTTGGGACAAGTTCCACCCCAGAGATCACCTTCAAAAATCGCAACAGTCTTTCCTGCAGCTTTTAAGCCATAGGCAGCCGCACCACCAGCAGGACCTCCACCGATAACAATTGCATCATAATTTTTCATCCAGCATTCCTCCTTAAAAATGTTTGATCAATAATCTTATTGTAGCCTAAAAATATTTTTTCCCAAATAAAAAAGCCTTGAAGCTTTTCGCCTCAAGACTTAGTTTTAGTCGATTATTTTAGTAAACCTGTTAGACCACTCACAATTGATGAAATAGTCTTT
Source organism: Companilactobacillus zhongbaensis (assembly GCF_003946515.1). GTDB lineage: Bacteria > Bacillota > Bacilli > Lactobacillales > Lactobacillaceae > Companilactobacillus > Companilactobacillus zhongbaensis. Next base: position 47,339 of record NZ_RHOM01000005.1, on the reverse strand, counting down.
CCTGCACTAGTTAAACCACTAACAGCATCTCCGGCTTTACTTACGAGGCCAGAAACTCCACCAGTAATTTTTGATACAGTCTCACCGACTTTTTGTACTCCGTCAGCAACAGTTGAAACGGTATCTGTAACTTTCTTGACACCACTGTTAACACCATCAAGTACATCACCGGCAGTACCAGCAACTTTCTTAACAGCGCCAGTAACGCCATCGTAAACGCTACTTACATCGTTTGCAGCATCTTTAGCAGCAGTACGTACATTGTCCAATGCACCCTTACCGTTGTCAAAGATTGCTTGGCCAGTTTGACCAAGATTGTTTACGGCATCCTTCAAATCAGTAACAGGAGCTGATACTAATTTCTTAGTAGTGTCGTGCAAGCCTGAAAGGCTTTCACCAGTCTTCGATAAGTTATCTATCACAGATGTTACATTTCCCGTGGCAGCATTGTTAATGTCTGTCAAGTTTGTAAGTCCATTAGTAATACCGTTTGTAATAACTTTACCAGGTTCTTGTAGCAAACCTTGAGTCTTGTCGATAGCATTAGTTACTGAATCAGCTGTATCACCAGTCTTGTCAGCAGCATTTTTGATAGTGTCCAATGGATCTGCAGGTGCTTCTGCGTCTGCACTTGCATCAGCATCGGCCGAAGCATCAGCTGAAGTATCTGTAGGTGCTGCAGGAGCTTCTGGTACTTCTACAGCAGCATTAGGATCAGATTCTGACAAAGCAGGCAAGTAGATCCAGCCAGTTACATTATCATTGTTAGTAACTTGTTCATACAAATTACCTTCAGCGTTAGCAGCTTGGTTCAAGCCTTTGAATACAGTGTGTGTGTAGTCTCCACCCTTGGCTACTACTTGAGAAGTATCACTGTATGGAGTGTCCCAGATGTAGTAATCAGGGTTAGCGATCCAATAAGCTCTTCCTTCAGTATAGTTACCACCAGTTGTTGGCTCTGTTGATGAAACTGTTGGTTCGCTAGTACCTTGAACTTGAGCAGCTTGGTCAGTTGGATCATTTTCAACTACCAAAGGAGCATTTTGTTCTTGAGTCGTAGCAACAGCTTCTGGAGCTTGTTGACTAGCTTGAGTATTGGCTACAGTATTTGTTTGTTCTGTTTCAGTAGCAACATCTTCTACTGGGGTTTGATCAGTAGAATTCGTGTCAGCAGCTTGAGCGTTACCGGCACCGAGCAAAGCAACTGGAATTGCTAAGAGTGAAGCATAAAGTAGGTTGTATTTCTTCATAACACATTCCCCCAAAAAATATACATTTATTAATCAATTTGTTAATACATAAATTATAAACCCATAGTAAAAAAATGTAAACGCTTTTATTACTAAAATATCAGTAATTATAGTAATTTTTTAGTTATCAATAAACTGATTTCTATAAGTATTTTTTTAAGTTAAGGTCAGCTTTATGTGACTTGCATCACAAATCGATGATAACGCTTACCTTTCTCTAATCGCCTACATCAATTGCCGCAACTATTGTATAGCCCAATTATTTAAAGAAAATTAGAATTATGAGAATGTGAAATTTGAAAATTTAAATTACATAAAATCATTTCTAAAAATTTAGTTATTATTTACTAACGTTAACTAAAACATCATATAAATAATTACTATATTTCAGTATTTCGATATTATTGAATTTTGATAATGATCCTTTGACGATGATTTTGGTTATTTTCTAGTGAAATGTGGGCATATTTGACGTCATCAAGCGATTTAATTAGTAAATCATCATCTAACAATTTGTTGTCGCCGAAATATTGATTTAAAAACATTCCTGCTTTTTGAATCTGTGAGATATTCGCATGGCTAATCACAAAACCTTTGATCTGCTTTAGGTTCATGTAAAAATCGCTGACTTTGAACTCAAAATGGTCATCACTTGGGGCAGTGATCAAGCCGATCTGTCCTCCTTGATTTAAATGATCCAAGTTTTGTTGCAGCCCATTTTTACCAGAAGTATCAATTATGTAATCAAAATTCTCATCAATTTCGGATACTGGATCTGAATAATCATAAGTTGATGTGGTTCCCAAATTTTTCAAATTATCAAAGTCTCGTTGATTGCTGGTCGTTGATACCGTTAGTCCGTTAATATTGGCAATAGAAACCAACTTTGTACCGACGTGTCCCCCTGCGCCTTCGATCAAGATCTTATTACCCGATTTCACACGTAAAATGTCATCCAATAATATTTCAGCAGTAGCACTTGAATGCACGGACGCTAATAACTGCAATTCATCAACGCCTTCAGGATTTGGAAAAAGTCTCTCTGCCGGAATGGCTGAAAATTCACTCGTAATACCAGGTCGCCCATCATACCCCATCGAATTCGTCCAAACTCTTTGGCCAATAGAAAACCCATGAACGTTTTCACCGATTTTTTCAATTTCCCCCACTGCATCTCTTCCAACAACGAATGGATATTTCATCTTAGTTTTAAACGCTCCTGAACGTACGAACGTGTCAACATGGTTGACCGATGCTGCGTGAATTCTGACGAGGACTTCGTTTTTACTAATTTGTGGTATATCAATTTTTTCAATTTTTATTTCATCTGGAGTCCCTGTTTTTTCAATAACAGCTGCTTTCATTTTCATAGTAATCCCCCTACCTATCGAAAAAAACCGTTAAACTTACATATTGTAAATTAACGGTTTTTGTATTATTAATCAGATTCTTTGCCTCGATTTAAGTTTAGAACAGACATGAATGCTTCTTGCGGAATAGAAACTTTTCCAACTTCTTTCATTCGTTTCTTACCTGCTTTTTGCTTATTCAATAGCTTGTCCCGACGGGTTCTGTCACCACCATAAAGTTTAGCAGTAACATCTTTTCGATAAGCTTTGACTGTCGCACGAGCAACGATCTTATTACCGATGGCTGCTTGGATCGGAATCTCAAACATCTGACGTGGGATAACTTCTTTTAGTTTCGAAACGATGTCACGTCCACGTTGATAAGCAAAGTCACGATGGACAATGAAACTCAGTGCATCGACTGGCTCACCATTCAACAAGATATCCATCTTAACTAGGTCACTTGGCATATAGTCTTCAACTTCGTAATCGAGTGAAGCATAACCTTTAGTATTTGATTTTAAATCGTCAAAGAAATCAAAAATTATTTCGAGCAATGGTAATTTATAAATCACATTAACTCGATATTTGTCTAAATAATCCATTGTCACGAACTCTCCACGTTTGCGTTGGCAAAGTTCCATGACTGGTCCAACAAAGTCTTCAGGGACCATTATTTCAGCTCTAACGTAAGGTTCCTTGATCTCTTGGATCTCAGAAGTCTCAGGTAGTTCAGCTGGATTATCAACAATGATCTTTTCACCGTCAGTCTTAGTAACATGATAGTCAACTGATGGCGACGTGATGATCAAGTCTAAGTTGAATTCTCGCTCGAGTCGTTCTTGAACGACATCCATATGCAATAACCCTAAGAATCCACAACGGAAACCAAAGCCTAAAGCTTGGGAAGTTTCTGGTTCGAATTCTAAGGCCGCATCGTTCAATTGCAATTTCTCTAAAGCTTCACGTAAGTCTTCATACTTACCGTTGTCGACTGGATACATACCAGCATAAACCATTGGTGTACTTTGACGATAACCAGTCAATGGTTCAGCAGTAGGATTGTTAGCCAGGGTAACTGTATCACCTACTTGAGTATCTTTAACGGTCTTGATACTTGCTGTGATATAGCCCACATCGCCAGCCATTAAGTAATCACGTGGAACGGCTTTCGGTGACATCACACCTACTTCAGTAACCTCAAATTTCTTTTGATTGTTCATGATCTCAATCGTATCACCAGGCTTAACTACACCTTCAAAAAGACGGACATTTAAAACGACTCCACGATATGAATCGTAGACAGAATCAAAAATCAATGCTTTCAAAGGTGCTTCAATATCACCTTGTGGTGCAGGGACATCTGTGACGATCCGTTCGATCAATTCATCAATACCGACACCAGTTTTAGCAGAAGTTAAAACGGCACTTTCGGCATCGATACCGATCATCTCTTCGATCTCTTCTTTGACCTTATCTGGATCAGCTGAAGGAAGATCGATTTTATTAATGACCGGCACGATCTCTAAATCATTATCAATTGCTAAATAAGTATTAGCTAATGTTTGAGCTTCAACACCTTGGGCTGCATCAACGATCAATAAAGCACCTTCACAGGCAGCTAATGATCGTGAAACTTCATATGAAAAGTCAACGTGTCCTGGGGTATCAATCAAATGAAAAATGTAAGTTTCACCATCATTTGCCTTATATTCCAGTTCAACCGCGTTCAACTTGATAGTAATACCACGTTCACGTTCAAGTGGCATGTCATCAAGGATCTGAGCTTTCATATCACGTTTAGCGATTGTGTTGGTTTTTTCAAGAATTTGATCAGCAATCGTCGATTTACCATGGTCGATATGCGCAACAATGGAAAAGTTTCGAATGTGTTTTTGACGTTCTTTTAATTTATCTAAATCCATTTATGTGAATCTCCTTTAACTCAACCATTATAACAAAAAAAGGTTGAGGTTTGTCCCTCAACCTTTTATTGTTGTATTTTGAGATTTTTGGTTTGTGTTGTGATAAACCAAAATGTTTTGGTGCTGGTTTTTTTCTTGTGGAAATTGGGCTATTCAGTCTTGCTTACTAAGATTTCTGTGGATTGAATAGTATTTCTTCATTTATCATCAAGGATGTGAAAACTAATTTCGGCACACAGTGGTCTGCGGTTAACACATGTGTCGTGGCACGACTTTGAAGATATAAATTAGTGCTATCTAGGTTTACTTGCTAAATTTTCTGCAACTGGATAGTGCTTTTTATTTATATCCTCAAGGATGCTGAAACGAGCTCCGCGAGGTAGCGGCCTCCGGTTAACACATGTAGTCGCGGCACGGCTTCGCCGCACCTTGTGCGACTACACGCGTTAATCCTCAGCAGCTGACCAACCTCGCTGCGCTCTCTGTGTTTAAATCCTCAGCAGCTACCCGTGTGCCTCCGCTCTCTGTGTTTTAATCTCCATTAAACGCGTCTTTGATCTTATTGAAAAAGTTACTATCTTTTTCACGGATCTTGTTTCCGCCGGCTTCAGAGAACTTCTTTAAGGCTTCTTTTTGTTCGCCTGAGAGTTTTCTTGGTGTAACGATGTTTACTGTTACTTTTTCGTCACCGATGTTTTTACTGTTTAATACTGGTGCACCTTTTCCTTTTAGTCGGAATGATGTTCCGGTTTGTGTTCCACTTGGGATCGTCAATTTTACTGGTCCGTGGACTGTGTTGACATCGATTTCGTCACCTAGCGCAGCTTGTGGGAAGCTGATGTTTACTGAAGCGTAAATTGTTGAACCATTTCTGGTGAACTCTTTACTTGGTGAGACACGGAATACGATGTATAGATCACCGTATGGTCCACCGTTTTCGCCTGCTTCACCTTGTCCTTCGAGACGCATTTGTTGGCCATCTTCTACTCCGGCTGGGACGTTAACTTCTAGTGAGTGCTTTTCGTTAACTTTTCCTTCACCATGACAAGTTTCACACTTTTCTTTGATTTCTTTACCAGTTCCGCCACAGACGTCGCAGACTACACGAGTACGCATACGGCCTAGTGGAGTTTGACGGTCTACTTCCATGTATCCGGAACCGTGACATTTACTACATGTGATTGGATCAGTACCTGGCTTAGCACCGTTACCGCCACATGTAGCACATTTTTCTTCACGATTGTATGAAATGGTTGTCTTCTTTCCAAAGACACCTTCCTCAAAAGTTAAATCCATTCGGTATTGAAGGTCTGAACCTTGACGAGGTGCGTTAGGATTTTGACGCGCTGTACCGCCACCAAAGAATTGGCTGAAAATGTCTTCGAAACCACCAAAGCCCTGGCCGCCACCGCCACCAAAGCCACCGAAGCCTTGACCAGCGCCACCGTTCATGCCAGCAGAACCATATTGGTCATACTGAGCACGTTTTTGAGGGTCTTTGAGAGTTTCATATGCATCGTTAATATCTTTAAATTTTTGTTCAGCATCAGGAGCTTTGTTAATATCTGGATGATACTTCTTTGAAAGCTTTCTGAATGCGTGCTTTATGTCATCTTGTGAGGCATCTTTATCGACACCTAAAACGTCATATGGATCTCTGTCAGCCATTAAAAATCACCTTTATATAAAAGTTGGGACAAATTTCTTTGTCCCAACAATCTAATTTATTGCAACAACCAGATTATAACAGTTTTGGCTGTCATAGTCTCAAGTTGAGTGCTTATTTATCCTTATCAGGATCTACTTCTTTGAAGTCTCCATCAACGGTTTTATCGTCATCTTTATCTTTGCCATCAGCACCAGTTGCACCTTCTGCACCGGCAGCACCTTCAGCGCCACCTTGGGCTTGTTGTGCTTGTTGATAAAGTTTAACTGATAAGTCTTGGATGATCTTGTTCAAATCATCGCGTTTTGACTTCATTTCTTCGATGTCACCAGAATCTTGAGCTTTCTTCAAGGCATCACGTGCATCTTCTGCCTTCTTGATCTCGTCATCAGAAACTTTGCCTTTGACATCTTTAAGAGTCTTGTCTGTTTGGAACAATGCTTGTTCAACGTCGTTCTTAACATCTACTTCTTCTTTACGTTTATTATCTTCAGCTTCGTTTTCCTTAGCTTCTTTCATCATTTGATCGATTTCTTCATCGCTCAAACCTGATGAACTCTTGATAGTGATCTTTTGTTCCTTGTTTGTTCCCATATCTTTAGCAGAAACATTTACAATACCGTTCTTATCGATATCGAATGTAACTTGGATCTGAGGTACACCACGAGGAGCTGCAGGAATGTCTGTCAATTGGAAACGACCTAATGTCTTGTTGTCGGCAGCCATTGCACGTTCACCTTGAAGTACGTGAATATCAACAGCGCTTTGGTTATCTGCTGCAGTTGAGAATACTTGTGATTTACTTGTTGGGATAGTTGTATTTCTATCGATCAACTTAGTAAATACACCACCCATTGTTTCGATACCTAATGACAATGGAGTAACATCAAGCAAGACAACATCCTTAACATCACCTGAGATAACACCACCTTGAATAGCGGCACCTAAAGCAACAGCTTCGTCAGGGTTGATTGAGTGGTCAGGTTTCTTTCCTGTCCAGTTTTCAACGGCTTCTTGAACTGCAGGGATACGTGTTGAACCACCATTTAAGATAACTTTATCGATGTCACCATTTGATAATCCAGCATCTTTAAGTGCGTTGTCAACTGGTGTCTTAGTTCTTTCAACTAAGTCAGCAGTTAATTCGTCAAACTTAGCACGTGTCAACGTTTCTTCCAAGTGAAGTGGTCCATTAGCACCAGATGAGATAAATGGCAAACTGATTGAAGTTTGGCTAACACCTGAAAGGTCTTTCTTAGCTTTTTCAGCAGCATCCTTCAATCTTTGAAGAGCCATCTTATCTTGTGATAGGTCAACGCCGTTCTTAGCTTTAAATTGGGCAACTAACCAATCCATGATGTGTTGGTCAAAGTCGTCACCACCAAGTTTTGTATCACCATTTGTTGAAAGTACTTCGAATACTCCATCACCTAATTCAAGGATAGAAACATCAAATGTACCACCACCAAGGTCGTATACAAGAACTTTTTCGTCACCCTTGTCGTTGTCCAAACCGTAAGCCAATGCTGAAGCTGTTGGTTCGTTAACGATACGTTGAACATTTAGTCCAGCAATTTTACCAGCATCTTTAGTTGCTTGTCTTTGTGAATCGTTGAAGTATGCAGGAACTGTAACAACAGCATCTGTAACTTCTTCACCTAAATAATCTTCAGAAAATTTCTTGATGTATTGTAGGATCATAGCAGAAATTTCTTGTGGTGTGTATGACTTACCAGCAACGTTTACTTTATATCCTGCTTCACCCATGTGTCTCTTAATAGATGATACTGTGTCTGGGTTTGTGATTGCTTGTCTTTTAGCAACTTCACCTACTTGAATTTCACCATCTTTGAATGCAACTACTGAAGGAGTTGTTCTTGCACCTTCTGGGTTGGCAATAATCTTGGGAGAACCACCTTCAAGAACAGCTACAGCTGAGTTTGTAGTACCCAAATCAATACCGATTACTTTAGACATATACAAATACCTCTTTTTTTAAATTAAATTATTTTGCAACGATTACCATTGCTGGACGTAATACTCGATCATTGAGCTTATATCCTTTTTGAAGAACTTGGACCACGGTGTCTTCTGGATGATCCTTATCGGCAGGAACAGTTTGTACTGCTTGACTGTCATTTGGATCAAACTTCTCGCCCACATTATCAATAGCAGTTACGTTGTTATCATTAATTGCTTTGACCATGTGTTGTTGCACCATTTCAACACCTTTTTTGAGTTGCTTGCCAGTTTCGTCATTAACTTCAACAGTTAATGCTCGTTCTAAATTGTCGAGCACTGGCAAGATCTCTTTGGCTAATTTTTGACCATCATACTTGATGATGCTGGCAACCTCTTTCTTTTGCCGATTAGCCATGTTTTGAATTTCTGCTTGAGAACGAATGTATTTATCGTCCAGTTCAGAATTCTTCTTTTGGAGTTCTTCAATTTGTTTTTGAAGTTCAGCAATTTGTGGATCGACTTTCTTATCTGATTGAGGATCCTTTGTTTGCTTAGCTTCTGTTTCTTTTGGATCAACTTCTTCTGAAGCTTGAGCTTGTTGTTCTTTTTCCTTCTCTGCCATTACAGCCTCCTATATCATGAGTCATCATATCTCGAATAATAATCGATCAGTCGTTTAGCTAACTCTGTTCTAAATTCACCGAGTAGCCCGATCAACTGCGAATAATGCATTGTAGTTGGACCTAGCAAGGCAATTATTCCTTTACCATGGTGACCAACATCATAGTCCGCTGTGATGATACTGTAGTTCTTCAACGCATCCGAACCCAGCTCGCTTCCTAATCTAACTCGAATACCACTTTCAGATGAACTAGGATCCAAGAGTTTCTTCAAGTCGTTGCTTTGATTAATGATCGAAAACAACGATTGAACTTCTTGCATGTCATTACTATCAGCGTAATTCAACAAGTTTAATTGTCCGTCGACAAAATACTTGTCTGAATCGGCCTTTTGGAAAAGATCATCGACCATGTCGACTAACCCTGAAGCTGAATGCATGTAGTTAGATAAAATGATTGGTACATCATCATGTAACATCTCTATTACCTTAGGTAAAGGTTGACCAACTAATTTGTCATTAACGATCTTGACAAACTTTTCAATTAAAGAACTGTCTAATTCATCATCAACTGTGTAAATATTGTTTTCCACGTTGTTGTCACTAGTAACAATAATTGCCATGATTTGATGGGAATTAAGTGGAACGATCCTAAATCCAGTTAATAATGTTTTGCTGCTTTCAGGCCCTAAGGTGATAGCTGTATAGCTAGTTAGGTGTGAAAGTATCTTAGCAGATCTTTCGATAATATCATCAAGTTGATGATACGTCTGCCCAAAGTCTTCATCGATCTTCTTGGCGACATCTCTTGGAACAATGCTTGGTTGTACCAAGTAGTCCAAATAATAACGATAGCCGTTGATCGATGGGACCCTTCCAGAGGAAAGATGAGTCTTCTCGAGATAGCCTATCTCCTCTAGCGTGGCCATTTCATTTCTGATTGTTGCCGAACTAACGTGAAATGGTAGAGCATTCATCAATGTTTTTGATCCAACCGGCTGGCCGGTATCTGTAAAAATGCGCACGACTTCTCTCAAGATAGCATCTTGACGTTCCGATAACATTATACCGTCCTCCTTTTAGCACTATTCATATTGGAGTGCTAACAATGTAAAATATAACAATCTAGCCCTTATGTGTCAAGTAATGCAATTTAAAAAAATAAAAATTTTTCACAAATAAAAATCCCAGCATCCAAGTGAATGCTAGGATCAAAATTGCTATTAAATATTTTTCAATAATGCCTTTGAATCGTCTTGATCATGATGAAGTTGAGCTACTAATCCGTCAGCACCATTGAACTTGATTTCTCCGCGTAAATAATGGATCCACTCAATCGTGACTGGTTGATCGTAAATATCTTCATCAAAGTCAAAAATATTACACTCAACAGTTACACCCGTGTTCTCAGCAAAAGTTACATTGTATCCTACTGAGGTCATCGAATCATACCATTTACCATTCACTTGGATCCTTGTCGCATACACACCGATTGATGGGATCAATTCGTCTTTACCGACGGCTAAATTAGCTGTGGGAAATCCCAGTGTCCGGCCACGTTGTAATCCGTGGACTACGATGCCAGTGTTTTGATAATAGTATCCCAATAAATGGTTAGCTTGGTCGATTTGGTCAGCCAAAATTAATTCTTTGATCGAGCTCGAGCCGATTTTTTCTTCATCAAAAGTTTGCTTAGGGACCGTGACGATTTCAAATTCGTCGTGAGAATAGCTGGGTAAAGTCTGCATGTTAGCCACATCGCGTTTGCCATAAGTGTAATCAAAGCCACCGACTACAAACTTAGCTTTCATCCCGATCATGTATTCATCAACGAATTGTTGAGGCGTCAGTTTAGAAAAATCAGGCGTGAAGGTAATGAAATACAACTCATCGACTCCTAATTTCTCGATCAATTCAGCCTTACGTCTTTCCGTAGACAAGTATTTGAAGTTTTGTTCTTTTTGATAGACTACCCTAGGTGAACGATCAAATGTTATCAAGACAGACTTCAAGCCGTGTTTCTTAGCCAAGTCAACTCCTGTCTTGATAACCTTTTGGTGTCCACGATGGACCCCGTCGAAAAATCCCATGATCAAAACTGTATTTTCTTGTGGTATTTCGTCATCTCTCAATGGATGTGTTACGTGTAATATCTTCATAGCCATCTTCTTTACTCATTTTGTAATAACATTATATCCGGTACCCAGACATTACGGTCCTTGTCAAAGCGATAAATTGCCTTTGTGACCCCTTCTCTTTGGACCCGTAGTAACTTATCTTTATCTGCTTCAGCAACACTTAAAAAGCCGCCATGGACTACCTTAACATCCCATTCTTCATCCGTCAGTGGATGTGCAGGGAGATAATTTAGGACATCATCAATACTTTTGATGAAATCGTCACTACCTGATTTTACCATGGATTCGATTTCAGACAATTTGAAAGTATCATTAATTTCATAACCGGCACTCTTAGTTCTAGTAAGTTGGGACATGAATGCTGGCAAATCCAGTCTTTGACCGAACTCTACCGCTAAAGTTCTCACATAAGTTCCTTTTGAACATCTGACGTGAAATTTCAATTTCTGTTCACCAGTGCTCTCATCAAATTCAGGATTACCGATAATGTGAAAATCATAAATGGTGATATTGCGAACGGGGCGTTCTACCTCGATCCCCGCGCGAGCATATTCATACAATTTCTTGCCGTTAACTTTGACGGCTGAAAACATCGGCGGGATTTGTTCCAATGGACCAGTCATCTCTTGAAAAACTTGTTTGAGCCTTTCTTTAGAAATAGCTTCAGTCAGTTTAGTCTGGTCAACCGTTTCCCCTTCACGATCTTCGGTAGTAGTCGATCTCCCTAACGTGATCTCTCCTTCATATTCTTTCGGAGAGTTCGTCAAAGTATTAACTAACTTCGTTGCTTGTCCCACACAAATTGGTAAGACTCCATCGACCAATGGATCCAAAGTGCCAGTATGACCGACTTTTTTAGTTTTTAAGACTTTTCTCAATAAATAAACATAATCGGAACTCGTTTTGCCGAGTTCTTTGTAAAAAGGAACTACACCATTCATATTTTTCTCCGGATACAAAAATTACACCTAATCGGCAAAAGCAATTAGATGTAATCTTGTTATTTATTAACGATTTTGTTCATCTTGGTGTAACTTAGCGATCAACTGATCGATTTTTTCACCGTAACGAACTGATTGATCTTGTTTGAAGACTAGTTCTGGCACTTTGTACAAAGTTAGTCGAGAACCTAATTCTCCACGGATCAAACCTTTTGCTTTATCTAATCCTGCTTGTGTTTTTTCGACGTCACTAGCTTTTTCTGACAAAATACTGTAGAAAATAGTAGCTTGTTGTAAGTCACCAGTCATTTCTACGCCGGTAACTGTTACGCCTTGAACACGAGGGTCACGGACTCTTTTCAGCAAAATATCATTTACTTCTTTTTGAATTTCTTGTTCAACTCTACCAATACGGTGTTTCATAATATCATCTCCTATTTGACAGGAACTTCTTCCATCACATAGGCTTCGATTTCGTCGCCAATCTTGATGTCGTTGTAGTTTTCAATAGTAACACCACATTCGAATCCTGACTTAACTTCTTTGACGTCATCCTTGAATCTCTTAAGTGAGCCAAGTTTTCCTTCATACTTAACAACGCCATCTCTAATAAGTCTTACGCCACTATCTCTTGTGATCTTACCATTATCCACGATACAACCTGCGATGGTACCGATCTTAGATACTGAGTAAGTTTCGCGAACTGTTAAAGTACCAGTAACTTTTTCTTCGTATACAGGTTCAAGCATACCCTTCATGGCAGCAGTTATTTCATCAATTGCCTTATAAATAACTCTGTGAAGTCGGATATCAACATTTTCTTCCTTAGCTTGACTACGAGCCTGAGCAGTAGGTCTAACGTTGAATCCAATAATGATAGCATTTGAAGCTGAAGCTAAGGTAACATCACTTTCCGTGATAGCACCAACAGCTTGATGGATGATGTTAACACGAACTCCTTCAACATCGATCTTCTTCAAACTTCCGGCAATAGCTTCGGCAGAACCTTGAACGTCGGCCTTAATAATAACGTCAACAGTCTTGAGTTCTCCTTGTTTCATTGTTTCAAACAAGTTGTCCAATGTAACAGGGTTAGTATTTTGACGTTCTTTTTGAAGAGCACGACTAGCACGTTCTTCACCAGCGGCACGAGCAGTCTTTTCATCATCAAAGACTACAAACTTGTCAGCTGATTCAGGAACATCATTCAAACCAGTGATCTCGATAGGTTGAGAAGGAACAGCCTTCTTAACTTCCTTACCGTGATCATTAGTCATAGTTCTGACACGACCATAGGTGTTACCAACAACGACAGGATCACCAACATGTAGTGTACCTTGTTGTACTAATAGTGAAGCAACTGGTCCACGACCCTTGTCCAATTTAGCTTCGATAACAGTACCGATAGCTTTTTGATCAGCATTAGCTTTAAGTTCAAGCACGTCAGCTTCCAAGTTGATCATTTCTAGTAACTGGTCAACATTAGTACCTTGTTTAGCAGAAATATTAACGAAGATAGTATCCCCACCATAATCTTCAGGGATCAAATCATATTCCATCAATTGTTCTGTAACATGTTGTGGGTTTGCACCTGGCTTATCGATCTTGTTAACAGCAACGATGATAGGGTCGTTTGCGGCCTTAGCATGGTTGATAGCTTCGATAGTCTGTGGCATGACACCATCATCAGCAGCTACAACTAGAACAACGATATCAGTAATATCAGCACCACGAGCACGCATGTTAGTAAAGGCAGCATGTCCTGGCGTATCCAAGAATGTGATCAAACGATCTTGAAGTCTTACTTGGTAAGCACCGATATGTTGTGTGATACCACCGGCTTCACCAGCAGTAACATGAGTATGTCTCAAGTGGTCAAGCAAAGTAGTTTTACCGTGGTCAACGTGTCCCATGATAGTAACAACTGGTGGTCTTGGTGTTTGATTTTCAGTATTCTTAGTCTCTGCTTCGAAGTACTTGTCGATATCAGAAATGTCTTCTTGAACTTTTTCTTCAGCGTTAATACCGTAATCAGTAGCCAATAATTCAATCGTATCTTTGTCCAATGATTGGTTTTGGTTGATCATGATTCCTAACATGAATAGCTTCTTAACAATTTCAGCTGGTTCACGGTGAAGGATCTTACCTAAATCTTGAGCGTTCATACCAACGGTGTAAATCAATGTTTCTGGTAATGGACGTTCTTTTCTTTGTGGCATAACCTTCTTAGGTTCATTACGTTGTTGACGTTGTTGTCTCTTTCTTTCCTTCTTCTTCTTACGAGTACCGAAAGGATTTGCGAGATTAGTCTTATGTCCAAAATTACGGTTGTTGTTGTTATTTGGCTTCTTGTATTCTGCCTTTGGAACTTCTACCTTTGGAGTTGGAGTAGCCTTTGCTGCAGTTGTATTTGGTTTTGCAGCTGCCGTATTACGGTCATTTGTACGTGCTGCTGGACGATTGTTATTGTTGTTATGGTTGTTTGCACCATTATTATTGAATCGTCTTGAATCGTTTGGACGGTTATTGTTGTTCGAACGATTGTTAGCATGGTTGTTGTTATTATGATTATTGCTTGAATTATTGCGTCGATTTGTATTAGGACGATTTGTTGTACGACTTGCGTCTTGGATGTTCGTCTTATACTGTTCTAGATACTTGTTTCCAGCACTTTGTCTAGGTCTTGGTGCTTGTGCAGTTTGTTCACGTCTGACGTTATTGTTGCGACGGTCACGTGATTGGAAACTTCTATTGTTATTTGGTGTGCTGTTATTACTGTTGTTGTTATTGTTGCTGTGATTATTTGAACCGTTATTGTTACGGTTATTGTTTGGTCGATTATTGTTTGGACGTTGGTTGTTAGAAGCATTTCTGTTTCCACCATTATTATTGTTGTGTTGTCCATTATTGTGACCATGGTTGTTATGGTCAAAATGACCACGGTTGTTCTTGTTAGGATCACGTCTTACAGCAGATATCTTGATCTTAGTCTTGTGATCACCTGAGGAAGACTTCTCCTTATTATTTGAACTTGAATTTGCTGGCTTACTAGTATTAGTAGCAGCAGTATTCTTAGTTTCAGCTTTCTTAGCGTTTCCACCCTTCAAAGCTGAAACAATTTTCTTTTCACTTGATTCGTCGACAGATGACATATGATTTTTAACGTCAACGCCTAATTTAGCAGCAGCATCCAATACAACTTGGTTATCGACACTATTTTCTTTTGCAATAGTATAGATTCTCTTTTTGGCCATCCTATCACACTCCTTAATTTTGCATAATTTCTTTTAACCTTCTAGCAATTCCAAGATCAGTTATACCCATAACTTTTCTATCCTTACCAATTGATTTTTTTAACTCATCACTTGAAAAAACATCAATTATTGGTACTTCATAATATGAAGTTTTATCGTTAAGTGTTTTTTTAGTTCGTTCACTGCAGTCACTTGCCATTATAACCAATTTTATCGACTTGTCACGGATTCCTTTGATCGTGAGGTCAGTTCCACTAGTCATTTTACCGGCGCGCAATGCAATACCTAAAAAATTTAAGAACTCATCTTTCAATGTTTCTTACCTAAATCACCGAAGAGATCCATCCGAGCCTTTTGATGATCTACGAATTCGAAGAGTTCATCATAAAATTCAGGTGCCACTTTCGTTGAAAAAACTTTTTCGAGAATTTTCTTTGATTTGGCTTCTTTTACTGCTTCTGGTTCAAGACCGACGTATGCTCCACGTCCGGACTTCTTACCAGTAGGGTCAATTGAGATGTTACCTTCTTTATCTCTAACGATCCTTACCATTTCCCGCTTGGGATACATCTTCTCGGTAAGAACATCTTTACGCATTGGTACTTTTCTAGTTGCCATTGCTATCGCCCCCCTTTGGAATTATTCTTGTGTTTCAGAATTTGTTGCTTCATCAGTTGATTCGTCAGTAGTTTCGTCTGAATCATCAGTTTGTTCTGAAGCTTCTGAATCATCAACATCAGTTGTATCATCTGTTGCTACATCTTTATCTGCATTTACATCTGTATCTGCATCAGTAACAACATCACCATTTTCAACGTCTTCGATGTCAACGTCTTGGTCATTATCGTCAACGAATTCAACTTGTGATTCTGGCTTGATGTCGATCTTATAGCCCGTTAACTTTGCAGCTAATCTAGCGTTTTGACCTTTTTTACCAATGGCCAACGATAGATGATAATCTGGCACGATAACCATGCATTGTTGCTTGTCATCATCATCAAATTGAACAGCAATAACTTCTGCTGGGTTCAAGGCATTTGCAATGTAGTCTACTGGATCATCAACGTAAGGTACCACGTCAATGTTTTCACCATTCAATTCATCAACTACGGCTTGAACACGAGCACCCTTTGGTCCAACACAAGTACCGACAGGATCGATATCAGGATTATCTGATTTAACGGCGATCTTAGTACGGTCACCCGCTTCACGTGCAATTGAAACAATTTCAACTGTTCCATCATAAATCTCAGGAACTTCTTGTTCAAATAGTCGCTTAACTAAGTTTGGATCAGTTCTTGAAACAAAGACTTGAGGTCCCTTAGTAGCATTTTCTACCTTTGTTACGTAAACGCGGACACGATCACGAGGATTGTAGATCTCATTTGGCATTTGGTCTGACTTAGACATAACAGCTTCGATCTTACCAAAACTTACATAAACGAAACGATTGTCGCTACGTTCAACGATACCTTGGATGATCTCGTGTTCATATTGACTATACTCATTATAGATGATATCACGTTCTGCTTCACGGACACGTTGCATAATTACTTGTTTAGCAGTTTGAGCGGCAATTCGTCCAAAGTTCTTAGGAGTAACTTCCTCACGAATATGATCACCGATCTCATAGCCTCGACTTTGTTCTTGAGCATCAGCCAACGAAATCTCTAGGCGGTCATCAGCAACTTCTTCAACGACTTCTTTAACAGAGTAAACGTGAATGTTACCCTTCTTAGCATCGAATTCAACTTCAACGTTTTGAGCTTGATTGTAGTTACGTTTGTAAGCTGCAACTAAAGCTGCTTCAAGTGATTCAATAACGTAGTCTTTTTTGATGCCTTTTTCTTTTTCTAATGCATCTAATGCATCTACCATTTCTTTTGTCATGCTATTCTCCTTAGAATTCAATCGCAAGACGGATCTTGGCAATCTTATCTCGTTCGATCGTTACTTGCTTCTTAATGTTCTTAACTTTATAAGTCATCGTTATTTGATCATCAGTAATTGAATCGAGTTGACCTTCATAAACCTTTTCTCCATCTACCTTTTGGTAAAGGGAAACATTAACATATGCACCTTCATAATTACTTAAATCTTCGTCATTCGTTAAGGGACGTTCTGCACCCGGAGAAGAAACTTCTAAATAATAAGCTGGATCGATTGGATCTAGTTCATCTAATTTTTCCCCATATTCTTCACTAATAACGGCGCAATCATCGATCGTGATGCCGCCTTTTTTATCAGCGTAAACTCTCAAGTACCAGTCACCACGCTCATGAACAAATTCCAAATCCACTAGAAAAAAGTTATGTTTCTCTAATATTGGTTGTAAAATGGCTTTTAATTCATCAGTTTTGTTGTTCAAATTCACCCTCCATAGTAATCGGCAATAAAAAGAGTGAGCATTTCTGCTCACTCGTTCACGGTAATTAACTAAAGTATAATTTACCATAATAATCCGATTAAATCAACTAAAACAACGATAATTGGTTTTCATCAGGCATTCCATCTAAAACATGATTCTCTGACATGTATTCGATGATCGTCTTCGAGACTTTTCCACGATTAGAAAGGTCTTCTTTCGATAAGAATGGTTGTTCCTCACGGGCAGCAACGATTTGTTTTGCAACGTTGTCACCTAGCCCAGGAATTGCATTAAATGGAGCTAATAAAGTATGGTCGTCAACGATTTGGAATTCAAACGCATCAGACTTTTCAATATCTACCATCTTAATATTAAATCCACGCTCCAAACATTCGTTAGCCATTTCCAAAACAGTCAACAAGTTCTTCTCTTTAGTAGAAGCGTCCATTCCTTTATCAGTGATTTCTTTCATGGCATTCTTAACGGCTTCTTTTCCACTGGTCATCGCAACTAAGTTGTAATCATCAGCCCGAACTGACATGTAGGCACTGTAATAATAAAGTGGATAGTGAACTTTAAAGTAGGCGATCCGTAGAGCCATCAAAATATAAGCTGTAGCATGGGCCTTAGGGAACATATACTTGATCTTTAGACAAGATTGAATGTACCAATCAGGTACATCGGCATCTTTCATCGCTTGCTTCCATTCGTCAGGAATACCTCTACCCTTACGAACGTGCTCCATAATTTGGAAGGAAATCTGTGAATCCATACCATAGTGGATCAAATCCATCATGATATTATCACGACAACCAATAACATCCTTCAAAGTAACAACGCCTTGGTCGATCAATTCTTCAGCATTTCCTAACCAAACATCAGTACCATGGGACAAACCAGATATTTGCAGCAATTCGGCAAAAGTCGTTGGATGAGTTTTTTCAAGCATCCCACGAACAAATCTAGTACCAAATTCAGGAACACCTAAAGTTCCAGTCTTTGAAAAAATTTGTTCTGGTGTTACTCCTAATGCTTCTGTTCCTGAGAACAAAGACATAACTTCAGGATCGTCAACTGGGATCGTCAATGGGTCGATCCCCGACAAATCTTGGAGTGTCCGGATCATGGTTGGATCATCATGTCCCAAGATATCGAGTTTCAAGATATTATCATGGATCGAGTGGAAATCAAAGTGAGTCGTTTTCCAGGCAGCATTTTGATCATCAGCCGGATATTGGATCGGTGTGAAATCAAAAATATCCATGTAATCAGGAACTACGATAATACCGGCCGGATGCTGTCCAGTAGTTCTTTTTACACCAGTAGAACCAACGGCTAGTCGTTCTTCTTCGGCATTACGCAATTGTTGTCCGGTCAATTCTTCGTAATTTTTCACGTATCCAAAGGCTGTTCTGTCGGCAATAGTTCCGATAGTACCAGCTCTAAACACGTGATCCTCACCGAACAAGACTTTAGTATAGTTGTGAGCTACCGGTTGGTAGTCACCTGAGAAGTTCAAATCGATATCGGGAACCTTGTCACCCTTGAAACCTAAGAAAGTTTCGAAAGGAATATCTTGACCATCTTTTAACAACTCGGTTCCACATTCAGGACATTTTTTATCGGGCAAGTCGAATCCAGATCCCACTTCACCTTTGGTAAAGAATTCTGAATACTTACATTTAGGGCAACGGTAATGTGGCGCCAATGGATTAACCTCAGTAATACCGGTCATAGTAGCAACGAAACTTGAACCAACGGAACCACGACTACCAACTAAGTATCCATCTTTATTCGATTTATAAACTAGTCGTTGAGAAATCAAATAAATAACCGAGAATCCATTACCGATAATACTCTTAAGCTCTTTGTCCATTCGCTCTTGAACGATATCTGGAAGTGGATCCCCGTATAATTCATGAGCCTTATTGAGTGTTAAGTTACGGATCTCATCTTCTGCCCCATCCATTTTCGGAGTATAAAGACGATCTTTAACTGGTGAGATCTCTTCGATACCATCCATGATCTTCTTTGGATTATCAACGATGATCTCTTGTTCAGTTTCATCATCTAAAAAGGAAAAAGCATCAAACATTTCATTGGTCGTTCTAAATTGCACATCTGGTAATTCTTGTCGAGCAAGTGGATTACTCTTAACAGCTTTAATAACGATATCTCGATAAACCTTGTCGGTTTCATCTAAGTAATGAACATCCCCAGTAGCAACAACCGGCTTGTTGATCTCTTTACCTAATTTAACGATATTAGCAATGATCTCTTCCAAAGCTGTCTCATCACGGATGATCTTAATGTCGATCAAATGTTGGTAAACAGCTTTTGGCATAACTTCCAAGTAATCGTAGTATTGTGCGATTTCACGAGTTACGTCGTAACCTTTTTGCATCATGGTATTGAAGACTTCACCATCTTTGCAGGCCGAACCAACGACAATACCTTCACGGTATTTGTTCAATAATCGACGAGGTACGCGCGCTGTTCGATAAAAGTATTGCGTCATTGAATATGACACGATCTTAAAAAGATTCTTCAAGCCAGCTTGGGTTTTTGCAATCAAAATTGCATGGCTCGGACGAGCTTGCTTATATGCATCCTCACCACCAACATTGTCATTCAATTGTGAGACATTATTAGTGGAAAACTTAGCTTCTAATTCTTCGAAAAGCTTGTACATCAAATATCCAGTAGTTTCCGCATCGGAATCGGCTCGATGGTGATGTTCCAAGACGATATTGTAACGTTTAGCCAACGAATCAAGTTTATGGTTTCGATACTCAGAATGAAGTGTCCTTGACAATTCCAACGTATCGATCACAGGCATCGATAAGCGTTCCCGACCGATTCGAGTCAAAGCAGCATTCATGAATCCCATATCGAAAGTCACATTGTGTCCGACCAAGATATCGTCCCCGATAAAGTCCATGAATTCATTGATGATGACTTTTTCATCGGGAGCATCCTTGACCATGTCATCAGTAATACTCGTCAAATTAGTAGTAACTTCTGACAATGGATGACCTGGATTGATAAATTTATCAAAACGAGCAATAACTTCCCCGTCTTTCATCTTCGTGGCTCCGATTTCGATGATCGAATCGTAAACCGCTGAAAGACCGGTAGTCTCAGTATCAAAAATAACGTATTCTGCACCTTCAAGCGCTTCGTCGCGCAAATTGTATGCAATCGGATTACCTTCATCGACTAAGTCAATCTCGACACCGTAGCCGATCTTGACACCGAATTTTTGACCAGCTGAATATGCCTCCGGGAAGGCTTGTAAGGCACGATGATCTGTGATCGCAATAGCTGACTGTCCCCAGTCACTGGCACGTTTGATCAAAGCCGTAGGACTAGGAATAGCATCCATCTGGCTCATATTAGTATGGGCGTGGAGTTCGATCCGCTTGTTATCTTCAGGAGCTGTATCTTGACGAGATTCATGCTTGATCAAATTAATATCGTTTGCCATAATTACCAATTCACGAGAAAAGGTATCCTCTTGTACGTTTCCACGAACACGGATCCAAGCACCCTTATCCAAGTCTTCGAAAAAGACCTCATCATCATCACCGTTAGAAAACTTCTTAATACTAAATGATGAACTATAATCAGTAACCTTCAAGATCATCAACGAACGACCTGATTTAAGTTTGCGAACGTCTTTATCAAAAATATAACCTTCAACAACTTTGTTTCGATCTTCTTCGATAATATCGACCATTGATGTGATCGGTGCATCGTCGGCAATTTTCTTTCCTAGACGCTGGACATTGCTAGTCGAAGCCTTCTTAGCTTTTTTTTCGATCACGACTTTAGCCTTATCTTGGAAAGCTTTTTCCTTTTCAGCATTAGCAATTTTCAAGGCTTCCATCTTAGCTTGTGATTTAGCTTCGTCAACATTGCAACGGATCTTGAATGGTGGAAATCCTAAATTACTATATTCGTTTTGAATTCCCTCACAAATATCCCCATCCATAAAGTCAGCCATGAATTTATTTGAGACCGATAAAAATACTTGACCGTTTTCCAAATGTGGTGGATTTTGCTGCAACAATTGTGAGACCACTGGTGAATTCAATTGAGCTGTACTCAATACGAATTGCCAATAATCTTTGATCAAGTTTTCATCTAATGGGGCGTCTTTGACATCAATTTGAAAATCAACCGCCTTAATATCTTTAAAACCTTCTGTTAAGGCTTGCTTAAAAATCTGAAATTCTTGAAATGGCAAAATATTGCTGAACTCAAAAAAGAAAGTCCACCGTTGTGACTTCTTATGGACTTCAACTTTGTTCAATTTAGCATCATCAAACGAATGGCTGTTTGGTAAGATGTTGTTTAATTTAATCTGTTCGATCAGAATTTGAAATAAATCTTTGTTATCTGACATAAAAAATACCTTTCGTGAATAAAAAAAGCTTAAGCCTCATTACTGATTCTTAAGCAAAATTTTTACCGAATTAACTAATTCGTCTTTGTTGACTTCAATCGTCTCACCAGTCTTACGTAACTTCAGTTCAACGATTGAATCTACTGCTTTCTTACCCACAGTAATTCTAATTGGGAATCCCATTAAGTCGGAATCAGCAAACTTAACTCCGGCACGTTCATTTCGATCATCTAATAAGACATCGAATCCTTCATCTTGAAGTAATTGAACTACCTCGTCGCTAAGCTTGTGTTGATCATCATTGCTATATTTAATCGGTACAACATGAACTTGAAATGGACTTAGTTTAGCAGGCCAAACTATGCCGTTTTCATCATTGTGTTGTTCAATTATAGCAGAAAGCAATCGTGAAATTCCAATACCATAACTTCCCATTAATAATGGTTTAGATTTGCCATCTTCATCGATGAAATTGGCTCCTAATGAGTTAGAAAATCTCGTTCCTAACTTAAAAATGTGACCAATTTCAATACCCTTAGTGAATTCTAAATGACCGTGTCCATCAGGAGATACTTCCCCTTCTTTAACGACACGAACATCATTAAATTCAACAGGACCTTCAACGACATCTTCAAAATTAGCGTTGATCAAATGCTTATCATCTTTGTTTGCACCTATCACAAAGTTATCTAAACCTTCCAGAGAGCTATCGAAAATGACTTTGACATCATCTGCGATCCCATATGGTGAAATAAATCCTGGAGCACTTCCGAAGACCTTTCTCACCTCATCTGGAGTTGCCTCTTCAACCAAATTAACGTTCAAAACATTTCGTAGCTTAATACTATTAACTTGATAATCACCACGGATCATGACTAAGACTGGTTGTTCGTCAGCCATGACGGCGACAGCTTTCATTATCTTGTTAGGTTCGATCTGCAAAAATTTAGCTAAGGCATCAATCGTATGTGCATCCGGAGTTGAAACTTCTTCCATTGGCAAATGTTTCTCCGAGGGAACTTGTTCGATCTTACTAGTAGCCATTTCCAAGTTAGCCGAATAATTACTATCATCTGAAAAAACAATTGTATCCTCACCGATGCCGGCGACAACTGAAAATTCTTTTGAATCAGTTCCACCCATCGGACCAGCATTTCCAATTATCGTCCGATAATCTAGCTTACATGCATCGAAAATATTCTTGTATGCTGTCTCCATTTGATTAAAGATGACATCCGTCTGTTCTGCATTTGCAGCAAATGAATAAGCATCCTTCATATAAAATTCGCGACAACGAAGCAGTCCATATCTAGGACGATCTTCGTCACGATATTTAGGTTGTAGTTCATACAAGACCATTGGTAATTTCTTGTAACTATTTAGCTGTTCTTTAATTACACTAGTAAAAGTTTCTTCATGGGTCGGTCCCAAAATGAATTCTCGATCATGTCTATCTTCAAACTTAAACAAATTTTCACCGTAAGTTTTAAAGCGGCCGCTTTCTTTCCACAAATCCGCCGGTATCAAAGCTGGCATCATCATTTCAACGGCATCGATTTTTTTCATCTCTTTACGGATGATGTTTTCGATCTTTAAAATAACATCCCAAGCTAACGGCAAAAGTGCGTATGCACCTGCGGAAACTTGTCTGATATAACCAGCACGTAGCATCAGTTGATGGCTAACGGCCTCAGCATCAGAAGGTATTTGTTTTAAAGTTGGAATGTACATTCGAGATTGTTTCATTTTCGGTAGTACCCCCTATTTAATAAAGAATCTTTGAATATCGTTCCAAGTAACTGCAACCATTAATAATACTAAAATCCCCACGCCAATCAGCGAAATTACAGTTTCGTATTCTTCTGGAATTGGCTTACGTCTGATTGCTTCAACTATATTCATCACGATTTTTCCACCATCAAGGGCTGGAATAGGAATCAAGTTTACGATCCCTAAGTTAAGTGACAACATAGCCATAAATTGAATTACATATACGATCCCCAGTGATGAAGCTTGTGACGTCATTGAGTAAATACCAACGGGACCAGCCAGCTGGTTAATATTAAATCCTCCAGTCAGCATCTTCCCTAATTGAGTAAAGATTGCTTGAGTAGTTTGGAAACTAGAAGTGAATCCATATTTCAATTTAGCAGCGACCGAATTATCTAACTGTGCTGCTACACCGATCATACCGTAGGTTTGACCACTACTCTTGACTGATTTAGGAACAACACTGACTTCCTTAGTCTTGTCACCATGTTTCACAGTTAAAGTAGTTTTCTTGCCAGGACGAGCTTGGATTGCTGTGATCAATTCTGTCCAATTATCCGTCTTTTTACCATTAACAGCGGTAATTGTATCGTTTTGCTTCAAACCAGCTTTTTGAGCCACACTATTGTGTTGGATCTCTCCCAGTTGGTTAGTATTAGTCAAAACACCGCCACTCATCATAAATGCGGCGAGTATCGAAAGAACGATTGCTAAAACGAAGTTATTAAAAGGTCCAGCAAAATTTGTGATCATTCGTTTCCAAACGGAAACTGATTGAAGTTGAACGTCACGAGGGGCAATTTGCACCTCGGTACCATCTTCTTCAACGATAGTTGCATCGTGATCGACCTCAAAGCGTTTCGTTTCAGACTCGTCGCCATTTTCATAACCTTCGATGAACAAATCATCTACTAAGTCAGCTTTTGATATCTGAACTGGTACACCATTAGCGTCGTAAACTTTGCTGGAAATAATGATTTTAGTCACTTTTCGATTATCGTCTATGACTAAAGAAGACATAGTACCAGGCTTGATCTCGGAGTCATCATCTTGTGACCCGGCCATTCTGACATAGCCACCAAGTGGTAAAAGTCTCAATGTATAAGTTGTACTATTTTTGCGGTAAGCAACGATTTTAGGGCCCATTCCGACCGAAAACTCGCGCACTAAAATTCCTGACTTTTTGGCAGCGATGTAATGTCCAAATTCATGAACGATCACCAGAATACCAAAAACAATTATAAATGTTATTATCGCGGTCATTTTAACCTCCACGAAGCGATTAGACTAAACCAAATATGTGTAACATTGGTAAAACAATTAACATGCTATCGAATCTATCCAAAATACCACCGTGGCCTGGCAAAATGTTACCTGAGTCTTTGACTTTATAAAATCGTTTGTAAGCCGATTCTATTAAATCACCAATTTGACCAAAGATCGAAAGAACGAATGCAATCATGAGCATATCGATCATTGGATATTTTTGAGGGACAAAAATCATGTAGATCCCTGAAAAAATAAGAGCACAAATTATTCCGGCAATTGTACCTTCCCAGGTTTTGTTAGGGCTAATTGCAGGCCATAACTTGTGTTTACCGATTTTTCTACCAAATGTATAGGCAAAAATATCAGTTGACCAAACGACGATCAATGCAAATAACAAAAGACCTAAACCGGCTCTGGAGTTTCGAACTGATGCCAAATAATGAAAACCAATTCCGACATACACCATGGTGATGGCAGAAATGGCAGCATCTTCAAAGTTAAATTTATTCTTAGTAAAGACGGTTACCATCAATAGCAAGACGACGAAGATATACAAAATATCTAAGCGACTGAATCCGGTTGGCATCCAACCTTTGTAGAAATTCAACGGGACTGCTAATGCTAAGGTACCCAAAATAGTAATAATGAAGTCGATTGACACTATTATACGCTTACGCATAATATAAATCTCAAAAACACCTACCATTGCCAATGCAGCTGCAGCGACCTCAAGCCAAATGCCACCAGCTAAAAGGATCGGTATAAAAATTGCTAGTGCAATGACAGCAGTAATTACACGTTGTTTCATAATTTTCCCCCAAATTAAACAGTACCGAATCGACGGTCCCTGTCATTGAAAATCTTAATATCATTGACCAAATCATCAGATGTGAAATCTGGCCAGTATGCATCATCAAATACCATTTCAGTATACGCCATTTGCCACAATAAGAAGTTAGAAATCCGCTCTTCTCCACTAGTTCTGATCAAAAGATCTGGATCAGCGTAATCACCTAAAATGTTAGTAAATAATTCATCGGAAAAAGCTTTTTCATCGATTTGATCAGGTGTGATCTCACCTGCCAGGGCTTTCTCAGCAATTATTTTAGTCGCATTTAAAATTTCGGCACGACCTCCATAATTAAAGGCGAAGTTCAAGATCATTCCGGTATTATCCTTGGTGTCTTCCATCGCTTTATCGACGACTCTTTTCGTCTTTGCGGGCAGATCGTCTTTAAAACCGGTAATAACGACACGGATATTCTCTTTGATCAAATCAGGCATGAAAACTGAGAAAAAGTCGACTGGCAGTTTCATTAAGAAATTGACTTCAGTACTAGGTCTCTTCCAGTTCTCTGTCGAAAATGCATATAAACTTAACACTTTTACGCCCAAATTGCTTGCGGTAGTGGCGATTCGTTTAACGTTGTTCATGCCTTCTTTATGACCAGCTATCCGTGGTTGTCCACTACGCTTAGCCCAACGACCATTACCATCCATGATGATGGCAATATGATTTGGCACTCGCAAATTCTTATTTTGCCCATCAATTTTATTTTCTGTCATAACACGATCGTTCTGAAGGACTATCCTTCAGTGATTTCCTTTTCTTTGGCTTCTGCTAACTTGTTGATGTTTTCAACAGCTTTATCTGTAACCTTTTGAATTTGATCTTCAATGTCGTGGAATGCGTCTTCAGTAATATCACTATTCTTGAGTTGTTTCTTAATTGAATCCATTCCTTCACGACGGACGTTTCTGACAGCAACACGTGCATCTTCAGCTTCTTTACCCACTTGCTTAGCGATTTCTTTTCTACGTTCACCAGTAAGTTGTGGGATAACCAAGCGAATTACATCACCATCATTAGCTGGGTTTAAGCCCAAGTCTGATGAGTTGATGGCGTGTTCGATAGCATCAAGTGCTGTCTTATCATAAGGTGAGATCAGGAGCACACGTGCTTCCGGAATGTTGATTGAAGCAACTTGATTCAATGGTACTAAAGTTCCGTAATATTCAACCTTTACGTTGTTCAGAATTGAAGCATTTGCCTTACCTGCACGAATGTTAGCCAATTCACGGTTTAATACTTCAATAGAGCTGTTCATTTTTTCTTTTGATGTTGTAATCGCAATATTTTCAGCCATTTATTTTGTACCACCCTTTATGATTGTTCCAATATTTTCACCTTGAACGACTTTTCTGATGTTCTCGGCTTTGTTCAAGTTAAAGACGATCAATGGAATATTGTTGTCCATTGATAATGATGAAGCAGTTGAATCCATTACACCTAAGTTCTTGTTAATAATATCAAGTTGTGACAATTCATCGTATTTCTTAGCTTCTGGGTCCTTCTTAGGATCAGCAGAATAAACACCGTCAACGTTGTTCTTAGCCATTAAAATAACGTCGGCTTCGATTTCAGCTGCACGTAATACAGCAGTTGTATCAGTTGAGAAGTAAGGATTACCTGTACCACCGGCAAAAATGACTACACGTCCCTTTTCGAGGTGTCTAACAGCTCTTCTTCTAATGTATGGTTCAGCGACTTGGCGCATTTCAATTGATGTTTGAACACGTGTAGGTACGTCTAGTTGTTCCAAACCATCTTGAAGAGCAAGTCCGTTCATAACAGTAGCCATCATACCCATGTAATCAGCTTGAGCACGATCCATTCCCATTTCAGCACCAGTTTCACCACGCCAGATGTTTCCGCCACCACAGACGATGGCAATTTCAACACCTAATTCATGGATACTCTTGATTTGTTCTGAAACTTGCTTGATAACAGGTGGGTTGATCCCGAATCCTTTTTCACCGGCTAATGCTTCTCCAGAAACCTTTAAAATAACTCGATTATATTTAATGTCAGGCATAAGTGCACTCCTTTAATTTTACTATTTAATATTTTAACATACTAGATTATTTAAGTTTACCAACCGTATATTTTACATTAATTTTAGAGCGGATTAAAGCATATTTCACGTTATATCCTAATAAATCACGATAAAACAAAAGGGATCGCTCAATTCTATCGAATTAAGCGATCCCCTCCATAACAAAATGATTATTTCATTTGGTTTTTAACTTCTTCAGCGAAGTCTTCTTGTTTCTTTTCAATACCTTCTCCGACTTCGAAGCGTACGTAATCAACAAGTTTTGAGTTTTTTGATTCAACAAATTGTTGAACTGTCATGTCAGAATCTTTAACAAATTCTTGATCTGCTAAACTGATTTCTGAAAGGAACTTGTTAACACGTCCTTCAACGATACGAGGAATGATCTTTTCAGGTTTACCTTCAGCCTTTGTTTCTTCTGTGAAGACTTCCTTTTCATGTTCAAGAACATCACTAGGAACGTGGTCACGGTCGATGTAACGTGGGTTGATAGCTGCAACGTGCATAGCAACGTCTTTAGCAGCTTCTTCGTCTGAACCATCAAGAATTGTAACAGCAGCAATCAAGCCACCGTTGTGTAGGTATGAACCAAATACTTGTGAGTCAGTCTTGTCGAGCACTTTGAAACGTCTCAAAGTGATCTTTTCACCAATAACGGCTGTAAGACCTGTAACAGCATCTTGAATTGTACCTTCTGATACTTTAAGAGCTAATGCTTCGTCCATATCTTTTGGTTCGTTTTCAACGATAGCCTTACCGATCTCATTTACGAGAGCTTTGAACTTGTCGTTTGATGAAACGAAGTCTGTTTCTGAGTTAACCTCAATAACAGCAGCTTTGTTTCCTGAAATTTCGATGTGAGCTAAACCTTCAGCAGCAATACGGTCACCCTTCTTAGCAGCTTTGGCAATACCCTTTTCACGAAGTTCATCGATAGCTTTTTGCATATCTCCGTCAGCAGATACTAAAGCTTTCTTAGCATCCATCATACCGACACTTGTCTTATCACGTAATTCTTTAACTTGAGCAGCAGTAATTTTCGCAGCCATTAATAATCCTCCAGTCAGAAAGAAAGTCATCTTCGCAGATGACTCATCTTAATTATTTATTTTCGTTATCACTCTTATTATCATCGTTTTCGGCAACATTTTCAATGGATTCTGCTTGATCAGCTGAACCTTCTTTAGCAAAGTCGTCAGTTGTAACTGAATCTTCACCTTGGTTACCTTCAACAATGGCATCAGCCATCTTAGAAACAATCAAACGAACGGCACGGATAGCATCGTCGTTTGATGGGATAATAACGTCGATTGGATCTGGATCTGTGTTTGTATCAACCATTGCAACGATAGGAATATTTAATTTCTTAGCTTCGTTAACGGCAATGTTTTCTTTATGTGGATCAACGATGAACATTACATCAGGAATTCTTGGCATATCTTCGATACCACCAAGGAATTTTTCAAGTTTAGCTTGTTGTTTTTCAAGCAATGAAACTTCCTTCTTAGGTAGACGTTCGAATGTGCCGTCTTCTGACATAGCTTTGATTTCTTTTAATCTCTTGATACGTTTTTGGATTGTGTTCCAGTTTGTCAATGTACCACCTAACCAACGATGGTTAACGTAGTATTGACCAGCACGTGTAGCTTCTTCAGCAATAGCATCTTGAGCTTGTTTCTTTGTACCAACAAACAAGAAGACACCGTCATCACCGGCAACTGCTTTCATATAGTTGTAAGCATCGTCGATCATGCGTACTGTTTTTTGAAGATCAATGATATAAATACCATTTCTTTGTGTAAAGATGAAAGGCTTCATCTTAGGGTTCCAACGTCTTGTTTGGTGACCGAAGTGCACACCAGCTTCAAGAAGTTGTTTCATTGAAATAACTGACATAAAAATTTCCTCCTGGTTTTTCCTCCACTTAAGTCTTCTTCATCCAAGACGGTTTACCGCACCTTTGGACAAATCATTAAGTGTGTGTATTTTCAATACAAGCTAATATTATAGAGTAAAAAAGAGTTGAAATCAAGCGCTAATTCCAACTTATTCCGTTACTTTTTAACAATTTTTCCTTTTGATAACGCGACAATTTTTTGATGGCAGCTTCGCGTTTTAGAGCAGCAGATTTATCGGTTAATTTTTCTTGGTACAACAATTTAACTGGTCGTCTGACTTTGGTGTATTTAGCACCCTTCCCCTTATTGTGGGTCTGAACTCGCTTTTTGACATCGTTTGAGGTCCCCGTATAAAAAGTTCCATCGGCACACAACAACATATATACAAAATATCCCGCTTCTGAATCACTCATTTAAAATCTCTTTAGCCTCCTGCGTTAAAACATTACCATCATACATCACTAAATCAGGCAAGACTATTAATGATGCAGATTTATGTGTCTTAATGCTATCAACTAAAACGAGATTGGCATTATTCTCTGAATGACTCCTGACAAAACGAACTTTCTTTGGTTGCAATTGATTGTTGCGCATTGAGGTGAAGAGATCGACTAAACGATCAGGACGATAAACCATGAACAAATGACTATTTTCCTTCAATAAAATCATCGCCTGATGTAAGATCTCATCAATATTAGTTTTCAACTCATGTCGGGCAATTGCGAGAACGGGGCGGTCTTTGATCTTAGTTTGATCTGATTTCAAAAAATATGGTGGATTGCAAACTATGGTATCGATCGAGTCGTGGTCTAAATGTTGCAAAACATTTTTAACATCATCATTGATCGATTCTACTTGATCTTCCAAGTGATTCTCAACAATGCTAGTCTGTGCTAAGTCTGCCAATTGCTTTTGAAGCTCCACTAAGTAAATTTGCCCGGAAGTTTTCGCCGCTAATGTCAATCCTATCGCACCATTTCCCGAACAAAGGTCAACTATTTTACCTTTTTTTGCTGGATTTGCGAAGTTGTATAGTAAAATGGTATCCAGATTGAATGAATACAGGTCTTTATCCTGATTTATTACGATCCCGCTTTTTGCTATAATATCCTTTGATATTTTAGTCATTACTACCTACCTTTATATTCCTATCATTTGGAGGAAATTTGGAAATGTTTTATAAATTTATTCGACAAGTTGCCCGTTTCGTGGTCTTCGTCGTCAACGGTCGCTTCAAGATTGTTGGAAAAGAAAATTTACCAGACAAGCCTTACATTATCGTAGCTCCCCATCGTACTTGGTGGGAACCGATTTTTTTCGCCTTAGCTATTAAGCCTCGTGAAGCAACATTTATGGCTAAAATAGAATTGTTTAAAAATCCGATCTTACGATTCATCCTCGTTCACTCACATGCTTTTCCAGTTGACCGGAAGCACCCAGGGCCATCTGTTATTAAAACACCTGTGAAGGCTTTAAAGCAAAAAGGACAAGTCTTGATCATGTTCCCTTCTGGTACGAGATATTCCGAAGAGTTACGTGGTGGCGCTTCATTGATTGCTAAGCTTTCAAAGGCTCCTTTGGTTCCGATGGTTTATCAAGGTCCTTTGAAGTTTTCTGATTTGTTGAAGCATAAGCAAGTTACTATTGGTGTTGGGAAAGAAATTGATTTTAATTTTAAAGCAAAACTTGATGATGAACAAACTAAAAAAGTTAATGATGATATGGAAGAGGCTTGGAAGATGGTTGATAATGAGATTGATCCTGATTTTAAGTATATTCCTGATCCTAATAAGAAAGAGTTTGATAATAGTTAAGTTGGTTGAGAGATCGGGGTTCCGATCTCTTTTTTTGTCTTGAGGTGAGAGGAATGAAGCTGATAGTGGCGTTTTTTTGGGGTTGTTGTTTGTGATTTTTGGTGGTTTTTGGATGGGGTAGTATTTTGTTCGGTGGTTAACTGCCGACTCCGGGGACCGGGGATACAGCCGCTGGCTTCCTTGGTTGTTCGGTGGCGAAGCCACCACCAAGAACCAGTTGCGCAAGTGCGTCAGCACTTACGGTCCATTCTTTCACCACTGAGGGCTGTATCCCCGGTCCCCTCCGTCTAGATAGTACAATCATCCCCCCCTGTGTGGGTGGTGACCGAATTTTTTTGATCAAGTTAGCATTTTTTGCGCGTCCTATGATTTTCGGTCTATCTCAGTTTCTATTTTTTCTGGTAAGTTCTTAAGTGCATGGTTAAGGGCATTTTAGTAAAAGATTCTTTTGCCTCGTGCTGTGGGACGCACTCTCGCGGCCGACTACTTAGAGTCGCTGTATTTTCTTTTCATTATCATCCGTTTCCATGATTTGTGACGCAAAAAGCGCTCCTGAGGGTTTCTTTCCTCCGGAGCGCTTTATTTTTTAATATGCGTTTTTTCCTATGTCTCTTCTGAAGAAGACGTTGGTTTGATCTACGGTATCTAGGTAGCTGTAGATTTTATCCTGAGCATTTTGTAATGTGTTGGCGTGTGTTTTTACTACGTATAGTCTTCCGCCGTTGGTTACTAGTTCGTTGTTTGATTCGCTTACTCCTGCGAAATTGATTTTTAGTTGTTGATTTTGAAACTGTGACTTTGGTCCGATGGTTTTTCCTATTATTGGTTCTGTTGGGTAGCCTTTGCTGGCTACGAAGACTCCTAAGTCTACTCCTTGGTCTTTCCAAGTTATGTCGTCGATATCTTCATTGTTTAGTAATCCTAGGATTACTTTTGATAGGTCTGACTTTAATCTTGGTAGGACTACTTCGGTTTCTGGATCCCCGAATCTTACATTGAACTCGATTACTTTGATGCCGTCTTTTGTTAGGATCAAGCCGGCATATAGTACTCCTGTGTAGTTTACACCGTATTTATTCATTGCCTTGACGAATGGTTTTAGGACGTCTTTATAGGATTGATACACTACGTCACAGTCGATGTTTTGGACGGGGCAGATTGCTCCCATTCCGCCTGTGTTTAGTCCTTTGTCGCCATCATATGCTCGTTTGTAGTCTTGAGCTATTGGCATTGGGTAGAAGCTTTCGCCATTGACGAAAGCCATTAATGAGAATTCTTCACCGTCTAAGTATTCTTCGATGATTACTTTATCTGTTTTGAATTTGTGGTCTGTCAGCAATTGATTCAAGACGTCGATTGCTTCGCCCATGTCTTTGATGATGAAGACGCCTTTTCCGCTGGCTAAACCGTTCGCCTTGATTACGATCGGAAATTGATCTTTAGTTTCCACATATTCTAGGGCTTGTCCTAGATCCGTGAACTCTTCGTAAAAAGCCGTCGGAACGTTGGCTTTTTTCATTAAGTCTTTGGCGAAGGTTTTGGATCCTTCAATTAAGGCAGCTTCTTTGTTGGGTCCGAAGATCTTTAAATCACGATCTTGGAAATAGTCGACGATTCCTTCGACTAGTGGTTGTTCAGGTCCGACTATTGTGTAGACGATGTCGTTTTCGATGGCAAAATTAGCCAATTTTTCAAATTCTAATTCACCGATCCCGACTGTTTGGACTCCAAAAAGTCTCATCCCTGCATTACCGGGTGCGCAAAATACGTCATTGTAACGATCAGACTTACGTAAAGATTGGCAAATGGCATCTTCTCTTGCGCCAGAGCCAACAACTAATATTTTCATTTTGTCCTCCTGGATTAGTGCTTGAAATGTCTTCTGCCTGTGCAGACCATAGCGATTCCATATTTGTTTGCCATATCGATGGAGTCTTGATCATGGATCGATCCACCTGGTTGGATGATAGCTGTAATACCGTGTTCAGCAGCGAATTGGACACAGTCATCCATTGGGAAGAATGCATCTGAACCCATTACGAACGGTTTCTTGATATTGTCATTTTCTTCTGCTTCTTCAATGGCAATCTTAGCTGAACCGATACGATTCATTTGACCTGCACCAATTCCTAGCGTCATATCAGTTGTTGTTACAGTAATGGCATTACTCTTAACGTGTTTAACTACTTTTTGGGCAAACAAGAGAGCTTTCTTTTCTTCTTCAGTAGGTTGTTTTTCAGTTACTACTTCAAAATCATCGAGACTGTCAACGACAGTATCTCTTTCTTGGATCAACATACCACCGAGAACAGAAGTATATTCATATTTATCAGCTTGTTTAGCTTTTGAGAAATCTAGTGTCATTAGACGAATGTTTTTCTTTGATTCGAGAATTTCTAATGCCTTATCAGTGAAACTTGGTGCGATCACGATTTCGAGGAAGATCTTGTGCATTTCTTCAGCGATTTTCTCGTCTACTTCACGGTTGACCACGATGATTCCACCGAAGATGGAAATCTTGTCGGCAGCGTATGCCTTTTGCCAAGCAGAGTAAATATCGTTGTCATCGATTCCGATACCACAAGGATTCATATGCTTCAATGCTACGACACAAGGTTCTTCAAAGTCAGAAACGATCTTAATAGCTGCATCAGCGTCACGAATGTTGTTGTATGAAAGTTCCTTACCGTGTAATTGCTTAGCTGAAGCAATTGAGTAATCTGTAGCCATTGAGTTCTTATAAAAAGCAGCTTGTTGATGTGAGTTTTCACCATAACGTAATGATTGCTTGAATTCTAATGGGATAGTTTTTGTTTCTGGGAATTCGATGTTAGCGATGTTAGTTAGGTAATTTGAGATGATGCCATCATATTCAGCTGTATGACGGAATGCCTTAGCTGCCAATTTTTGTCTGAAAGCTACTGGGTCAACAGATTCATTGTTGATCTCGTCTAAGACTGATGCATAGTCATCTTTATCGACAACCACATACACACTTTCGAAGTTCTTTGAAGCTGAACGAAGCATTGAAGGACCACCAATATCGATTTGTTCGATAGCATCTGGTAATTCAACGTTTTCTTTTGAAATAGTCTCTTTAAATGGATACAAGTTGACACATACTAGATCAATTGTATTGATGTTTAGTTCTTTCAAGGTATTCATGTGCTCTGGATTTGATCTCTTAGCTAATAATCCTGCGTGAACTTTTGGATGAAGTGTTTTTAAACGTCCATCAAGAATTTCTGGAAATCCGGTGACTTCATCGATCTCAGTTACTTTCAAGCCAGCTTCTTCCAATTTCTTGTAAGTTCCACCAGTTGAAATAATTGAATATCCTGCAGTAATTAGTCCTTGTGCAAATTCTACGATTCCAGTTTTATCTGAAACACTGATCAGAGCATTTTTCATTTTATGACCCACCTGTTTTATTTTTTTAATAATTCAAGTACTACTTCTGGATAAATCTGATGTTCTTTGTCGTGTACTCTTGCTTCAAGAGTATCGACCGTATCATCATCGTATATCGGAACGGATTTTTGACGAATGATCGGTCCGGTATCGACTCCTTCATCGATGTAATGGATGGTGACACCTGTTTCCTTTTCATGCGCATCAAAAGCTCTTTGAATTGAATCTAACCCTGAATATTTCGGTAATTTGGAAGGATGAATGTTGATGATCCTACCAGCATATTTCGAAAGCAATGTCGTCGTTACTACTTTCATATAGCCGGCCAATAAGATGTATTCGATCTGCAACGGCTCCAACTTATCGATGATTGCTTGTTCATATAAATGCCGATCCGGATAATCTTTGAGACTGTTAACAAAGACTGGTACGTTCCTTTGTTCTGCTTTTGCAATGACAGCCGCCTTTGGTTGATCACAAACTAATAGTTCGATCTCAAGACCAGCGTCTTTGAGTGCTTGATTATCAGCTAAGGCTTCAAAATTAGTTCCATTACCTGAGGCAAAAATTGCTACTCTCATAGGCCACCTCCTGATAACACGACTGCTTTTTCTTTCCGTTCGGCAACATTACCGATCAAAAATGCTTGATGTTGTTCTTGATTTAATTGACTTAATACCTCATCAGCATCCTTAGCATCAACAGCTAAAATCATCCCTAGACCCATGTTGAATATGTTGAACATGTCCGAAGTCTTGATCTTGCCATATTTTTGAACAACATCGAAAATATCGTGTCGTTTCCAACTGTCAATATTGATCTCGGCTGCCAAATCATCTGGTAACATTCGAGGAATGTTTTCGTCGAAACCACCACCAGTAATGTGAGCGATACCGTGAACTAGCTTTTGTTCCAATAAAGGCACGATTTCTTTGGTATAAATTCTAGTTGGTTCTAGCAACACATCACCCAAATTACTCATTGGCATTTCAGGCAAATGTGTCACGTAATTAAAATCGTTGTCTTTGAAAAAGATCTTTCGAATTAAAGAAAAGCCATTAGAGTGTAAACCGCTTGAGCTGATCCCGATCAATTGATCGCCAGCCTTGACATTTTCCTTAGTCAAAATATTTTCTTTTTCAACGATCCCAACAGCGAAACCAGCTAAGTCGTAATCATTGCCGTGATACATATCAGGCATTTCGGCCGTTTCTCCACCAACGAGATCAACTTGACCGATCTCACACCCCTTTAAAATACCCTTCAATACTTCTTTGATCTTGCCATCGACTTTACCAGTGGCCAAATAATCTAAGAAATATTCAGGTTTGGCACCTTGAGCGAGCAAATCATTCACACACATTGCGATACAGTCGATGCCGACTGTGTCGTATTTTTTACCGGCGATAGAGATCAGTAACTTAGTACCAACACCATCGTTGCTAGAGATCAAGACTGGGTGCTTGTAGCCAGCCGGAATCTCATACATCCCACCAAAATTACCAATGTTTGCGAAATTGGCATGTTTTTTCGCAAGATTCTTCTTTACAAAGCCGGAAATTTCATAACCGGAATTGACATTTACTCCGGCTTCTTCATAAGGATTTCCCATGAAATTCTCCTTTTTAAAAATCTTCTGTCAGATTCTTTTCATAATCGTAAAGTGGAGTTGGATAATCGCCATTGAAGTATGACAGATCCAATCCGTTGTATGGAGCATCATATTTTAGGCCGATTGCTTCGATCAAACCGTCTTCACTTAAAAATTCGAGTGAATCAGCGCCAAATTGGACCCGCATTTCTTCGGTCGACATGTGAGCGGCAATCAATTCTTTACGATCTTGGATATCTATGCCGTAAAAACTTGGATATTTGAATTGCGGTGAAGCAATTCTCAGATGAACTTCTTTAGCGCCGGCATCCTTGAGAAGTTTGACGATGAAGGCACAGATAGTTCCACGGACGATAGAATCATCAACTAAGACTACTCGCTTACCATCGACAACACCTTTTACAGCGGCCAATTTTTGACGAACGGCTTTTTCACGCAATTCTTGACTAGGCTGAATAAATTCTCGACCCATGTATTGATTTTTGATCAATCCCATTTCATACGGTAAACAGCTGCCTTCTGCATAACCACTGGCTGCAGAAAGCGATGAATTAGGGACACCAACAACGATATCGGCCTCTGCTGGTTTTTCACGAGCTAAAATCTTACCCATGTGCTTACGTGCAGTGTGAACATTGACACCTAAAATATTAGAATCAGGACGAGCAAAGTAAATATATTCCATTGAACAAATTGCCATCGTCGTGTCGTCTGTCCAAGAATCTACTGTTAGTCCTTCATCGTTAATGATCGTTAGTTCACCTGGTTTAACATCACGAACAAACGTTGCTTCAACGGCATCTAATGCACAAGTTTCGCTGGCCACGACGTATCCACCATCTGGTAATTTACCGATTGAAAGTGGACGGAATCCATGTGAGTCCAAGGCTAAGATCAATGAATCTTCCGTCAACATCAAGTAAGCAAAGCCCCCCTTGATCTGGCGAAGTGACTCTTTGATACGGTCAATTTGCGTAGGTTGTTGTGAATGACGGATCAAATGGACTAAAACTTCGGAATCAGAACTCGATTTAAAAATATCACCTTTTTGTTCTAATTCTTTTTTCAAGGTGAAGGCATTAGTCAAATTACCATTATGAGCAAGCGCAAATTGTTGGTCTGTAAAATCAAACAATAATGGTTGGACGTTTTCGATCTTGTTCCCACCAGCGGTCGAATAGCGAACGTGACCAATTGCTGAGGTACCAGTTAGAGAATTCAATAGTGAAGGCTTATAAAAAACTTGTGTCAGCAATCCTAAATTACGGTAGCAGTTTAATTTTCCGTTATCGTTTGTAACGATACCTGCACCTTCTTGTCCACGGTGTTGCAAACTGTGTAAACCTAAATACGTTAAATAATTTGCGTTATCTGATCCCCAAACTCCGAATACACCACATTCTTCGTTTAATCCCTTTATTTCATTAAGCAAGGTATGGCCTCTTTCCAATTCTTCAATGCTTCGTTCAAATCAACGTTGGCATCAGAATTACTTGTTGTTAGTCGTAATGTTTGTTCGTTAGAA
Organism: Companilactobacillus zhongbaensis; assembly: GCF_003946515.1. Lineage (GTDB taxonomy): Bacteria > Bacillota > Bacilli > Lactobacillales > Lactobacillaceae > Companilactobacillus > Companilactobacillus zhongbaensis. Next base: position 9,263 of record NZ_RHOM01000005.1, on the reverse strand, counting down.
ACTGTACCTAAAAACTCAATGTCATCGTTAAATAATTTTTCGAAGGCTGCTTTTTGATCGGCTTTGACACTTACCAAAAATCTACCTGTCGTTTCGGAAAAGATTTCTTCAGAAGTTAAACTAGTTTTTACTTCGAATCCTAGTTGATTTTCAAAAGCTGCTTCAGCTAGTGCAACTGCTAAACCACCTTCAGAAACGTCGTGACAACTAGCGATCAATCCGGCTTGGATGGCTTGTAAAATTTGCTTCTGATTAGCTTTAATTTGTGCTAAATCAATCTCGTTCAAGCTACCCTTAACATCACCAGTTTGCATCAATTGGATCTCAGAACCGTTGTAATCATTCTTAGTAGTTCCTACTAAGTAGATCGCATCCCCATCGTTCTTGAATCCTTGTGTAGTTACATCGTCAAGATCTTTAGTCAAGCCAACCATGCCGATCATTGGACTTGGATAAATGGCTTCATCGTTGAATTCGTTATAAAGTGAAACATTACCGGAAATGACTGGTAGTTCTAATGTTTCACAAACAGATGCCATTCCTTCAACACTGCGGTTGAATTCCCAAAATACTTCAGGCTTTTCTGGATTACCGTAGTTTAGACAGTCAGTGATCCCAACTGGTTCTGAACCTGAGGCAATCAAGTTGGCTGAAGCTTCGATGATCGCAATTTGTCCACCAACGTATGGATCAACGTAAACTAGTTTAGAATTACCATCGTTTGTCATTGCTAACGCTTTTCTAGTACCACGGACACGGACCACAGTGGCATCGCTTCCTGGCTTAACTACTGTGTTAGCTTTGATCTGTGAGTCATAAGTTTGATAAAAATATTCCTTCGAAGCAATATTAGGTTGCTTCAATAATTCAAGCCAAGTCTTTGATAGTGAACTTACTTGAGGAACATATTGTTCTTGGTAATTTTCTGAAAGCAAGCGCTTCGGCGTTTGACCTTCATGAACGTATTCAGGAGAATCATCGACTAGACCAGCTACGGGAATATCTGTGACTAATTCACCGTGTTGGTAAATCTTATATTGTTTGTCAGCTGTAACTTTCCCAATCACTACGGCATCTAATCCCGCATCGTTAAAGAATTTGATGATCTCATCGCGGTATTGTGGCTTAGCACATAAAACCATTCGTTCTTGTGATTCAGAAAGCATGATCTCATATGGTGTCATGTTTGTTTCACGTTGCGGAACTTGATCTAACTCAAGAACTAAACCACTTTCAGCTTTAGAAGCCATTTCAGCAGTTGAAGAAACCAAACCAGCAGCTCCCATGTCTTGAATACCCATGATCCAGTCAGAATGTTCTTGGACCAATTCAATACATGCATCCATCAAGAGTTTTTCCATAAATGGATCCCCTACTTGAACGGCTGAACGTTGTGACTTGTTATCATCAGTAAATTCATCAGAGGCAAATGTTGCTCCGTGGATACCATCTCGACCAGTCTTAGCACCAACGTAGATGATCAAATTATTCTCACCTTTGGCTTTTCCATACTTAATATCAGAATTATTGATTAATCCGACACACATGGCATTAACGACTGGATTGTTTTTGTATCGTTCTTGGAAGGAAATTTCTCCACCAACAGTTGGGATACCGATACAGTTACCATAACCACCAATTCCGGCAACAATTTCGTTAGCTAAATACTTCGTATGTTCATCAGTTAAATTACCAAACTTCAAACTGTTCAACATAGCGATCGGTGTAGCACCCATTGAAAAAATATCACGGATGATACCACCAACACCTGTAGCTGCACCTTGATAAGGTTCAACGGCAGAAGGATGGTTGTGACTTTCTGCCTTGAAAACGACCGCTTGGTTATCATCGATATCGATGATACCAGCGTCTTCACCAGGACCTGCTAAAACGCGTTTTCCCTTATTAGGAAATTTACGAAGAACGTTTTTAGAATTCTTGTATGAACAATGTTCACTCCACATAACCGAAAAAAGTCCGGCTTCCGTGTAATTTGGCAAACGATGAAGAATCTTGTCGCAAATGATCTTGAATTCTGCTTCGCTTAATCCCCATGCCTTGTATAACTTTTGCTCATTTATCATTGTGGCTGTTGGTTCTGTCATCTATTGATTCACCCTATCCATATGATTTTTTAAAATTGATTGGAACATCTTCAAGCCGTCATCTGAACCGACTAATTTTTCAAGTGCACGTTCAGGATGTGGCATCATGCCGAGAACATTCTTTTCTTTGTTGGTGATTCCAGCAATGTAGTCCACACTACCGTTAATATCTGCTTGATATTTAAAAGCAATTTGGTCATTGTCTTTTAATTCTTTTAAAGTAGCTTCATCACAATAGTAGTTACCTTCACCGTGAGCGACAGGAATGTCGATCACTTGGTCTGCCTCATATTCTGAAGTGAATTGAGTTTGATTGTTCATCACTTGTAAAGGAACTGTTTCGCAAATAAAACGATTGTGATTGTTTTTGATCAATGCACCTGGTAACAAGCCAATTTCGGTTAAAATCTGGAATCCATTACAAATTCCTAAAACTGGTTTGCCTTCTGCAGCCATTTGTTTGATTGCAGGAATGATCGGAGCATGTCCAGCAATCGCACCACTACGCAAATAGTCTCCGTATGAAAATCCCCCAGGGATCAAAACGGCGTCAAATCCGTCTAAAGAAGTTTCTTGAAAATTAACTAGTTCGACTTCTTCCTTGATTCCATCTTTAATCGCGAAAAAAAGATCTTTATCACAGTTGGAACCTGGAAAAACAACTACAGCAAATTTCATTAGACTTCCTCCGACTCTACAAATTCATATCGATAAGTTTCCATGTTTGGATTAGCAAGAAGTTGATCACAAATTGTTTCAATATCTTCTTTGACAGTTGGAGAGTCGCCATCGACTGAGATTTCAAAATATTTACCCATTCTAATATCTTCAACATCATTGAATCCCATACCGTGAACGGCTTTTTTAACAGCTTCCCCTTGAGGATCTAGGATCGATTTCTTGTAGGTTACGTATACTTTTACTAAAGTCATTATTTAGCTCCTTCTAGTCTATTAAGTACCTTTTGGTATGTTTCTACTAAATCAGCTTGATTCTTTCTGAAAACGTCTTTGTCTAATGAAGTATGGGTATTGTGATCCCAAAGACGGCAGTTGTCTGGTGAAAATTCATCGATCAAGATGATTTCCCCATTTACACGTCCAAATTCGAGCTTAAAGTCAACTAGATCTAAGGAGTCTTGTGAGAATAGCTGGATCAATAATTGGTTGATCTTTCTCGTTTGATCTTTGATGTAATTTAATTCATCCTCAGTAGCAATTTCGAGTGAAGTGATCTGATTGTCATTAATGAACGGATCGTCTAGATCGTCACTCTTGTAATAAAATTCAATGATTGGTTCTGGTAGATTTTTTCCTTCTTCGAGAGCAAATTTCTTAGCAAAACTTCCAGAGATCTTGTTACGTAAGACTACTTCCACTGGAATTAATTCAGTTTTTAAAACCAGTTGTTCATGATCAGAAATATTCTTGACCAAATGAGTCTTGATCCCGTTAGCGATCAAATAATCAAATATATATGAAGAAATACGACAGTTAAGTTTTCCCTTACCTGGAATTTGTTCTTTTCTTTCGCCGTTGAACGCTGTTGCTTGATCTTTGTAGACCATTAATAATTCTGAATCATTGTCTGTGCTGAAAACATCTTTAGCTTTACCTGAATAAATTAGTTGCTCTGACATAATTTCTCCTATTCTTTTCTCCAGATGGGATCTTTATCGATTGCTTCTTTGGTTGCTTCAATTTCGTCGGTCAAAATAGTGATGTGACCCATTTTACGATCAGGTTTGGCTAGTCCTTTACCGTAATCGTGAAAATACCATTCAACGTGGTCTTGGATCTTCTTCTTAGCACGATAAATATGTTGTCCTAAGAGATTGACCATTAAAGCTGAACTGAAGAGTTTGACCTTTGGCATCGGCCAATTACAAACGCCTAAAATGTGTGTGTCGAATTGAGAGACGTTGCAGCTCTCAATCGTTAAATGTCCAGAATTGTGAGGACGTGGTGCAATTTCATTCACGAAAACTTCATGATCTGTGGAGATGAAAAATTCGATACACATGGTCCCGACTAAATGCAATTCTTTAGCGATTTGTTCGGCGACTTCCAAACACTTAGCTTGAGTTTCAGGTTTGATCATTGCCGGACAATTACTAATGTGTAAAATGTTTCGTTCATGTTCATTTTCGATCACCGGAAAGATCGATTGTTCACCATTCTTGTTACCGGAGATGACAACAGAAACTTCTTTATATAAGTCGATCTGTTTTTCCAAAATGCAGATGCCGCTTTCTAACAGCTCGTCGGCGAAGTCCTTGGAATAATTTTCATCTTCGATCCGAAGTTGACCTTTACCGTCATAACCACCTTCGACTGTTTTCAAAATAGCTGGCATGCCCATCTTTTCTAGTGAAGTTTTGAATTCAGCTTTTGACTGAATGATATGGTGTTCAACTACCGGAAAACCATGTTCTGCTAAAAAATTCTTTTCGCGGATCCGATTTTGGGTAACTACTAATGCACTAGTTCCTTGTGGTACATCAGTATATTGCTTAACGGTAGCGATAGCTTCAGCGTCAACGTTCTCAAACTCATAAGTCAAAACATCAACTTGCTTAGCTAACTTGATCAAAGCTGGTAAATCACTGTATTCAGCCACGATTTGTTCATCAGCTACTTGTGCTGCCGAGCAATTCGGTGTTGGATCTAATACTAAAACTTTGAAGCCTTTTTCTTTTGCAGAAGCGGCCATCATTTGACCTAACTGACCGCCACCGATAATTCCAATCGATTCTCCAGGCAAATGCAGTTTATCCAAGTTGCTTCCCACTTTCTATTGATTTATTTCTCATAGCTTCCGTGTATTTGGTCAAGGATTGTTGATAACTTGGATCATTCAAAGCGCAAATCTTGGTAGCTAATAATGCTGCGTTAGTAGCTCCTGCCTTGCCGATAGCCATGGTTGCTACAGGAACGCCTCCTGGCATTTGAACGATCGATAAGAGCGAATCCATTCCTTTTAATGCTCGTGATTCGACGGGAACACCGATTACCGGCAAAATAGTCGTTGCTGCCACCATTCCTGGCAAGTGGGCTGCTCCACCAGCACCAGCAATGATCACTTTGTATCCTTTTGCCGAAGCGGTCTTACCGAAATCGATCATCTCTTCTGGCATCCGATGTGCCGAGATGACGTGAACCGAGTAACTAACACCCAGTTCATCTAAAACATCAATTGAAGCTTGCATCGTCTTTAGGTCAGAAATCGACCCCATAATAACTGCTACGTCTTTCATAAGTCATCTTCTTCCTTTCAGCATGTATTAAGTCTACCAAGATTAATTTTTATTTTCAAGAAATTTACGTATGATATTACTAATTTATTCTAGAATGTTCGTTAATTGGATTTAATAAATTCATATTAAAAATATTATATATATTTAGTTCGGGTTTTAATAACATATTTAAGCGGATATAAAAAAATCCCGATACGATTTTACTCGTATCGGGAGATAAGAAAACTATTTATTTTTCTTTTGTTGTGCTTTCATTGATGCCATAACTTGATTAAGTTTCTTTTGTGAAGGCTTTTGCCCCATTTGAGACATCATTTGTTTGACCATGTCAGCACTAATTGGTGGATTATCTTGGAAGTACTTCTTCATATACCATCTGGCAATGAAAAAACCGATAACAACCCCAACTAGGATACCGATGATCGCAGCAATAATTATTGGCCACATACGCAATTCATCCTTTCCATACCCTAATAATATTACATTACTTGTAGATCAATTAAAAGGCTAATCGTCTCTCAAGCCTTTTTCTCGTTGAATTTTACGCACTTTTTCAGGTGTAACCTCATTACCCTTTTTGTCGAAGACCCGCATGTTTTCGATCTGAGTCTTAAAGCCAGCTCGGAAGTTCTCTAAGTACTCTTTTCTAAGGGCACGTTGTTGCTCTTCTTCTTCTTTGGTAATGGTACCTGCCTTAGCTTTATGAGCCAAGTCATTCAATTTTGCAATCAGTTTTTCTTGATCTGTCATATTCACACTCCAATAACCGAACACTTGTTTGAATTATACCATTGATTTTGATACAATCTATTTAAGATATTAACAATGAGGTGTTCTAATGTCAAAAAACGAAGGATCAAAACAAACACAAATCCTTGAATGCATCCATGATTATTTGGACGAACACGGATATCCACCTACAGTTCGTGAAATCTGTGAAGCAGTTGATCTTTCATCGACGTCAACCGTCCACGGCCATTTGTCTAGACTTGAGAAAAAAGGCTACATTCAACGAGACCCTACCAAACCTAGAGCTCTTGAATTAACTATCGCCGGTTTGAACTTAATTGGCATTAAACCTAAGGAAATTCCTATCATCGGTACTGTTGCTGCTGGTCAACCGATCACAGCTGAACAAGACTTCGATGGAACATTTCCACTTCCCCCTGACCTCTCTAGAGACTCAGGTGAATTATTCATGCTTAAGATCCACGGTGAAAGTATGATCAACATCGGTATTCTAGACGGTGACCAAGTGATCGTCCACGAACAAAATACCGCAAACAATGGTGAGATCGTAATTGCTATGACTGAAGAAATCGAAGCAACTTGTAAGAGATTTTACGCTGAAAATGGTCACTACCGTCTCCAACCAGAAAATGACACCATGGATCCGATCATTCTCGATAATGTTGAAATTGTCGGAAAAGTTGTTGGACTATACCGACCACAAATTTTTTAAACTATCCTGCCGCAAGCAATGCTTGCGGTTTTTTTATTCCTTCATTAAATAAAGTTAGGTTTAAATACCAAGCTGCTGGATAATTTTTATTTAGACACAAAAAAACGCGTACGTATTTTTAAAATACGTACACGTTCTATATGTGAATATCAAATTAGATATCACGACGACGTTCTTTGATACGTGCAGCTTTACCTGTACGGTCACGTAAGTAGTAAAGTTTACTACGACGTACTTTACCGTATCTAACAACATCAATCTTTTCAACACGAGGTGTGTTAAGTGGGAATGTTCTTTCAACACCAACACCACTTGACATCTTACGAACAGTATATGTAGCACTGATACCTGTACCGTGTCTCTTAATTACAACACCTTCGAATAACTGGATACGTTCACGTGAACCTTCAACAACCTTGGCGTGGACACGAACAGTGTCTCCGGCACGGAAGTCAGGAATGTCAGAACGAAGTTGTTCTTTTGTGATTTCTTCAATTAATGGTTTCATTAAACTTTTCTCCCTATCCGACACTCATGCATATCTTCATATAATACACAGCGGAACATCGTTGATTGTGTTTAAACACTTTTACTATATTACATTATTTGTAGCGGCTTGTAAACTACATTTCTGAACGGATTTCGTTCAAAAGCTTTTTCTCTTCATTAGACAACTCAATGGTTTCCAACAAGTCTGGACGTCTGATCAAGGTTTTCCGTAAAGCCTCTTTTAAGCGCCAAACACGGATCTTTTCGTGATTGCCACTAGTTAATACTTCAGGGACTTTTTTGCCACGGAAATCGGCAGGACGAGTATATTGTGGATACTCTAAAAGTCCGTGTGAGAATGATTCTTCTTCAGCTGAAAAATTATTCCCTAATACTCCTGGGACGAAGCGCATCGTTGCGTCGATCATACTCATAGTTGGTAATTCTCCACCAGTTAAAATATAATCTCCGATCGATACTTCGTCTGTCACTAAATCTTTGATCCTTTCGTCAAAACCCTCATAATGACCGCAGATAAAGACTAAATGATCCTCTTGAGCAAACGACTGAGCCATTTTAGTATCAAAAGTCTTGCCCGCTGGGTCTAGCAGGACAACTCTTTTTTTACTTGGCTTCTGGTCGTCCAAATAATTCATTGCATCATAGATCGGCTGAGCTTGTAATAACATACCGGCTCCCCCACCGTATGGTGCATCATCAACATGATTTTGTTTATCAGTAGTAAAATCTCGAAAATCGATCACATTTAAATCTAACAGACCTTTTTCCTGAGCCTTACCGATCACTGATTCATTAAGGGCATCAAACATTCTTGGAAAAATACTTAATACTGAAATATCCATTAATCTATCAGTCCATCTGGTATTTCAACTTCGATAACTTGATTATCAAGGTCGACTTTTTTAACTACACTTTTAATATAAGGAAGCAAAACTTCATCATATTTGGGCCCCTTAACTACCCAAACATCATTTGGTCCTAATTCCATGATCTCAGTAACTTTACCAATTTCACCCAACTGGTCATCGATTACTTTGAGACCGATTATTTGTCGATACAAAAACTCACCATCGGAAAGTTCGGGCGTGATTTCGTCAGTTGTGAACAATTCGTTGTTCTTATATTGTTCAACGTCGTTGATATTATCAAATCCTTTAAACTTCAACAAAGTAAAACTCTTGTGAGGTCGGGATGATTCAACGGTAACTTCTTTATTGCCGGCGTTGGTCTTAATGATCAACTCGGCTCCTGGTTTAAATCTTTCCTCGGGAAAATCTGTGATCGAAATCACTCGTACTTCGCCCTTAATTCCATGCGTATTGACGATCTTGCCAACACGGAAAAGTTTATCTGACATTTAATTCTCCATTTAAAAAGAAATAGGATCTGATAAAAGCAAGTTTTATCTGATCCCACATCTTAACTATTTTGAAAATTTGCTTTCGTGATACTTTTGCATCAAACCATGTTGCTTCAACAAGTTACGAACTGTATCTGAAGGTTGTGCACCTTTTTGTAACCAGTCCATGATCTTGTCATCTTCAAGCTTTAATTCTTCTGGTTGTGAAATTGGGTTGTAGTAACCAACTTGTTCGATGAAGCGGCCATCACGTGGTGAACGTGAATCTGCAACAACGATTCTATAGAAAGGTCTTAATTTACTACCCATGCGTTTCATTCTGATTTTAACTGACATTGTGTTTCCTCCTAAAATTCTTAACTTTGTTAGTATACACAAGAAAAGATGATGTGTAAAGTTTTTTTCTTTACAGATCATCTTTTTTTCGCAAATTGCAAGAACAAGTTAGCCACCCCGAAAAAATAAAAAAAGCTTAAGATCTATCAGGATCGGAGTGCCAGATTATTAGTAGCCGCAGGCCAGGGCGAATGCCTCCTGGGGTTTTTTGTATCCTAGTTGTTTCCTTGGTAG